>NZ_JBLFJV010000064.1:0-46481 GCF_047444975.1 Streptomyces sp. CWNU-52B | reverse complement strand
CAGCAGACCGCTCAGCGGGAAGCGGCGGCGCAGCAGGATCGCCAGCGGCAGGCCCGCCATCACCCATACCGTCTCCAGCAGCCAGGTCGTCGGATCGGCCGCGCCGAACCTCGACACGACGAGCGCCGCGGTCACCGCGACGGCGAGGGCGGCCGGCAGACGGCGCCGAGGAGACAACCCCGCGTCCAGTATCGGGGCGGAGGTGGGGCGGGTGGCGGTCATGGACTGCTCCTCATGTGCAGGGCGAACCCTCACTGTCGGGCCTGACCGCGACCGCCCTCATGAGTACGTGTACTCAGACCGCCGCGTCGCATCGCCCCGATCGGGGTGAGTGATGGCGCGGGGACAACCGTGCGGGCGAGCCGTCCCCTTGATCGTGGCCACCTGGCCACCTGGCCACCTGGCCACCTGGAGACCGGGGCCTGAGGTTCCGGAGGAAGCAGCACCAGGACGGTCACCACGGTCGCCCGGGAGCTGGGTATCAGCTCGGAGTCCCTGTGCGGCTGGTACCGCCAGGCCAGGGCCGACCGGGCGCGGGTGCCCCGGGGGAGCTCACGACCGCCGAGCGCGAGGAGCTCAAGCGGCTGCGCCGCCAGAACGCCGAGCAGGCCGAGACGATCGAGGTCCTGCGAAAGGCCTTGACCTCTTCGCGAAGGAGAGCGATCGGTGAACGAGACGTACACGTTCATCGAAGCGGAGAAGACCACCCACGGTGTCGCTTTCCTCTGCCGCCTGTTGCAGGTGTCCCGTCCCTCCTTCTACGACTGGCTCGCTGCGACGAGGGCCCGGGCTGCCCGCCGAGCAGCTGACCAGGCCCTGGTGCACGAGATCACCGTGCGCCACGTCGCCTCGCGCCAGAGCTACGGCGTCCCGCGGGCCCATGCCGAACTGCGGCGTCCGGGCCGGACGGTGAACCGCAAACGAATCGCCCGCCTCATGTGAACACGACATTCAGGGCGTCACCCGCCGCAAGCGCCGTTCGCTGACGCGACCGGACAAGAAGGCGAGTCGGCCCCGGCCCTGATCAGCCGCGACTTCTACGCCGAAGCGCCCGGCACGAAGCTGGTCGGCGACATCACCGCGCTGCCGACAGCCGAGGGCCGGCTCCACTTCGCCTGCTGGTTGGACCCGGCCACCCGCGAGATCGTCGGCTACTCGACGGCCGCGCCACCACCGCGTCGGCCTCGTCGTCGACGCCCTCGACATGGCCCACGGCCGCGGTGGACTGCAAACCGGTTGCGTGATCCACAGTGAGCCCTTTCCATCTTGATCAGGTGGCGAGTTCGAGGCGATGACGGCACGGACGACGGCTGTGATCCGGGTGGTGCTGCAACGGAGCTTCCGCAGGAGCCGCCAGGACCTGGGGGGCCGGCTGGATCCGCGAGGACCTGCGCGTTCATCCCGTGGTGCTTCTTCCTGCCCGAGTGGTACGGCTGGGCGGCAGCGATGCGGTCGATCGGCAGCGCGGTGCCGTCAAGGTTCACGTACGCCTTGTCCCGCACGATCCTCATGGCCTGTTCCAGCATGGGCGCCCGAGCGGCCAGAAGGTCGACGGCCTCTCGTATGTACCGGCAGACCGTCGCGATCCCTACGCGAGATCCCGCTGCAAGGCGGGCGCGGGACTCAAGGGTCACGTCCACATCCAGGGCCAAAGACAGCCAACTGATGATGTCCTGCGCCGTACGCGAGTTGTCGACTCGGACCGGTATGCGATCCAGCAGATTCTCGAGTCGCTCGACGTGACGCTCCGCGCCGAGGGCTCGCTGCTGCTGGATGTAGTGGTTGACACCGACCCATTCCGCGTCTGCGCCCGTCGTCAAGACCGGGAACTTCAGCTCGTTCGTTTTGGCCTGAACCCGAGGATGCGTGGTGACCGAGCGTTCAGGTGTGCGTAGAACCAGCGCTGCCGCGTTGTGGAGGCGAAGATCTGCGATGAGGCCGCACAGGGCCCTGACCTCACGCTCCTCAGGCAGGCGTTCCCATGTCACCGGTGCCAGTCCCCCGCCTGACACCGGGAGGTTGTGCGATCTGACGGTGTGCCCGGTTTGCCCGGCGGGAACGAGTGCGGTGACCTCGGCGACTGGGTCTCGCCGTAGACGCTCGGGTGTGCGGGATGCGTCCAGCGAAGCCGTAGATCCGGTCTCCTCTTGATGAGGTGATTGAGAGTAAGCATGAAATCTCCTCCCTCCTTGTCGCTCGCCACCGCGCCTGGGGCGCGGCAGCGGTGATGGGGTGGCCCAGGCGGTCATCCGTCGCTGCTCTGCCGCTCGGTTGCGAGGAGCGCCCAGAGCTGGATCCGGGTGTCCTGGCGCCGGCCTTCGTAGGGCCATGGCCTCGCGCCGCACGCCCTCCGACGTCACGCCGAGCCGCTTGACCGCCATCGAACTGCGTACGTTGACGGAACGGCACCGTCAGGCGGCATGCCACTCGCCGGACTGCCTCACCGTGGCCCGAGCCCCCGCCACGTCATCGGTCACGAATCGGGGCCCGGTCCACGGCCGGATGTGCTCGCGGGCCCGGTCCATGTGAGCGGCGAACTCCTCCCCGTGCCACAACTCCAGCGCTCCCGACGAGCGCCGTCACCTCACGGCAGGGACGACATGGCAACTCCCATCATTCACATAACAATGGTTATGATAATACATTGCACGGAGCACGCCGCACACAGCAAGCGGGATCATGGGGTACGCCACCATTCCCTCCGCGAAACGGTGCGAATGGCATTGCCTCCAGTGGGGGCAACGGTCGGGTGACAGCGACTCCGGCCGCAACGCACAAGCGCAGGCTCCCGCCTCACCAGCACGCCCAGGCCGCTCTGGTGTTCCTGCGCAAGCGTGACCCCTTGCCAAGGCGCGAACACCCGCCAAGCACCGCCACGCACAGGACGAACGAGCAGGCGATCACGCGACCTCCAGGGCAAGGCGCTGCGGCTGTCTCCGACCACGCCGGGGCACTGCCACGTCCTGACCGCGGCCCGCGCCCACTCGAATCATCAGGATCTGCGAGTGCCCAGGAGTACCGGTCCTCGCCGATCGCGCCTCCATCGGTGCCGGCGCAGGGGTGACCACACCGGCCGGGGGCCTGTGGGAGGCGAACCCACGCTCACCCGGCAAGCCGTCAACCGCGCGCCGTCCGGAGCGCGGTCCCCGGCCGAGCCGGCATCGCACGCCTCAAGTCCTGGCGCGTCCTCCGCCGACCCGGAGCAGCACGAATCGAAGGGCGCCGATCACCCCAGCCGCCCTCCCTTCTGGCTTCGTTCGCTTCGGACAGCAGCGCTTGTCCACCGGTTTCAGCGGCAATGGGTGATCTTGAGGCTCGTGGATGTTCACGGGAAATAGCAGCAAGTCCACGGGACGGTCCGCCGCCTGCGGGATGTCCGTTCGTGAACCTGTGGCACAGGATGGCTCGGTAGTCCGGCCAGGCGAAGCGCGGGCCGCGTCGGTGGCCGCCACCGTGAGGCCGGTCAGGCACGCGCGTGATGCGCGAGGGTGTCGCTGCCGGCCCGTCAGGCGTCGAAACGGCCGCGCGCACTCTCGATGTGACCGAGGTGCTGGTGGGTCCAGCCGCATATGACGTCGACCGCGGTGCGCAGGGCCCGGCCCGGCTCGGTGAGGGTGTATTCGACCCGCGGCGGCACGGTGGGATACACCTTCCGGTCGACCAGGCCGTTGCGCTCCAGCATGCGCAGGTTCTGGGTGAGCATCTTGTGGCTGACGCCTTCGACCTCGTTTCGCAACTCACTGAAGCGCAGGGTGCGCTCGCCGAGTGCCTCGATGATCAGGAGGGCCCACTTGTTGGCGACGTCCGAGAAGATTTCCCGCGCCAGTGAGTCTGCGCGCCGCAGGTCGGCGTCCTCGGGCAGGACCTTGAGCAGTTGCTTGGTCACCATCAGGTTCCTTAGTCACCGAAAAGTGCGTTCTTCCAGGTCATCCCTCACTCTCCTATAGTTCTCGAGTAACTACAAGAGAGCAGAACGGAAGGGCGATCACCGTGGCCACCATTGATGTCTTCCACTTCGGCGTGCCGGCCGAGAGCGACTTCGGCTACTCGCAGGCGATCAAGTCCGGCGAACTGATCCACGTCTCTGGACAGCTCTCGCTCGATGCGGCAGGCGAGTTCCTGCACGCGGGCGACTTCGCCGCCCAGCAGAAGCAGACCTACGCCAACATGGACAAGGTCCTGGACCACTACGGCGCCACCCGCAACCAGGTCGTCTCGCAGACCTTGTACGTGGTGAACCTGCGGCAGAACGTCGCGGTGACGGCGGAGGGCAACCTGGGGTACTTCGGCGACCACCGCCCGGCCAGCACGGTCCTGGGCATCTCTGAACTGACCTTGCCAGGCCAGGTCATCGAAATCAGCTTCGTCATTGACACGAAACTGTCCGCCTGACGCCTCCCCCTCACACGCCCCACAACCCTCTGAGGACTCCGTTCACGCAACAGCCACACCGACCATTCCACGAACGCCTGCGCAACCCCTGTCGGTGCCACGTTCCTCGACCAGCCGGTGGAAGGTCTGGGTGACCGTGCGCCGCTGCTTGTACGGCACGCCCAGGCTCGCGCCCGCGGGATCCCGTCGATCACCGCCTTGCACGGATCCAGCGCCGGCAGCCGCTGCGGCAGCGGCTCGCATGGTTCCTGCCCGGCCGAGTTCACAGCCTTTCACCGGGGACACCCCGATGCTGTCCTGGCCCGTACCCCGGCGCTCACACAACTCGTGGACATCACCCGACCGTGGACCCGAGCGCCACCCAAACCCGAGTACGACCGCCGACGTGGCCGACCGGTACGACACCCCGCCCTCCGCCTGGCTCGGCCGTGCAGGCGACGGTGCAGGGCTCGACGAACTTGTCCGCCGAACCCCGTGCCAGGTGGGCGTCCGGTAGATCCTGGATGACGCGCTCGGTGCCCGTGCCAGTGCCGGTGCCGGTCTCGGGCACGCCCCGGAGTTTCGGGACTGCTTCAACCCTTGCCGGATGCGTTACCGTGCCTGGAGCGCCGGGACTGTGGCCCGATCGCGGGGCGTTCATCGCCGCCGGAGGCTCAGGAACCAGCCACGTCTGTGGGCGTGGTCCAGCCGGTGGCTCGGATCCACTCGACCAGGTCCAGGGTGGCCGGCTCGATCGAGCGCACCACCGCGAGGTCCGAAGGGTATTCCGCCGCCATCGCGAACTGGCGGAACATCGCCTTGTCGAGGTCGTTGGGAAGCACGCTCAACGGGAGGACCTCGTACCGCGCAGGGAGCCCGGCGCGCGCGCCGAACGCTGCGGCGATCTGGGGGCCCGTCAGCTCGTCGCCGACCATGTCGACGACTCCGCCGGGCGCCTCCGCGGTGTCGAGCAGGAGCGCGGCGGCGACCCGGCCGATGTCCCTGACCGAGATCATCTTCAGGGCGACGTCCTCAGGCAGCGGCAACCTCAGCACGATCTCCCCATGCTCCAGGCTCGGCGCCATCACGCTCGCGAAGTTCTCCATGAAGGCGGTCGCGCGAACCATCGCGGCCCTCAGGCCGGACTTCTTCATGTGCTCCTCGATCCAGTGCTTCGAGTCGTGGTGCGGCACACCCGACTCGCGGTCCGCCCCGAAGACCGAGTTGAACACGACGTGCGGGACGCCCGCCTCGACCGCCGCGTCGACGAGCGCGGAACCGATGCGGATCTCCGCCTCGACCTCTTCGAGGCTGTTCGCCTCCGGGGTCATGAAGTAGAACCCCTCGACCGCCGCCAGCGAGACGGCCAGCGACGCCGGATCGTCGGCCCGGACGGCCGCCAGCTCGACCCCGCGGGCGGCCAGCGCCTGAGCCCGGCCGGACTGCGGGTTGCGGACCAGAGCCCGTACCCGCGCTTTGCGGTCCAGCAGCGCGTCGACCACCGCCCCACCCTGTTGCCCCGTCGCGCCGAAGACTGCGATCGTGCCGGCCATCTGCGTGCTCATCACTGCCACCCCTCAGTAGTTCATGGCGTGAACTAAACTAGTTCACGCCATGAACCTCGTCAAGGTGCGGGTGTGGCGGGGCCTCACGGTGTGCTGGGTTGGTTCGAGGCGGGCGAAGAGAGGTCCGAGGTGTCCACGATGGCGGTGGCCACGCGCTCGAAGTCGCGCTGGTCGTCGGCGTCGAGGTTCCCCGCGATCTCGGGCAGTCGCTTGGCGATCTCGGCGTAGAAGGCCTCGGCGAGCTCCTTCCCCGTGGGCGTCGCACTGAGCATGACGACTCGTCGGTCCTGCGCCGAGCTTGCCCGGCCGACCAACTCGCGTCGCGCGGTGCGATCGACCAGCTGGCTCAGTGCGTTCTTGGTCATACCCAACGACGCGGCGAGGTCAGCCATCTGCCGCGGCTCGTTCCTGACTGCGCAGAGCAGCGTGGCCTGCGCGGGGGTCAGGTCGAATTCGGCAGAGATCTGCGCGTACTTGCGTTGAATCACAACCGCGAGCCAGAAGAGCTTGTCGCCATAGTCCACGCCGGCCTCCCCGGTCCGATCACGAACGATCAGCGTACTCGTCGCGGGCCGGCGGACCACGCCACGCACCAGGAGATGCACACCTCTGCGAGACCGGCCTGGCACTTCTGCCCCAACCGCTTTGATCGACTTACCCGGTTCCTTCACCCTCGGTATCCGGCAAAGATTGTCGACACCCGGCCGCATCCGCCCGCTCCTGGACCGCCTGCCGGGCGGGCCTGGTTCTGGTCACCACACGCCGTGCCACCGGCTGGCACGACGTCGCCGCCGTCCGCCTCGACGTGTTCAACCCGGGCGAAGCCCTCGACCTGTGCACCCGCGTCCTCACCCGCCACCACACCCCCGACCGCGACACCACCCGCGGCGGAGCCGTCGTCGCCGCAGCGCTGTCTGCTGGTGGTGGCCCCGGCTGACCCTGGCGTCCCCGCCGTGGACGGGTGGCGGCACCGGCCCCGCACAGCTATGTGGCATCCGTCTCACGGGCAGCGGTCGCGGTCGCGGCGTAGTCGGTCGGGGTCCGGCCGTAGTACTTGCGGAAGGCGCGGGCGAAGTGGCCGCTGTCGGCGAACTGCCAGCGGGCGGCTATCTCCGTGACGGTCCCGCGCCCGTGCGATGCGACGAGCTCGCGGCATGCCTCCTCGAGGCGGCGGCGCCGGATGTAGGTGCTCAGCGGTCGGCCTTCCCTGGCGAAGGCCCGTTGGAGGGTACGTGGAGAGACGTTCAGCTCCCGGGCGAGAGCCGAGGGGGACAGGTCGGGGTCGGTGAGCCTACGGTCGGCCAGGTCCCGCGCGGCTTGGGCCAGGGCCGGCGACAACAGGGGCTCCACGTCGTCCAGGCCGCCTCCGGCGGCGGCCCGGGCCAACTCGGCCAGGGTGCTGCGGGCGGCGTCGGCGCCGGCCGGCCCGAGACGGTCCAGCATCCGGCCCACCATGGAGGCGTGCGCCGTCAACAGCCGCACCTCGGCGGTGTCGGCCGGACCGGAGGCCGGACCGCCCCGTGCGGGGCGCACCTCTGCGGCGGGCAGGACGAGTACCTGCACGAGGGTGTGTGGCGCCGCGGAGAAGTGGGACAGCCTTCCGGTCTGTACCAGTAGGCGGCCGGCCGGTGCCGTGTGCTCGGCTCCTCCCGGTTCCTCGAACCGCCAGGACCCCCGGTGGACGATCCACAGACGTACGTGATCGTCGGCCCCGACCCGTCGGCCCGCCGTTCGCAGGGCGGCCGCGGTCTCGAAGCGGTTGAACATCATGTCCCGCACTCGGAACCCGCGGGACCGCGCCGAGAAGCCGGACATGGTCGCCCGGCGGAAGGGCGCCAGAGCGAAGGTCTCGCCCATCCGGCTTCGCCACTCGTGTGTGAAGTCGCTGAAGGCGTTCGCGCCGCTCACGTCTGCTGAGAAAGTGCCGCTCATCGTTGTCGCGAATCTCCTGTTCGAGCTGACGCACCGGTCCGAGGCGCCGGGACCTCGCGCTTCCTACCGTTGTTCCGGCATGCATCGAAGATCCGACATCCGCAGTCCGGAATGTCGATACGAGGGTAACGAGGTGGCGAATTGAGCACGCTCGCGATCGTGGGCGCAGGCCCGCAACTGGGACGCGCGATCGGCCGGCGGTTCGCCGCCGAGGGGGTCGACGTGGCCCTGATCGCCCGCAACCGTACGACGCTGCAGGCGGTGGCCGACGACCTGTCCGACAGGGGCGTGCGGGCCGAGGTGTTCCCCGCCGACGTGACCGACCGTCCCGCTCTGCACGCGGCGCTCGCCGCCGCCGAGGAGCGCCTGGGACCGATCGACGTACTCGAGTACTCGCCCGCGCCGTCCCTGGCCGATCTTCGCCGGGCGCCGCTGGTCGAAGCCACGAAGGTCACCGTCGACTCGGCTCTGTCCCAGCTGGATCTCTACCTGCTCGGCGGTGTCGCGGCGGTGCAGCACGTCCTGCCCGGCATGCTGGAGCGCGGCACGGGGACGATCCTGGTCAGCAGCGGGGCGGGGTCGGGGCCGGTGATCGCCCCGCACGTGGCGAACGTCCAGATCGCCACCGGCGGGCTGCGCAACTGGATCCTCAACCTGCACGCGGCGCTCTCCGGCACCGGCGTCTACGCCGCGCACGTGGCGATCGCCGCCTTCATCGGCCAAGGCGGCCACGACTCCCAGCCGCAGACGATGGCCGACGCCTACTGGCGGCTGCACACCGAGCGCACCGAAGCCGAACTCGTCATCCAGGATCTGCCGGAGGACTACCTGGAACGGGGTCTGGCGGACAAGTTCGTCGATTCCTGAGCCCCTGACGGCTTCACGGGCCGTTGTCAGGCGCGTGAGATCGGGACCCGGCGCCGTGGGCTCCGGTCTGCCGCTCGACCGAGTCACGGTTCACCGCCCCAACGGCCCGGGGGATCGACAGGCCCGTCGCCGCAGCGCCGTCCGAGCGGCGGCGGCCCGAATTCCGCCCTCGTCGAGGGCGACCAGGGACAGCGCGCCCAGCGCATCACCGCGAGGGTCCAGGCTCGGGGCGGCGACGGTCGACAGGGTGGTGGGCTGCCCGGAACGCCGGGAGTGGGGCACCGTCATGGCGTAGACGCCCTCCGTGCGGACGGCGGCCCTGAGCCAGCGCAGGAGCGCCGCGCCGACTCAGGGCCGCGGCGCCTTCTCCGCACCCGCTCGGGGGCGTGTGTCGGCAGGGCGATGCCGTTGCCGCTCCGGTGAGAAGGAGGCGACCGCCGACCCGGTGTGCTACCTCTGCCGAGTGCCGTGCGGACAGGCGCTCGACGAGAACGGCCTCGTCGCCGTCGCGCACGGCGCGGAGGATGTGCTGGCCGGTGACCCGGTGCGGCTCCTGTGCGAACGGCAGCGCGGTCTCGACACGTTCGGCAACGACCTGGTCCGGTTCATGACCCTGGTGGTGCCGCGACCGTCGTCGTCGCGGGCGATTCCTCCGGCGGCGTCCTCACGGCCCGGCTGTCGGCGTACGCCTGCCGGAGCGGATCCGGGTGCGCTCTGCGAGGACGCCCCGTTCTCCACGTCCGGACTCATCCCTGCATACGGCCGCTCGGTCCGCCAGGGGGGTGGGCCCCTGCTCGAGCTCTCCGGCGAGGAGGACCAGGCGTATCGACCCGCAGGCGTGTTGACGCTGCTGACGGGCGGTCGGCCATCGAGTGCGGTGTGGCACCGGCGACAGTTGTAGGTGTGCGGGAAATCCGCCAGGGCTTCGGTGGGTTCAGCGTTGCTGGCGTACGGGCGTACGTCGAGCAGGGTGCGATCCAGGCGTTCCACCGGGCCGGTCCATCCAGCGCAGCCGGTTCAGGTCGTGGCGGGGCAGGACGCGGTGCACTGCGGAGGCGGTTAAGTCCAAGGCCGGGGCGATCGTGCTCGCTCGTGCCGCAGCGCGCAGATCCCTGCTTCGGCAGCCCTGGGGGCGCGGTGTGGGGTGGTCCGGGATCGGCACGGATTCACCTGCCGACGCCGCTCAGAGGCTGCATCTCCCGGCGGCGAGGGCCGTGATCGCGCACTCGGCGGCGTGCCGTGCCGCGAGCGCGGAAGGGAAGGGCCCGCACCCGTGGGAAGCGCGGCCGGTCGGTCCGTTCGTGATACGCCACTGCCAGGCAGTGTGTGCGGCAGGGGGTGAGGGGTGGTGCCAGACGGGCTGTTGGGAGGAGGGCGGGTTCTGCGTGTTCTGGACCAGTACGTCGTGGACCACTCCGCCGATCACGGCAGAGGAACGCCTCACGTCGTCGTCGGTGCTCCAGGCCAGGGGCGTCGGGGAGGACTCCGACACTTCCAGGAGGACATCGGCGAAGTCGGCCATAGTCCGGTACAGCGCGGCACGAGCCGTGTCGCAGTGGAGACGGCCCCACCGGCATGGGGTCCGTTCAGCGATTTCGTCCACGATGACCTGCGCGGCGATGTCGTCCAGAGAGTCCGGCTGTTCGAGGCGTACTCGCGCCAGCGACGCGGTGGCGCCCCAGGCCAGGTCGTCGCGGGTCACGGCGGTACAGCGTGCCAGCGTCCACAGGTCGGCGGGCCCCAGGTCGTCGACCGTGTGCTGGACGCAACGGGCGACCGCGTCCGACAGGGGCGGGACGTGGGCGTTCAGGAGGCCGGCGCGCACCTCGGTGGCCGCGCTCACGTCACCCGGTTGCAGCGCGCCCAGCGGCAGCGAGGTCGCTGCGTGAAGTACGCGCCCGTAGACGCGCCGTGCCGGATGAGGACCGGAGGGCGGTGCAGGGCGCCCCGACAGGGAGCACAAGGCGTCCAGCAGCTTCACCGGTGCGACCCTCAGGTTGACGCACGCTCCCGACAGGCGGTCATCCATCGTGTCCCCCTCTTCTTTCAGGGATGGAGGCCGGTCCGGCACGGCCCCGGGGCCGTGCCGGACCGGCCTTGCCCTGTAGCCGAGTCAGTCGTCCAGGACTGCCAGGGCGTCGATCTCCACGAGCAGTCCCGGAGGGAGCTGCATGTAGACGGTGGTGCGGGCGGGGAACGGTTCGCCGACAGCCGCCGCGTATGCCTCGTTCAGCTCGGGCAGGTGGGCGGGGTCGGTGAGGTAGGCGCGGAGCATCACGACGTCCTTCGGTCCGGCGCCGGCCGCCTTGAGTACGGCGGTGACGTTGCGCAGGGTCTGGGTGGTCTGCTCGGCGACCGTGGTGCCGACGACCGCGCCGGTGGCCGGGTCGAGCGGGAGTTGCCCGGAGACCTGAAGGATCGGGCCCTTGCGGATGCCCTGGGAGAGCGGGGCCGCCGGAGTGGGTGCGTTCTCGGTGGTGATGACGGTTTTCATGGTGTGTCCTTGACGGAAGGGCGCACAGAGCGATCTGTGCGACGGGGTCAGGCCCAGGCCTGTCGTTCCTGGCTGCGGGGGTCGTCGACCTGGGTCCACTCGGCGTCGATGCGCATCGTGGTTCGGCGTGTGGTGTCGTACTGGTCCCAGCCGGGGTTGCCGGTCCTGGCGAAGCGGATCCAGGCCTCGTGCGTGCGGGTGGCGAGGCTCCCGGGGAGCTTGTCGGGGCCGAGCAGGGCGCCCTCACCCGCCAGCTGCGGGAGTTCGGCGATGTCGAAGACGAAGGGGAGTTCCATCGTGTGGGTGGCGCCGAGGTCCCCGCTCAGGGCCTGGGACCGCCAGGCGAACTCGTAGCTGTACGTGGCGGACTGGGGGTGGGCGGCATGTGCGCCGACCAGGGCCCAGCTGCCCGCTCCGAACAGCGCGTCGCCCATGACGGCCGACCGCAGTTCCCCGAAGGACGCCTCGGGGCGGGTGGTGCGGTACGTCTCCACGAGCCGCGCGGGCCTCGGGTGCGAGCGCGCCGCCGTATCGTCGACATCGTCGGCGGTCGAGGTGGCGTACTTGTCCACCGGGACCAGGTAGAGGTTTCCCTCCTCGGTGTTGGTCCCGACAAGTAGGTCGACATCAGAGCTCAGGCCGGCGCCGACGGAGACGGCGGGCTGTGTGTCGAGCACCAGGCTGAAGGGGCTGAGGCCGATCAGCGGATCGTGGTGTGTCTCGGTCTGCAGGTCGATGCCCGCGAGCCGGTAGGCGGCCTCCACCAGGCGCTCGTCGGAGATGTCCGCGAAGGCGTCGGTGTGCGGCCCGATGCCCAGTTCCTCGGCCGCGGCCCTGGTGACACGGGCGGCTTGCTCGGAGGTGAACGCCCCCAGACCGCTGCCGCTCTGCACGATCGCCCGGCGGAACAGGCCCGCGGCCGCAGGGGTGGCGAGGACGCCCCCGACGACGGTCGCCCCGGCCGACTGGCCGAAGAGGGTGACGGCGTCCGGGTCACCGCCGAAGGCCGCGATGTTCTCCCGCACCCAGCGCAGCGCCGCGACCACATCGAGCAGGCCGCGGTTGGCTGGCGCCCCGGGGATGTCGAGGAACCCGGCGATGCCCAGCCGGTAGTTGAGTGTGACCAGGACGACGCCGTCGCGGGCGAAGGCGGAACCGTCGTACAGCGCGGACCGCGTCGATCCGGCGACGAACCCGCCGCCGTGGACGAACACCATCACGGGCAGGCCGCTGTCCGCGGTGGCGGGCTGGAAGACGCTGACGGTGAGGTAGTCCTCACCACGGCTCCAGCCGGCACCGAAGTAGGGGGCCATGTCGATGCCGCCGAGCTTCCGCTCGGACTGCGGGGCGTTGGGGCCGGGCACGGTGGCGTCCCGTACGCCGTCCCAGGGCTCGTGTGGCTGCGGAGGGGCGAACCGGCCGGCGCCCATCGGAGGAGCGGCGTAGGGGATGTTGAGGAAGGTGGCGGTGCCGTTGTCCTGACGGAGACCGCGGACGGCTCCCTGTGCGGTGGTGACGACGGGCTCGGGTTCGTGGCTCACAGCTAGGCCTTTCCTGGGCGTCAGCCCTGCTCGGAGTACGGGGCGAAGGGCGCCCAGCCCTTGATGTCGAACGTGTTGCCGTTGCGCGCGATTTCGGCGGCACCGTGACCACCCAGGTGCGCGGGGATCAGGAGCGCGTTGTGGTCGGCCGCCCAGCCCAGCACCTTGCGGCGGGTGGCGCGGGCGCCCGCGGGGTCCTCGCAGAAGCAGCTGTTGGCGTCCGGCTCGACGATCTGCACCGGGTTGTGCAGCAGGTCACCGACGAACACCGCGCGGTCCGTCCCGGAGCTGAGAGTCAGCACGGAGGAGCCGGGGGTGTGTCCGGGAGCCGCGTCCAGGCGCAGGTCGGCGTCGATCTGATGGCTGTTCTCCCACAGCAGAGTCTGGCCGGCCCGGTGCACCGGGTCCACGCTGTCCTCGAAGACGTTCTGGTTGCCGCGGCCGGGCAGCGGCTCGTGGCCGTTCGCCGGGTTCCAGAAGTCGAAGTCGTCCTTCGGCATCAGATAGGTGGCGTTGGGAAAGGTGGGAACCCAACTCCGCCCGTCCAGGTACGTGTTCCAGCCGACGTGATCGATGTGCAGATGCGTGTTGATCACGATGTCCACGTCCTCGGGCTGGACACCTGCCCGAGCGAGGTTGGCCAGGAAGTCCGTCTCCAGGTGGCTCCAGACCGGCGCGTACGGGCGCTCCTTGTGGTTGCCCACACCGGTGTCGACGAGGATGGTCTTGCCTCCGCTGCGCAGCAGCCAGGTCTGGATCGCGGAATTCACGATGTTGGTCTCGGAGTCCAGGAAATGGGGGGCCAGCCAGTGGACGCCGCCCTTCCAGACTTCCTGCGAGCTTTCCGGGAAGAAGGCGTGGGGCTCCATTTCGACGGACCCGAAATATTCCCAGACGCGGGTGATGGAGACGTTGCCGAGCGTGATCTGTTCCACGTGATTTCCTTGGAGTCCGTAGGGTTTACCCAACCGTACGAGCGACTTCAGCGGCGCGGTATCCGTCACGTGACTGCACCAGTGCGTACGGCTCTGAACAGGCACTTTTCCTCTTCCAGGCCAGGCCAGGCCAGGTGAGAGGGCGAGGCGGCTCCCCGTTTCCAGTTCCGTTCCCGGATGTCTGACGGATGAGCTCGCGAGTTCGTGGACACCTCGCCACCTCGCCACCTCGCCGCCGCGTCGACGAGCCGGCAGCCGGATCCGTATGCCCGCTTGTCGGCCGTGTCGTGTGCGGTGACTATCCCTGCCTTTCACGCCGACGGCTTTGATGCCTGCACATCAGCAAAATGCACGGGTCCGCGGTCACCCCGTGACGCGTTCTGGCGGGTGTCAGACGGCTCGGGCGTTGCATTGGTCCTCGAGAGCGACGCAGCGCACCGCGACAGCCGGGGCCGGCCCGTGCGGCGACGGGATGTCAACGCTCTCGGGCGGGACCCTGGTGGTGCGGCCGGGGTCCGGGACGAGCGGGTCCGCAGCTCGCACCAGCGCGGTCAAGGTCGCGTCGAGGCGACTGATGTGCTGCTGCAGGCGACACTCCAGCGACGGCCGGTTGCGGCTTACGGGCGGCTCCTCCGAGAGCAGGGACAGTGCCCTGACGACTCTGGGGCGTGCCGTGTGCGAGGAGAATCCCGGGCGATGGCCGGTGACGCGGATCAGGTGGGCGACGGTCTCGTGCGCGCGGTCGGCCGCGGCGGTGAGGCGGGAGGCGCATTCCGAAGCATTGCCCGCTGGGAGACGCTCGGCCGTGGCGGCCAGGCCACGTGCGTGGTACGCGCCGGCCTCAAGGAGTTCCAGCAGGTGGCGGGTGTGGTGCCGTCGGCCGCGCTGCGGATTGAGCGGATGGGTCAGAGGCAGGGACGCCTTGCGGAAGGACTCCAGTGCCTGGTCGAGGTCGTGTGCCGCGCGGACCCGGCTCGCCGCGGATTCCGCGTCCGTGCTTCCTGACGCGATGACCTGAAGGAGGCGGTCGAGGACGCGCAGGAAACCGACCAGCTCCTCGTCACTGGCCCGGCGGACCGTCAGGGGAAGGACGAGGGCGGCGGCGAGGACTCCGCAGGTCACTCCCAGCGTGGTCTCCTGGACACGCAGAAGCAGCACGTGCGTCGAGAAGGTGTCCAGCAGCGCGAGCAGCATGCTCAGGGTGCCGGTGATGAAGAACGTCACGGCCCAGTAGGCCCGTGACGGGGTGTAGAAGATCCCGAACATGCACAGCAGGAGCAGGATCAGGAGGACTGGGCCGTCTCCACCGACCAGGGCGGCGAGGCCGTAGCCGAACACCACGCCGAGGACAGTGCCCGCCAGCCGCCGGGCACTTTGCAGCAGCACCTCGCCGGTGCTCTCGGTCCTGATGAAGACGACCCATGCGCTCACCACTGCCCAGTACCACAGGTGCGGAGACAGAAGATGACCGCCCGCGACCGCGAGGGCCGAGGCTGTTGTCACCTGGACCGCCTGGCGGGTGACTTGGCGCTTCAGGCCTTCGGCGTCCGTGTCCCTGCGCGGCACCGCCCCCAAGGCTGATGGGGCGGCTTTGTGCGGAGGTGTCCCGAACCCCGCTGGGCGGCCGCGTGGGCCGAGAACCCGCAGGGCTGCGGTGAGTTCGTCGACCGCCAGGAAGCAGTCCTGCACATGTGCGGAGCCGGCCGACCGGTTCGCCGGGCCGCCTTCGTCCCTCTCCTCGTACGGTTCGGATGTACGGGCCGTTCCCGCGGTGACCCGGTGCCCGAGAGCCCGGATCCGCTGCGCGAGCCGCTGCCGCGCCCTTCGTTCCGCCAGATCGTTGCGGGCCGCCGGCGTGCGGACCGCGCGGAGGGTGAGTACGGCCAGGCGCTGCGCGGCCACCTCCACACGACCGATGTGCCGCAGCGGGGCCTCGGTGCCCTCGTCGACTGCGCGCTCGTCGAAAAAGTCCCCGATCAGCAGCGCGGCTGCGCGCAGTCTGTCGAGGTGCTCCTGCAGCAGACGGCTGCGGGTGCCGTCGTCCTGCCCGGTGGTGACCACGGAGGCCGTGTCCCGGAGGGCGTCGTACAGACGCACGTCGAATGCGTGCCGCAGCCGTCCCAGAGCTCCAGCCGCCGTGACGGGGCCGACGCAATACCACACGGTCGTAACAGCCCCGAAAGCCACGAGTACCGATGCCCCGAGTTGCGGAAGCTGGTCCGCTCGGGCCTGGACGAATTGAGACAGCAGGAAGAACATGAACCCGAAGACCCCCAGGCCCAGCCCTCGAGAGCCGAACCGGCGGGCCTGAACGGCGAGGTGGATCACCACCAAGAAGATCAGCTTGGCTGCCGTCGGGTACGGCGTCAGCACAGCTCCGGCGGCCAGGGACGCGAGAGAGAGCGGAGCGCCCAGCCCGAGGGTGATGAGCTGGTTGCGCGGATGCAGGTCGCTGATCGCCAATGACGTCGTCATCGCGGTGAAACCGCCGACCACCAGCACCGTTTCGGGTGCTCGCAGCGCTGCCAGCACGGCAAGCGCCGCGGCTGTGCCGAGCACGGCGCGCGTCGCGGAGGTCAGACGCGTGAGCCCGGGGTCAAAGGCGGCGAGGCGGTTCCGCAGTGCTGCCGTTGTCCTTGCCACCATGGTGCTCCGTAGGTCCTTTCGCGGGTGCACGACCGCCAGGGGCGTCTCGAGGTTCTGGCCGGCCACCGCCCGCTTCGTCAGTCTCGGTACGCGGGAATCCCTCCGGTATGCGTCAGGTGACTGCTCTCGGCGGTTCCGCGGCACGCAGATGGCAGATGAAGGAGCGTGGGGTGGCCGGCGGTGGTCTGGACGGTGAAGCGAGACGACGCGTCCGTTGTCGGCGTTGACGACCGCGCGGCGCCGGACGGGTCTGTACCCGTGGCAATGGCTGACGGTTCAGAGGGCCAGGCGGTGCATGGACTTGGGACGGACACCTGTCAGGTGGTCGAGGGGCACTCGACACCCGGAGCGTCTTCGTCAGGTCTCAGGTTTCCGCACCCTGCGCGTTCGCCCGGTCGTTCGCCCGTTCCGAGGCGGCCTCGTGGGCCGACTCCGGATCGGCCATGCCCAGCGCGGTCAACACCTGCGAGGATGACCATCCCCACGAGTTCGTGCACGGTTGGCCCGAGGCATGGCGACGGGGCATGCGGGGTGTTGCCCACCCCGCTGAGGCAGGGTGCGGTGACGGTCGACGGATGGACGCGAGTCCCGCGACAGCGGGGACGAGTTCGTCGAAGGGTTCGCGTCGGCTCTGGTGGCGGGCCAGAGCCCGCCGATGGTTGAGGTGTGGGATGCCGTGCTCGACGCGGACGTTGCGATGAGTGGGTCTGCTGGATGTGACGGTCGAACGCCCGTGGCCGCTCGCCGTGACGGCCGCAGTGGTGCCGGAGTGCTCACGGCCCACCGGGGTGGGACCGGCTCGCTTCCAGGCCGCCGACGACCATGGCCACGGAGGACCCGGTCGCGGTGGCCAGGTCGTAGCTTGAGTGGTCCACCGATGCGGTGGAGGCGGGAAGGATCTTGCGGATGTGGTCGGACATGGCCGGCGCCGGCAGTCCCTGGGCGAGACCGAACGCCTGGAACTCGACCATGGCGACGACCAGGCGTAGCTGGTCCAGCCGGAAGCCTCCTTCGATCAGTGCGGCACACATCGGCTCGTGAACCGCGATGGAACGGTCGCAGGCTGCCCGTAGCGGGCTTCCAGGAGTGCGTCCCGCTGCCACGAGGGGGAAACCGCGCTCAGCCCTGGACGCCAGTACCCGACAGGACGCCTTCGACCACGTCGCGGAGCTGTGAGCGGGCGGTGATGCCGAGCTTGGGGAACACCCGGTAGAGGTGAGACCCGACCGTGCGCGGTGAGAGGAACAGCTTTTCCCCGATCTCACGATTCGTCAGGCCACGGGCCGCCAGCTGGACGATCTGCTGCTGCTGGGGGCTGAGTTCGGCGAAGGCGGTGGGTACGACGTCGCCGGCCTCGATGCCGGCGGCACGAAGTTCTGCCTGTGCCCGCTCGCTCCACGGCCGCGCTCCCAGGCGCTGGAAGGTTTCGAGGGCGGCGCTCAGCAGCGGACGGGCCTCGGCGATACGGCGCTGCCGCCGAAGCCATTCCCCGTAGTCGAGCTGTGTCTGAGCCCGTTCGAACGGCCACTGCTCACCTGCGGGTTCCTTGAGCGCCGCGCGGAAGAACGGCTCCGCGTGCTCGGGTTCCGCCAGCAGGGCGCGGCCCCGGTCGATCAGTGTCCTCACCCGTGCCGACATGCCTGTCCCGAGGCGTCGCGCTGACCGTTCCAGCAGCTCCGCGGCGTGCTCCTGTCGTCCTCGGCGGACGGCGGCCGCCGCCAGTTCGGCCAGGAGGGTGTAGGAGACGTGGTAATGGACCGGATCGCCGTCATCGGTGAACGCGGAGCGGAACTGCGTGTACGCGGTGTCGTAGTCGCCCTCGGCCACGGCTGCCATTCCCAGGGCCCGACGCGCGAAGACCGCGACGGAGCGGCTCTCCAGCGGATCGACGAGAGCCAAGGCCCGTTCGCCGAGCCGGCGTGCGGTGGCCGGGTCGCCCAGCAGAGCGGCCACCGTGGCATCGAGTGCGCGAGCGCACGCCTCGGCATGGTCGAGCCCGGCCGACGATGCCATGGCCGCGATGGCAGTCGCCACCGAGCGGGCCTCGGCCCATCGGCCCTGCTCCAGGCGGGTCCAGCCGGCCGCGCATCCCAGTCCGTCCGGGAGCCGTCCACGGGCCTGCCACTGGTCGAACGCCTCGTCGAAGGTCCTGGCGGCGAGGGTGGTCTGGTCGAGCAGCCAGGCGACGACGGCCAGCGCGGTCAGGCGACTGGCGTCGCCCTTGGCCGCGGCGATGAGCCCGGGCAGGGCCGGTGTGAGGAAGGCTCCAGCGCTGCTGGGGTCGGAGACGGCCAGGACCCAGGCGCGCAGCGCCGCCGCGGCGGCATCGTCGGGCATGCGGGGGAGCAGGCTCTGGATCTGTCGCCGTTGGGACTCCTCACCCGAGTAGTAACGGACCAGTGCCGCCGCGGCCAGCGCGTCGAGAACGAGGGGCGACCGGGTGTCCGTCGCCTCGTCGGCAACACGAATGAGCAGAGCGAAGGCTACTGTGTGCTGGGAGCCCAGGGACATGAGCTGCCCGGTGGCCAGCGCGGCCTTGCCCAGCAGTGCCTGGTCGTCGGTGCACTGGCGGACTGCGGCGGCCAGTTGTTCCACCCAGCCGAGTTGACCGGTGAAGACGGCGGTGGTGGCGGCGTCGGCCAGAAGACGCGCCCGGTCCTCGCGGCGCGGGCTGAGTTCCGCGGCGCGCTCCTGGGCCGCGGCCGCGGCCGCGAAGCCACCCCGGCGCCGGGCCCGCTCGGCCGTCTGCTGCAGTGCGGCCGACACGTCCTGGTCGGGGCGTACGGTCGCGGCGGCGAGGTGCCAGGCGCGGCGGTCGGGCTCCTCGCGCAGCAACTCCGCGAGAGCGAGGTGGGCCTGGCGGCGTTCCTCGAACGACGCGGCATGGTAGACGGCGGAGCGGATGAGCGGGTGACGGAAGGAGATCCGGGATCCGTCCTGGCGTACAAGACCGGCCCGGTCCGCGGGTACCCATGCCCCGTCGTCCGCCTCGGGAAGTCCCACGGCCGCTGCCGGAGCGTCCGCCGCATCGGCGGCCGCGAGCAGCAGCAGGATGCGGCGGGTCGGTTCCGGCAGGTCCGCCGTGTGCCCCGCGAAGATCCGCTCCAGTCGTTCGGTGACCGGCAGCGGGCCCTGCACACCCATGCCCTCGGGGTGCCGGGTTGCGGTGGCGTGTGCCAGTTCCACCAGGGCCAGCGGGTTGCCGGCCGCCTCCTGGAGGATCCGCACCCGGGCTCGGCCGGTGGGCGGCGTGGGTTGCCGGTCCAGCAGTAGGTTGGCCGCCTCAGCGTCCAACGGGCCGAGTTCGAGGCGCTCGTAACCCTTGTCGAACCCAGGCAGGGCGGCCGCGCTGCGGACTCCGACCAGCAGTGTGACAGGCTCGCTGTCCATGCGTCGCGCCACGAACGCGAGAACGTCCAGCGACGCGCGGTCGATCCACTGGGCGTCGTCGACCACCACCAGCAGCGGGGCGGTTTCCGCCAGGTCCGACAACAAGGTCAGGACCGCCAGACCGACGAGCATCGCGTCGGGAGTCTCCGCACACTCTTCGAGCCCCAGGACGGCGCGGAGCGCGGAGCGCTGCCGCGACGGCAGTCCCTGTGTTTCAGCGAGTGCCGGGCGCAACAACTGATGAAGACCGGCGAATCCGAGGTGCGCCTCGGATCCGCTTCCCACCGCCCGCAGCACTCGGCCGCCCGTGGCCCGTGAGCGATCGGCCGCGAGGTCGAGCAGCGTGCTCTTCCCGGCACCGGGTTCACCCGTGACGATCAAAACGTCGCTGTGGGACCTGTCCGTGCCCACTCTCCGGATGATGTCCGCGGTCTCGGCTTCTCGGCTCACCACCGCCGGCCCGGAATCACGCGTCGAGTGTCGGTCCCCACGAGCCCTTCCATCGTTTCGCACGGATGCTCCAAGGAATCGAGATACCCCAGACACTAGCCTGGGGCTACGGCGGCAGCGGTATCGAACCCAGCTCAGAACGCTCAGAGGTCGTTCCGGTTGAAGACCTGATAGGTCATGGGTTGTGCCAAGTTATGAGCGTTTCGCCCGTTGCTCGTTTCGCGAGATTGGAGATCATCGCGAGGCGGATCACACTCTCGGAGTGCGCCGGTTTGGTCTCATAGTCGCGGGCGAGGCGGCGATGCATCATGATCCATCCAGTTGGGTCGGCCGCGCGGCGAGGTGTCTGCCGTGGCAGGTCCTGTTCCGCGCGGCCTCCCGCCGAACCGGACATGACGATTTCTCGGTCATCCGGCTCTCCCGTGATCACGGCGTGAATGATCTGGCTGCCTGTGCCTGATGGATGCGGTCATGGCAGGCGTCGCAGGCCACGACGGTCTTGCGGCGCCTATCCAGCATGACTCGCGTCCAGTCGGACGGCGGCCATCCGGCATGTGCGAGGTCGGCGAGAGCACGGATGTGATGCACCTGGACATCGCCCGTGGCTCCACAGATCTCGCAGGTGTCCGCCAAGAGCCGCGTGATCAGCTCTTTGTGCGGATAGTCCACCCAGACCGGCCGTCGATCGGTGATGGGCCTTGACCCCGAATTTTGAACACGTCTATGCGGCCTGGGCGGGGTTGATCAGCGATCCTTCGGGTTGCCGCTGAGCTCGGTCAGCAGACGGCGCGAGATGAGCCGGCGGACCACGAACGCCGTCACGTTCGCCCGCTCGCCGGGCTGGTTCGGCGTGCCGAGCGCTTCGGCGATCAGGTTCGCGGCGATGCCGCCCGCGACCGGTATGGCGTAGCTGATGATGTGCTTATTGATCTTGATTGCGGCCTGGTGTTGTTCAGTTGTACTGGGTGGTAGTTCTGGTCAGTCGGTGAGGCTTGTGCGGAACCGTGAACCTTCCCCTTGATCGTGGACACCTGGAGACTGGGACCTGAGGTTCCAGAGGAAGTAGCGCCAGGTGGGAAGCAAATACACGAAGCGGTACACTGAACCGCCCCGGCTCGAATAGAGGCTCGATTTCATGAAAGGATCGAGTCATGGCACGACCTTCCCGTTACCCGCTTGAGCTCCGCCGTCGTGCGGTGCGCATGGTTGCCGAGGTGCGCGACGGCTACCCGAACGAGACGGCCGCTCTGCAGGCGGTGACCGAGAAGCTCGGCATCGGCTCCCGCGAGACGCTGCGGAACTGGGTGAAGCAGCAGGAGATCGACGCGGGGACGCGTCCGGGGACGACGACGGAGGAGTCCGCCCAGCTCAAGGCGTTGAAGAAGGAAAACGCCGAGCTGAAGCGGGCCAACGAGATCCTCAAGGCCGCGGCAAGTTTCTTCGCGGCCGAGCCCGACCGGCCACACGCACGCTCGTAGCGTTCATCGACGAGCACCGGGACCGCTTCGGCGGCGTCGAGCCGATCTGTAGAACCCTCACCGGGCACGACTGCAAGATCGCCCCTTCCACCTATTACGCCCACAAGAAACGCCTGGCTGCCCCGTCTGCCCGTGCCGTGCGGGACGCGGAACTCAAGGAGCTGATCCGCCAGGTCCACACCACCAACTACCGCGTCTACGGGGCCCGGAAGATCTGGCGGGAGCTGAGCCGGCAGGGTCACACGGTGGCTCGCTGCACCGTCGAACGACTGATGCGCGAGCTGGGCATCGCCGGCGCCGTCCGCGGCAAGAGGGTCATCACCACGATTCCGGACCAGCAGGCCGAGCGGGCACCGGACCGGGTGGACCGCGACTTCGCCGCCGCCGCACCGAACCGCTGCTGGGTCGCGGATTTCACGCACGTGGCGACCTGGGCCGGCGTGGTCTACGTCGCCTTCGTCGTGGACACCTTCTCCCGCCGGATCGTCGGCTGGTCCGCCGCGACGTCGAAGGAGACCCAGCTCGTCCTGGACGCTCTGGAGATGGCACTGTGGCAGCGCGACCGCGACGAGTATCCCTATGTTCGCGGCGAGTTGATACATCACAGCGACGCGGGCAGCCAGTACACCAGTTTCAAGCTGGCCGAACACCTGGACGCGGCCGGCATCGCGGCCTCGATCGGCTCTGTCGGAGATGCGTACGACAACGCCCTGATGGAGAGCACGATCGGCCTGTTCAAGACCGAGTTGATCAAGCCGCGCCGGCCCTGGAAGACCCTCTCCCAGGTTGACCTGGCCACCGCCGAATGGATCGACTGGTACTGCCACCGACGACTCCACGGTGAGATAGGCCACGTCCCACCCGTCGAGTACGAGACCAACTACTACACAGAACTCACAAAAAACCCGGCCAAAACCACAATCTGAGGTCTCTACCGAACCCGGGGCGGTTCAGTCCGCACTGACGCCGATTGTGAAGCGTCTGGCCAAGGATCCGTCACCGGCTGTGCGGGCTTGCGCCGCACAGGCTGTACATGCACTCCGCAAGTACAGCCCCGACACCGCCATGGACCTCTCGGACGAACTACTGGCCTCCACTACCGCGGACATTTATGGTGCCCACACCGTGCGCGACATGCTGATCTCGGCCCTGCAACAAGACACGTCCCGCTTCAGCCCTCACCTCTTCCAAGCCTTGTCGCTTCCGGCGGATGCCGGTAACAGCGGCGGCCAGGCCTGGGCTTGCCTCGCGCTCTGGGGAGTCCTGACACCAGACCTCCCTGCCACGGTTCAGGAACTGAGCGAGCCCGTACGAAACGGTGCGGCCCAGGTCTTCGCCCAACACCCAGAGCTCTCCCTCCCATGGCTGGCCGACCTCTTCAACGACACCGACCCCACCATCCGTGACAGCGCAGCCAGAGCCACCTTCAATATCAAGCAACTGAAAGCGGCTGCCCTGAACGATTTCGTCCAGACATTCACCCGCAGCAAGGCCTTCCCGAAGAACAAGAGGACCTTCCTCAACACCCTCAACCAGCAGACCAGCCGGCCCCCGGCCGCGATCGAGGCATGCGAGCAAGCAGCAGCCCAAGGAACTGACGCACGGTTGACCGGGCGCTACCTCCTCCCCTTGTTGCTGCGCCTGGACCGGCAGGGCAGTCCAACTGACCGAGACCGCTGCCTGGACGTCATTGACCACTTGGCACTCACCGCGGACCTCGCGCCTGTGGACGAGGCCCAACGATAGGTTGCCGCCGAAAGGCTAGTTTTGCCCTCATTTATGGATATATCTTGAAGATCGGATCGTGAGATTCGAGGAGGTACTGTCGTTACCTCCTCGAATGTCCTACGTACTCGCCCACTCCAGCCCGAGCGCAGCCAGCGCGGCGACCTTGTCAGCACTGAACTTCCCGTGCCTGCTCTTGCTGTTGGACAAGAACACCCGAGTTTGACCTTGGCCCCGTCCTCCAGCTCCTCTCCGTGGGCCCTGGGGGCGGTCACGGAGCCTGTGCGGGCCGGCGTCGGCTGCTCGCATCGAAGGAGTGTCCCCAACCTCATCTTCCAGGTGAGCGCAAGGCAGTCCCGGCAGTGTGGGCGGAGCGGGACAACAGGCCCGCCGCGAGGTCACCTTCCTGGTGGGGCACTGCTCGGTGCGCTGTGTTCGGGGAGGCGCCAGGAGATCTCGTCGTGCTCCCTGAGGTGCTGCCAGGCGGCCAGGAGGCGGCAGCGGACCAGTTGGTCGAGGAGGTCCTCCACCTGCTGCGGGGATTGACCGCCCAGCCGGGCAAGGACGTCGAGTTCCGCACTTCCGACGCCATCGGACGTATGGGCCGCCAGGACCAGAGCGGTGAGCTGCACCGCGGGAGACACTCCGCGCGGCGCAACCAGCGGAACAGGGCGCAAGGCCCAGTGCGCCGCGCGGGCGCGGGCGCCGCGACCGGACGTCTGGGTCTGCATGTCCGCATCGAGCAGACGCGCTTCCACGTGAGGACGCAGCGGGAGGGAACAGCGGAGCCACCCGGCATGCTCCAGTTCGCTCCAGAGTTCGGCACGGCCGTGCAGCCGCATGCTGCGCAGAAGACCGTTGGGGAGCCGGACGCGGCCTCGGCCGTCGGCGCGCAGGGCGCATTGCAGGGCCAGCAGCCGGGCGGCGGGGGAGGAGTAGCAGGGCAGCGCCACCCCGAGGTAGGTGAGCATTTCCCGCACGCGCAGCCGCTCGCCCGGTCCGTGTGAGGGCCTGGCTGCCGGACCGGCCCGCCGCGCGCGTGTGGAGGCGAGCAGGGTGTCGGGTACGACGGCGGTGTTGGTGGTGGCGGCCGCGCAGGCGGCGCATGCATCCGCGAGGCGCCACACGCGGCCGCTGCGGTCGCAGGTCAGCGCCAGGAGCACGGGGCCGGCGCAGCCGCGATGACGCGGGTGCCAGGAGCAGCTTCGCGCCCGGCACTGGCAGGTCCGCAAATGCCTGGGCAGCACGTCCCGCCGGGCGTGGCGGGCCAGGTGCGTCAGGGCAACGGAGCGGGCCGAGGCGGCCGGCAGCCGGTAGCCGTGCAGTGTGCATTGAGGGCAGCTCAGCAGCGGCCCGCCCGGCTGCGGGTGCAACCGTACCGTCCAGATGCGCTGCACCGTCTCGTGCGTGGAGAGCCTCATCGGGCTCGCTTTCCTCCGATCTGATCCGTGCCGTCGAACGGGCGTGCCCCAGGCGTCGTCCGGGGCGGGAGCGGGGCACGCTGCAGCACTTACTCCAGCACCGCCGAGTGTCACTCCTTCCCTAGCAAATAGTGCAGAGGTCTGCACTGACAGGGCAGGGTTCTGCACCGTCGGATGGTGAAGTGACGATCTTGCCGCCCGATCCCGACCTCCTCGCGTTGCGTGTGACGCTGGCGAGGCTGAGGGGCGAGCGCGGCTGGACCTTCGACGAACTCGCCCGCCGCAGCGGCCTGGCCCGGCGCACTCTCATCGACCTGGAACACGGCCACACCACCGGCAGCGTCACCACCTGGCATGCTCTCGCCCACGCCCTCGACGTCTCCCTCGACGAGCTCCTCGGCTCCCTCTGCGCAGACCACGCCCCACCCGGCACGCCGCAACTCTGAACCGCCCGTCAGGCCCCTCCGCCACCCCGGCGCGACATCACCTGAACAGGCGACCCGGCATCGAGCGCACGTTCGTTCAGTCGTGCGGGCGTTCCCCCGGATTGCGCCATCCGTAGGACACTCTGAGGTGCTGTCCCGGTGCAGCGGCGCGTCGTCTGGAAGCTTCACCGCCATGTGCCCCAACTCCGCCTCCACTGGCTGCCACTGGGACGGCGGCCCCCGCCCAGTGCCGGTACGCCGTCCGCTGCGGGTGGCCGCCACCAGCCCCAGCCGTCTGCTGCGCGCCGGTCAGAGCGGCCGCTGCCGCGCCTGCGGCAACCACATCGACTTCTACCAGCGCGCCGATCGGCGCCCCATCGCCCTGCACCCCGCCGAACTCGCCGTCGCTCACGTCCCCGCTTCCTGCCGCTGGCATCTGAGCTGCGGCATCGCCCACCCGCACGGCGACGGCAGCGCTTGGTGCCGCATCCCGCACGCCGTGCTCTGCCCGAGCCGCACCCCGACTGCCCGCCTGACCACCCACGTCGAGGAGATGCGCCGCCAACTCGGCGTCCGCTCCCGGCGCCTGATCGACTCAGGTGCCTTCGCCCCGTCCATGCCACCCGCGCCCGAGCGTGAGCCGGCGACCCCCAGCGACTGGCCTGCCCGTCCCGTCGTGCAGCTGCTGCTGGGACGCTATCTCGCCGACCGGCCGGTCGAGGACATCCGGTGTGTGGCCCAGACCCGGCACCGCCGCCGCTGCCCGCTGCCCGTCCTCGCCCTCGACGCCCCCAAAGGGGTCTGGGCACTCCTGCCTGCCAGCCCGCAGCGCAGCCAACTCACCCTGCCCGCCGGGCTGATGGCCCTCTACGACCTCAGCCGCCTGCCGTACGGGGAGCAGCTGCGCTGGCGCACCCAGCGCTGCCCCGCTCATGCCGCCGCCCCGAACGCCGCCGACCTTGCCTTGGCCGGATGGCAGGTCTTCGACCCCCTCCTGCACGCAGCGCACATCCGCACGCGCCTCCCGCACGACCCCAGAGGCGAGGCATGACGATGGCGCACCACGCCCTGGAAATCACCCTGACCCGATCCCTCACCGCGGCCGAACTCCATCACGCCGGCCGCACGATGCCGCTCGCCGCCAACTTCGACGACACCCGGCTCATGACCGTCGTACGCGCCAAAACCCCGGGAAAGGCCCTCACTCGACTGCGCCGCCAGGTCGGCACACGGCTGCCCATCGACGTCATCACCACGCATTACCCCGACCGAAGCGGCAAGATCCTGCTCAACGTCGCCTTCCCGCCCGCCGCACACACCGCCCTCGCGGCAGCGGCCGACCGCGCAGCACAGACACCCCAACGCTTCGTGGAACTGGCCCTTCACCGGGCCCTGGCCCAGCACGCCAGCGACGAGGCCGATCGCCTCGACCGGGCCCTGCAGCAACTGCTCGCCCACACCACGCCCGCCCATCTCATCGCGGCCGTCGGGCACGCTCTGACCCGCACTTCCGGAGCCGCGCCGTGCTGAAGCCGACCGATGAACAGGCCGCCGCGGCCGCCGCCTTCCACGCCGGAGAACACCTGGCCCTGCAAGCCGGCGCGGGCACCGGCAAGACCACCACGCTGGCCCAGCTCGCCCACGCCACCCAGCGCCGCGGCCGCTACCTCGCCTACAACCGGGCCATCGCCCAGGACGCCACCGCGCGCTTCCCTAAAAGCGTCCTGTGCAAGACCGCACACGCCCTGGCCTACGCCGCCGTCGGCCACTGCTACACCCGCCGCCTGAACGCCCCCCGCCGCCCCGCCTGGCAGACCGGACAGGCCCTCGGCATCACCAAAGCCCTCCGCATCGGCGACCGCGACCTGTCCCAAAAGACCCTCTCCTACGTCACTTTGCGCACCGTGGCCCGCTTCTGCCACACCGCCGATACGACGATCACCCGCCACCACGTCCCGCCACTGCGCGGCCTGGAAGAGCCCAGCCTGCACGCGCAACTCGCCGCACACGTCGTCCCGTTCGCCCGTAAAGCCTGGATGGATCTGCAACACCCCGACGACGGCGCCGTCCGCTTCGATCACGACCACTACCTGAAAATCTGGGCCCTCACCCAGCCGAAGATCGAAGCCGACTTCCTACTCCTCGACGAGGCCCAGGACACCAACCCCGTCGTCGAGCAGATCTTCCTCGCCCAACGCGACCACGCCCAGCTGGTCATGGTCGGCGACTCCGCCCAGGCCATCTATCACTGGCGCGGTGCCAAAGACGTCATGACCGGCTTCGACGGCACCCAGCTCGCCCTCTCCCAGTCCTTCCGCTTCGGCCCCCGCCTCGCCGAGGAAGCCAACCGCTGGCTGGCCATCGCCGACGCCCCGATCCGCCTCACCGGTACCGACACCGTGCCCACCGAGCTCGGCCCCGTCAGCCGGCCCGACGCCGTGCTGTGCCGCACCAACGTCGGCTCCATGGCCCAGGTCATGGACCTCCTGTCCGGCGGACACCGGGTCGCACTGGCCGGGGGAGGAGACAGCCTGCGCGCTCTGGCCCTGGCCGCCCGCGACCTCAAAGAAGGACGCCGCACCACCCACCCCGAACTGGTGCTGTTCACCACCTGGGGCGACCTGCAGGACTACGCCGCCCACGACCCCGCCGGGCGCGACCTGCAACCCCTGGTCGACCTGGTCGACACCCACGGCGCTGACGCCATCCTGGCCGCCGTCGCCCATCTCGCCCCCGAAAACCAGTCCGAGGTAACCGTCTCCACCGCGCACAAGGCCAAAGGCCGGGAATGGGCACAGGTGAAGATCGCCGACGACTTCACGCCACCCTCCGACGGCCCGCTGCACGACACGGGGCAGGGGACGGCCCGCCAGATCGACGACAAGGAGGCATGCCTGGCCTATGTGGCCGTCACCCGCACCCGGCACCGCCTCGACATCGGCGGCCTGTCCTGGATCAACGAGCATCCGGAAGGAGCATCGGCCAGTCCCCAGCCACCACAGTGATACTCCGGGCGGGTTCTGGGCGTTCGGTGCCTCCGCCTGGAAGGAGCGCACGGGGGAGCGGCGGTACGGATCGCAATGATCCGGGACGGTGCAGCATCGAGTGTGACGGGCGCCGACCCTGCCGGTGACGGCACATCCGAGAAGCCCTCAGTGGCCGCCCGCTGTCCACAGACGGCCCCCGGCAGGCTTCTTGAGCTATGAACATCAGCTCCCCGGGCATCGCCCGGAACAACAAGACGAGGCCGCGCTGCGAACGCCACGACGCGCTCCTCCAGCCGGAAGAGCGGACCGAGTTCGCAGCCCGGTTCCCGGCCGGCCACCGGGCGCAGATGGCGTTCCTCCTGGCCAACTACGCCGACAACGCCTCCGTGGTCGGGGCGCTCTTGGGCACCGGAGTGCGTACGGTGCGCCGCCACTGCCGTGGGTGGCCGCCGCCGCCCGGGCTTCGGTTGCGCCGGGCCCTGCGCCGCCGTGTCGTCGACCTCGTGTGCCCGCGGTGCCTGTCTGATCGTGCGGTGGAAGCGGCGCGCCAGGTGAAACGGGAAGCCCGGCGCGCGGCCCGACGGATTCCGCGGGATCAGGGCGGCCCGGATTGCTGACACCCGCTTGCTCGAGAACCTTCAGTCCCTGTGTGACGGTGAAAGCTTTCCTGCATTATTGATAGTAAAAAGCTGATATAGATGCGAAAGTTGCATAGATTCAGGTAAGATGGCGGCATGGGATTGAGCTTGGAGGAGTCGCTGCGGCTGACGGTGGCCGCGTTGATGCAGGTGACGGGTGACTCGCAGCGGTCGGTTGCGGGGGCGCTGGGGCTGACGCAGACGCAGGTGTCGCGCCGGCAGTCGGGCGCCATCTCATGGAGCCTGCGCGACGTCGACGTCCTGGCCGAGCATTACGGCATCGGCGCGCTGGACCTGCTGGCGGGTCCGACCAGAGCGTGCGAGGCGCTGCCCACCGGCAGGCGTCGTTCCGTCCGGACCGAGGCGAAGGGGGCGAGCCGGTGAGCGACTTCGACGCGATCGACTCGCTGCTTGACGCCGTCGGTCCGGAGGCCGAACTCCCGCCCTGCCAGGTGCGCCGCGAGCTGCGGGAGCGGGCTCGGCTGTCCAAGGCGCAGGTGGCCCGTGCGCTCGGGGTGAGCCCGTCCACCCTGAGCGGATGGGAAAGCGGCCGGGACCCGGCCGGCGAGATCCGCACCAAATACGCGTACCTGCTGGACGGGCTGAACACCAAGCTCGCCACCGAGACCGAGACCGAGACCGAGACCACGGCGGTGCCGGCGTCGGCTGCGGAGCAGCCCCTCACGTCAGACACGGCCGCGACCGTTACCCTCTCGTCTTCGCCGGATCCCGGGCAGGACGAGGACAGGGACGACGTAGAGCTGCTCGTTGTACCCGAGCCGTGTGTGCTGTGCGGCCGTCCGGCCGGACAGCGCGTGGCGGGGTTCGCTCAGCACCTGGCCCCGGCCGACTGCCAGCCCACCGCCACTGGAGCCCCCGCTGCCGCGCCTGCCCCACCTGCTGAACAGCCCACTGCGCAAACTCCGAAAGCGCCGCTGCGCACGGCACGTCCGGTGCGTGCAACGGAGCGTTCCAAGAGCCCAGCCCGCCACGCGTTCCAGGAGCCGTCCGGCCCGGTCGACCTGATCCGCGAGGCCGTGCAGGGCGTGCTCGCCGAGCACCGGGGCGACGTCGACGCAGCCACGGCGGCGCTGTTGAAGCGGGCGATCCCAGACGCAATGCGACTGCTGGACGAGACCCGCAAGGGCGCCCGCTACGACGTGATCGCGCACCCCTGGATCCCCGACATCCTCAAGAAGCAGACCGCGCGCGGCGCCGACCAGATCTGGGAGGCCCGCCCCAAGTGGACCCGTCACGAACTCCCGCCCGGCCGGCATGAGGTGACCGCGCTCGACATCAACGGCGCCTACCTATCCGCCCTCAAGACGCACCTCCCCCTGGGTCAGCTCGAGCACTCCACCGACCTGGCCCACGACCGCCGCCGCTCCGGAGTCCACCTGATCACCCCGCCCGAGTGGGAGCACGAGGCGGTGCTGCCCAACCCGATCGGCCAGAGGGACGAGCCCGGCCCGCTGTGGGTCACCGAGCCGACGCTGCGCCTCCTGCTGCGCCTGTCCAGCCCGAAGCACCAGCTGTGCGCGCCTCCTCAGATCCACGAGTCGTACACCTCCGGGGCCACGGAGAACCTGCTGGAAAAGTTCCGCATCGCGTTGAAGGACGCCCGCGACACGGCGATCGAGCAGGGCGATACGGTGACGCTGGAGTACGTTGCGACTTCTCATTTCGGTGTCACCATCAGTTCTCACTCTGATGCCATGCATCTCTGCTGGTCACAGTACGGATCCGATGGCATCAGATGAGAAGGCTTGGTGACATCGATTGAGAATCTCCAGCGCGGTGGAATGAGAAGCCCAAAGGGATGGCCGTCTGACCTGCAGTTTTCTATCCCAATCTTATTGGATGCTCGGTTCGGCGACTGGGCATCTGGCGGGGCCCTGGGGCATCTTCGCTGGGGGCATCGAGTGGCGCGGCTGCGCTGGTCGTTCGGTGTACGGCCGGCTCAGGTGTCGCGTGCTTCGGTGTCCGGAAGATTCGGTAGTGAGGCGGCCCCGGACCGCCTGCGGCTCTCAAGATCGACATCTTGTTTTCTGTACTTTGCGAAGTCGGCGCGGTTGGTGAGGGGGCGATGCTCCACGGGATCAGCGGTCTTCGAATGCCAGACGGCTGAGCACGGCTGCTGGCAGCTTCCCATCTGCCCACTACTTGGGCGGTAGGCGGTCTGTGAGGGTTTTCCAGTCCTGGAGAGCCTCTTGCAGTTCGAAGTCTGCGGCTTTGCGGTGAGGGTCCTGGCGGTTGCGCTGCCGTACCAGGACAAGCTTCTTGCGTGCTGCTTCCTGCGCATGGGTGTCTGCCCGGGCTTCTTCCAACTGCTGCTCAACCTGCTTGAGCTGGTGGGGGATCCGGGCGCGGAAGCTGTTCTCGTCCGCGACCGCGTTCTGGATGGCCACGGTGAAGTCGCGCACTGCTTCCTCATCGAATCGCTGCTGGTCATCGGCTGCAGGAGAAGCATGAGGGTACTTCGCGCGGTGCACCCGTCCGGCGGTGTCGGTGAGGTAGATCGAGTGGTTCGTCCTGCCCGTGTCGAAGCGGGCATCGAGGCCGGCTAGTTCGATCGAGCGCGTGGCCGGTCCGGACGTCACCACGAGATGTGCTGGAACAGGACGAGCTCGCCCAGGTTGCCCAATCGCTCGCCGACGCCTGGGTTGCGCAGTCGTGCTATCTGCTGCTCCAGCCCACGCAGGTTTCGCTTGTAAGCGGCTCGTGCTGAGGTGAGTTCGGCCTGCGCGGCAGACTCGGTCTCAGCCGCCTTGCGCGACACCTCACGTGCCTTATTGCGCGCATTTGCCAGGGCGTCGCGGTCGCTCTCGTACCGCAAGCTGAATGCGAAGGCCCAACCGCCGGGATACCTGTGCCGCTTCCGCAAAACCCACAGACCCAAGCCCACGACAACGACCACCACCAACTGCGCCGCGCTCATGCTCGCCCCCTACGGTGTCGGCTCCCTGTCATATCGCGGCCGAACCGACAACGGCACCGGATGAGGGACAGACGTCAGCAACGCCACATCCCACTGAGCACTTTCGTGACACGCGGCCCCACACAGCTCAGCCGCCCGAGCCGGGCACCCTCCGCGTCCTCGCCTCCAGCGGGGGGGGTCTGTACGGTGAGCGGTGTAACTCCCGAGCTGGAAGCGACAGTTGATGACTGACGTGACGAGTGACACCGAGGCCGGGAAGGCCGCTGTGAGTGGGGCGGGCGCCGTGGATGACGGGCTGGTCGCCGAGCTGGTGACCCGGGCCCAGGCCGGTGGGGTGAAGCTCACCGGGGAGGGTGGCCTGCTGCAGCAGCTGACGAAGCGGTTGTTGGAGTCCGCGCTGGAAGGCGAACTCACCGATCATCTGGGCCACGAGCCCGGTGAGCGGGCCGAGGGCGGCCGGGAGAACTACCGCAACGGACACCGCTCCAAGAGGGTGATCACCGAGTCGGGGCCGGTCGAGATCGCGGTGCCGCGGGACCGGGCCGGGTCGTTCGAGCCACAGCTGGTCAAGAAGCGCCAGCGGCGTTTGGGCGGGGTGGACGAGATGGTCCTGTCGCTGTCCGCGAAAGGGCTCACGCACGGGGAGATCTCCGCGCATCTCGCCGAGGTCTACGGCGCGGAGATCTCCAAGTCCACGATCTCCACGATCACCGACAGCGTGATGGCCGGCATGAGCGAATGGCAGAACCGTCCCCTGGACACCGTTTATCCGGTCGTCTTCATCGACTGCGTGAACGTGAAGGTCAGGGACGGGCAGGTCGCCAACCGGCCTGTCTACATGGCGGTGGCGGTCACCGCCGAGGGACAACGGGACATCCTGGGCCTGTGGATCGGCGACGGCGGGGAGGGCGCGAAGTACTGGCTCCAGGTCCTGACCGAGATCAAGAACCGCGGCGCGGCCGATGTCCTGATGCTGGTCTGCGACGGCCTGACAGGCCTCCCGGACGCCGTGAACACCGTCTGGCCTGCGACGATCGTCCAGACCTGCGTCGTTCACCTGCTGCGGAACAGCTTCCGTTACGCGGCCCGGCAGGACTGGGAGAAGATCGCGAAGGCGCTCAGGCCCGTCTACACCGCGCCGACCGAGGACGCCGCGCTCGAGCGGTTCGTGGAGTTCACCGACGCCTGGGGCGGGAAGTATCCGGCGATCGTCCGGCTCTGGGAGGCGGCCTGGGCGGAGTTCGTGCCCTTCCTCCGGTTCGACGTGGAGATCCGCAAGATTGTCTGCACCACCAACGCGATCGAGAGCATCAACGCGCGCATCCGCAAGGCCGTCCGGGCCCGGGGACACTTCCCCACCGACCAGGCCGCCCTCAAATGCGTCTACCAGGCCGCCCTCAAATGCGTCTACCTGGCCGTCATGAGCCTGGACCCGACCGGCACCGGACGCAAACGCTGGACCATGCGCTGGAAGGCCGCACTCCAAGCCTTCGACATCACCTTCGACGGCCGGCTCACCGCCGGACGCCGCTGAACAAATCCGACTGAGTTCCACCGTTCGCTACACAGACCCCAGCGGGGCTCTGTTTCGACGGCGTCACGGCTGGATCGTGGGCGCGGGTGATCTGTCGCAGGGTCGTTGCCGAGGCAGGTTCTGGCGAGGCTTCTTCGGAGTCCCGCTGCCGCCCCTGGCTGGGCTGGTGCGAGAGCGCCTCCTACGGCAGGCCGCTGCGGGGTTGTCCCAGGGCTTGGCCCTTTCGCCGCTGGCGTTGCGGATCCTTTTCGCGCAATGGATCCCGGGCGGCAGCTGGCGAGTGAGGTCAGCGAGGAGGGAGCGATTACGTCACTTCGTGCCGTCGGCACACGCACCTGCGAGAATCCGCACGTGAGTTCCCTATCGCCCCGTAAGGCGACCCAACTGTGTTCTGAGGCGGACTGAGGGCAGCCTGCCGCGTTCTCTACACGTACGAAGAGCCCCTAGTGTGACACCCACATCACGGACATACTGCGTGAGGGCGGCCTGGAACCGCTGGAGCCCTTCACGAAACCGAAGGCGTGGCGTCTGACCCGGTGCCTGGCATGCGCCTGCGAGGCGCACTATCGCTTCGAGTACACCCTGGAAAAGAACGCATATGGGGAAGCGACGTGCCGGGCCTGCTACTGGCGGCAGTGGGCGCGACAGGCTCGCCAGGCCGGCGGCCCTGTCCTCACGGGCTAACGGCAGCGGCTGCCCCGAGTGCCGGGAGCATGGCAAGTCCCGCATAGAGCTTGACCACTGGGCAGCCGCGGGGCGTGCCTTCGGCCAGACATCGTCCAGCCAGTCAATGCGGCACGACGCATTCGCCCGGCGCGGGAGCTGGCTCGTCGACATCACGGTCGAGACGGCGGGTGAGCAGAAGCTCGCCATCGAGTACGACGGGTCCTACTGGCACGCGGACAAGGTTGACCTCGACATCGAGAAGTCTCTTGACCTGCTGGCCGCCGGATACCTGGTGGCCAGGCTGAGCGAACATCCACTGCCACTGCCACCGCTGCCGATCGACGACTCGAAGTACGTGGAGTTCGTCGTGTACTCGACGCTGCCCAAACCGGACGAGACAATCGGGCGGGTGCGTGAATGGGCAAGCTGGCGAGAGGAGAGGCTGGCGGCCCAGCACTGAGCCCTGTTGCGGTGGAGTTGACAGCAAGAGTCGTCAGACTCTTGCGTGTAGGAAGCACCACATCGAAGTGGACCCGCGCCTGCCTTCGCCGGAAGGACCCACACGTGTGGGGAGCGCCGGTGGCGAATCGTGGGCCGGGACGCGGTCGTCGACAGACCCCCGCTCGAGAGGGGAATTTTATGCTGGAATCGACGTCCCTGCCACACCCCTGGGCTAACCCCCACGCGTGTGGGGAGGACGTCAGTCCGTTGGCTCCGGCGGCGAACGCCATGGACAGACCCCCACGCGTGTGGGGAGGACGGTGTCGCTCGCTGCCCACGGACAGCACACCGGGACAGACCCCCACGCGTGTGGGGAGGACGCGGCCGGGGTGCCGGGCTGCTTTTCCGCCCGGGACAGACCCCCACGCGTGTGGGGAGGACCTGGGAAAGCAGATGCTCGCGATCCTGGTCCAGGACAGACCCCCACGCGTGTGGGGAGGACAAGGTGGCCGACTGGCGCATCCCGCTCGGCCCGGACAGACCCCCACGCGTGTGGGGAGGACGCGCCGGATTCATCGCCCGTCCCCGCTGTCGCGGACAGACCCCCACGCGTGTGGGGAGGACCCTTTTTCACCTGCGGTTTCGCCGACCCGTAGTGTGCTTTTTGCATATTTTACACGGCCTGGCCGTGCTGGTGAGAGCCGCCTGGCAGCGGTTGCTTTGGGTGGTTCGGTCTGAACTCCCCAACCGGTCACTTGATTTAGGATCACCAGTAACGGAGGACAGACTCTCATCTAAGCGGGGAACGTTACGCGGGAACCGACGTCAACCCCATGCGCCTGGGCTGACCCCCACGTGTGCGGGGAGCATCACAGGTAGCGAGAGTATTCGAACGCCTCCCCAGGCTGACCCCCACATGTCTGTGGGGAGAACATTCAGTCGGTGCGGTAGAGCCCCCGGTTGAAGGACTAACCCCCATTCGAGCGGGGAGAACCATGATCCGAAGATGGTCGCGGACTGAGTGTCTGGCTAACCCCCACTCGCGTGGGGAGCGCCGCTGGGTGCTGTCCGGCTCGATCGGGATGCGGGACCAACCCCCACTCGCGTGGGGAGCGCGACGTCGAGTCCGAGGCCGGATTGCTCGAGCAGGACCAACCCCCACTCGCGTGGGGAGCGCACTACCGTTCCACCGTCAGCTACACCCGCATCGGACCAACCCCCACTCGCGTGGGGAGCGCCCTCTACCACCTGCAGTTTCGAAGAGCGGTAGACCTGTTTTTACTTACTTACATTTTGGTTGGTGTGGTGGCCTGGTTGAGTTTGCCACAGGTGGACGTCGCATGGGTAGCGAGCTGTAGCGGAGGGGCTTTCCGTAGTTCAGTTGGAGTCCGCCGCTGGTGATTGCCTATGTGTTAGAGGTCCTAACAAAGGCGCTGTACGTGCCGGTGGGTGATGAGGCAGGTTGGCGAGGCCAAGGAAGGCTTCATGGATGTCGTCGCGTCGTTCCCAGCGGATCCGTAGGCGGCGGAAGCCGTGCAGCCAGGCGATGGTTCTCTCGACGACATAGCGGAAGATGCCCAGGCCGGAGCCGTGTGGTTGGCCCCGTTCGGCGATGACCGGGCGGATGCCGCGGGCCCAGAGCAGGCGGCGGTACTTGTCGTGGTCGTAGCCGCGGTCGGCTAGGAGCGCGTCGGGCCGGTGTCTGGGCCGGCCGACGACGCCGGCCACGGCCGGGACCTTGTCCAGCAGGGGCAGCAACTGCGTGACGTCGTTGCGGTTGCCGCCGGTCAGCGACACCGCGAGCGGGATGCCCTGGCCGTCGGTGAGGACGTGGTGCTTGCTGCCCGGCCGTGCACGGTCGACCGGGCTGGGCCCGCTTTTGGGCCGCGCCGAGCGGCCCGCACGTGCGAGGAGTCGATCACCGCCCGCGACCAGTCCAGCTTCTTCGCGGCCCGCAGCTTCTTCAGTAGCACCAAGTGCAACTCGTCCCACACACCGGCCTCGTTCCATGCGGCGAGGCGCCGCCAGCAGGTCATGCCGGAGCCGAAGCCCAGCTCCTGGGGCAGGTACTCCCACTGAATGCCGGTGTGCAGCACGAACAGAATCCCGCACAACGCCTGCCGGTCCGGGATCCGCGGCCGGCCCTCCAACAGCTTTGGACCCGGCTGGGGCAGCAACGGCTCGACCAGCGACCACAGTTCGTCCGAGACGATCCACGGACGCGACTCCCTCTTTCCCACGACAACACCAACGAGCAACCAGACCGACAGTCACATGATCAACAGCTTCTGTTAGGGCTTCTTAGCCTCGATCGTTCATGAGGGTCCGTCAGCTTGCTGACGGACCCTTTGTTGTTGGACGTGGTGGAGTTTTCACGGTGCGGTCAGGCTGATGGCCCGGCTCTCGCGTCGGGTAGGCGCCGGGTTCCACTGCCCGGTGTGGTGATGCGGGTTGTCGGGATGGGTGAAGTGTCTGGTCAGCCGGGGTTCGGCAGGGCATGGAGCCGCTCGATTGCGTGGGTGATGACGTCGGTCCAGGGCCACCGGGCGGGCAGGCGGAGCCAGCGGCGGCGGCCCGTGTTCACGAGCTGGGCGGCGGCGGAGAACAGCCGCAGGTGAAGCCGTTTGGGTTCCCAGCGGCGGGTCTTGCCGGTCAGGGCGAGCATGGGCATCCAGGCGAGGAGGTCGAGTGCGAGGGAGATGATCTCCAGCCGGATTCGGTTCTGTGTGGTGTCGTGCAGGGGCAGGTTGCGCAGGCCGGTGTCGCGGGCGTTTCGGATGCGGTCCTCGCAGCGGGCCCGGCGGCGGTGACGCAGTTCGAGGTCGGCGAGCTGGCTGCCCTTGGTGTTGGTGGCGAAGCAGGTCAGCCGTAGTCCGTCGAGGTCGGTGAAGCGCAACTGGGCGCCGGGGTGCGGGCGTTCCTTTCTGACGATCAGCCTCATGCCCTTGGGCCAGGATGAGAGGTCGGGCATGTCGGTGATCTCTGCAACCCAGGCGCCGGGCCGCTCGGTGCCGCCGGCGTCGTAGGCCGGTGTCCACGCTTTCTTCGGGATCTTCAGGACGGCTTGGTGGATGGTGTCGGTGATGGTCATTCCGACGGAATACGACAGCCACCGGCCGGGCCTGGAGAGCCAGTCGAGGAAGGCGTGGGTGCCGCCGGCGGAGTCGGTGCGGATCAGCGTCTGCCGCCCTCGCCGCAGGTGTCTGGGGAGTTGGGCCAGGGCGAGCCCAGTGGTGGTGATGTGGTCGGTGGCGGTGTTGGAGCCTGCGTTGCCGGGCCGCAGCGGAGCGGCCACCGGTTCTCCGGAGCCGGCCTGGCCGTGGTCGACGAACGCGACGAGCGGGTGATGGCCGAAGGTCTTCTTCCAGGTCGCGGTGGCGTCCTGCTTCTCGGAGTGGGCGAGCACCAGCACCCCGTCGATGTCCACGATCACCTGGCCGTCGGCGGCCGGACTGCTTGCCCCGGCCAACTCCCAGACCCGTGTCTGTACTTCGGAACGTGCGCCCCGGATCGCCGCAAGAGCTTTCGGGCCGGACGTGGCGGGAGACCGTCGGATCGGAGGCCACCGGGCCGAACACGTCGGGCTCGGCCCGCAGCATGGCGACATCGGCCAGGCAGTCGCCGCCGAGTGCGACGGCCAGGGCCACATCCAGCAGGATCTTGCCCGGGTCGTGCACCGTCCGCGGCTTGCGCCACGGTGCCAGCGCCGCCGATATCGCCGTGCCCAGGCCCGACTTGCGGACCGTTTCGACCAGCAGCACCGCCCCGGCCTGCGAGACCACCCCACGGCCGCTGCCCTCAACACGGACACGCGGATAGGACCCGCTACGCTTCTTCACCTGTAGAGTGCTTCTTTCCTTGCAGCTGACAGGACCCTCGACAAGTCCCATCGTTGCAGGTCAGCAGCACTCTCCATTTATTTGATCAAGACCCGGACAGGCCCACTCACGAAAGCGTGAGGTTAGGGCATGTACTTTGCCTGGCGGTATGGTCCCAACTGATCTTTTCCTTCGCGGTAGTTGGAGAGCGGGGTTGGGGCTGTGGGAGTGTGGGAGGACGCCAGGATCGGCGGGATCGATCTGAGGCCGTGGGGGAAGTTCGACCGTGGTGAGTCGGCGGTGTACTCGCTGCTGTTCCATCTGCTGGATGTGGCGGCGGTCGCCGGTGCGGTATGGGATTGGTACCTCGCCCGTGGGCAGCGGCGGCTGATCGCTGACGGGCTGGGCGTGTCCGTGGCCGAAGCCCGCTGCCTGGTGATGTTCATTGCGGGCCTGCATGATTTGGGCAAGCTGTCTGCGTTCCAGCAGCAGGAGGCGATTGCGTGGGCGCGGGTCGGTGACGAGCTCAGGGCGGATACGCAAGACTGGCAGCGCGTGCCGCATGAGCGGGCGTCCATGCACGTGGCGCTGCACCTGCTGGCGGAGGCCGGTTGGGCCGTGGACAGTTCGGACAGTCCCGGGGTGCGAGTGGCGCAGATCCTCGGTGGCCACCACGGCCGGTTCCTGCAACTGGACCTGCATGGTGCGGCGGCGGCCTCCCGGGTGCAGGTCACATTGGGCGGGCCTGCATGGCAGGAGCTGCGCCGGCGCTATTTTGCTCTTGTGCGGCACCTGACGGGTGCCACGGCGGTGCCTGCTCAGGTGTCTGCGCCGGCCGCGGTGCTGATCGCCGGGGTGGGAGTGATCGCGGACCGGCTGGTCAGCCAGCGTCACTACTGGCTGCCCAAGGCTCTGGCGCCCGCCTTCGCCGCTGGCAAGCATTTCGAGCAGGCGGTGCAGGATGCGCCCGCGCTGCTCGATCAGTCCGGCCTGCCCCGCGTCCTGTTGCCGCAGGTGCCCTTCGCGCGGGCTCACCGGGGCCTGCAGGCTCCCAACGACCTGCAGGCGGCATTGATCGAGCAGCTCACCGCTGCGGTGGGGGAGAAGGGGCCGGGCATCGTGGTGCTCACCGATGCCACCGGCGGCGGAAAGACCGTTGGCGGGCTGGAAGCGGCCCGCATCTTCAATACCGGCGGTGAGACGGCCGGTGTGGCATGGCTGCTGCCGACCACCGCCACCGCGGACGCCGCCTATGACGAACTCGAGTCCTACGTGGCGGCGCACCATCCCGGCCATGCCCCGGTCTCCCTGGTCTACAGCCACAGTCACGTCAACTCCGCCTACAGCGACCACCGGCTCCTCGCCCACGAGCCGTCCACCAGCGACGCATTCTGGGCCGACAGCCCCGAGGGCACGCCTGATCCGGGCGAACGTCCCGAGGAACGGGTGACCGTACCGGACGGCTGGCTGCGCGGCTGGGACCGGGCACTGCTGGCCCAGTTCACCGTCGCCACCCACGACCAGGCCCTCATGGGTGTTCTCCCCATCCGGTTCAGCGCCCTGCGGCTGCTGGCGCTGTCCGGGCGGACCGTCATCGTGGACGAAGTCCACGCCATGAGCCCGTTCATGCAGCAGATGCTGGGCCGGCTGCTGCACTGGCTGGGCGTTCTGGGCAGCCCGGTCGTGCTCCTGTCCGCCACCCTGCCCGAGCGCACCAGCCGTGAACTCGTGCGCAGCTACCTGGCCGGCGCCGGCCACCCGCATTCCAAGACAGCCGGCCTGAACTGCTCACCCGGCTACCCCGGCTGGCTGTTCGCCGCGGCCCGAGACGCCTCCCTCACCCGGATCGACCCCACAGCCGCCGACGCCCACGCCAAACGATCCCGCCGCACCGCCGAGATCCGCCTCCACCCCGTACGCCACCCCTCCTGCACCGACCCCGACGGCGCACCCGCCCGCGAGGGCCGCATGGAGCGCATCACGGACGAAATCAGTCCCGTCATCCAAGACGGCGGCTGCGCGGCCGTCGTCTGCGCCACCATGGCCGACGCCCAGGACACCTACACGCACCTGCGCACTCTCGACTGGCCCGGCGGACCCGACGGCCAACTGCTTCTGCTGCACGCCCGCATCCCCGGACACGAACGCGAAGCTGTCACCCGCTTGATCCGCAACGCGCTCGGCCGCCTCGGCCGCCGCCCCAGACGCCTGGTCATCGTCACCACCAGCCTGCTCGACATGAGTCTCGACATCGACGTCGACGTCATGGTCAGCGACCTGGCCGCCCTGCACACGCTCCTGCAGCGCCTGGGCCGCCTTCACCGCTTCGCCCCGCTGTGGGCCGACCACGACCGACGACCCGGCTGGCTGCACGGCACCCCCCGCCTGCATGTCCTGCAGCCCACCGATCACCAGGGCCAAACCCTGATCCCGCCCGCGTGGCGCACTCTGGAATACCCCTTTCTCACCCATGCCACTGCCGAACTCCTCGCCCGCCGGCCCGGCCGTACCACGACGCTGCGTCTGCCCGACGACGTCGCTCACCTGGTCGAGACCGTGCACGGGGAAGCAGACGAACTCGCCCACGCCTATCCCGGTCTCCAGCGGCGCCACGCCGCTTACCAGGCCCGCCGACGCACCGAGGAACACCACAGCGAGCTGCCTCTGATCCCTGGCTGGCAGCACATTTTGTCCCTGTCCGACCTGCACCGTCAGCACCTGCATGCCCGCGACGCCGCCACCCGGCTGGGCGTCCTGCCCCGGCGCCTGCTGCCCGTCCACCACACAGCCGCCGGGCTCGCCCTGGACGCGGCCGGCACCCACCTGCTGCCGGAGAAGAAACCGACCACCGCGCAGACCCGCACCATCCTCCAGCACACCCTGCCCGTCCCCGCCGCGTGGGTCGCCGAGAGGCACAACAGCCACCGGGTCCCGCAGGCCTGGCGGCAGCACGCACTGCTCGCCGACCTCGTCCTGCTCCCGCACCGCCCCGACACGGCCGACGAGCCGGTGCGCTTCGGCCGCCACACGCTGCGCCTCGATCCTCTGCTGGGGCTGGTGCACCGCGCGGACTGAGGCCCGTCCCGGGCCGCAACTACCTCTTGCCGTATGCGGTTTGGCACACCCCTGCTGCGGACGAGCGCTGATCCGTCACCCGCTTCCACGGCATGTCACGTCCAGCCTGCTGCCGCCCCATCCGCAGACCAGACCGGCCACCGTCTCAAGTGGCCCGAGGTGTTCTTCAACCGAACCCCGGAAGAGCGCCCCAACGCGCAACTGAAGTCGGCCGCAGATGAATTGGCTTCTCTTCCCCGGGGTCGGACTGCCGCCGGCCGTTCGGCTGAGCACGCTGGCTGCGGTGCTGGACGAACCGGCCGGCCCGTCCGGCATCCGACACGGCCGCCGACGGTCGGCCGGCCGGCCCTGCCAGGGTGGCGTTGAGATGGTGCGAGAAGGCCACCCGCCACCAGTGTCGTCCCCCCAACACGAGCCTCTCAGTGTGCTGTCCGGCACACACCGCACCGTCCACGGCACTCTCCACCCGGTACGGAACACCGGCCTGAATTCAGGTCAGCTGCGCCGGCCGGTGAACTCTGCGACGGCCACACGTAATTCCTGGTGCATGACAACGTTGTGCTGACAGGAATCCCCGTCCAGTTTCCATAAGAGGTTGACCAGCCAGTAGTCAAAGCGTCAATTACATGGCTCAAGAGGGCTCCGGCTCGTGGTTATTATGGAAATGCGAACCCGGGCACACGTTCGAATCCGGTGGATCGCCTCTGCCGTGCTGCCGGTGCCACACCCACAGCGCCCCACGCACGGCAGCGGGCAGTCCCACCTGTATGAGCCCGGCCCCCGCGTCTTGACGGTGGGACACCTCTGCCCTCCACGAGGCCCCTTGGCCGCCGCCAACCCAGAACGCGGCCACCATTCCCGCCCTCAGGCCCTCCCTCCTCCTCTCCTCCTTTGCCTGTTTCTCTTTCCTGCCTTCGCTGGCCCTCTGGAGCCATCCTGTGCCTGTCCCGCGATATGCCACTGACGAAGAACCCTGTATTCCCGTCCTGTTTTTGAACGGACGTCAGGAATCCGTGGGATGGCGGGAAATACTGCTCCGCGCACACACCATCGAGGACCTGGCCCTGCCCCTGCCACCGGCCGCGTCGGCCGCGCTGCGCCTGCTCGTAGCCATCACCGCCCGACTGACCGGACTGGACGATCCCGAGATGAGTGCGGGGGAGTGGGCCGCCCGCCGCCGGGCACTGCTGAAACAACCGCACGGCTTCGACCCCGCCACGGTGCACGCCTACTTCGACCAGTACATCTGGGACCTGTTCCACCCCGAGCGGCCCTTCCTTCAGGACCCCCGACTGACGGTGCAGTGCGTGAAACGAGCCGGTGTGAACAAACTCGTCTACGGCCGGCCCGAGGGCAACAACCTGTCCTGGCGCAGCCCGCACACCGACACCGACACCGACCCGCAACCGGTACCCAGCGATCAGGCCTTGTGGCACCTGCTCATCCACCACTACTACGGAGCCTCCGGAGAGGGCTCAGTACGCGCCGTCGACGGCCACACGACCGGCAGCGCAAAGGCCGGACCGCTGCGCTCCACCGTCTCCTTCCACCCGCTGGGCCGCACCCTGTACGAAACCCTCCTGGCCGGTCTGCCCCAACCGTCCCAGGCATGGCCGGACGCCGAGGACCGGTGCCCCTGGGAAGAGCCTCTGCCTGACCCCGCGGCCGCCCCGCACCCGGTGACCTGGCCCGGCCGGCTCCTCACCGGCCGCTCCCGCCACGCCCTGCTCCTCATCGCGGCACCCGACGGCCGGCACGTGAACGACGCCTACGTCACCTGGGCCACCCAGACCCGCCTGCCAGCCTTCGACCCCTACCTCGTCTACCGCGTCGACACAGACCCGGAAAAAACCTTCACCCAGCGGTACAGAGCCCGCACCGCAGACGCCGACCGGGCCCTGTGGCGGGACCTGGACGCCCTGCTCCTGGCCGGCGACGAGTCCTCCACCCGCAGCACCTACGTCCGTCGTCCCGACGCCTTCACCTCCCTCAACGACCTGCCACCCGAAGCCCGCACCCACCTGCGCGTCCGCGTCCACGGATTCGACCAGGACTCCAAGACCGTCAACCGCACCTGGTACACGGCCATCACTCCACCGATCTGGCCCTACACCCAGGAACACGACCCTGCCCACGCCGAACGCTTCACCGCCTGCCGTCAGGCCGCCGAGAAGACCGGCGCCCTGCTGGACAAGGTCTCTGCCCAGGCCTGGCGCGCCACCATCAGCACCGCCTCCGCTGCCGGCCGCCCCGCCGGGCCTCCCCGGAACCTGCCGGCCTGGACCCGCCACGCCCGCACCCTCTACTGGCCGCGCGCCGAAACCACGTTCTGGAACCTGCTCGCCGAACCCGACCGCAACGCCGACGCCGCGTTCACCGCCGACGCCGTCACCGCCTTCAACACCGCCACCCAGCCGGCGATCGACCAGTACTTCAACGCCGCAGAAGCCGTCGCCGAAGCCGTCGCCCGGCTGCGCCGCGCCCGCTGACACCGCCACCTCACCCGCACGCATCGCCCTTTCTTCTCACGAAGGCACTCTCATGCCCCCCACGCCCGTGGAACGCCGCGCCCATTACGACGACTTCGTCGCCCAGGTCATCCGGCTCTGCGAGATCAACAGCATCCGCACGGACCTCGTCTCGGGCCGCGGCCGCCCCATCGAGGACTGCCCCCGGATGCCCGAGCACCTCGACCACCGCATCGCCGGCTTCGGCGCAGCCCGCGCCCACTACACCGTCGCCAGCCTCCTTGCCATGCAACGCGACCTGCCCCACGAGGACGGCCCCTACCTACCGGAAACCGCCCTGCCCGACAGCAGCACTGCCGATCAGCACACCGACACCACCGGCCACGCCCAGCAGACCCCGCCGACGACCGGCACGGCCACCGGACGTGAACACGCAGCGCGGGCCTGGCGGACACGCCCCAACCTCGGCACCAGCCTCGCCATCGCCGCAGCCCGGCACGGCTTCGACCCCACCCGCATGACCGGCAAGGTCAAAACCCTCACCAGACTCGGCACCCCGCTGCTGCACCCGGCACTGTTCAGCCTCGCCGCCCACCTGCACGCAAAGGACGCCGCCCGCCTCGACTTCGCCGTCCTCCTCGAGGACCTCACCTGGTGGGAGTACGACCGCAAACACATCGCCGCCCGCTGGCGCAATTCCTACTTCATCACCCTGCACACCCTCACCCAGGAGCACTGACATGCCCGCCTCCCCGCCCGCCCGCTACCTCGACCTGCACGCCCTGCACCCGCTGCCCGCCTCCGTGCTCAACCGGGGCGAGGACAACGAGCCCAAAACCCTGCTGTACGGCGGCACCACACGCGCCTACGTGTCCTCACAAGCCTGGAAGCGGCCCATCCGCCTGCGCCTGGAGGAAGACCTCGACGAGCACGCCGCCCGCACCCGCAACCTGCCGCTGCGTGTGAGTGACGCCCTGCGTGCAGCCGGCTGGTCCGATGACCTGGCCGCCTTCGCCGGCGCCCAGATCGTACGGTCGGCCACCAGCGGGGGGCTCAGGATTGAGGAGAAGCTAGGCGGCATCACTTCGGTCGCCCTCTACATCCCGCGCGACATCCTCGACGACCTCCTGGCCCTGTGCACCGAACACCGCCAGAACCTCTATGACGCCCTCCAGGAGGAAACCGCAGCCGCGCCGAAGCCGAAGGGCAAGAAGTCCCGAAGCGACAAGACCAAGACCCCAGCCGTCCTGCCCACCCGGCAGGTGGCCGCACTAATCCGCCGCCGCACCGCCACCATCAACCTCTTCGGCCGCATGCTCGCCGAAGTCCCCGACGCCCACGTCGACGGCGCCGTGCAGATGGCCCACGCCTTCACCGTCCACACCAGCGACCTCCAGCCCGACTACTTCACCGCCATGGAGGACTGGTCCGCCCCCGGCGAAACCGGCAGCGCCCACCTGAAGACTGCCTTCTTCACCACCGGTCTTCTCTACCGCTACGCCACCGTCAACCTCACCGAACTCACCCGCAACCTCGACGGCGACAACGACGAAACCCTGCACCTGCTGTCCCTGTTCACCGAGGCATTCATCGACGTCATGCCCGGAGCGAAGAAGACCTCCACCGCCCCCCACACCCTGCCCCACCTCATCCACTACGCCCTGCGCGACCGCCGCCCCCTCTCCCTTGCCGCCGCCTTCGAACGCCCCGTCCGACACGCCCCCGGCGGCGGTTACACCCAGCCCGCCACCCAGACCCTCTCCGAACACGCCGCCGCCCTCAATCAACTCCTCGGATCCAAGCACCGCATCGCCCACGGCTACGCCACCGCCCAGACCGACGACATCGACCACCTCGGCCAGCGACACGCCTCCTTCGACGACCTGACCGACGCCCTCACCCGGGCCGCCGCCCAACCCGTCACACCGGCGGCCAGCGTATGAACGGCATCCTGCTGCGCCTGGCCGCACCCCTGATGTCCTTCGGCGAACACGCTGCCTTCGCCTACCGCGACACCCTCGCCTTCCCCACCCGTTCCGCACTCATCGGCCTCTTCGCCGCCGCCGAAGGACGCTCCCGCGAAGAAGCCCTTACCCCCGACCCCGCCACCGCGGCCATCCCCTACACCGACCTGGAGCTCACCGTCCGCGTCGACAGGCCCGGCACCCGCCACACCGACTACCACACCGCCGGCGGCGGCCGCCCCCACAAGCAAGGCCTGCGCACCAGCAGCGGCGGCTACCGCGCACAGAAGTCCTCCACCTACATCAGCCGCCGCGTCTACCTCGCCGACGCCGTCTTCACCCTGGCCGTCCGCGCACCCGACCCACTCCTCGAGCGCCTGGTCACCGCCTTGGAACAGCCCGCCTTCGCCCCCTACCTCGGCCGACGCTCCTGCATCCCCGACGAACCCCTCCTCCTGGGCGGCATCCGCCCCGACCCCGTCGACCAACTCCTGCGCCACGTCCCGCTCAGCCTGCCCGCCCCGCCACCCACCGCAGCCACCACCGTGGAGGTGGACGTCATCTGGGAACACCCACCCGACCACCTGCCCACCGCCCGCGCCTACCGCGAGATCGCCGACGTCCCCGTCGACTTCACCCCCGAGCGGCGCCTGCACCACACCCGCCGCATCTGGATCACCACCAGAGACCTGCCTGCCGCCCTGTACACCGC
>NZ_JBLFJV010000063.1:0-5612 GCF_047444975.1 Streptomyces sp. CWNU-52B | reverse complement strand
CCTCAACGAACGACCACCCCACCGGAACCCCCACCACCACCCGCTCATCCACCACGACGAACGAGCCGAACCAGCCGGGCGCCAGTCCCATCACCCGGTCTCCGACCGCCACACCGGTCACGGCGGAGCCGACCTCGGTCACCACACCCGCGCCCTCACTGCCGAGTACGGCGAGTTCGGGGTCGGGATACATGCCGAGCGAGATCAGCACGTCGCGGAAGTTGAGTCCGGCCGCCCGGACCTCGACCCGTACCTCCCGCTCGCCCAGCGGCCGGGTCGCCGCGTCCGTGGGGACCGGGGTCAGACCGTCGAGCCCGGCCGCCGGAGTGGTCCGCAGGTGCCAGGAGCCGTCGGGGAGGGCGGGCACGGCCGGGACCGCGGACAGCTGCGGGACGGTCGTCTCTCCACGGCGCAGGGCCAGTTGGGGCTCCTCGGTGCGCAGCGCGGCGGGCAGGGCAGCGAGTGAGGCCGGGTCGTCGTCGAGGTCGACGAGGACGAATCGGCCGGGGTGTTCGGACTGTGCGGACCGCACCAGGCCCCACACGGGCGCGGCGGCCAGGTCCGGTACGCCCTCGCCCGCTCCGGCGGCGACGGCTCCCCGGGTGACCACCACCAGCCTGGCCCCGGCCGCGGCGAACGTCTCGTCCGCCAGCCAGGACTGTACGAGTGCCAGCGCGCGGCCGGCGGCGGACGTGGCCTCCTCGCCGATGTCCCCGCCGGTCCTGGGCGAGATCTCCGCCAGCACGTGCGTCGGCAGCGGGCAGCGGCCTGCGGCTGCCTCACCGGCGAGGGCGGTCAGGTCCTCGTGGCGTGCCGCGAGCCGGTCGAGGCCGAGGCCGTCCCCGCCGGAGACACCGGGAACGCCGGGAACACCGAGAACGGCGAGGACCGGGGCCACGGCGACGGAGTCCGGGGCGATGGCGGCCGCGGGTACGGGCGTCCAGTCGACGCGGTGCAGACTGCCGCCGCCACTCCCGGCGACGGTGCCGAGCCCGGCCTCCCCCAGGGGCCGGGTCACCAGTGTCCCGGCCGACGCCACCGGGCGGCCGGTGTCGTCCGCCACGGTCACCGACATGCCGCCCCCTGCGACCGGTGCGAGCCGCACCCGCAGGGTCGAGGCCCCGGTGGCGTACAGGGACACACCGGTCCACAGGAACGGCAGCCGTACGGCGGTGACATCGTCCGCGCAGGCCGCCCAGGCGTGCAGGGCGGCGTCCAGCAGCGCCGGGTGCAGGCCGAAGCCGTCACCGGACCGGCGGGCCTCGTCCGGCAGGGCGACCTCGGCGTAGATCTCCTCGCCCCTGCGCCAGACCGCTTCGAGCCCGCGGAAGGCGGGGCCGTAGGCCAGCCCGGCGTCGGCGAGCCGCTCGTACAGGCCGCTCGTGTCCACCGTGCGGGCGCCGTCGGCCGGGGGCCAGGTGCCGAGTCCGGCCGGCTCACCCCGATCGTCGTGATCGCCGGTGACACCGGTGGCGCTGAGGGTGCCGCGGGCATGCCGGGTCCAGATGCCGTCTGTGGCGCAGGCGTACACGCTGACGGCGCGGTGTCCGTCGTCCTCCGGCCCGTGGACGGTCACCTGGACGCGCAACGGCCCACCGCCGGCGGGGAGCACCATCGGGGTTTCGAGGCTGAGTTCCTCGATCCGGTCGCAGCCGACGGTGTCGCCCGCGCGCAGCACGGTCTCGACGAGTGCGGTGCCGGGGACGATCACCTGGCCCCGCACGGCGTGGTCGGCGAGCCAGGGGTGTGTGCCCGTGGACCAGCGGCCGGTGAGCAGATACCCGTCGGAGTCGGGCAGCGGGACCGCGGCGTCGAGCAGCGGGTGTCCGACGCTCTCCATGCCGGTGGCCGCGGCGTCGGCGGCGCTCACGCCCGAGTCGAGCCAGTGGTGGCGGCGTTGGAAGGCGTACGTGGGCAGCTCGACCGGGTGTGCGCCGGCCGTGTCGAGCGCGCGGGACCAGGTCACGGGGGCTCCGGCGACGTACGCCTCGGCGAGCGAACCGAGCAGGCGCGGCTCACCGCCGTCGTCCCGGCGCAGCGTCCCGACGACCGACACGTCGCTCTCGTGGTCCTCGGCGGTCCGCTCGACACCGGGTATGAGCACCGGATGCGGGCTGACCTCGACGAACTGCCGGAATCCCGCGTCGAGCAGGGCACGCACCGCTTCCTCGAAGCGGACCTGGGAGCGGAGGTTTCGGTACCAGTAGCTCCCGTCCAGTGTCGTCGTGTCGATGGCCTCGGCCGCCACGGTGGAGAAGAACGGCACCTCGGACGGGCGCGGGGACACCCCGGACACCGCCTTCTCCACGTCGGCGCGGATCTCCTCCACGTGCGCGGAGTGGGAGGCGTAGTCGACGGGGATACGGCGGGCCCGTACGCCTTCGGCCTCGTAGGCCGCGAGCAGTTCATCGAGCGCGGCGGCGTCACCGGAGACCACGAGGGTCGAGGGCCCGTTGACCGCCGCGACGGACAGGGCTCCGTGGTACGCGTCGACCGTCCGGCGTACGTCGTCGGCCGGTGCCGCGACGGAGACCATGCCGCCGCGTCCCGAGAGCGCCACCAGGGTGCGGCTGCGCAGGGCCACGATCCGCGCGCCGTCCTCCAGCGACAGGGCACCCGCGACCACGGCGGCGGCGATCTCACCCTGAGAGTGCCCGACCACCGCGGCCGGCCGCACCCCGTACGACTCCCACACCGCCGCCAGCGACACCATCACCGCCCACAGCACCGGCTGGACCACATCCACCCGGTCCAGCCCGGGTGCCCCTTCCCCGCCTCGCACCACATCCGTCAACGACCAGTCCACGAACGGCTCCAGGGCCGTGCCGCAGGCCGTGAACTTCTCCGCGAACACGGGTGAGGAGTCAAGGAGCTCCACCGCCATCCCCGCCCACTGCGACCCCTGTCCCGGGAACACGAAGACGGGTCCCGGGCCGCCCAGGTCCCTGCCGGTGACGACGTCCGCCGGTCCTTCGCCGGTCGCGTACCGCGTCAACCGCTCCACGGCGCGGGCCCGGTCGGGCGCGAGGAGTACCGCGCGGTGGTCGAACGCGGTGCGGGTGGTGGCCAGGGCGAGGCCGATGTCGGCGGCCGTGTGGTCGGGGTGCCGTTCGGTGTGGGCGGCGAGGCGGGCGGCCTGGTCGCGCAGGGCGGCTACGGACTTGGCCGACAAGGCCCAGGGGACCAGCGGGAACGCGCGCACCGCGGCCGGCTCGCGCTCCGGCGCGCCGCCGGGGACGGGAGCTTCCTCGACCGCTGCTTCCTCGACAGGGGCTTCCTCGACCACGATGTGGGCGTTGGTGCCGCTGATCCCGAACGACGACACCCCGGCGCGGCGCGGCTGCTCGCCGCGCGGCCAGGGGACGGGGCGGGTGAGGAGGCGTACGGTGCCGGAGGACCAGTCGACGTGCGACGACGGCTCCTCGGCGTGGAGCGTGCGCGGCAGTTCTTCGTTGCGCAGCGCCAGAACGGTCTTGATGACGCCCGCGACACCCGCCGCGGCCTGGGTGTGGCCGATGTTCGACTTCACCGAGCCCAGCCACAGCGGCCGCTCCGCCGCGCGTTCCCGCCCGTACGTCGCCAGCAGTGCCTGGGCCTCGATCGGGTCGCCGAGCTTCGTCCCCGTGCCGTGCGCCTCCACCACGTCGACGTCCGCGGTGGTCAGGCCCGCGTCCGCCAGCGCCGCGCGGATGACCCGTTGCTGTGCCGGACCGTTCGGGGCGGAGAGGCCGCTGCTGGCTCCGTCCTGGTTGACGGCGGTGCCGCGGATGACGGCGAGGACGCGGTGTCCGTTGCGGCGGGCGTCCGAGAGCCGTTCGAGGCAGAGCATGCCGGCGCCCTCCGCCGGGCCGAAGCCGTCGGCGGCGTCGGAGAAGGGCTTGCACCGGCCGTCGCGTGCCAGGCCGCGCTGCCGGCTGAAGCCGATGAAGGTGCCGGGGGTGGGCATGGTGGTGACGCCGCCGGTCAGAGCGAGGTCGCACTCGCCCTGGCGGAGCGAGCGGGTGGCGAGGTGGAGGGCCACGAGGGAGGAGGAGCAGGCGGTGTCGACCGTGACGGCGGGGCCCTGCAGGCCGAGCGTGTAGGCGATGCGTCCGGACACCACGCTGGTGGTGGTGCCGGTCATCAGGTGTCCCTCGACACCGCCGGCGTCGTGCAGGCGCGGCCCGTAGTCGGACGCGACCGCTCCGACGAACACACCCGCGTCGCGTCCCTTCAGCGACGCCGGGTCGATGCCGGCCCGCTCGACCGCCTCCCAGGACGCCTCCAGGAGCAGGCGCTGCTGGGGGTCCATGGCCTGTGCCTCGCGCGGGGAGATACCGAAGAACTCGGCGTCGAAGTGGCCGACGTCCGCCAGGAAGCCGCCTTCGCGGACGTACGTACGGCCGGATTCGTCCGGGTCGGGGTCGTAGACGGCCTCGGTGTCCCAGCCCCGGTCGTCGGGGAAGGGGGTGATGGCGTCGACGCCGTCCCGGACGAGGTGCCACAGGTCCTCGGGGGTGCTGACGCCGCCGGGGTAGCGGCAGGCCATGCCCACGACGGCGATCGGTTCGTGGGCCGCGGCCTCCAGTTCCCGCAGCCGCCCCCGGGTCTGGTGCAGGTCGGCGGTCACCCGGCGGAGATAGCCGAGGAGCTTGCTTTCTTCCGATTCCGACATCAGTGCCTCACAGGATCGAGCTGCGGTGTCAGGGGGTCACGTGGCGCGCGGCGCCTGGAGCGGGCAGGCCGCGGGAGCGGGCGGGGCGGGTGCCCGTCCTGGTCAGAGCGAGCCGAATTCCCGGTCGATGAAGCTGAACAGTTCGTCGGCCGCCGCCGATTCGAGCTGGTCGGCCACACCGTCCTGGCCGGCCGCCGCGCCGGGCACCGGGGAGGCGGTGCCGTCGGGTCGGCGGGGGTCGGCGTCCCGGGCGGCGTTCTCGTCGTCCGCCGTCCGCGGCGACAGTTCCCTGCCGAGGTGTTCGGCGAGGCGGGTGGCGTCGGGGTAGTCGAAGATGAGGGTCGCGGGCAGGCTCAGTCCTGTCGTCGTCCTGAGCCGGTTGCGCAGTTCGACCGCGGTCAGCGAGTCGAACCCGATGTCCAGGAAGCCCTGCTCGGCGGGGACGGCGGTGGCCGCCGCGTGTCCCAGCACGGTCGCGGCGTGCTCCCGCACGGTGCGCAGCAGCACCTGGTGGCGCTCGGTGTCGCCGAGCCCTTCGAGTCGTCGCGCCAGCGGGGTCACGTCCGGCTGCTGCCCGTTTTCCTGCTGCCCGTTCTCGGCGACGGCGAGGGCGGTGGCGGGCGTGCGGTGGCGGGCCGGTTCCGGATGCCGGACCAGACCGCTGAGCATGGGCTGTACGGGGCTGCCCTCGTCGCTCGCGGTCAGGGCGCGCGGGTCCAGCCGCGCGGCGAGCAGCAGGCTCTCCGCGGAGTCCGCGGCCGCGTCGAACAGCCGCAGCCCCTCTTCGTTCGACAGGGGGAGGACGCCCATGCGGTTCATGCGGGCGAGGTCGGTGTCGTCGAGTTGTCCGGTCATGCCACTGCGCTCGGCCCACAACCCCCACGCCACGGAGACACCCGGCAGACCACGCCCCCGCCGATACGCAGCCAACCCGTCCAAGAACGTGTTCCCCGCCGCA
>NZ_JBLFJV010000062.1:0-28634 GCF_047444975.1 Streptomyces sp. CWNU-52B | reverse complement strand
TCACCCCCGACCGCCTCACCCCCGTCCTGCGCCCCAAGGTCGACGCCGCCTGGTACCTGCACGACCTCACCCGCGACCTCCCCCTCAGCCTCTTCGTCCTCTTCTCCTCCGCCGTCGGCACCCTGGGCAACGCGGGACAGGCCAACTACTCGGCGGGCAACCACTTCCTCGACGCGCTCGCCCAGCACCGCAGGGCGAACGGCCTGCCCGCCGACTCCCTCGCCTGGGGGCTGTGGTCCACCGAGGGCGGGATGCAGGCAGGGACCACCGCCGGAACGGCCGGGAAGCTCCGGCAGACCGGGGTGCGGCCCCTCTCCGCGGAGAGCGGGACGGCGCTCTTCGACCGGGCGGTGGCGTCCGACGACCCGGTGGCCCTGCCGATCGACCTCGACCTGCGGGTGCTGCGGGCCGGTTCGGGCCGGGTCCCGTCGATGCTGCGGAGCCTGGTCGGACGTTCGGCGCGCCGCGTGGTGCGCCAGGGCACCGGCGACCAGCAGGCGCTGGCCGACCGTCTGGCCGTACTGCCGCAGCCCGAGCGGTACGAGCACGTCGCCGACCTGGTGCGGACCGCGGTGGCCGCGGTGCTCGGGTTCGGCGCGGGCGAGCGGATCAGCGAGACGGTGCCGTTGCGCGAGCTGGGCTTCGACTCGCTGACCGCGGTCGAGCTGCGCAACCAGCTGACCGCGTCCACCGGCCTTCAGCTGTCGCCGGGCCTGGTGTTCGACTATCCGACGGTCTCGGCGCTGACGGAGTACCTGCTGTCCGAGCTGAGCGGTGACCTGCCGGACCGGGCCACGGCCGTGGCGGTGTCCGTCCCCGGAGCCGGCGGTGAGCACGAGCCGATCGCGATCGTCGGGATGGCCTGCCGCTTCCCCGGCGGGGCCACCACGCCCGAGGGCTTGTGGAAGCTGATCGCCGAAGGCGTGGACGCGATATCGGACATGCCGGACGACCGCGGCTGGGACATCGAGGGACTCTGGGACCCGGACCCCGACAAGCCCGGCACCTTCTATCCGCGCGAAGGCGGTTTCGTCCACGACGTCGCCGACTTCGACGCCGGCTTCTTCGGCATCTCCCCCCGCGAGGCGCAGTCGCTCGACCCCCAGCAGCGGCTGCTCCTGGAGACCTCGTGGGAAGCGCTGGAGAGCGCCGGAATCGACCCGCTCTCGTTGCGGGGGAGCAGCACGGGCGTCTACACCGGGCTGACCGACCAGAGTTACGGCTCGGGCGCCGGTGCGGCCGAGGGCGGCACGGAGGGGTATCTGCTCAGCGGCTCCACCCCGTCCTTCGGCTCCGGCCGGGTCTCCTACGTCCTCGGGCTGGAGGGCCCGACGATGTCCATCGACACCGCGTGCTCGTCGGTCCTGGTGTCGATGCACCTCGCCGCGAACGCGGTACGCAGCGGCGAGTGCTCCCTCGCCCTGGCCGGCGGCGCCACGGTGATGGCACAGCCCATCGGATTCGTGGAGTTCTCCCGGCAGCGGACGCTCGCACCCGACGGAAGGTCCAAGGCGTTCGCCGAGTCCGCGGACGGCACCGGCTGGTCGGAGGGCGTCGGCCTGTTCGTCCTGGAGAGGCTGTCCGACGCCCGGCGGAACGGGCACCAGGTGCTCGCCGTCGTCAAGGGCAGCGCGGTGAACTCCGACGGCGCCTCCAACGGCCTGACCGCTCCCAACGGACCCTCCCAGCAGCGGGTGATCCGGCAGGCGCTGGCCAACGCCGACCTGGCACCGTCCGAGGTGGACCTCGTGGAGGCGCACGGGACCGGCACCCGGCTCGGCGACCCGATCGAGGCCGAGGCCCTGCTGGCTACGTACGGCCAGGACCGGCCGGCGGACCGTCCGATCTGGCTGGGGTCGGTGAAGTCGAACATCGGACACACCCAGCACGCCGCGGGCGCCGGCGGGCTGATCAAGGCGGTCATGGCCATGCGGCACGGCCTGATGCCGAAGACCCTGCACGCGGACGAGCCGACGTCCGCGGTGGACTGGTCCTCGGGCGTGATGCGGCTGCTGACCGAGGCCCGCCCGTGGCCGGAGCTGGACCGGCCGCGCCGTGCCGCGGTGTCCGCGTTCGGCATGAGCGGCACCAACGCCCACATCATCCTGGAGCAGGCCCTCGACGAGCCCGTCGTGACCCCCGCGGACACCGGGGCCTCCCTGCCGGCGGTGCCGTGGGCGCTGTCCGCCAAGTCGCCGCAGGCGCTGCGCGAGCAGGCCGCCCGGCTGTTGTCCCTGGTGGACTCCGACACCGCCCCTGACGCGCTCGACATCGGGTTCTCCCTCGCGTCCCGGTCGGCGTTCGACCACCGCGCGGTGCTCGTCACCGCGGATGCCGCGGAGACCCTGGCCGGGCTGCGCGCGATCGCCGGGGGAGAGGCGCCCGCGGCCGGCGACGGCCGGACCGCGTTCCTGTTCACCGGCCGGTCCGCGGACGGCCCGGACCCCGAGCTGTACGCGACCTCGCCCGTGTACGCCGCGGCCTTCGACGAGGTACTGGCCGAACTCGGCGGACAGGGCGACGAGTTCGTCCTCCTCGCCGCCGAGGTGGCTCTGTTCCGGCTGGTCGAGTCCTGGGGCGTCAGGTTCGGCTGCGTCGCCGGCGCCGGGATCGGCGAGATCGCCGCCGGGTACGTCGCCGGGGCGCTCTCGCCGGCCGACGCCGCCCGGCTGGTGAGCGCCGAGGACCAGCCCGACGTGACGTTCGGCGCACCGCGGATACCGGTGGTGTCGCTGCGCACCGGCCGCCCGGTCGCAGCCGGCGACCCGCTGGGCCTGCCCGGATCGGAGGGAGCCGCCGACGCCGAGGGGTGGATGCGCGAACAGCGTGTGACCCGGTTCGCCGAGTCGGGCCCCGGGCGCACCCTCGAAGGCTCGGTGCTGCTGCGGCGGGACGGCCTGCGAGGAGACCGCGCGGTGATCGAGGGCGTGGGCGACCTGTTCGTCGCCGGCGCGGCCGTCGACTGGACGGCCCTGTTCGCCGGCACCGGCGCCGGCCGGACCGATCTGCCCACCTATCCCTTCCAGCGCGAGCGGTACTGGCTGGCCGCACCCGTCGGCGGCGGTGACTCCGTCCCCGACCAGCACTCCGGTTCCGGACACGCGCTGCTCGGCACGGCCGTCGCGGTGGCGGGCCGGGACGAGCTGGTGTTCACCAGCCGCCTGTCCCTCACCACGCACCCCTGGCTCGCGGACCACGTCGTCTCCGGAGTGCCGGTGCTGCCCGGGTCCGCCCTGGTGGAGCTGGCGATCCGGGCCGGGGACGCGACCGCCTCCCCGGTGCTGGACGGCCTCACGATCACCGAGCCGCTCGTACTGCCCGACCGGGGCGCCGTGCAGGTGCAGGTGGTGACCGGCACCGCGGGCGCCGGGCGACGGACGGTCGGGATCTACAGCCGGCCCGCCGAGGGCCAGGACGGCGCACGGCAGGAGTGGACCGAACACGCCACCGGTGTGCTCGCTCCCGCCGCCGACCTGCCGGAGACCGAGCCGGCCACCTGGCCCCCGGCCGGAGCCCGGCCGGTGGACTGGGCGTACGAGGACCTCGCGGAGGCGGGTCACCGCTACGGTGCGGTGTTCCAGGGCCTTGAGTCGGTGCTCCGCCAGGGAGACGAACTGTTCGCCGAGGTCCGCCTCCCCGAACAGGCCGTCGCCGGCCTCGAAGGGTTCGGGATGCACCCGGCCCTGCTGGAGGCCGCCGTGCAGCCGCTGTTCGTCGGCGGCCCCGGCACGGCACAGGACGGCGCGGTCGCGCAGCCGCTCACCTGGGCGGACGTCACCCTGCACGCCACCGAGGCGACCGTCCTGCGCGTGCGGCTGGCCCCCGCCGGACCTGGCACCTTCCGCCTCGACGCGACCGACGAGGCCGGACTGCCGGTGCTGACCGGGACGGTGGGCCTGGCCCCCGTACACCTGACGCCGCGGGACGGCACGACACCCGCGCAGTCCGGTACGGCTTCGCTGTTCGAGCTGAGCTGGACGCCGGTCGAACCGCTGGACGACGACGAGCCGGAGAGTCTCCTCGCCCTCCTCGGCGACGGCACCGGCGGCCTCGACGCCGTCGCACCGCTGCGGTTCGCCGACATCAAGGAGGCGGCGGCTTCCTACACGCCCTGGGACGTCCTGCTGTTCCGTCCCTCGGAGCCCGACACCACCGGCGACCAGGTGGCCGCCGTGCACCGGGCCGTCGAGCGGGCGCTCGACGCCGCGCAGTCCTGGCTCGCTCAGGACGACCTGCCGGACAACCGCCTGATGGTGGTGACCGGGGGAGCGACGGCCGTCGACGCGACGGAGGACGTCCGGGACCCGGCCGGCGCCGCCGTATGGGGCCTGCTGCGGTCGGCCCAGGCGGAGAACCCCGACCGCATCGTGCTGGTCGACCTGGACGACGACCCGGCCTCGGCCGAGCTGCTGTTCCTGGCGGCCCAGAGCGGGGAGCCCCAACTGGCCGTCCGTGCGGGCCGTATGTTCGCGCCGCGGCTCGTGCCGTCGGCCGCACCGGCCGCGGTGGCACCCGTCCCGGTGGCGGGCGGCACCGTACTGGTCACCGGCGCCGACGGGCCGCTGGGCGCGCTGTTCGCCCGGCATCTGGTCACGGCGTACGGGGTGGAGCACCTGCTGCTCGCCGACCCGCGCGGAGCGGACTCGCAGGCCGGACCGCTGAGGGACGAACTGACCGCTCTGGGCGCGACGGTGACGGTGGCGACCTGCGACCCGGCCGACAAGGCGGCGGTACGCGCGATGCTCGCGGACATCCCCGCCGACCGTCCGCTGACCGGCGTCGTGCACACCGAGAACGTCCTGGACGACGGGGTGTTCACCGGACTGACCCCCGAGCGGGTCGCGCATGTGCTGCGGCCCAAGGTGGACGGCGCGTGGCATCTGCACGAGCTGACCGCCGACGCCCCGCCCGCGCTGTTCGTGCTGTTCTCGTCGGTCGTCGGCATGCTCGGCTCCCCGGGACAGGCCAACTTCGCCTCGGCGAACGCGTATCTGGACGCCCTGGCCACGCACCGCCGGGCCGCGGGACTGCCCGCGGTGTCGCTGGCCTGGGGCCGGCTGGTCGAGGGCGGACAGCCCGGTCTGCGGCTGATCGCCGAGGACGAGGCGACCGCCCTGTTCGACGCCGCGCTCGCCACCGGGCACGCCGTGGTCGCCCCGGCACCCCTCGAACTGCCCGCGCTGCGCCGCGCCTTCACCCAGGTGCCGCCGGTGCTGCGCGCCCTGATGCCGCGCGGTGAACGCCGCAAGGCGAGCGCCGATCTGCCGGTCGACCGGTTCGCGGCGATGACCAGGGCCGAGGTGCAGACGTACCTGCGTGATCTGGTGCGTGCCGAGGCGGCCGGGGTGCTCGGCCACACGACGCCGGAGAACCTGAAGTGGGAGGTGTCCTTCCGGGACTCCGGATTCGACTCGCTGTCCGCCGTCCAGTTCCGCAACCGGCTGGGCGAACAGACGGGCCTCTCGCTGCCGACCACGCTGGTCTTCGACTACGCCTCACCCGGTGTGCTGGTCGACCACCTGATCGAACGGCTCGACATCACCGACGGCGTCAGCCGCCGCTCCGCACTGTCCGAACTGGACAAACTGGAGGCGCTGTTGATGGCCGTGCCGGCCGACGAGCCGGCCGACGAGGGCGCCGGGCACGCGGAGATCGCCACCCGGTTGAACGCCATCCTCGCCCGCTGGAACAAGGCCAGGACCCCCGCGCGTTCCGACGCGACCGCCGGTGGCACCGACCTGGCGACCGCGATCGAGACCGCGACCGAGAACGAGGTCTTCGACTTCATCGACAGGGAACTGGGCCGCTCCTCCGCCCACCCGAACCACTGACCGTCCATTACACGCAGTACAAGGAGACACGGTGAAAGAGCCCACCCGCTATGCCGAAGCCCTGTTGACCGGGGTGCTCGGCACCTTCGGGCTGGACGTGGAGTACGTCCGGGCGGAGAAGAACTCCCTCTACTATCTGGACGACGCCGGTGCGGAGGTGCCCGTCCTCGACCTGGTCGGGGGCTGGGGCTCGCTGATGCTCGGGCACAACCACCCCGAGATCGTGGCGTACGCCAAGGAGCTGCTCGACGCCGGCTGGCCGGTCCACTCGCAGCACTCCGCGCACCCGGTCGCCGACCAGGTCGGCGCGCTGGTCAACGGCATACTCGGCCGGGAGTTCCCCGGTGCCGAGCCGTACTCGATCACCTTCGCCAACAGTGGGGCGGAGGCCGTCGAGACGGCGGTCAAGCACTGCGAGTTCGACCGCGTGCTGAAGGTGAAGAGCCTGTTCGAGCAGATCGAGTGGAACGCCGACGTCGCGCTCAACGCGGTGCTCGACGGGTCCGCGGCGCTGCCGGACGACACGTCCGTGCTGCCCGGTGACGTGCCGGTGCCGACGACCGTCGAGGAGTTCGGCGCGTTGCTCGGCGCGGTGGTCGAGTACAACGTCGCGAAGGCCGGGACCACGCCGGTGTTCTTCGCGCTGGAGCGGGCCTTCCACGGCAAGCTGACCGGCAGCACCCAGTTCACCTACAACCCGGTGTTCCGGGCGGCGTTCGCGTCGCTCGGGCTGCCGGTGAAGTTCGTGTCCCCGACCGACGTCACGGTGTTCGAGAACCTCGTCGCCGAGCAGCGCACCGCCGTGCTCGACCTCGAGGTCGTGGACGGCAGGGTGACGCTCGTCGAGCGCGACTTCCCGGTGGTCGCCGGACTGATCGTCGAGCCGATCCAGGGCGAGGGCGGGATCCACGAGCTGGACCGCGCGTTCGTCGCCCGCATCAGGGAGGTGTGCGACGAGGTCGCGTGCCCGATCGTCGTCGACGAGATCCAGACCGGGATGGGCCGGACCGGGAAGTTCTTCGCGAGCGCCGACATCGGACTGCTCGGCGACTACTACCTGCTGGGCAAGTCGCTCGGCGGCGGCATCGGCAAGACCTCCGCCCTGCTGATCCGGCAGTCGCGCTACCGCCCCGAGTTCGAGCTGGTGCACAGCTCGACCTTCGCCAAGGACGGTTTCTCGACAGCCCTCGCCCTGCGGACGCTGGAGCTCCTCGAAGCCGAGGACGGCGCCGCGTACGACCGTGCCGCCGAACGCGGCGCACGCATCATCGGCATGCTGCGTGAGCTGGCCGACGCGTACCCCGACGTGGTGGCCGACGTCCGGGGCAAGGGACTGCTCATCGGGTTCGACTTCACCGACCAGTTCGACGCCTCCTCCCCGGTCATCCGGGAGAAGGCGCGGGCCGGCCAGCTCGTCTTCCAGCTGGGCAGTTACCTCCAGCTGGTCCACCACATCCGCACCGGTCCGACCGCGAGCGTGCCGACCATGCTGCGGATCGAGCCGTCGATATACATCAGTGACGAGGAGATCGAGCAGCTGCGGGCGGGCCTCACCGACGTCTGCGAGATCCTCCGCAACCAGGACGCGCTGCCGCTGGTCCACCCGCTGAGCGGGGCCACCGAGGAGCAGCCGCCTCGCACGGAGATCGGGAACTTCCGCCCGGAGGAGGCGGCCCCGGCCGGCACCGACGTCCCGGCCGACCCGCCCACCCGGAAGGTGGCGCTGGTCAGCCCCCTGCTGACCCCGGGCATGCTGCGGGACCTCGATCCGTCGCTCGCCGACCTGGACGACGACCGCCTGGTCGGCTACGCCCGGCGCTCCCAGCTGCTCACGGACCTCCCGGCGCTGGCGCCGGTCCGGTTCGCGTCCCCGCAGGGCACGTCGGTGGATCTCACCGTCTACCCGCTGCTGGTGACCCAGCAGCAGCTGCGGGAGTACCAGGTCGCGGGCCAGACCTTCCTGGTCGGCCTGGACCTCGACCGCCGGGTGCGCGCGGCGAAGGCGGACGGCAACGACGTCGTCGGCCTCGGCTTCGGCCTCGGTGCGGTGAGCGACCACGGCCGTGCGCTGCGCGTCCCCGGGGTCTCGCTGACCTCGGGCAGCGCGCTGGCGGTGGGTTCGGCGCTGGCCGCCGTCGAGGACGCCGCGGCCGAGCGCTTCGGCGGGTTCGACGGGCTGACGGTGGCGGTTGTCGGCGGTGGCGGACGCATCGGGTCGGCTCTCGGCGCGCTGAGCGCCCTGCGGGCCGCCAGGATCGTGCTGGTCGGCAGCGGCCGGGCCGGTTCGGCGGACCGGCTCCGGGTCACGGAACACCGCATCTACCAGGAGGCCTGGGAGCGGATCGCGGCCGGCGGAGAACTGACCGGCGTCGCGGCGGGGCTGTCCACCGAGTCGCTCGTCGCGGGCTGGCTGGCCCAGGGGCGCTCCGGCGACGAGCCGAGCGGCGAGGCGATCGCGGCGTATCTCGGCGAGACCTACGACACGAATCCGTACGTGGTCGCCTCCGACGACCTCTTGTCGGTGGCAAACGCTCAGGTCGTGTTCTCCGCGCATTCGAGTCCGGTTCCCGTTCTCGACGAAAAGCATTTCGCGGACGGCGCCATAATCGGAGATTTGTCCTTTTTCGCCGATGGTGGCGAGATTTCTGTGACGACTGCTCGTAGCGATCTTCGATACGTTAGGGGTGGTGTGCTTTCGGTAACCAATCAAGGTATTCTGCCGCGTGGGTTCAGTTCCTCGCTGGGTGCAGGTGAGTTGCTTGCGGGAATGGCTGAAACGGTCACTCTCGCATTGTCTGATTCTGGCGTTCCGAAGATCGACGGTCCCGTCACTCGCGAGCGAGTAGAGGCCATCGTCGACCTTGCGAAGCATCACGGGTTCGTGACGATTTCCCCCTGATTTCGAGGAAAACAAGTTTGCCGGGCCATCGGTAGATGGCCCGGCCTGATCAGTAGAGGTAAGTGGTATGTCAGAGTCAGCAGATTCCGAGTCGAAGGTGGCAGTGGAGGACACATCCGACCTCCATTACGTCAACCGCTGGAAGATCCTGGCGGTGATCGGTCTCGCGCAGCTAACGATCTTCCTCGACACCACGGTCGTCAACATCGCGCTGCCCTCGGCCCAGGCCGATCTCGGGTTCGGCGACGGTGACCGCCAGTGGGTCATCACGGCCTACGCGCTGGCCTTCGGCAGTCTGCTGCTGCTCGGTGGCAGGCTGGTCGACATCATCGGGGCCAAGCGGTCCCTGATGATCTCGATCGTCGGCTTCGGTGTCACGTCGGTCCTGGGCGGCGCGGCCACCAGCTTCGCCATGCTGATCACCGCCCGTGCGCTCCAGGGAGGGTTCGCCGCGCTCGTCGCTCCGGCCGCCCTGTCGTTCCTGCTGACCGCGTTCAAGGACCCGCAGGAGCGGATCAAGGCGTTCGGCGTCTACGGTGCGCTCGGCAGTGGTGGGCTGGCGCTCGGCCTGATCCTCGGCGGTGCGCTGACGGACTGGCTGGACTGGCGCTGGTGCCTGTACGTGAACGTGCTGTTCACGGCGCTCGTGTTCATCGGTTCCACGCTGACCATGCAGAACCGGCAGGCCAGTGACCGTCCGGAGAAGCTCGACCTGCCGGGCACGCTGACCGCCTCGATCGGTCTGTTCTGCCTCGCCTACGGCCTCTCCAACGCCGACGACGGCGAGTGGGGCGGCGTGGACGTGTGGGGTCTGCTCGTCGCGAGTGTGGTCCTGCTGACCGCGTTCGTGCTGCTCGAGCTCCGTACCCGGACTCCGCTGCTGCCCATCCGGATCGTGCTGAACCGCAACCGGGGCGCCGCCTATCTGGCGATGTTCCTGCTGGGCATCGGTCTCTTCGTGCAGTTCCTGTTCCTGACCTACTACCTCCAGCTCATCCTGGAGTTCTCGGCGATCAAGAGTGGCCTGGCCTTCCTGCCGATGATCGTGGGCATCGGGATCGGGGCGACCACGGTCCCGCCGGCGCTGGAGCCCAAGCTCGGGTCCCGCATCCTGATCCCGGCCGGCCTCGTGCTGGCGGCGGTGGGGTCGTTCTGGCTGAGCCGTCTCACCGTCGACAGTTCGTTCCTCGGCGGCATCATGGCGCCCTCCTTCATCGCCGGCATCGGCTTCGGCCTGGTGGTCTCCCTGGGCTCCGCGGTCGCGACGGTCGGGGTCGAAGCACAGGACGCCGGAGCGGCGTCGGCGCTGGTCAACACCGTGCAGCAGGTGGGCGGCTCCATCGGTACCGCGCTCCTCAGCACGTTGGCGATCACCGCGGCCGACTCCTTCCTCGAAGGTAAGAAGCCGACACCGCTGGTGGCGGCGGAGGCCGCGGTGGAGAGCTACACCACGGCGTTCTTCTGGGGCGCGGTGGTCTTCCTGGCCGGCGCGATCGTCTGCGGCGTGCTGTTCGACCGGCACGCGAAGGCGCAGGACGACTCACAGGACGGCGCTCCGCTTCCCGTCGTCTGAGCCGTCCGGCCCCTTCGGGCTGTTCGGCCCGTTCGGCACGCCCTGTTCGGCACGCCCCGTTCGGACGGCCCGGCGGCATGTCCGCCCGGCCGTGCGGCCGCGGAATCCGGCCGTCGCACCGGTACTTGGTCCCAAGTACCAGTGCGGCGGCCGGATTCTGTGTTTCCGGCGCTGGGATCGCCCGGCCCGAACCGATTGACTCGACGCTGAAACAAGGTGTGGTGAGCCCTCCTCAGCAGGGAGGTCGGCCCGACGACCCACAAACCGAAGGAGAGGTTCCGTGACAGCAGTGACCGATGAGCGGGCAGAGGGAACGGCCGGTCCGGCGGTCGACCCGGCGGAGATCGTGGCGCGCGCCCGCGAGCTGGCGCCCCTGATCCGCGAGCACGCGGTGAAGACCGAGCAGGACCGCAGGCTCGCCGAGGAGGTCGTGGTCGCTCTCCGGGACGCGAAGCTGTTCCGCCTCTCGACGCCGACCCGGTACGGCGGTTACGACCTGTCGCTGCCCGACCTGATCGCGGTCGTCACCGAGGTGGGCAAGGCGTGTGGGTCCGCGGGCTGGAACCTCGCGATCGAGACGGCGTCCACCCGGTTCGCCCTGGACGGTCTGCCGGACACGGCGATCGACGACATGTTCGAGGGCAACCCCGACGCGTTCGTGCTCTCCACGGCCAGCCTGACCACGACCAAGGCCCGGCGCGTCGAGGGCGGCTTCCGGATCAGCGGGACGTTCCCGTGGAGCTCCGCCTGTGAGATCGCGGACTGGGCGTGCGTACCCGGCGTGATCATCCACGACGGCGACGAGCCCACCACGGACCTCGTGGGCGTCGCGGTGCCCCTGAGCGACCTGAAGATCGAGCGGACCTGGCACTCGGCCGGCCTGGCCGGTTCCGGCACCCACACGTGTGTGGCGGAGGACGTCTTCGTCCCGGAGCGCCGGGGCCTGGTGTTCAGCTTCACCGACCTGAAGGGAGAGGAGGAGCGCGACAGCCAGCTCACCCAGGGCAGCGCGCAGTCCCTGGCCGCGCTCGTCGGTGCGGCCCAGGGAGCGGTCGAGGCCGCTCGCGAGCTGCTCGACAAGCGACGGGGGATCAACTACACCGTCTACGAGGCGGCCGTCGACGCGCCGTCGGTGCAGATGGCCTTCGCCGAGGGCGTCCACCTCATAGAGACGGCCGCCCTGCACCTGCGTGAGGTCGGTGCCACGCTCGACGGGATCCCGGAGACGACCCCCCTGCCGTGGATCGTGCGGGCCAGCGCGCGCATGCACGAGAGGTCCGCCCAGGAGAAGGCGCGGGCCGGCGTGGAGAAGCTCATCGACGCGGTCGGGGCGAGTGCCTTCTCCCTGTCGAACCCGCTGCAGCGCCTCTGGCGTGATATCGCCGTGATGAGCCGCCACACCTCGACCAACGGTCCTGCCATTCTCGAGGACTACAGCCGTGCGGTACTGGACATCCACCCGTCGGTGACCCTGCTGTACTGACAAAAGGCAACGGGCGAGTTTCATCGAGCGCCCCTCGTCGCGTCACGCGTCGATACTGCTCGACGGCAACAAAGTAAAACGCCGTCGGGCAATATCGGCGCGCCTTTTTGTTCGCAAATTCTTTTAACCCGTCCGACTGTCGTCGGTGACCAGATTTCCCACCGCATTCTGGGACCGTGAAACAAGCAGACACTTCGAAGCCCACGGTTCACTGTGAATATGAGACAGATCGCTGTGGTCGGGTTGGCTTGTCGGTTTCCTGAGGCTGGCGACGGCCACGAGTTCTGGCGGCTGCTGAGGGACGGGACCAATGCCGTACGGGAGGCCCCGGCCGACCGGTGGCCCGGTGCGGAGCTCCCGAACCGCTTCGGCGGATTCGTCGAGCAGGTCGACCGTTTCGACGCGGCGTTCTTCGGGATCTCACCGCGCGAGGCCGCCGCGATGGACCCGCAGCAGCGCCTGACGCTGGAGCTCGCCTGGGAGGCGCTGGAGGACGCGCGCATCGTTCCCGCCGCACTCGGCGGCAGCGACACCGGGATGTTCGTCGGCGTCATGTGGGACGACTACGCGGCGCTCCAGGACCGGCTGGGCCCGGACGGAGTCAGCCGGCACACGATGACCGGAACCCGCCGCGGGATCATCGCCAACCGGGTCTCCTACCACCTCGGCCTGCGCGGACCGAGCATGACGGTGGACACCGCCCAGTCGTCCTCCCTGGTGGCCGTCCACCTGGCGGCCGAGAGCCTGCGCCGCGGCGAGTGCGGTGTGGCCGTCGCCGGGGGCGTGAACCTCAACATCCTGAGCGAGACGACACTCGGCGCCTCGCGGTTCGGCGGACTGTCGCCGGACGGCCGGTGCTTCACCTTCGACGTGCGGGCCAACGGGTTCGTGCGCGGTGAGGGCGGCGGGATCGTCGTCCTCAAGCCGCTGGACACCGCGCTCGCCGACGGCGACGACATCTACTGCGTCCTGAGCGGTGGCGCCATGAACAACGACGGCGCGGGGGACGGCGATCAGGCCGGCCTCACCGTGCCGAGCCGCTCCGCACAGGAGGAGGTCGTCCGGCAGGCGTACCGGCGGGCCGGTGTCGCGATGCGCAGCGTGCAGTACGTGGAGCTGCACGGCAGCGGTACGAAGGTGGGCGACCCCATCGAGGCGGCCGCGCTCGGTGCCGCGCTCGGACGCGTCCGGCCGTCCGGTGCGCCGCTGCGGGTCGGCTCGGTCAAGACCAACATCGGCCACCTGGAGGGCGCCGGCGGCATAGCCGGGCTGCTCAAGGTGGCCCTGAGCATCCGTCACCGGTCGCTGCCGCCGAGCCTGAACTTCGTCACACCGCACCCGGACATCCCCCTCGACGACCTCAGGCTGCGGGTGCAGACCGAGCTGACGCCGTGGCCCGAGCCGGACCGGCCCCTGGTGGCCGGGGTGAGTTCGTTCGGCATGGGCGGCACGAACTGCCACCTGGTGGTCGGCGAACCCCCGGTGGCGGCCGAGGCACCGGCCTCGTCCGCCGCTCCGACGGCCGACCGGCGCCCGGAGACCGGCGCGTCGGCGTGGCCGATCGCCGGGCGCTCCACGGAGGCGCTGCGCGCCCAGGCGGCCCGGCTGCTGTCCTTCGTGGACGAGGGTGACGAGTCCGCCGCGGACATCGGGCTGTCCCTCGCCACCACCAGGACGGCCTTCCGCCACCGTGCGGTCGTGGTCGGCGGCGACCGGGCCGAACTGCGCAGCCGTCTGGCCGGGTTCGCCGGTGGCGAGGCCGTCGCCGGGGTGATCGAGGGACAGGCCGTCGAGCCGGGGAAAGTGGTGTTCGCCTTCCCCGGCCAGGGCGCGCAGTGGCCGGGCATGGCCGTCGAGCTGCTGGACTCCGTACCGGAGTTCGCCGCGTCGATCCAGGCGTGTGAAGAGGCGTTCGCGCCCTACGTCGACTGGTCGCTGACCGAGGTGCTGCGGGACGCCGAGGCGCTGAAGCGGGTGGACGTGGTACAGCCCGCGCTGTTCGCGGTGATGGTGTCGCTGGCCGCCCTGTGGCGCTCCTGCGGCGTCGAGCCCTCGGCGGTCGTCGGACACAGCCAGGGCGAGATCGCCGCGGCCTGCGTGGCGGGCGCCCTCTCGCTGGAGGACGCCGCACGCGTGGTGACCCTGCGCAGCCAGGCCCTGACGGCGCTGTCCGGGCGCGGCGGCATGATGTCGGTGCTGCGGTCGGCCGACGAGGTACGCGAACGGCTCGCCGAGTGGGACGGCGAGGTGTCCGTCGCGGCGGCGAACGGCCCGGCGTCGGTGGTGCTGTCCGGGGCCCCCGAGGCACTGGACGCACTGGCCGCGCGATGGGCCCAGGACGGCATCGAGACCCGGCGGATCGCGGTCGACTACGCCTCGCACTCCGCCCAGGTCGAACAGATCCAGGAGCGGTTGTCCACCGTGCTGGACGGCATCCGGCCGCAGACCTCGTCGGTGCCCTTCTACTCCACGGTGACCGGCGCCCCGATCGACACCAGCGGCCTGGACGCCGCGTACTGGTACCGGAATCTGCGGCAGACCGTCCAGCTGGAGCAGGCGACCGCGGCGCTGGTGCGCGACGGGCACACGGTGTTCGTCGAGTGCAGCCCCCATCCCGTGCTCCTGCCGGCCCTGCGCGACACCGTGGAGCAGGCCGGGCTGGAGTCCGCCGTGGTCACCGGCTCGCTGCGCAACCGTGAGGGCGGTCCGGAACGGTTCCTCACCTCGCTCGCCGGGCTGCACGTGCGCGGGGTCGCGGTGGACTGGCCCCGGGTGTTCGCGCTGCGCGGCGCCCGCACGGTGAAACTGCCCACGTACGCCTTCCAGCGTGAGCGCCACTGGCTCGCCGGGACCACGGTCCGGACCACCGCACCCCTGGAAGCCCCGGAGGGGGCCGAGCTGCTGGAGACGGAGCCCCCGGCGGCGGAGGCCACCCCGGCGGCCCTGCCCGCCGGGCCCGAGATGCTGACGCTGGTGCGGTCGGCCCTCGCCGTCGTGCTCGGCCACGCGGGCGGCGAAGCGGTGGATCCCGGTACGACGTTCAAGGAACTCGGCATCGACTCCCTGTCCTCGGTGGAACTCCGGGACCGGCTGCGGGCGGCGACCGGCCTCACGCTGCCGACGGGCGTGCTGTTCGGCCACCCGACGCCCACCGAACTCGCCGACCACCTGCGCGCGCTGGCCTCCGGCGCCGAGGAGCCCACCGCTCCCGCCGCCGCGGAGCCGGCCGGCCTCGCGGACGACGAACCGATCGCGATCGTCGGGATGGCCTGCCGGCTCCCCGGCGGTGTCACCTCACCGGACGACCTGTGGCAGCTCGTCCTGAACGAGACGGACGCGATCTCGGACTTCCCCACCAACCGCGGCTGGGACACCGACCGGCTCTACGACCCCGACACGGAATCGGGCCGCAGCGGCACGTCGTACACCCGGCAGGGCGGCTTCCTGTACGACGCCGACCAGTTCGACCCCGGGTTCTTCGGCATCTCGCCCAGGGAAGCCCTCGCCATGGACCCGCAGCAGCGGCTGCTCCTGGAGACCTCCTGGGAGGCCCTGGAGCGCGCCGGTATCGATCCCGTCGGCCAGCGGGGCGCGTCCGTCGGAGTCTTCGTCGGCGCGATGGAGCAGGACTACGGCCCCCGGCTGCACGTCGCGGACGCCGAGACCGACGGCTACCGGCTGACCGGCAGCTCGATCAGCGTCGTGTCCGGCCGGATCGCCTACACGCTCGGACTCCACGGCCCCGCCATCACGGTGGACACCGCGTGCTCCTCCTCGCTGGTGGCGCTGCATCTCGCGGCGCGTGCCCTGCGCGCCGGAGAGTGCTCGCTGGCCCTGGCCGGCGGCGTCGCGGTGATGTCGGGGCCGGGGATGTTCGTCGAGCTGAGCCGCCAGCACGCGCTGTCCGTGGACGGCCGCTGCAAGGCGTTCTCCTCCACCGCCGACGGCACCGGATGGGCCGAGGGCGCGGGAACCGTGGTCCTCGAACGGCTGTCGGACGCACGACGCAACGGGCACCGGGTCCTGGCCGTGGTGCGCGGCAGCGCCGTCAACCAGGACGGGGCGTCCAACGGACTCACCGCGCCCAACGGCGTCGCCCAGGAGCGCGTGATCCGCCAGGCACTCGCCGGCGCGGGGCTGTCCACCGGCGACGTCGACGTCGTCGAGGCGCACGGCACCGGAACGCTGCTCGGCGACCCGATCGAGGCGGAGGCGCTGGCCGCCACGTACGGCCGCGGCCGGGAACCGGACCGTCCGCTGCTGCTGGGCTCGCTGAAGTCCAACATCGGCCATGCCCAGGCCGCCGCCGGTGTGGCCGGTGTGATCAAGATGGTCCAGGCGCTGCGGCACGAAACGGTGCCGAAGACCCTGCACGTCGACGAACCGACCCCGCACGTCGACTGGACCGCCGGCGGGGTGGAACTGGCGACCGAGGCGCGGGCATGGCCGGACAGCGGCCGCGCGCGCCGGGCCGGGGTGTCCTCCTTCGGCATCAGCGGCACCAACGCGCACGTGATCATCGAGGAGGCCCCGCCGGAGCCCGTACCCGTACCGGCGGCCGTACCCGTCGCCGGGGACGGCGCGACGGACCCCGGGGCGGCCTCGCCTGCGGTGTCCGCCGACCCCGAGCTGCCGTGGGTGTTCTCCGCGAGCAGCGAGGACGCCGTGGCCTCGCAGGCCGCCGCCCTGCTGTCCTTCGTCGACGCCGATCCCTGGCTGGACCGGGCGGACGCGGGCCTCTCGCTCGCCGCCGCCCGCTCCGGCCTGCCGCACCGCGCCGCCGTCGTCGCGTCCGACCTGGCCGGGCTGCGCAGGGGGCTGGCCGCCGTCGCCGACGGCACCGAGGCGCCGGGTGTGGTGCGCGGCACCGCGCGGGACGTGGGCGGGGTGGTCTTCGTCTTCCCCGGCCAGGGGTCGCAGTGGCCCGGTATGGCCCTGCAGATGCTCGACGAGTCGCCCGTGTTCGCCGACACGATGCGCGCGTGCGCGGACGCGCTCGCCCCGCACTTCGACTGGGACCTGTTCGAGGTGCTGCGGGACGAAGAGGCGCTGGAAAAGGTCGATGTACTGCCGTCCGTGCTGTTCGCGATCATGGTGTCGCTGGCCGCGCTGTGGCGCTCCTACGGCCTTGAGCCCAGCGCGGTCGTGGGCAACTCACAGGGGGAGATCGCCGCCGCCTGCGTGGCCGGCGCCCTCGACATCGCCGACGCCGCGAAGGTCGTCGCGCTGCGCAGCAAGACCGTCCGCGCGCTGTCCGGCTCCGGCGGCCTGGTCTCGCTCGCGCTGCCCGAGGACGAGGTCGCCGAGATCCTGCGCCCCTGGGAGGGCCGGCTCTCGGTGGCCGTGGTGAACGGCCCGACGTCCGTCGTCGTCGCCGGTGACATCGACGCGCTGGTCGAGCTGGTCGCCGCGTGCGAGGCGGACGGGATACGGGCCAAGCGGCTCCTGGCGGACTACGCGTCGCACTCGGCGCACGTGGAGCCGATCCGGGACGAACTGCTCACCGTCATGGCCGGGCTGACGCCCCGGCCCTCGACGATCCCGTTCTACTCGACGGTGACCGCCGACGTGCTGGACACCACCGGACTGAACGGCGAGTACTGGTACAGCAATCTGCGCGAGCGGGTCCGCTTCGCGGAGACGGTCGACGTACTGGCCGAGCGCGGGCACTCCCTGTTCGTGGAGATGACTCCGCATCCCGTGCTGACGGCTGCCGTCGAGGACATCCGGGAGGACGCGGTCGCCGTCGGCTCGCTGCGCCGCGGTGACGGTGGCGTCAAGCGGTTCCTGACCTCACTGGCCGAGGTGTACGCACACGGGGCGAGCCCCGACTGGCGGGCCGTCTTCCCCGGTGCCCGGCAGGCCGACGTCCCCACCTCCGCCTTCCGGCGGCAGAGCTACTGGCTCGCCCTGGCTCCGGACGCCGGGTCGGGGAACGTCGAGGCCGCGGGCCTGACCGCGGCGGAACACCCGCTGCTCGGCGCGGTGGTGGAACTGCCGGACTCCGGCGGTCTCGTCCTCACCGGACAGCTGTCCCGGCAGACCCAGCCCTGGCTGACCGACCACGGACTGGGCGACACGGTGCTGCTGCCCGGCACCGCCTTCCTGGAGCTGGCGGTCCGCGCGGGCGACGAGGTGGGCTGCGACCAGGTGGCCGAGCTGACCTGCGAGATCCCGCTGATCCTGCCGCCGCACGGCAGGGTCGACATCCGGGTCACGGTCGGCGAACCGGACCGCTCGGGCCGCTGCGACCTGGCGGTGCACGCACGCCCCGCGGACGGCTCCGGCGGCTGGACCCGGCACGCGAGCGGTGCTCTCGCCTCCGGCCCCGGCGAGGAGTTCGACCTGACCGACTGGCCGCCGCCCGGCGCCGTGGCGGTCGAGTGGGACGGCGGGTACGACCGCTGGACCGCGCTCGGCTACCACTACGGCCCGGCGTTCCAGGGCCTGCGCTCCTGGTGGCGGCGGGGCACGGAGATCTTCGCCGAGGTCACGCTGCCGCCGGAGATCGAGGCGGAGGCCACCCGGTACGGGCTGCACCCGGCGCTGCTGGACGCCGCGCTGCACCCGGTGGTCGGGGACGGCCAGGACTGCCGGCTGCCGTTCTCCTGGCAGGGAGTGTCGCTGCAGGCCGGCGGCGCCTCCGCGCTGCGGGTGTGGATCACACCGGACGGCGCGGACACGGTCGCGCTGCGTCTCGCCGACAGCACCGGTGCGCCGGTGGCCTCGGTCGAGGCGCTGGCGCTGCTGCCGGTCCCGGCCGGGGAACCGGCCGCCGGGCCCGCGGACGGCCTGTTCCGGGTGGACTGGCTGGAGGCAGGTGTACCGGAACTCCCCGGCGGTCCGCGGCCGTGGGCGCTCGCCGGCCCCGACGAACTCGGGCTCGGACTCGGACTGCCGTCCCACACGGATCTCGACGCCCTGGCCGGCGCCGGAACGGTGCCCGAGGTGGTGTTCGCCACCCTGACCGGCGAGGCCACCGCGGACGGTGTCCACGCCCTGGTGGGCCGCACCCTGCGGCTGATCCAGGAGTGGCTCGCCGACGAGCGGTTCGCCGCGTCGAAACTGGTGCTGGTCACCAGGAACGCGATGGCCGTGGAACCGGTCATGGAACCGGTCGAGGCGGACATGCTCGGCGTGGCCGCCGCCGGGGCCTGGGGCATGGTGCGCTCGGCCCAGCGGGAGCACCCGGACCGGTTCGTCGTCATCGACCTGGACGGTCACCAGGAGTCGGTCACGGCCCTGTCGGCCGCCCTGGCCACCGGCGAGCCGCAACTGGCGATCCGCAAGGGCCGGCCGGTGGTGCCCCGGCTCGCCCGGGTCACCCCCAGGCCGGCGGTGCGGCCCGACCTCGCGACGGGCACGGTGCTGCTCACCGGTGCCACCGGAACCCTCGGCGGCCTCTTCGCCCGGCACCTGGTGACCAGGTACGGGGCCACTCATCTGCTGCTGACCAGCAGGCGCGGCCCCGATTCCCCCGGCGCGGCCGAACTCGCGGCGGAGCTGACCGGGCTGGGCGCGACCGTCACCGTGGCGGCCTGCGACACCGCCGACAAGGCCGCGCTGGCCGCGCTGCTGGCGTCCGTGCCGGCCGATCGGCCGCTGACGGGTGTGGTGCACGCCGCGGGAACGCTGGACGACACGGTGATCGAGGCGATGCAGCCGGAGCAACTGGAGCGTGTGCTGCGGCCGAAGGTCGACGCCGCACTGAACCTGCACCAGCTGACCCGCGGCCTCGACCTGTCGATGTTCGTCCTGTTCTCCTCCGTCGCGGGCGTCTTCGGACTGCCGGGACAGGCGAACTACGCGGCGGCCAACGTGTTCATGGACGCCCTGGCCCAGTACCGCGTGGCCCGGGGCCTGCCCACCGTGTCGCTCGCCTGGGGCTTGTGGGCGAAGGCCAGCGGAATGACCGGCCAGCTCTCGGACACCGACCTGAGCCGGATGAGCCGGGCCGGACTGGCCCCGATGTCCTCGGAGGAGGGCCTGGCCCTCTTCGACGCCGCGCTCGCCTCCGGCGAGACCCTGCTCGTCCCGGCCAGGGTCGACCCGGCCGCCGTACGCGCACAGGGCCCGGTGCCCGCGCTGCTGCGCGGCGTGGTCCGCGACCGGGTCAGGCGGGCGGAGGCAGCGGCCGTCGACCGGGCGGGCGCCGCGTCCCTCGGCGACAGCCTCTCCGCGATGACCGACGAGGAACGCGCGGAAGCCCTGCTCGGCCTCGTACGGGAGCACACCGCCACCGTGCTGGCACACGGCACACCGGGCACGGTCACCCCCGACCGGAGCTTCAAGGAGCTCGGCTTCGACTCGCTGACCGCGGTGGAACTGCGCAACCGGCTGGGCGCGGCGACCGGCCTGCGGCTGCGCGCCACGCTGGTGTTCGACTACCCGACGCCGTCGGCACTCGCCGGCCACCTCGGCGCGGCGCTCGGCCCGGCGGAACCGTCCGCGCCGGCGGCTCCATCCACCCCCGCGCCGCCCGTCCGTCAGCTGGACGGGCTGGCGCTCGACGAGCTCTTCGATCTCATCGACGGCGAACTCGGCACAATCTGAACGGAGTGCTCATGAGCAACGAAGAGAAGCTGGTCGAGTACCTCAAACGCGTCACGGCCGAACTCCAGCAGACCAAGCAGCAGCTGCGGGAGGCCGAGGAGGGCGGTCAGGAACCGGTCGCCGTCATCGGCATGGCATGCCGCTACCCCGGCGACGTCAGCTCGCCCGAGGACCTGTGGCGGCTGCTGGACACCGGCGGCGACGCGATCACCGAGTCCCCCGCCGACCGGGGCTGGGACATGGACGCGCTGTACGACCAGGACCCGGACGTGTCCGGCCGCACCTACACCCGGCGCGGCGGATTCCTGCGCGGAGCCACCGAGTTCGACGCCGAGTTCTTCGAGATCTCCCCGCGCGAGGCGGTGGCGATGGACCCCCAGCAGCGGCTGCTGCTGGAGACCTCGTGGGAGGCGATGGAGCGGGCCGAGGTCCGCCCCGCCTCGCTGCGCGGCGCCCGGGTCGGCGTGTTCGCGGGAGCCATGGCGACGGACTACGGGCCCCGGCTGCACGAGGCGGCCGGCGGTGCGGAGGCGCACCTGCTCACCGGCGTCACGAACAGCGCCACCTCCGGGCGGATCGCGTACACCTTCGGCTTCGAGGGGCCCGCGGTCACCGTCGACACGGCGTGCTCGTCGTCGCTGGTCGCCCTGCACCTGGCCGTCCAGGCCCTGCGCCGCGGGGAGTGCACGATGGCGCTGGCCGGTGGCGCCACGGTCATGTCCACCCCGGGCATGCTCGTCGCGTTCAGCCGGCAGCGCGGACTGTCCCCCGACGGGCGCTGCAAGTCCTTCGCGGACACGGCCGACGGCACCGGCCTGGCCGAGGGCGCCGCCATGATCCTGGTGGAGCGGCTCTCGGACGCCGTGCGGCTCGGACACCCGGTGCTCGCCGTGGTGCGCGGCAGCGCGGTCAACCAGGACGGCGCGTCGAACGGGTTCACCGCGCCGAACGGACCGTCCCAGCAACGGGTGATCAGGCAGGCGCTCGCCGACGCCGGTCTGTCCCCTTCGGACGTGGACGCGGTGGAGGCACACGGCACCGGCACCAGCCTCGGCGACCCCATCGAGGCGCAGGCGGTCCTGGACACCTACGGCCTCGGCCGGGACCGCGACCGTCCCGTGTGGCTCGGCTCGCTGAAGTCCAACATCGGGCACACCCAGGCCGCCGCCGGAGTCGGCGGTGTCATCAAGATGGTGCAGGCGCTGCGGCACGGTGTGCTGCCCCGGACCCTGCACGTGGACACCCCGTCGTCGCACGTGGACTGGACGGACGGGACGGTCGGTCTGCTGACCGAGCGGCGTGCGTGGCCGGTGACGGGCGCCCCGCGGCGGGCCGCGGTGTCGTCCTTCGGGATCAGCGGCACCAACGCGCACCTGATCCTGGAGGAGGCACCGGAGGCCGGGGCCGCCGGGACCGGGGCCGGTGAACCGGACGCACCGGTGTCCCTGCCGCTCGTGCCGTGGGTGCTGTCCGGCAAGACCCCCGACGCGCTGGCCGGCCAGGCCGCGCGGCTGCTGGCCGAGCTGGAGGCTCCGGAGCCCACGGACTCCACGGACCCGACGGCCGCCCTGGAACCGCTCGCCGCCGGATTCTCGCTGGCGACCGCCAAGGTGGCGTTCGAGCAGCGGGCCGCGGTGGTGGCGGGCGACCGCGACGGACTGCTCGCCGGCCTGCGGGCGCTCGCCGACGGTGGCACGGACACCGGTGTGGTGCGCGGCGTCGCACACCCGGGCCGTACCGCCTTCCTGTTCGCCGGACAGGGCACCCAGCGCCTCGGGATGGGCAGGGAGCTGTACGCGGAGTTCCCCGCCTTCGCGACGGCGCTGGACGAGGTGTGCGCCGGATTCGACGGCCTGCTGGACCGGCCGCTGCGCGACGTGCTGTTCGCCGGGGCCGAGACGGATGCCGCCACGGACGCCGCCACCGACGCCGGTACGGCGGCCGAGGACGCGGACCTTGCGGGGCTGCTGGACCGGACCGGGTGGGCGCAGCCCGCGCTGTTCGCGGTCGAGGTCGCGCTGACCCGGCTGCTCGGCTCCTGGGGCGTGCTGCCCGAGGCGCTGGCCGGCCACTCGCTCGGTGAGCTGTCGGCGGCCTTCGTCGCCGGACTGTGGACCCTTGAGGACGCCTGCCGGGTGGTGGCCGCGCGTGGCCGGCTGATGGAGGCACTGCCCCAGGACGGCGCGATGGTGTCGATCCGGGCGACCGAGGACGAGGTCGTGGCGGCGCTGGAGGGCGACGCCGTCGGCATCGCCTCCGTGAACGGGCCGGAATCGGTGGTCGTGTCGGGCGACGAGGACGCCGTGCTGCGGATCGCCGAGCACTTCGCCGCCCTCGGCCGGCGCACGAAGCGGCTCCGCGTGAGCCACGCGTTCCACTCGCCCCTGATGGACCCGATGCTGGAGTCCTACCGCGCGGTCCTCGCCGACGTGGCGTTCCACGAGCCGCTGCTGCCGATCATGTCCACGGTCACCGGCGAGCCGCTGGCGGCGGAGACGGTGCGCTCGGTGGAGTACTGGGTGCGTCAGGTCCGTGAGCCGGTGCGGTTCGCCGCCACCATGGGCCGTCTCCAGGAGGACGGGGTGACCCGTTTCATCGGGATCGGCCCGGACGCCGCGATCACCACGATGGCCGAGGGATGCTTCGCGGAGCGGGACCCGGCGCGCGACCACGGCCCCGCCCCGGTCGCACTGCCGGTGCTGCGGGCCGACCGCCCGGAACCGGCCACCGCGCTGACCGCGCTGGCCTCGGCGCACGTGCACGGCGTGGAGGTGGACTGGCACCAGGTGTTCGCCGGGACGGGCGCCGTCGGCGTGGACCTGCCGACCTACGCCTTCCAGCGTGACCGGTACTGGATGGACGTCACCGCGCCCGCGGGCGATCTGCGGGCCGCCGGACTGATCACCGGAGAACATCCGCTGCTCGGCGCGGTGCTGACACTGCCCGAGTCCGGCGAGACCGTGCTGACCGGCAGGCTGTCGCTGGAGGCCCAGCCGTGGCTGGCCGACCACGCGGTGTTCGGCCAGGTGTTCGTGCCGGGCACCGTGTTCGTGGAGATGGCGCTGCGCGCCGGCCGTGAGGTCGGCTGCGACCTGCTGGACGAACTGACCGTGCACACACCGCTGGTCCTGGGCGAGCGGGACGGGGCGCGGGTCCAGGTGGTGGTCGGGAAGGCCGACGAGTCGGGACACCGCGAGGTGTCCGTGCACGCGCATCCGGACGGCGGCGAGTGGGTCCGGCACGCCGAGGGCTCGCTGAGCGGCTGGACCCGGCCTGCCGCCTTCGACGCCACCGTCTGGCCCCCGGACGGGGCGGAGGAGGTCGAGCTCGGTGACGTGTACGGCGACCTCGCCGCGCGCGGCTACGACTACGGTCCGGCCTTCCAGGGGCTGACAGGGGTGTGGCGGCGCGGCGACGAGCTGTTCGCCGAGGCGGCCCTGCCGGCGGACGCCGCGAAGGGGGCGGACGGGTTCGGTCTGCACCCGGCGCTGCTGGACGCGGCGCTGCACGCCGTCTGGTACGGGTCGGTCCTCGACGCGATGGACGGTGCCGTTCTGCCGTTCGCCTGGTCGGGTGTGTCCCTGTCGGCGGTCGGGGCGTCCGCGCTGCGGCTGCGGATGGCGCCCTCCGGCACGGACGTGGTGTCGGTCCAGCTCGCGGACGCGGCCGGAGCGCCGGTGGCGTCGGTCGACGGCCTGCGGTTCCGGCAGATGCCGGCGTCGGGGCCCGGCACGACCGTGGACTCGATGTTCCGGGTGGCCTGGTCGACGGTGCCCGCCGGACCGGCGGCACCCGTCCGCTGGACGCTCGCGGACGGGCTCGCGGACGTGCCCGCCGACCCGGGAGTGGTGTTCCTGCGCTGCCCGGCGGGGCCGGACGCCGAACAGATCACCGGCGCGGTGCTCACCGTCATGCAGGAGTGGCTCGCCGACGAACGGTTCGCCTCCGGAACCCTCGTACTGGTGACCGGCGGAGCGGTCGCCACCGGGCCGGGGGAGCCGGTCGACGGGCTCGCCCAGGCGGGCGTGTGGGGTCTGGTACGGACGGCCCAGACCGAGCATCCGCACCGGTTCGGGCTGCTGGACACGGACGCCGACCCGGTGCGCTGGGACGCGGTGGCGGCCCTGATCGCCGAGGAGCCGCAACTGGCCCTGCGGTCCGGCCAGTTCCTGGTGCCCCGGCTGGCCAGGGCCGAGGGCGGCGGGGGCGCGGTGTCCCCAGCGGCCTTCGGCGCCGGCACCGTGCTCGTCACCGGCGGTACCGGAACGCTCGGTGCCGTCGTGGCACGGCACCTGGTGACCGCGTACGGGGTACGGCGGCTGGTCCTGGTCAGCCGTACGGGCGCCGACTCCCCGAACGGCGTGGCCCTGGCGGCCGAGCTGACCGGGCTGGGGGCCGAAGTGGTCCTGGCCGCCTGCGACACGGCGGACCGTGCCGCGCTCTCGGGGGTGCTCGCCGCCATCCCGGCCGACGCCCCGCTCACCGGTGTGGTGCACGCGGCCGGAGTGCTCGACGACGGCCTGCTGACCGACCTGACCACGCGTCGGCTCGACACGGTGCTGCGGCCCAAGTCGGCCGCCGCGCTGAACCTGCACGAGCTGACCCGCGAGCTCGACCTGTCGGCGTTCGTGCTGTTCTCCTCGATGTCCGGGCTGATCGGGCCGGCCGGACAGGCGAACTACGCGGCGGGCAACACCTACCTGGACGCGCTCGCGCAGCACCGGAGGGCCCAAGGGCTGCCCGGGGTGTCGCTGGCCTGGGGCATGTGGGACGAGCGCAGCACGATGACCGAGCACCTGAGCGAGGTGGACGTGGCCAGGCTGAGCCGCTTCGGGGTGACCCTGTCGACCTCCGAGCAGGGCCTCTCGATGCTGGACGCCGCGCTCGGCATCGACGAACCGGTGCTGGTGCCCGTGGCACTGGACCTGGCCTCCATCCGCGCTCAGAGCGACGTCCCGCCGATCCTGCGGCGGCTGGCGGGCCGGGGCGCCACCGCGCGCGCCCCACGGCCGACGGCCGCCTCGGGTTCCATGGCCGAGCGGCTGGCCGGACTGCCGGAGGCGGACCGGTACGAGGCACTCCTCGACCTCGTACGCACCCAGATGGCCGAGGTGCTCCAGTACGCGGCGGGCCGGTCGCTCGATCCTGACCGGGCCTTCTCCGACCTCGGTGTCGACTCGGTGTCCGCCGTCGAGTTCCGGAACAGGCTCACCGGCGTGACCGGCCTCAGGCTCGCCCAGACACTGGTCTTCGACCATCCGAACGCGGCGGCCGTCACCCGTGAGCTGGTGCGCGAGCTCTCGGCCGGTGCCACGGCACCGACGGGTTCGGTGCTGACCGAACTGGACCGGGTGGATTCGGTGCTGACCATGTCCTCGGCGACGGGTCCGGACGGCGACAAGATCGTCGACCGTGTCGAGGGCCTGCTGACGAAGCTGCGCGCCTTCAGGGAATCCGACGACGCCTCCGCGGTCCGGTTCGACGTCACCGACGCCTCGGACGAGGATCTCTTCCAGTTCCTGGACGGCAGCTGAGCCGTATCAGCCGGGGCACATGACCCGGTCGACACACCGATGGTCCGCCGGGGCGGTGAACACCCCGGCGGACCATCGGCGTTCCGGCCCCGGGGGAGCGGAGGGACGACGGGCGGGCCCACGCGTACGGCGTCCGCCGACGTGAAGCCGACGGCCGCGGGCTGTAGGGGGCCGTGACGTCGGAGGGCCCGCGCGGCGCCGAAGGGCGCGGCGGCGGCGGACCTCCCGGCGGGCCTCGCCGGCTGTGCGGGGCTGGGACGTCGGGGGCCTGCGCGGCGATGCGGGGCGCGGTGGCAGCGCACCTGCCGGGACTCGCCGGCTGTGCGGGGCCGGGATGTCGGAGGGCTTGTGTGGTGTCGCGGGGCGCGGTGGCGGCGGACCGTTCGGCGGGCCTCGCCGGCTGTACGGGGCTGGGATGTCGGGGGGCCTGCGCGGCGATGCGGGGCGCGGAGGCAGCGCACCTCCCGGGCCTCGCCGGCCGTACGAGGCCGGGGCGTTGGAGGACCTGCGCGGTGCCGCGGGGCGCGGAGGCGGTGAGCCTCCCGGCGGGGAGAGCCCGGCCTACGCTGACGTGGGCCCGTCCTGCTCGTCCTCCTGCGTCCCTCGCCGTCGCCCCGTGCTTCCCGTGTTCCGTCCTTCTCGACGGTCCGCGCGGGGACGACCGCCGCTCGTCGTTCCGGCAGGGGCACCGTCCCCGGGCCGGGGACCCGGACGCCGGAAGGCCGTCAGCCGCGGGGATCACATCGATCCCCGCGGCTGACGGCCTTCCGACGTTCTGCGGACCGTGCCTACCCGAGCTTCTCCGACGCCGGGAAGTAGCCGACGCTCGCGAAGAACTCGGTGTACGTCGCGAACAGGTCGGCGTCGATCTTCGGGCAGACGATGTCCGTGCCGGCCAGGGCGGCCTCGGTCGTGCTGACGTCCACCTCCATGTACAGGGCCTCGCCCGCGGTCATGTAGCTCCGGAAGATGTCGATCGTCGGGAAGAGCGCGTTGTCCCGGTCGTCGCGGACCGTGGCGACGAACTCGTCCCAGCTCACCTCGTCCAGGGTGTAACCGGACTCACGCAGCCGCGTCACCATGTCGGCGAAGCTGACGGCCACCGGGTTGAAGAGGTGGAAGGTCCGGCCGCTCGTCGTACGGGACAACTCCAGGACGGCCGCGCTGACATAGTCCACCGGGACCATCGGGAACAGCGCGTTCGCTCCGGTCGGTACCGTCCGGGCCTGGAGACTGCCCTTCAGGCTCAGCCAGACGAAGTCACGCGTCTGGCAGGCGCCGTTGGTCTGCGCGCCCGAGATGACGTCGGCGCGGTAGACCGACACGGGCAGACCGCGCTCCTGGGCCAGCCCGATGATCTTCTCGGCGACGTACTTGCTCTGCCGGTAGCCGTTGGTCAGCTCCTCCGGCGGCCCGGTGGGATCCTCCGGGGTCAGCCCGCGGCCACCGGGCGCCGGCTTGGAGAAGACACCCGTGCTCGACACGTAGTGCAGCGGAACGGTCCGGTGCAGGGCGGCGAGCCGCAGCGCCTCCTCGGTGCCGGTCACGTTGGCCGCCTTCAGCGACTGGTACGGGTGCAGCCAGTTGACCGTCGCACCCGCGTGGTACACCACGTCGACCTCACGGGCGAGCCGGTCGAACCGCTCGGCGCCGAGGCCGAAGCGCGGTTCGGCGAGATCGCCGGCGATGACCTTCAGGCGGTCGGCGTCGATCTCGTCCCAGATGCCGTACCAGGTCAGGTTCGCGCGCAGCCGGTCGAGCGCGGCCGCCTCGTCCGCGCCCCGGACCAGGCAGTGCATCGTGGCGCCGGTCGAGCGCATGAGGTCCCTGAGCAGGAAGGCGCCGACGAACCCTGTCGACCCGGTCAGGAACACCTGCTCCGGGTCGGGGACCACGGTGACGACCTCCTCGGCCGGGACCACGTCGTCCGCCAGCCGCACCTCGGCCGGGAAGTCCACGGTGGACTGCGCCGCGGCCCCCGTCCGGCTGGAGAACTCCGAGCGCAGATGGGCGATCAGCGCCGTCGGACTGGTGTGGTCGAACAGCAGGGTCGGCGGCAGGCGCAGACCGGTCTGGCCCTCCAGCAGATTGCGCAGTTCGACCGCCGTCAGCGAGTCGAATCCGAGCTCGGTGAAGATGGAGCTGGCGGAGATCTGGTCGGTGCCGCTGTGGCCGAGGATCGCCGCCACCGCGGTGCGCACCAGGTCGAGCAGAAGCTCCTCCTGGCCGGCGTCGTCGAGGAGGGCGAGGCGCTCCGCGAGCGCCCCGGTGTCCTCGGCCGCCGTGGCGGCCACGCGCCGGGCGGGCGCCCGTACCAGTCCCCGCAGTATCGGGAGGGGCGGGCCCGCCTGACGCTCGATCAGGGCGACGTCGAGATGCATCGGCACCGTCGTCGGATGGGAGGAGGCGATCGCCGCGTCGAACAGCGCGCAGCCCTCAGCCGGTGCGATCGGACGCAGACCCGCCTGCGTCGCCCGGCTCCGGTCCACCTCGGACAGCCGGGACGCCATGCCCTTCTCGTGCCCCCACGCCGCCCAGGCGAGGGAGTCGGCGGGCAGGCCGTTCGCCCTGCGGTGCTGTGCGAGCGCGTCGAGGAAGTGGTTGGCCGCCGAGTAGTTGGCCTGTCCGGGGGAGCCGACGACACCGGCGGCGGAGGAGAAGAGGACGAAGAGGGTGAGGGGGAGGTCGCGGGTGAGGTCGTGGAGGTACCAGGCGGCGTCGACCTTGGGGCGCAGGACGGGGGTGAGGCGGTCGGGGGTGA
>NZ_JBLFJV010000061.1:0-57484 GCF_047444975.1 Streptomyces sp. CWNU-52B | reverse complement strand
CGTCCTGCTGGAGCGGGTGGCGGCCGATACGGAGCGGCTGCTGGGCGGCGAGCACCCCCACACGCTCGCTATCCGCGAAATGTTGTCGCACTGGCGGTCAACATAAGACGGCTCTGACCAGCCACCGCGTTAATGAGACCCGTCGGATTTGGTCCCTACAGGTCGATCTGGATGTGTTCCACGTCGGTGAATTCGACGCCCAGGCCGTGGGCGCGGCGGTTGTTGTCGCGGAAGTACATCTGGGCGAGGCCGTCGGCCGCGATTTGCTGGAGCTGTTGTTCGGTGGCGCCCTGCTCGCGGGCGGTGAACAGGCGGTCCGCGAAGACGGGCGGCAGGGCCTGGGTGATGTCGCGGATGCGGGCGTCGTCGGTGGTGCCGGGTTCGGCGGTGAACCCGAACCGGGCGCGGGTGGACACGACCAGGCCGTCCGAGGCGGTCGCCTTCTTGCGGGCTTTCGCGCGGATCTGCGGCTGCCACCGCTTTTTGACCTCACGCTCGATGCGGTCCCGCAGGTCCCGGCGGGGCCGCTTGAACTTGCCCGCCACGTACCGCTCCACGGTGCGCTGGGAGATCCCGAGGGCCTGCGCGGCGGCCTTGGTGCCCTTGAGCTGCTTGACCAGGTACTTCATCTGCGCCTGGACGCTTTGCGGGATGCGGCGGGTGAACGCCCCCTCCAGCGCCTGGTCCAGGCTGTCCCCGAGCGAGTCGGCCATGGGTTACTCCCCTTCTCCGGCGCTCTGGTCGGTCTTGATGAGGTTGGAGATGTTGAAGACGCCGCGCTCCTCGAACTGCTGCTCTGCCCACAGGACGGTCTGGGTGCCCTGGTGCTTGACCATCCCGGGCGAGACCCCGAGCCGGAATGTGCCCGGCACGGGCTTGCCCTCGCCGGTGAGCGGCACGACGTCGAGCGGGGACGGGCCGGGCGAGGGGTAGACGATCGCGTCGGTGCCGATGGACGTCGGGTACAGGCCGGCCGCGGCCGCCGTCTTCATCAGTTTGCGGTGCAGGCCGACGCGCTGGTTGGCCAGCACGGCGGCACGGATGTCGGGCCGCCACGTCTCCCGCTTCAGCGCCGGGTACTGCTCGTAGTAGGGCACCTGGCCCCGGCTGCGCTGGCGCAGTTTCCCGATGCCGCCCTTCGCGGTCGCTTTGATCGCGGTCTCCAGCAGCGCCATCGTCGGGTCGGTCTGCTTGCGCCGTGCCATCGCGTTCAGGAAGTCCTGGCCGGTGAGGTCGGTGGTGACGCCGAGGTCGGCCATCGTGGCCACGTACGCGTCGCGCAGCCGCCTGTACCAGGCGTCCAGGTAGCGGCCGCTCCGGGTGCGCACGTACGCCTCGATCGGCGCGACGTCGAAGCCGAGCTCCACCGCGTAGGCGACGGTGGGCGTGGCGTACCAGGCCGGGCCCTCGGGCCTCTCGCCCCTGGGCATGAAGGGGCTGGGGAGCCGGTCGCCGTCGACGGTGCGACCGTTGACCTTCACGCGGGACAGGTCGACGTGGCTGAGGTCGACCAGCCACGAGCCGGGCAGCGCCGGGTCGAACGTCGAGTTGCCGCTCAGGCAGGTCGGCCCATTCAGTGTCGGGCCCCGAGTGAGTCCGGGTGCTGCGACCCAAGGCGATCGTCGACGGTGCGGGCGGCGTTCTGCCAGTCGGTGATCGCTCTCTCGGACATTCCGGCGTGCAAGAGGCTGGTGCCGGCATGGAAGAGCACTCTGCGCCCGTCCGGCCACCATGGGTGGGCCCCCGCCAGAGCGGTACGACGCCCGCCGGGAGCGCGAAAACGGCTACCCTGCGGCCCTGCGCCATGTCGGCAGCCACCTCTTGAGCGGCCTGCACCACTGTGTGGTGGCCAGCGTTCTCTACGACGAGTTTGCCATGTTCCCGGCACCGCCAGACTGACGGGCGGCCGGATCGACGCCTGCCGACACCACCAGCCTTGCGAGCCCTCAAGCGGAAAGGGCGCGCTCCGGCCGTCCGTCACCCTCGACGTCGACCGGGCCTGTCGACGGGCAGCCGACCCTAACCATCGCGGTACAACACGCACCACTACCACCAAGATCCGGACCATACGCGGGCCAACTCCCCACATTGAACCCGTCGGACCGACATCCTTGCTGGTCAGAAGGCTGTACCGCCAGTACCACTAGCAAACGAAGAATCTGCTGGCGGGTCTCCGCCTTCCCCACCAATACCAGTCACTCACCGTGCCTGAGACCGTGCCGCAGGTCGTCCGACTCCTCAGCGCATCCAGCGCGCCAGCACGGCCAACTCTGGGGAGAATCTGGGGAGTATGAGCGGCGCTGGGGAGCGCCTGGGGAGAATGGGCTGCATAACGCGGGACGAATCTGAAAGACACTGAAACATGCATCGGCGCAGGTCAGAAGCGCGGATATCCATATAGACGCAGGTCAGTGCGTCTAGGTAGGCAACTTCAAGAAGATCTCGTCCTGGGCCGCCATCCTGTTCGCACCGACCCTGGTCGGCACGATCTACGGCATGAACTTCGACCACATGCCGGAGTTGCACTGGGTACTCGGATACCCCTTCGCGGTCGCCCTGATGGCGGTTGTATGCACCAGCCTGTACGTCATCTTCAAGCGGCGGGACTGGCTCTGAGCAATCGGCTCACGAGTGCTCGCGCGCCGGGTTCGGCGGCGCGAGCACAGCCGCCACAGGCGCCGCTCAAACCGCTGGGGAGAATCTGGAGTACCCCGCCCTGGACGCGTCCGGACGGCCACCGCTTTCCTGACATGCCCTTGTCCCCTCGCGCTTGCGCGTCCAGGTAAGTCAGGCGACCCAAGAACCTCCCTCCGAGTTCCTCCCGGCTGAACCGGGAATACAGGCAGAGCGCCTCGTGGCGCACACGGATCTTTCCACGACCCGGCGGCGGGGCAGTGTCTGGATGCCCCGGACGTCGTCACTGCTGCGGACGCCGTCGGGCACGAGTCCGAGGTGCTGGCCGTCCCAGCCCTGGAGGTGGCCGCGGTGGCCGCCGTCGGCCCCTTCGAAAGCCGGCGAAAGTGGTGGCCGGCACTCCGCCCGCCATCACCCCGGCCGTCATCAGCACTGTTATGAAAACCCGCATGCCTAATCGAATTGGCACGCCGAAACCTTAGGAAATCGAGCAACCGTATGCGTAGAGCGCGGGAACGAACCGGTCTGGTTCCCGGGAACTATCCCCGCTGCTCCACGGCAAACATCAAGACGCGTTGTTCGTCTGCATATTGACTGCATATGGACAAGTGGCAGCCATGCCGGCACGAAACCCATCCGCCGTGGCACGAAGGGCAGCGGGCAGCGGGTGCCCTTACGGACGTACTCATCAATTGCGGCCTTCCCTTCACCCGGAAACGTGCGACCGGGAATTGTCAGGCAGGCCCTGGCCCCGCCGGTCAGCGGCTGTCCAGCCTCGTACAGAGCCAAGTACCTGATCCAGCCGAGCTCACTGTGTCGCCCTCATGGCGCGCAGGATGATCGGTCGGTGAAAGGCACCGGTCGCCTCGTCTGTCACCGTGGCGGTTGCATCAGGCCGGACTGGTAGGCGAAGGCGACGAGCTGCGCACGATCGCGGGCGCCCGTCTTGGTTTTGGCCCGCTGGACGTGGGTGCGGACGGTCAGGGGGCTGAGGAAGAGTGCGTCGGCGATCTCGTCGTTGGATTTGCCCTCCGCGACCACGGCCAGTACCTCGCGCTCTCGCGGAGTGAGGCTGCTGAATCGCTCGGGGGCAGGGGCGACGGAGCTGGGCACGGGCAGGGCGAGGAAACGGGTGATCAGTGAGCGGGTGGCTACGGGTGACAGCAGGGCGTCACCGGAGGCGACCGTGCGGATGCCGTCGAGGAAGGCGTCGGCGGTGGTGCTCTTGCCGAGGAAGCCGCTCGCACCCAGGTGCAGGGCCTGGGCGACGTGCTCGTCGGTCTGGAACGTGGTGAGGATGAGGACGCGTGTGTCCTGCAGCTCGCTCCGGTCGCAGATGGCGGCGGTCGCGGCCAGTCCGTCGGTGCCGGGCATTCGGATGTCCATCAGAACGACGTCCGGGCGGTGGAGGCCGGCCAGCGTGACGGCCTGCTGCCCGTCGGCGGCCTCGGCGACGACCTCCATGTCGTCACAGGAGTCGATCAGCACCCGGAAGGTCGCTCGCAGCAGGGCCTGGTCGTCGGCAATCAGTACGCGGATCGTCATGGAACGTGCTCTCTGGTCAGGTGCTGATGGGAAGTTCGGCCGTGACGGCGAAGCCGCCCTCCGGGCAGCGCCCCGCACGAAAGCTGCCCCCGGCGAACTGAGCACGTTCGCGCATGCTGATGAGACCGAAGCCTCCGCCGGGCGCCCGCGGGGGCGTGATCGGACTTCTGTCGTTGCTCACGGTGATCGTCAACTGCCCCCGGCCGTAGACGAGGCGGACATGTGCCGTGTTCACCGCGGCGTGTTTGGCAACGTTGGTGAGCGCTTCCTGCACTATCCGGAAGGCGGTCAGGTCCACCCCGGCCGACAGGGCCTTCACGGGGCCTTCGACGGCGATCGTGATGTGCAGTGCGGCGGCGGCGAAGGCCGCGACCAGGTCAGGGAGCCGGTCAAGTCCAGGTGCGGGGTTCAGCGATTCCTCGGCGGTCTCAGGCTGACGCAACAGGCCCACGGTTGCCTCAAGTTCGCGCAGCGCCGCCGTGGTCGTACCGGTGAGCTCGGTGAGGATGCGGCCGGTCTGCTCGGGACGAGTGGAGAACAGGTGGGCGGCTGTGCCGGCCTGGGCGTTGGCGAGGGCCATGTGGTGGGCCACCACATCGTGCAGTTCCCGGGCGATACGGACGCGCTCTTCGGTGACGCGGCGCTGTGCTTCCTCATGGCGGGTGCGTTCGGCGTCCTCGGCACGTGTACGGACGGTGTCCATGTACGCGCGGCGCGCTCGCACGGCCGATCCATGCAGGATGGGCAGCAGGATCCAGAAGGCCAGGCTCACCGCCTCGTTCGCCCAGGGCTCGTCCTCCGCATCCCAGCGCAGGGCAATGGGCACGAGGATGACGGCAACCAGGAGACCGTGGATACGGATGGCTCGCAGAGAGACCTGGAGAGTCAGTTCGTACAGGGCGACGATGACCGGGAGCAGCAGGAGTGGTCCGAAGGCGCTGCCCTGGGCACCTGCGACGGCGGTGCCGAGGGTGGTGAGGACGACTACGGCGCCGGGGCGTCGGCGGCGCGCCAGCAGGCTCGTACACGTGACTGCCGCGAGGGCGAAACCCGGCCACCACAGGGTGTCGTCGCCGGCCCGGCGGTACTGGTTACCGGTGGCCGCACATATCAACAGGAGGAAGGCCGCTTCGACCAGGCGGGGATGGCGATCGACGCGGCGTCGCAGACGGGTGACCATGGTTTCTCCGAGCAGTACCGTGACCGTGGGCTGAAGAAGTGGACGGAGCGGAGGCCGGTCCGGGCCGCTCTTGGACTGGAGTGGAGCGGCCCGGTCGGCATGTGCGTCAGACCGTCACGGAGGCCCGTGGATCGTCGGCGGGCAGATCATTCGGCGTGGAGACCCGCTGGGTGAGTGCTTCGCCCTCGACGTCGACACGGGGCATCAGCCGGTCCAGCCAGCGCGGCAGCCACCATGCCCGCTTGCCGAGGAGCGCCAGGACCGCGGGCACGAAGGCCATACGGACGACGAAGGCGTCGAAGAAGACGGCACTGGCCAGTCCGAAGCCGACCATCTTGACCAGGGATTCGCCGCCCGTCATGAACCCGCCGAACACCGCCATCATGATCAGCGCTGCTGCCCCCACGACCTGGGCGCTGTGCCGGAATCCGGTGACGATAGCGTGGTCGGCCCCTTCTCCGTGGATGTGCGCCTCCCGGATCCGGGAGACGAGGAAGACCTGGTAGTCCATGGCGAGGCCGAAGACGATACCCACCAGGAAGATGGGCATGGTGCTCATGATCGGGCCGGTTTCGTCGACGCCGAAGAGGCCGGCTCCGTGGCCCTGTTGGAAGACCGTGACGATCGCGCCGAGGGCCGCGCCGACGGACAGCAGGAAGCCGAGCGCGGCCTTGAGCGGCACCAGGATCGAACGGAAGACCAGGGCCAGGAGGAGGAAGGCGAGACCGACGACGACCGCGAGGTAGGGAATGAGGGCGTCCTGCATCTTCTGGCCCACGTCGATGTTCAGGGCGGTGGTGCCGGTGACCTTGAAGTCGGCGCCGGTGGAGGACTCCACCGCACTGCGTTCGCTGCGGATGGTGTGCACCAGGTCCTGCGTCTGCCTGCTGGTGGGTGCGGTTGAGGGGACAGCGGCGATCACCGCTGTGTCTTGGGCCTCGTTGAACCGTGCCGGGGAGACGGAGACAACTCCCTTGGTGCCGGTGAGCTTGTTGGAGACCGCTGTCACGGCCGCCTGCGGGTCCTTGGCCTCCTTGACGTCGACCACCACGGTCAGCGGGCCGTTGAAGCCGGGGCCGAAGCCCTCGGCGAGGGCGTCGTAGGCGCGGCGCTCGGTGGTCGCGGTCGACTTGGCCTCATCGCCAGGCATGCCCATCCGCAGGTCCAGCGACGGCACCGCGAGCGCCCCGAGACCGATCACCGACAGGAGCAGGACGGGCAGCGGGCGGCTCACCACGAACTGCGCCCAGCGAACACCCCAGGGGGCCTTCGTGGTGGTGCCGGCCGTCCTGGTCCTGCCGACGAGGCTGAGGATCTTGGTGCGGGAGCGACGTCCGCCCGTGCGGTCACGGCGCGAGAGCACCGCATTCGGCCAGAAACCCAGAAGTGCCGGCACCGCGGTCAGGGCGATCAGGACTCCGACCACGACGGCGCCTGCCGAGCCGACACCCATCTTGCTGAGCACCGGGACGCCGATGACGGAGAGACCCAGCAGAGCGATGACGACGGTGAGTCCGGCGAAGACGACCGCGCTTCCGGCCGTGCCCACGGCCAGGGCCGCGGACTCCTGCGGCTGGTGTCCCTTGGCCCGCTCCTCGCGGTAGCGCGAGACCACGAACAGGGAGTAGTCGATGCCGACGGCGAGGCCGAGCATCATCGCCAGTTCACCGACCGTCGAGGAGAATCCGAAGGCACTGCTCAAAGCGGTGATTCCGGCCAGGCTGATACTGACGCCGAGGATGGCGGTGAGCAGGGGGAGGCCGGCGGCGGCGAGTGAGCCGAAGGTGATCAGCAGAACCACTGCGGCGACGAGAACGCCGAGTACTTCACCCAAGCCCTGCGCGGCCTCGGTCTCCAGCGCGGAGCCGCCGACCTCGACGGTCAGGCCCGCGTCCCGGGCCTGCTCGACCGCCTTGGTCAGGTCCGTCTTGCTGGCGTCGGTGAGATCGTCGCCGACGACCTTGTAGGTGACGGTGGCGTACGCGGTCGACTCGTCCTTGCTGACCGCGTTCGTGTCGAAGGGGCCGGCCGCGTCGGCGACCTGCGGCCCGTCGGCCACCGCCGTGACGAGTTCATCGATGGCCGACCGGTCGGCGGCGGAGGTGACCTGCCCGCCGTGTTCCGCGACGAACACGATGCGGGCCTCCGCACCGTCCGCCTCGGCGCCCGGGAACCGCTCGTTGATCAGGTCGAATGCCTGCTGGGACTCGATGCCGGGCAGGGAGGACGAGTCCTCCGATGCCTCGGACGCGCTGGAGGCCCCGAGGAACACGGCAGCCAGTACGGCCACCCAGGCCAGCACCACGGTGCGGCGCCTTCGGAAGGCCCAGCGGCCCACCCGATGCAAGAAAGTCGCCATGAAAGACATCTCCATATCTGGATATCGGGAACGTCGTTCACCCTGCCGGGCCGGCCGCATTCGTGTCGTCGGCCGTATCGACGATCCCCCGTACTCAAAAACAAGTAGGGCTCGGCGGGGGTGTGATATCCCGCAGGTACTCCTCCTGCGATAAAAGGCAGGAGGCCGCACAGAACAGGACGGCGGCACACCTGGCGGCGCACGCCATCGGTTCTTTTGGAGGTGCTCGATGTGTCGGTTACCGCCCACTGGCCGCGACAGCGGACCGACGGGCTCGGGTGATCCTCAGGAATCGCCGACGGAGCTGTCGGAATACAACGGCAGCAGGACGCGGAACATGGCGCCCTCCCCGGGCTGAGAGCGCACCTCGACACGGCCTTGGTGAGCGGTCACCAGGGAGCGGACGATGGACAGACCAAGTCCGGCACCGCCGGTCTGTGTGCGGCCGCGGGCGGTGTCCGCACGGTAGAAGCGGTCGAAGACGTGAGTGACCTGTTCGGCTGTCATCCCTGGTCCCTCGTCGCTGAGTTCGAGGATGGCCTGGCCCCGCAGAGTGCCGACGCCGATACGTACCGGCGTGCCGGGCGGGGTGTGGGCGATGGCGTTGCCGACGAGGTTGGAGGTGACCTGTCGCAGGCGTGACTCGTCGCCCAGAACCGGGGCGCCACCGGGCGGGCCGCCGGCCGGGCCGGTCAGGGTGACAGGACGGTCGGGTGCCATGGCCCGCAGGTCGTGCAGGGCGTCGGCGGCCAGGGTGCGCAGGTCCATGGGAGTCAGGCGAAGGGTCAGATGCGCGTCAGCGGTGGCGTCTTCGTCGAGCCGGGCGAGCAGCAGCAGTTCCTCGACGATGCGGACCAGGCGGGCTGCTTCACGTTCGATACGGCTCATGGCAGCATCGACGTCCGCACGCTGGGGCATGCCGCCCATCCGGTACAGCTCGGTGAAGCCCTTGATCCCGAACAGCGGGGTGCGCAGTTCGTGGCTGGCGTCCGCGATGAAGGTACGCATGCGCGCGTTGGTGGCCGCGCGGGCGGCGTCGCCGGCTTCGATGCGGTCCAGCATGCCGTTGAGGGCGGCGGACAACCGGCCCAGTTCTGTGCGTAGGGTGGCCGGCTGCGGCACCCGGCTGGACAGGTCCCCGCCCGCGATGGCAGCTGCTGTCTTCTCCATGCGCCGCAGCGGCCGCAAGCCGGCCCGCACCGCGAACCAGGCGACGACGCCCAACCCGATGAGCACCACCGCATCGATCACCAGCATCCACACGCCCAGGTGCCGGATCGTCGTATGGACCGGAGCCAGGGAACCGGCCACGACGACGCTGCCGCCCTTGCCCGCCTCGACGTCCTGGCCCGGGGCCAAAGGAGTAGCGATGACACGCCACTCCTCGTCGTCGCCCTTGGCCGCCACCTGGAAGGGACGTTGTTCGCGGACGGCGACCGCCGCTGTGTCAAGGACGGGAAGACGTGGGGCGCTGTGCACGGCCGGACGCAGCGTACGCCGCAGTTGCCCGTCGGAATCGAGGTAGACGACGTAGACGTCGCCCGTCAGGTCGCGCTCCACTGCCTCGCGCAGCTCCGGTGCCGTCTCGCCGGGCACGTCCTCCAGGTTCGACAGCCGCGCCGCCGTCGCGCCAGCGGCGCGCAGCCGGTCTTCCAGTTGGTGCACCAGTTGCCGCTCCAGCAAGGTGACGAGTACGGCGTTGCTGGCCAGCAGGGCGGTGACGACCAGCAACAGCGTGATGGCCACGACCCGCCCGCGGAGCGACATCCGGCTGATCGGCCCGCGCGTGGAGGCGGTACTCATGCGCGGGACCTGCGCAGAACGTAGCCGGTCCCCCGCACCGTGTGGATCAGCTTCGGTTCTGCGATGTCGATCTTGCGGCGCAGGTAGCTGATGTAGGACGCGACGATGGAGTCGTCACCGTCGAAGTCGTAGTGCCAGACCTGGTCCAGAAGCTGATGCCTGGACAGGACCTGGCCCGCGTTTTCCATCAGCACGCGCAGCAGACTGAACTCGGTCGGAGACAGTTGCACGGGCCGGCCGCTGCGGGTCACCTGGTGGCTGCCGGGATCGAGCTCCAGGTCGTCCACCACCAGGAGCCCATCGGGCCGACGGCCGCTGGTTCGGCGCAGCACGGCCTGGATGCGCAGGATGAGTTCCTCCAGGTTGAAGGGCTTGGTGACGTAGTCGTCCCCGCCTGCCCGCAGACCGCTGATGCGGTCCTCCGCCGCGTCCCGGGCGGTCAGAAAGAGAATCGGCGGCTGCCCGGTTCCCAGACCGGAGGGGCCTTCACGCAGACGACGTGCCACCTCGAAGCCGTCGAGGTCGGGCAGCATCACATCCAGGACGATCAGGTCGGGTCGGTTGTCGCGGACCGCCTCCAGGGCCTGGCCGCCCGTCTGGGCCGCGGTCACCTCGAAGCCGGCCAGCCGCAAGCTGGCGGACAGCAGCTCACACAGCGTGGGCTCGTCCTCGACCAGCAGCAGTCGTTGTGTCGTCATCATGGCACCTGTCCCCGACCGATGATCTTCTGTCTTCACTGTGCCGTCCCGCTACGCGTCACGCTTGCGGAAGACAATGAACGCCGCCGCCATCAGAACCGCCACGGACCCCACCATGACACCCACCCCTGCCCAGGGACTCAGCAAGTCGGGGTCCTGATAGCTGGTGATGATCTGCCCGCCCGCGATCGGCGGCCAGTACTTCGACACCCAGTCACCCAGTTGTCCGGGCAGGGCCGGGGCGAATGCCTGAACAATCAGCATCACCCCGAACAGTGTGGTCACCGTTGCCGTCGTGGAGCGGATCACCGTGCCCAGAGCCAGTCCGAAGAGCCCGGCCAGTGCCAGGTACAAGCCACCACCAAAGATGCCGCGCAGCGCCACGCCGTCGGAGAGCGCCAGGTGCGGAGCGCCCGCCCCGGACAGCGACGCCTGCCCGACCAGAAACCCGGCCAGCGACACCGCGATCCCGACCGGGAGCGCCACGCCCACCAGCACCACAGCCTTGGATGCCAGCACCCGCGCCCGGTGTGGAACCCCGATCAGAGTGGGGACGATCGTTCGCGCGCCGTACTCAGAAGTGATGACCAGACCGCCCAGCAGACCGAGCGCGATCTGCGCGAGCAGGTAACCGCGCAGACTGGTGGCCAGCGGGTCGAACGACGCCTGGTCCGCGGGGCTCAGGTCCGCGAACTCGCTGCCTGCGGAGGAGCCGTTCAGCGCGGCGAGTCCGAGGCAGAACGCCAGGGTGCCCACGATCACGTACAACGTCGACCGCATCGTACGAATCTTGATCCACTCGGCGTGCAGGCAGTGCCAGAAGGTCACCCTCCGATCCTTCGCACGACGCGGTCGCGGCTGAAGTCGGAGCACGAGCGGGCGCCGGCGGGCTTTCGTCGCCCTGCCAGAGGTCTGCGTGGTCGAACATGTCATCGACTCGTCTCCCTCTCCGACTGGTATTCCACCGCATCCCGGGTCAGATCCATGAACGCCCTTTCCAACGACACCTGGCGCGGAGCAAGCTCATGCAGCTCCACTCCGTTGGCCGACGCCAACGCACCGATCTCGGCGGCCTCCAAGCCCGTCACCACCAGAGCGTCGCTGCTCTCAGTCCGCACCTCAACGGCTGCGCTGAGCATGCCGCGCAGTTCCTCGGCCTGGGGACTGCGGACGAAGACCTCACGCTCGGAGTGAGCCTCGATGAAGTCCTTCATCGAGGTGTCGGCGATCAGCCGTCCCCTGCCGATGACGATGAGGTGGTCGGCGGTCAGCTCCATCTCGCTCATCAGATGGCTCGACATCAAAACCGCGCGTCCTTCCGCCGCCATCCTCCGCATCAGCGAGCGGATCCACACGATGCCCTCCGGGTCCAGCCCGTTGAGCGGCTCGTCGAAGACCAGCACCGGAGGATCACCCAGCAGAGCCGCCGCGATCCCCATCCGCTGACGCATGCCGAGGGAGAACGTCCCCGCACGTCGGCGGCTCACGTTCGCCAAGCCGACTTCCGCCAGCACCGCCTTGACCCGGCTGCTCGGGATCCCGTTGCCGGCCGCCAGCGCCAGCAGATGGTGATAGGCGGTGCGGCTGGGCAGCACCGCGCCCGGGTCCAGGAGCGCCCCGACCTCCTTCAGCGGCGTGGGCTGCGCGACGTACGGCCGCCCACCCACAGTCGCGGTCCCGGAACTGGCGGCGTCCAGGCCCACGATCATCCGCAGGGTGGTCGACTTGCCGGCACCGTTGGGTCCCAGGAACCCCGTCACTTCCCCGGGCCGGACAGCGAACGTCAGATCGTCCACGGCCAGGACCTCGCCATAGCGTTTGGACAGGCCACGTACTTCGATCATCGAGACTCCAGACCGGCGGTGGTGCACGCGACCCTCGCGTGCACCACTCACTGTCCGCCGCCGCCGTGAACCGGATCTGGAAGAACATGAACGTCATATGGGAATGCCAAGCCTGTGACCTGGGAAGGCTCGGCAGGCTGCACCGGGGAGCCCTCTGACTCACATGAAACTCACATGCCGGCCTCCGGCCGGCCATGGAACGCAGGTGGCCTTGTTGACCGGCGAACACGAACCACTCAGCGTCACTACGGCAGGGCGCCGGCTGAGCCGTCCCCGCAGGTCGCCGCGTCCGGACAGCAGCCGTCCTTGGGAAGAATCTGGGGAGTAATCGCGGCCCTGGGGAGTCCGTGGGGAGACTGGACTTCCTAACGCCGCACGATCCCGAAAGACGCCGAAAGACGCGTCTGCGCGGCTCAGAGGCGATAGAAGTCGCATCGCTGCAGGTCACCACCCCTAGGCAGACGACTTCAAGAAGATCTCGTCCTGGGCCGCAATCCTCTTCGCGCCGACCCTGGTCGGCGCGAGCCGGAGGCCGCGGCTTCTGTTGGGAAGGCCGTGCAAAGGCCAGGACGAAGCTGGTCGAGTGTCGGAGTATGGGCAGTGGTATCGAGGGCCCGCCATGGGCTCCGCTGCGATTTCAGCAACAGGGGGAACGGAAATGCCTAAACGTATGACCACCATCCTCGTAGCCACCGCGGCCGTGGTGATGGGTGTGGCTCCGGCGGCGTCGGCGCTCCCACTGCCATGGGACAGCCACCGGGTTCAGCCCGCCGGTCACATTGACGGCGGCGTCGCACCCACCGGCCATCACGAGGGCAATAGCGCGCCTGCCGGTCAGCACGACGACTGAATCACCCCCGGAGTCCGCCATCTGCGGCCCCAGAGGCTCTCGGGAAGGCGCCGGTCACCTTGGCTCGCTCGCGGTCATCCTGCGACGGTGGCCGCGGCGTCGACGGCCGACAGGCGGCCGCCGTCCCGTGCACGCCGACCTCCGGCACATCAGCACAGGCATCACCCTCCACAGCACCACTCTTGAACCCGACGCCCCACGCTGAAAGGTGTGGACGACGAGGTCGTCGACGACCTCGTCGTAGCTCGGCGAGCGGGGTCTCGTCCTCTGTCCCTTCCTCGGGACCGTCCCGTCATCGCAGATAGTCGCCGGCCTCGGCTCCGAGGACGTTCAGCAGGGCGAGGGCTTCGGCGCTGCGGGATCCCTGCGGCGCGCTGTAGAGCACGAGGTTCTGGTCGCGGTCCGTGAGTGTGAGGGAGTCGCAGTCGACGGTGATCTCCCCGACGGCCGGGTGCCGGAAGGTCTTGGTGAGCATCGGCGCGGCGTGTACGTCATGCCGCTCCCAGAGCCGGGCGAATTCGGGGCTGGAGTCCCGGAGTTCGTCGACGAGTGCGGTCACCGCGGGGTCGGAAGGGTATCGGGCGAGGGCGGACCGGAGCCCCATGACGGCGTGGTGCCGGAACTCCGCGGTGTCGGCGACCCCGTACAGCGGCGCGTCGGCGCGGGCCGGCAGGAATGCCCGGCGTGCGAGATTGCGGTCCTCCGGGGCGAGTTCGGCGAAGTCCTCCATGAGCGCCGCCGCGAGGTCGTTCCACGCGAGTACCTCGAACACGGCGGAGGTCACGAAGGCGGCCGTCTGCGGCAGCCGCTCCAGGAGCGCGAGGATGCTCGGGCGGACGTCGCGCCGGTGCAGTGCGGTCCGGCTCGGCGCGGTGCCCGCGAGGACGTGGAGGTGGTCGGACTCGGCGTCCGTGAGCCGCAGCGCGCCCGCGATGCCGGCCAGGACCTCGCCCGACGGCCGTGGTGCCCGGCCCTGCTCCAGCCGGACGTAGTACTCCGTGGAGATGTGCGCGAGGACCGCCACCTCCTCGCGGCGAAGACCCGGTGTCCTGCGTCGCGGGCCCGAGGGGAGGCCGGCGTCCTCCGGCCGGAGCCGCTCGCGGCGGGTGCGCAGGAACGCCCCGAGCTCATGCTTGTCCATACCCCAAGTGTGCACGCCGCGCGGCGACGGATCCTGGTACCGCCTGTGCCTGAATGCGCTCCGAGGACCGAATGACACTGGCGGCATGACGAACACCATCGACACCGCACCCATCGGCCTGCTCACCGGCAAGGTCGTCTTCATCACCGGCGCCAGCCGCGGCATCGGCGCGGCCGCGGCCCGGCTCTTCGCGCAGGAGGGCGCCGCCGTCGTGCTCGCCGCCCGCAGCACCGACGCCCTCGACCGCGTCGTCACCGAGGTCCGCGCGGGCGGGGGCGTCGCCGACGCCGTCGCCCTGGACCTTGCCGACCGTGGCAGCGTCCGCGCCGCCGTCGACCGTGTCGAGGAACTGCATGGACGGCTCGACGGCGCCTTCAACAACGGTGCGGCCGGACAGCGGCAGCCCGGCCCGCTCGACGCCACGACCGACGAGGACATCGACGAGCAGTTCAACGTGAACTTCCGCTCGCACTGGACCGCCATGAACGCCGAGGCCGCACTCATGCGACGGAACGGGGGTGGGGCGATCGTCAACACCTCGAGCATCGGCAGCCGCCGTGCGAACCCCGCCCTTCCCGCATACGGCGCGATGAAGCGGGCGCTCAACAGCATCACCGAGACCGCCGCGGTGAGCTGGGCCCCTGACGGCATCCGGGTCAACGGCATCACCCCTGGCGGCACCGCCACAGAGATGATCGACGAATGGGAGGCGGCGACCCCCGGCATCGTCGGGCACATCACGGCGTCGATCCCGCTCGGACGGATGGCTGAGCCCCACGAGGTCGCGGAGGCGGCCGCGTGGCTGCTCAGCGACCGGGCGTCGATGGTGACCGGCGCGATCGTGCCGGTCGACGGCGGTGCGGGCGCCTGACAGACAGGCCCTGGCCGTGGCAGGAGGCCCTTGTCCGCCGACCTCGGCAACGACCCCGTACTGGACTTCCCGGAGCACCGCCCGCCCCGGCGGGCCGCCGCGAAACTCTTCAGGGTGCGGGGTCGGCGACGAGTTCGATCTCGAAGCGGTCGCGGTTTTCGAGGCAGGCGGCATAGGTGACGGGGCCGCCGGCGTGGGGGTGGCGGTCGGCGAAGAGGAGCTGCCAGCTGCCGCCGCCGAGAGCCTTCTCGGTCAGGATCACCCGAGTACGTCGGCCGGGTGATCCTGCGGGCCCTGCGCACCGGCGAGGAGCGGATCGACATTCCACACGGCCCTGAGCAACCGGAGTTCCCTCTGGCCGGCTGAGCCCCGTCTCGCAGGTCGGCTGAGCGGCGGTTCTCGGTCCAGGAGCGACGGCTACGGCCAGACCGGCGCGCAGGCGGTACTGCACTCCCGCCGGACGCCGCTGTCCACGCTGCTGGTCCTTGCCCGGCCCCACGCCGTCGGCCGGAATCGGAATTCGCCATCGCCACAACCCGCCCGGTCGAGTGCGCCCGCGGCCAGCGTTGAACGCCTGCTCTCGCTGCGACCCGGAGCTGACCGGGATGGCTGCTGCCCAACTCGACGCTCTGGTCGGTGCGTTGATCCAGGCACGAGTGCCGGGGGGCGAGCCCCGACGGACGCGAGGCGCGGGTGCCAAGGGCAGGCGCGAGCGTTCGCACGGGCGCCCGGTGTCTCGGCCGCGATCAGGTAGGCCGGGACGCCTTCAGCTACGTGCCGGGCCGGGTTCCCTCCAAGCTCCGTCCGTGGGGCGACACGCAGGTCGCTGCGGCGGGTGGGCCGGCGTGCGCGATGCACGAGGCCACCCGGGCAGTGATCTCCCTGGTCGACACCGGGCCGAGTGTCACCACGACTTGGGACCCGACGACGCCGTATTCGCAGGACGGGACACCGGTCGCCTTCATCGATCTCGACATGGCCCAACCGGGGAGCCCACTGGACGATGTGAGCTATCCGGCCTGGCTTTGGTGCGTGCCCCAAAAGGAGAACACGCCCTCGGTGGACGTCCAGGCTGCTCAGATTCGGGTGCCGGCCGACGCCTATGGTCTGGTGGATCCTGCGCGTGGCGGGATCGGGGCCATGGCTGCAAGGTCAGGGTTTGTAGCCGCGACAGCGCGTGGCTGACAGGATCTGAGGCTTCGAGCGCGAGGAGGCACGAGGATGAACCATCGGGACCGCGTGACAGCCCGATCCGTAGCTCGCCACTGGGCACAGTGGCTGTTCGGAATGGTCGCCATCGGTGCCTTCACGCTGTTGGGCCTGGTGGCGCTGACGCACGGACCAGAGTCGTTCATCTTCTTCCTCAAGCGAGGCAGCCTGTCGCCGTTCATCGCGATCTTCGTCGTAGCGACGTCGGCATGGCTGCTGCTCCTGATGGCTGGAGCGCGCACCGATCGACACGAAACGGCCTGAGGCCTGAGCTGTCCGCGGACGACGAGATGATCTCTTCTGATTCCATCCGATTCCGACTGAGCAATACATTGCTTCAGGATTTCAGGCGCAGCTCACTGGACCGCCTGCGGAAATCCGTTGGCAGTGAGGCGTCGGATCATGTCCGTGTACGCGGACCCGGCCCCCGGTCGTACGTCACTCGGACCGGGGCGCGGCCACTATCGGGTGCGGTGCCCCGCGGCCCACTCCGTCAGGGAGAGCAAGGTGGCCTCCGCGCTGTTCGCCATGTGGTCCCGCAGGGCGTGGAGGTCTTCGGGTGTGTCGCCCAGGACCGGGTCGGTCCGCAGCAGGCGCCAGGTCTGCTCGACGACGCTCCCGGTGCCCTGCTTGTGGAAGTGCCAGCCCCAGCGGACGATGCCGTGCTCGGCTCCGCCGACGACGAAGGCGAACGCGGAACCCGGATCCGCCTGGACCACTTCGGAGTGGGTGACCCATTCGCGTCCGTCGCGGCGATTGCGTCCGCTGAACCGTGCGCCGACCCAAGGGCCCTCTCCCGGCTCGTAGCTCACGGCGCTGGCGCTCGGGCTCCATGTCTCGATCAGGGACACGTCGCTGATCAGTTGGTATACGGAGTCCGGCGTCAGGTCGACCCAGCACCGCCTGGTGAAGGCGAAGGGTGTCAGATCGAGGCCGGCCAGCGAGTCGTGCGAAGCGGGGCGGGTGTTCTCGGACGTGGTGGTGGTCACCGGGTCTCCTGGAGGTGATGGCGACAGATGGGGTGTACGCCCCTCACCCTGAGGGCCGGTGCGGGGAGCAGCCAGACCCTGTGAATCCGTACCCCAGCAGGGTGAGGCGCGGTTCGGCGGTGCCGCGCATACTCCGTTTCATGAACAAGCACGGGCAGTTGGCCGACTTCCTCCAGGCACGTCGGGGCCTTCTGCATCCCGAGGACGTGGGGTTGCGGACCTACGGCGAGCGGCGCCGGGTGCCGGGGCTGCGGCGGGAGGAGCTGGCGATGCTCGCGGGCATCAGCGCGCCGTACTACGCCCGGCTCGAACAGGGTCAGTCACGCAACGCCTCGCGTGAGGTACTCGATGCCATCGCGACCGCCCTGCGTCTGGACGAGTCCGAGCGGGCCCATCTGCACGAGCTGGCCCGTGCGCCGAAGCGGGGGAAAGCCGCACCACGCCCCCGCCCCGAGCACATCACCCCGGCCACCGGCGCGTTGCTGGCGGCTCTCGAAGGCACCCCCGCCATCGTCATGGGCCTCCGCAGCGACGTTCTGGCCTGGAACACACAGGGTCACGCGTTGTTCGCCGGTCATCTCGACCCGGGCAGCCCCGACGAACCCGGGCAACGGCCGAACATGGCCGAGCTGGTGTTCCTCGACGCCCACACCCGCGACCTCTATACCGACTGGCCCGCCAAGGCCAGGTCCGTGGTCGGCAACCTGCGCATCACCGCCGGCCGGTACCCGCAGGACCCTCTGCTGGCCGGGCTCATCGGCGAACTGATCATGCGCAGCCCGGAGTTCGCCGGCATGTGGGCCGATCACCGGGTCCTGGCCTGCGATGCCGCCGACTACGAGATGCACCACCCCACGGTCGGAACCCTGACCGTCACCCAGCAGACGCTCCGGAGTCCGCAAGGCGGCGGGGGGTCCGTGGTGATCACCACGGCCGCCCCGGGGTCGCCCTCCGCGACCTCCCTGAAGCTGCTCGCCCACGGCGCCGCGCCTCGGGAAACGGTCTCCCCGCGCGAGGACGCTGACGCGGGGACCCCCACCGCCTGAACCCTCCTCGCCCACCCCTCTCGACGCCGCCCTCTCAACCACCAGTCACCAATCACCACGGCATCGCCGCAGCGCGGCTTCAGCCTGCCCAGAACCGGCAAATCAGCGAACCAACCAGCCAACCAGTGAAGTGAAGGAACCCCCGTGTCCCACCGAATCACCCGACGAAGCAGCAAGATCATCACTGCGGTCGCCCTGCTGGCCGCCACCACGTCCGCCGCGCTCCTGTCCGCCCCATCGGCACCGGCGGCACCGGCGGCACCGGCGACGACCCACGCCGCATCGCCCGCCCACAGCACCGCGGTTGCTCCGGGCCTCCTGAGCGACGTTCGCATCGCCGAGCACTTCGACCTGGCGGCCGGCCAGATGCCGGAGAACATCGCCCTGCTGCCCGACGGCACGGCCCACGTCACGTTCGCCGGCAGCCGCCAAGTCGCCCAGATCTCCCCTCGGGGCGACACCCGCATCCTGGCGACCCTGCCCGCGCCCGCCGACGGCGGAGTCAAGACACCCGTCCTCGGCTTCCCGCTGACCACCGGCATCGTCCACGCCGACGGCGCCACGTACGTGCTGTACGCGACCGGCACCGCCGACCTGACGGGCCTGTGGCGGCTGACCCCCGGCAAGGCCCCCCAGCGCATCACCGCGCTGCCCGCGAACGGCCTGCCCAACGGTCTGGCGCTGGACCCGCACTCCGAGCGGCTCTACATCACCGACTCGGTGCTCGGCACCGTGTCGACCGTCCCCCTCTCCGGAGGCCGGCCCACCACCTGGTCGACCGCGTCCGAGCTCGCCTCGACCGGCTTCCTCGGAGCCAACGGCGCGAAGGTGCACAACGGTGCGCTGTGGGTGACCAACCTCGACGAGGGCACCCTCCTGCGCATCCCGATCCACCCCGGGAACCGGGCGGGCGCACCGCGGGTGACGGCAACGGGCCTGACCGGCATCGACGACTTCGCCTTCACCGGTCGAGGCAACGAGGTGCTCGCCACCCTCAACGGCCCCAGCGAGGTCGTGAGCATCCAGCCCGACGGCACCAGCACCACCGTCCTGGACGCCGCCGACGGACTGCAGAACCCCACCTCCGTCGCCCTGCGCGGCAAGGAGGTGTACGTCCTCAGCGCCGCCTACACCACGCAGCAGGACCCCAACCTCCTGCGCGCCCGCCTGAACGGCCACCACCGCTGATACACGCCCGGCACCCGAGCGGCCCGGACGAACCAATGACAGACGACACAGGAGCACCGTCATGAGCGACATCACTCTCGGCGACGTCGAGATAACAAGGGTCGAGGAACTGCACGGGCCGGTCGGTATGACCCCGGACGTCTTCTTCCCCGCATCACCGAAGCAGGAGTGGGACAGGCACCGTTCCGTCGTCGTCCCGGACTTCCTCGACGAGGAGACCGGCATCTGCCGGGTCGCCGTGCAGACCTGGTTGCTGCGCAGCGAGGGCAGGACGATCCTGATCGACACCGGGGTCGGCAACCACAAGGAACGCCCCTACGCACCGGTCTGGAGCCACCTGGAGCTGGACTTCCTCGGCAATCTCGCGCGGGCCGGCGTACAGCCCGACGACGTCGACATCGTGATCAACACCCACCTCCACGTCGATCACGTCGGCTGGAACACCCGTCTGGAGGGCCAGACCTGGGTTCCGACCTTCCGCAACGCCTCGTACCTGATGCCCAAAGCGGACTTCGAGTTCTGGAACCCGGCCGACAACCCCAAGATCGCCGGCGGAGTCAACCAGAACGTCTTCGAGGACAGCGTCGCACCGGTACACGCGGCCGGCCAGGTCACGCTCTGGGAATCGAGCCTGCGCATCGACGCCAATCTCACTCTGGAGGCCGCACCCGGCCACACCCCGGGGTCGAGCGTCGTGATGCTGGCCTCCGGCACCGAGCGCGCCGTCTTCGCGGGCGACCTGCTGCACTCCCCCTTCCAGATCATGCAGCCCGAACACAACAGCTGCTTCTGCGAGGACGCCCACGCCTCCCGCAAGACCCGGCAGGAGATTCTCGGCTGGGCCGCCGACTCCAACGCGCTGGTCCTGCCCGCCCACTTCGCCGGCCACGGCGCGCTGGAAGTGGAGCGCAACGGCAGCGCGTTCGGCGTCAAGCGGTGGGCCTCGTTCGACCGGCTCTGACCGCTGCGCGGACCCCGGCTCTCCGGCCTGTGCCGGAGAGCCGGGGTCCGGCCCGGGGTCCGGGCGCCACTTCGCTCCGGACACCTTCGCCCCAACCGCCCGACCGCTCAACCACTCAACCGCGCCCAACCGCCCACCCGGGCCCGAGGAAAGGAACCGTCGTGAGCCACGACACCGATCCCGTCGTCACCACCGCTCAAGGGGCGGTCCGCGGTCTGCGCCAGGACACCACCACCGCCTTCCTGAACATCCCCTACGCCGCTCCGCCCCTCGGCACCGGCCGGTTCGCCCCGCCGCGGCCGCACGCACCGTGGGACGGCGTGCGCGACGCCACCGTGCCGGGGCCCAACGCGCCTCAGTCCGAGCGCAAGCTCGGCGCGGTCGACATGTCCCCCTACTTCGGTGCCGGCTGGAGCCGAGGAGCGGACTACCTCACCGTCGACGTCCGGCAGCCCGCCGCCATGGACGAGGACCTGCCTGTCGAGGACCTGCCTGTCATGGTCTTCGTCCACGGCGGCGGATTCGTCGCCGGGTCGACCCGGTCCCCGCTGTACGACGGCTCCGGCTTCGCCCGGCACGGCGTCGTCCTCGTCACCCTCAACTACCGTCTCGGCATCCCGGGGTTCCTCGACCTCCCCGGAGCGCCCGCCAATCGGGGCCTGCTCGACGTGCTGGCCGCGCTGCGCTGGGTGCGGGAGAACATCGCCGCCTTCGGCGGTGACCCGGGCAACGTCACGCTCTTCGGTCAGTCGGCCGGGGCCACCATCGTCGGCGGCGTCCTCGCCACCCCCGAGGCCACAGGCCTCGTCCACCGGGCGATCGTCCAAAGTGGCAGCGGACTGGGCGCGTTCACCCCTGAGCAGGCCCGCCGTGTCACACGGTCGGCGGCCGACACCCTGGGGATCGAACCGCACGCCGACGCGTTCGCGGGCATCTCCGACGAGCGCCTGGTCGAGGCCGCGGGCCGGCTCGCCGGCATCGACCTGCGGACCCGGACGCACTTCGACCCCCTTGTCGGGCTCAGCCCCTTCAGCCTGGTCCTTGAGACACAGCCCGCCGAATCTGTCGCCGCCGGACCGGGGCCGGACGTCGACCTGCTCATCGGAACCAACACGGAGGAGGGAAACCTCTACCTCGTCCCGGTGGGGAACTACACCGCGTCGACGGCGGCCGACGTCGACGCGGTGGCGGCGCGCTCGCACCCGGACCCCGCGCGGCTCATCGAGACGTACCGCACGTCCCGGCCCCAGGCCTCCTTCGGTGAGCTGAGGTCCGCGATCATGGGTGATGCCCTGTTCGGCGCGGGCACCCGGGCGTTGGCCGACGCGCATGCCGCACGCCGCGGGTCCCGCACTTTCGGCTACGAGTTCGCGTGGCGCTCCCTGGCCGTGGGAGGCGAACTCGGTGCCACCCACACGATGGAGCTTCCCTTCGTCTTCGACCGTACGCACCTTCCCCGGCTGCACGGCCCCGACGGCCTCCTCGGCCCGCGGCGGCCTCCCGCGGATCTCGCCGCACGGGTACAGGGGGCGTGGATCCGGTTCGCCCGGACCGGCAACCCCGGCTGGGAGCCGTACACCCGCGAGCGCCGGACCACCATGCGCATCGACACCGAGTGGACCCAGGTCGACGCCCCCCGCAGCCGGGAACGGCAGGCCTGGAGCGGGCCAGGCCGTTGACCGGCTCGTCGAGCACCGGGCACGCTCGAATCCGGGGCGCGGTCCGGGCCGGCCGCCGTCACAGCCGGCCGGTGAACACCTCGGCCAGCTCCCGCCACTCGGTCAGCGGCAGGCCGCCCCCGCCCTGGTCCGCGGTCAGCACCTGGAGAGCGACGTGGTCGGCCCCGGCGTCGAGGTACTCCAGGGTCCGGGCCCGTACGCGCTCTGCGTCGCCCAGGGCGAAGAGCGCGTCGAGGAGCCGTGCGCTGCCGCCGCCCTCGAAGTCGTTCTCCGTGAAGCCCAGGCGCAGCAGATTGCTGCTGTAGTTGGGCAGTTGCAGGTACATGCTCAACATGGCCCGTGCCGTGGTGCGGGCCCGGTCGAGGTCGGTGTCGAACACGACGGACAGTTCCGGGGCGAGCAGCGCGTCGGGGCCGAGCGCCTCGCGGGCCTCCGCCGTGTGCTCGACGGTGACGAGATACGGGTGGGCTCCCAGCGCCCGGCCGGTGGCGAGCTTCAGCATCTTCGGGCCGAGCGCCGCCAGAACCCGCCGTCCGGCGCCGACCGGCGCAGTGGCGGCGTCGAGGGCGTCGAGGTACGCCACCATCGCGCTGTAGGGCTTCGCGTACTGCGGCGCCAACACGCTGTGGCTGACGCCCAGACCGAGGACGAACCGGTCGCGTGAGCTCGCGTCGAGCCCCGCGATCCGCGCGCCGACCTCCTGCGCGGTGTGTTCCCAGATGCTCAGGATCCCGGTGGCCACCGTGACCGTACGGGTGGCGGCGACGACCGCCGCGGCGTCGTCCGGGGAGGGGTTGCCCCCCAGCCAGAGCGTGCCGTACCCCAGCTCCTCCAGCTCGGCGACCGCCTCCGCGATCGCTCCCCAGCCGGTCTCGTCCACTTGCGATCTGCGCAGGGCACCGCTCCAGATACCGATGCGGCCGAAGGACTGGTGTGTCTCTGAAGTCATGCTGTGATCAACTCCGATCCTTCGCCTGCTGTTCCCGGCGTTCCCCGCACCGACCCGGCCAATCGACCCGGCCAATGGCCACCTCCTGATATCCTTTCGCGCATGAGTCGCGCGGCCGGAGACGTCTTCTTCGCCGATTGCCCCGCTCGGCTGGCGATCGAGATCATCACCGACAAGTGGGCCGTCGTCGTCCTGTTCGCGCTCAGCCGCAGACCGTGCCGGCACGGCGAACTCGTCGACCTCATCGGCGGCATCTCGCGCAAGGTACTGACTCAGACACTGCGCCGACTCCAGGGTTACGGGCTCGTCGACCGCCAGGTGTACGCCGAAGCGCCCCCGCGGGTCGAGTACAGCCTGACCGACCTCGGCCGGACACTCGTCGAACCCATCTCCGTGCTCACGGATTGGGCGAGGTCGTACGGCGAGGCCATCGTCAGCTTCCAGGCCGCCACGGAGACGGCCACGGAAACCGCGACCGAGGCCGCGACCGAGACCGAGACCGTGACGGAAGCCGCGCCGGAACCGAAAAGCAGCGGACAACACGGCGGACGCCGGTAAGGGTCGAGCGCGTAGGTCCGCGCGGACACCGGGCGGGTGCCGAACACACGACTGTCGCGCCCCCCGTCAGGGTGAGCGCGACTGCCGTGTACGCACCGGCACTACCGGCGAGGGCGGCGGCCCTTGTCCATACCCTTCATGTCCTCGTCGACTCCTTCGACGACGATCTGCTCCTTGCGGACCTGACCGGTGACGGTCTCGTCCTCCATGACCTCCTCGGTGGCCAGCCGCACCCGCTCCACCGGAACCGCCTCGGTCTGCACGACGGCACGCTCGGCGTGCAGGGTGACCTCGCGCTCGCCCTCGGCGATCTCCGTGGCCCTGACATCGCCACGGTTGGCGTCCGTGATCGGCTCCCGCACGACGTGCACTTCCTCGTGGCGCAGGGGAACCGTCTGCTGGACCTCCTCCGTCACGACGTACTTGCGCAGCCGCGCGCGCCCCGTCTCGTACCGCTCCGTGGCGACGCGCAGGTGCTCCTCGGACCGGGTCATCGCCACGTCCTCGGACGTACCGCCCCGGGCCTTGCCCATGTCCTTGGCCTTGCCCTTGACACCCGTGCCCGCGGTGCCGGCCGCCGCCCTCTTGGTGCCGGACGTGTCGGCGAGCCCGCGCGTTCCCGCGGTGCCCTTGCCGCCGGCGGTGCCGGCGATCCCGGCGGCCCCGACCGTGCCCGCGGCGCCCGCGGCACCGGTGGTGGCCCAGCCGTCGCCCGGCTTGTTGGCCTGCTGCCAGGCGTCGTCCCAGCGTATGCCGTAGTACTCGTACAGCCGGACCTCTTCCGACTCGGAGAGATGGCCGCCGCTGTCGACGTCGACGTTGGGTGCGTCCTTGACCATGTCCTTGCGGTAGGGCACCTCAAGGTGGTCCTCGACCATGACCGCTTCGCGGATCGGCACGAACGACTCGCTGGTGCCGAAGAAGCCAGTCTTGATGCTGACCCATTCCGGGCGACCGGTCGCGTCGTCGAAGAAGACGTGGCTGGCGTCCCCGATCTTGCTGCCCTCGGCGTCGTACACGGGGTGTTCCAGTACTGCCGGGATCTGCTCCTGGGTGATCATCCTTCAGCACCCTCCTTCTAAGTCCGGTGTCCTGCCCGAGTCACCTCAACAGAAGGTACGAAACATCTAAAAAGCGACAATAGATGTAGAAAGCGAAACTATCGCCCACCGTAAGAACCTCCGTCATGGAGGGGGCGAGGGCGGAGTATCGGCCGGCGCCGGCACACCCCACCCTCGCTTCCCCTCTCTCTTCCACCTCTCTTCGTGAGGTCTCCTACACCTCTCCTCGTGAGGCTCTTCGTCAGGCCGCCAGCGCCGCCGGCGCACCCGCCTCGGCCAGCAGGCCGATCAGGGTGGCCCTGGCTCGGGCCACCCTGGAGCGGACGGTTCCGATGGGGCAGTCGCTGAGCTCGGCCGCCTCCGCGTACGGCAGCCCCATCATCTGGGTGAGGACGAACGCCTCACGCCGCTCGTCGGGCAGCGCGGCCAGCAGGTCGAGGAGTACGACCCCGTCGTCGAAGCCCGGCAGGTCGCGCGGCTGAGCCCGTTCCACCGCCAGACGCCAGTCCGGTACGTCGGACAGACGAGGCCGGGCGGCGGCGTACCGAATGCTGTCGACCACGGCGCGACGCGCGATGGCCAGCAGCCACGTACGGGCCGAGCAGCGGCCCTCGAAGCGGTGCAGGCTGCCGAGCGCCCTCAGGAACGTGTCCTGGGCCAGGTCGTCGGCGGCCTGGGGGTCGGCGGACAGGTACGCCACGTAGCGCACGACGTCTCGGTGCAGGGCCCGCACGAACCGGTCGACGGCCTCCGGGTCACCGGTCCGCGCGGCCAAGGCCCAGGCCGTTATCGACTCGTCGGCGGACGCCGCCGCGTCGCTCGGGCGGCCGGAACCGCTCGGACGGTGCGGGCGGCTCGCGGCCCCCCGGTCGCTTCCGTCGCTCGTATCGCTTCTGTCGGGTGAAACAGGGAGGGCAGGAGTGATCACAAGGTGTCCTTCTCGGGTCATCCGTGATCCGGACCGACGGCGCGTGCGCGCAGGGTCGGTCCGGCGAGGGGGATTCGGCCGTACACGGAGGTACGGCCGATGCCCGAGGCACGCGTGTGGCGCCTCGGGGATCCGGCTGTCTCAGATGGCAGCGGACCCCGCGGGCGGACCCCGAGAAGTGATGGCGTGGGCGAGCAGGAGCCGCCGCGGCGACCGGTCGGAGGAGTCGCGGCGAACACGGACACGCGGGCGGTGCGGGGGCGTGGGCAGCGCGAGCAGCAACCGCAGCGGGGCGACGAGCCGGCCGGCGACCGCGCGCAGGATACGGAAGGCGGCGCGCTCTCCGTACGCCAGCCAGAGGCCGCACAGCAGCGCGGCCACCAAGTGGGCGGCGAGCATGCCGAACGAGGACGTTCCGGCCATGTCGTGCGCCGGCCCGCCCATGGAGCCCGAGGGGGAGCCCGAGGTCAGGTGTCCGGGCCCCATGGATGCCATGTGCCCCGCGTGTCCCATGTGCATGGCACCCATGTCACCCATGGTGTCCATGGTGTCCGTCGTAGGCGTGCGCGCCCGACTCGACGGCCCCGCGAGCGAGAACGACGTGTGGAGCAGGCCCTGGGCGACGACCACCACCGAGACGATCAGGGGGAGGCCGCGCTCCCGGCCGGCCAGGCACCAGCCCGCGCCGCCCGTCGCCACCGCCCCGGCCGCCATGGTCCACCAGGACACCGGGGAGCCGGACATCATCACGTGTCCGAGGGCGGCGAGCAGCACACAGACGACCGCGAACACCGCGGCCCGTACTGCGCGAACACCCCACCCAGCAGTCATGACGAGCCTCATCCTCGCATTCGTCGTGCGTGCGTCATGGGGAGGTACGGGAATTGCCCCCTCTCCCCGCTCAACACGCGACCCGTGATCCAGAACACAGGGACCGGCCGGAACTCCACACGGGTCCGGAACGACGTCGGCCGTGGGCGGGAGCGTGACCGGAAGTCACGCTCACCGCAACCGAGTTGTTCAGTGCCCAGCCCGTACGTTCCGTACGTCCACCGCCGTCAGCGCCAGTGCCAGCGGGCCCGGCGCCAGGAACGCCAGCGGCAGCAGCATCCACGCGCACAGCACGGCCGCCGCGAGGGCGAGCAGCACGAGGCCGCTGCCGCCCACGTCCCTGACGGAGTCCCGCGCGGCGCCCGCCACCGCCGCCCGCCAGTCCGTGAGCGACTCGGGGCGCCCGCACGCGCGCAGGCCGACGACGGCCGCGGACCCGCCGATCGCCGCCGCGACGACCGCGAACAGCGGGGCGCCGGGCAGTCCGGCGCGGGCCATGGCCAGGTCCGCCCAGCACAGCAGCACGCCGGCCAGGGTCACCGTTCCGGCCACGAGGTCGCCGCCGCGCAGCCGTTGCCGCAGGACCGCCGAGTACCGTGCCGCCGTGGCCGGCCGGTCCTCACGCGCGCCGCGCACGACCGCGCACGCCGACGACAGCGCGGCGGGCAGCGTGACGACCGGCAGCGACGCGAGCGCCGTGCACACCCCCACCATCAGCACGTCCGCGAACAGCGTCATGCGCGGCCCGAAGATCTCCCCCGCCTCACGAGACTGCCCACCACCCGTTCCTCGGTTTCCGCTCATCCCTTGATCCCGGAGTTCGCCATGCCCTCGACCAGGAACCGCTGGAAGGCGAGGAAGAACAGCACGATCGGCAGCAGGGCGATCACCGACATCGCGAACATCGGTCCGAAGGCCGAGGTGCTCGACGCATCCACGAACGACCGCAGGGCCAGCGTGAGCGTGAACTTCTCCGGTGAGAAGAGGTAGATCAGCTGAGTGAAGAAGTCGTTCCAGGTCCAGATGAAGGTGAAGATCGCCGTGGTGATCAGCGCCGGCCGGGTCAGCGGCAGGATGACGAGGAAGAAGCTGCGGAACGGGCCGCAGCCGTCGATCCGCGCCGCCTCCTCCAGTTCGCGCGGCAGCCCGCGCATGAACTGCACGATGAGGAAGACGAAGAACGCCTCCGTGGCGAGGAACTTGGGCAGGATCAGCGGCCAGTAGGTGTTCACCATGCCCAGTTGGTTGAAGATGATGTACTGCGGGATCAGCACCGCGTGGTGCGGCAGCATGATCGTCGCGATCATGAAGGCGAAGAGCGGCCCGCGGAAGCGGAACCGCAGCCGGGCGAAGGCGTACGCGGCCAGCGAGCAGCTCAGTACGTTGCCGACGACCGCGCCGCCCGCGATCAGCAGCGAGTTGCCGAGCAGCCGCCACACGGAGACGTCGTTGACCCCGTCGAGGGCGGTCGAGTAGTTGGACCACTCCAGGCTGCTGGGCAGCAGGTCGAGGCTGGCGATCACCTCATCGGCGGGCTTGAGCGAGGTCGCGAGCAGCCACGCCAGTGGGTACAGCATGACGAGGAGCGCGGCGAGGGCGCCGAGGTGCAGGGCGACTCGGCGCCGGGCGACCGGCCCGCGTGCGACGGCGGTTGAGGTGGTGGTGGTCATCGGTCCCCCTCGGACGCGTAGAAGACCCAGGTGCGTGACGTGCGGAACAGCACCGCGGTGACGGCGCCGATGGCGAGGAGCAGCACCCAGGCCATCGCGGAGGCGTAGCCCATGTGCGAGGCGACGAAACCGCGGTCGTAGAGGTAGAGGGTGTAGAAGAGCGTCGAGTCGGCCGGGCCGCCCTTGCCGCCGCTCACCGCGAACGCGGGCGTGAAGACCTGGAACGCCTGGATGGTCTGGAGCACCAGGTTGAAGAAGATCACCGGGGAGAGCATGGGCACGGTGACGGACAGGAACCGCCGCCACGGGCTCGCCCCGTCCACGGCCGCGGCCTCGTACAGCTCCGGGGGGATCTGCTGGAGTCCGGCGAGGAAGATGACCATCGGGGCGCCGAACTGCCACACCGTCAGGAGCGCCACGGCCAGCAGCGACCAGCCCGGCTGGTTGACCCAGCCGCCGGTGCCCAGCAGGTTGTCGACCGTGCCGCCGTCGTTGAAGATCGCCCGCCATACGAGGGCGATGGACATGGAGGCGCCGAGCAGGGAGGGCGCGTAGAACGCCGAGCGGTAGAAACCCCGGCCGCGCCGCATGGACTTGAGGGCGAGCGCGACGACGAGGGCCAGGCCGAGCTGGAGGGGTACGGCGATCACGACGTAGGTGAGGGTCGCGCCGACCGAACGCCAGTAACGCGGGTCCTCGGTGAACATCTGCGTGTAGTTGCGCAGGCCCACCCATTTCGGCGGGTTGAACAAGTCGTAGTCGGTGAAGGAGAGATAGAGCGACACGGCCATCGGGAGCAGGGTCAGCACCACCGCGCCGAGCACCCATGGCGAGAGGAACACCCAGGCGGCGCCCTCGCGTCGGCGTCCAGCGGGTCGTCGCTTCGTGGCGGTGGTCCGCGCGGCGCGGGCGGGGACCGGTGTCTCGGTGGTGGTCATGACCTCAGCTCCGCCTTCGCCTCGGTGATGTAGTCCTCGGCCGCCTCACGGGGCGACATCTGCTCGAACGACACCTGTTCGTAGTCCCGTTGGAAGGTCGTCTGCAGTGCGCTGTCCCCCGAGGGCGGGGCCTGGGGCGGCGCCTTGAGCTTGCCTTCCACGGACGCCTGGTAGTCGAAGACCGTCTTGTCGAAGTCCTTGAGCCCGGGGGCGATCCGCTCGCGGAGCGACTCGTTGACCGGGATGCCGCGGGTGGCCCCGAGGATCTTCGCGGCGTCCGGGTCGTTGAGCATGAAGTCGACGAGCTGGACGGACTCCTTCGGGTGGCCGGAGTCGGCGGCGACCCCCATGAACATCGAGGGCTTGAAGTACTGCCCCGGGGTGCCGTCCTCGCCGGACGGCATCGGCCCGAGGGTGACCCCGTCCGGCACCAGCGCGAGGAACCCGCTCGACGGCGCGTCCCAGTTGTGGTCGGAGAAGGCCTTGCCGCGCCCGAGCGGGGTGTTCTCCACCGTGCCGTCGAGCTGGGTGGTCTGCTCGGCCGGCGAGACGGCGCCCTCCCTGCGGAGCCCGTCGGCGAAGGTCCACCAGCGGGTCAGGTCGTCGACGGTGAAGCCGAGCCGGCGGTCCTCGGTGTAGAGGACCTTGCCCCGGCCTCGCAGCCACACCTCGAAGGCGTCCTCGCTCTGCCCCGGGTCGGTGCCGCCGGGCTTGCCGGTCCGTTTCGCCAACTCCCGCATGGCGTCGGCCCATTCGCTCCAGGTCCAGCCCTGGCGCGGCAGTTCGACCCCGGCCCGCCGCCACCCCGCGGTGTCGTACACCACGGTCTCGGTGCCGCGGGCCTGCGGGATCGCGTACTGCCTGCCGTCCACCACGCCGGTGGCCAGCAGGCCCGCGTCGAACTCGCCGGTGTCCAGGGCGGCGCGCTGCCGGGCGAAGTCCAGCAGGACGTCTCCGGAGGCGTACTGGTCGATCATCCGGTAGTCGAGCTGCATGACGTCGGGGGCGTCACCGCCCGCCGCCTGGGTGGCCAGCTTCTGCTTGTAGGCGTCGTAGCCGGAGAACGACGTCTGCACCTCGACGCCCGGGTGCTTCTTCTCGAAGAGGTCGACGGCCTCCTGGGTTCTGGCCGCCCGGTCCGGGTTGCCCCACCAGGTGTAGCGCAGGGACACCTTGCCGCCGGCGCCGCCCGCCCCGTCCGACCCGGTGCAGCCCGTGAGGGCCGAGGCGAGGACCGAGCAGAGCGTGAGCACCGCCGTGGCCGTCGCGACGCGGGGTTTCCAGGACTTCCTTGTCCTGTTTCCGGGCATGAGTGGGTCACCTCATTCGCTAGAAAGCGCTTCCCCGTGCCTGACCCGCCCGACCCTAAGGATGGTCCTGATGTCAGAACAAGCCCCCTGCACCGGTTCCCCTGCCGGCTCCGCCAAGGGTGCCGGCCAGGGCTCCGGTTCGGGTTCCGCTTCGCGTCGCCGTTGTGCCGTGGTGGGGCTCGGCGCGCGGGCCCGGATGTTCACGGAGGCGCTGGCCGGGCCGTACGCGGACAGCGTCGACCTGGTGGCCTTCTGCGACGTCAACACGCACCGGATGGCGGTCCACAACGGCTGGCTCGCGGACGACCACCCCGGTCGTGAGCCCGTGCCGGCGTACGCCGCCGAGGACTTCGCCCTGATGCTGCGGCGCGAGCGGGTGGACCTGGTCGTGGTGTGCAGCGTCGACCGGACCCATGACGACTACATCGTGGGCGCTCTGGAGGCGGGCTGCGACGTGGTCACCGAGAAGCCGATGACCACCGACGCGGGGCGGGCCCGGCGCATCCTGGAGGCGCGGCGGCGCTCCGGCCGCGAGGTGCGGGTGGCGTTCAACTACCGCTACAACCCGGTGCATTCGGCCGTACGGGAACTCATCGCGGCCGGTGAGATCGGCGAGGTCGGCTCGGTGCACTTCGAGTGGCTGCTCGACCTGCGGCACGGCGCGGACTACTTCCGGCGCTGGCACCGGAACAAGGCAGACTCGGGCGGTCTGATGGTCCACAAGGCGACCCACCACTTCGACCTGGTGAACTGGTGGCTCGGCACCGAGCCGGAGACGGTCTTCGCGCAGGGCGGCCTCTTCTTCTACGGCGACGAGGCGGGCCGGCGCCGGGGGCTCGCCCGGCCCTACGCCCGCGCCCACGGCTCCCCCGCCGCCCAGGGTGACCCCTTCGCCGTACACCTGGCGGACTCGTCGGTGCTCAGCGCGCTGTATCTGGACGCCGAGGGCGAGGACGGCTACCACCGCGACCAGAACGTGTTCGGTCCCGGGGTGACCATCGAGGACGACATGGCGGTCCTCGTGCGGTACGCGTCCGGGGCGTCCCTGACCTACCACCTCACGGCGTACGCCCCCTGGGAGGGCTATCGCGTCGCGTTCAACGGGAGCGAGGGCCGCCTCGAACTGCTCGTCGAGGAGTCGACGTGGCTACGGCCCGAGGTACGGACGGACGGCGCGAACCCCGTCATGCACGGCGCCGAGGTGGGCGACGAGGCCGGCCGCACGGAGGTGCTGCTGCGCCGGCACTGGGAGCCGCCGCGTGAGGTGAAGGTGCCGGTCGGGGAGGGCGGGCACGGGGGCGGGGACGTACGGATGCTGGACGACCTGTTCGGGCCGCGGCCCGATACGGATACGGACCCGCTGGGCCGGGCCGCCGACGCGATCGACGGGGCCAGGTCGCTGGTCACGGGGCTGGCGGCGAACGAGTCGTTCGAGACGGGGGCACCGGTTCGGGTGCGGGATCTGCTGGACGTCTGAGCGGGTGGGGAGCCGGGCGGTGACGCGGCCGGGATCCGGGGCTGGTCGTGCGGTCGGGGCACGAGGTCGGGGACGTGAGGTCACGGGCGAAGCGGGGGTCGGGTGCATACGATCCTGAGGTGGTTCTCTTTCTTGTGCGCCGGGACACCCCGCTCGGCACCGACGAGGCATGGCGGCGGCTCACCACGTGGGATCGGCACGCGGAAGTGGTGCCGCTGACGCGGGTCCGGGTCCTCACGGCGGCGCCGCGCGGCGCCGGCACCGTGTTCGTGGCGCGGACCGGGGTGGGGCCGGTGGCGTTCGACGACCGTATGGAGGTCGCCGACTGGCAGCCGCCTCGGGACGGCGCCCCCGGTCTGTGCCGGCTCGTCAAGCGGGGCCGACTCGTCGTCGGGTGGGCCGAGATCGAGGTGCGCCCGGCGGCGGAGTCGGACGGCGGTTCGCGGGTGCTGTGGCGGGAGGAGCTGGGGGTACGAGGGCTGCCGCGGGCCTTCGACCCCGTACTGGGCCGGGCGGGCCGGTGGATGTTCGGGCGGGCGGTGGACGGGTTGCTGTCGCGTCCCTGAAACCGGGCCGGGCCGGGCCGCCACCCGGATCCGGGCCCCGGTCGGCCCGGCTAGGCCTGCGCGGTGGGGCGTACGACGATGTCACCCACGTCGACCCCGGCCGGCTGCTCGATGGCGAAGGCGATGGTGCGGGCCACCGCCTCCGGCGCGATCGCGATCTTGCCCATCGTGTCCAGGATCTGGGCCTTGGCCTCGGGATCCGAGATGGGTTCCGCGAAGTTCGTGCGGACGAAGCCCGGTGAGACGACGGTGACGCGCAGGCTGTCGCCCGCCTCCTGCCGCAGCCCCTCGGAGACGGTGCGGACGGCGTTCTTCGTACCGGCGTACACCGACATGAGCGGGCTGATGCGCAGTCCCGCGGTGGACACGGTGTTGACGAAGTGCCCGAAGCCCTGCTCCCGGAAGACGGGCAGGGCTTCGGCGATCCCGTACAGCACGCCCTTCAGATTGACGTCGATCATCTCCTCCCAGTCCTCGACGCGGAGTTCGTCGAGGGGGGAGATCAGGCCGACCCCCGCGTTGCTGACGAGGACGTCGAGCTTGCCGAACCGGTCGCGTGCCAGCTCGACCAGGCCCGCCAGGTCCTCGCGCCGCTTCACGTCCGTGCGGGCCCAGACGGCTTCGCCGCCCGCCTTCTCGATACGGGCGGCCAGGGCCTCAAGGGGCTCAGGTCGGCGCGCGCCGAGGACGACCTTCGCGCCGCGCTCGGCGAGCAGCAGTGCGGTCGCCTCGCCGATGCCGCTGCTGGCACCGGTGATCGCCACGACCTTGCCCTCGATGCCTTCGACACCGTCGACGCCTTTGACGCCGTTGATTCCCGACATGGCGGAGAGTCCTTCCAGAGGGGGAACGAGGGCAGACCCGCGGTCACGCGGTCATGCCCTACAGTGAAAGTCGAACGAAAGTGGAGGCGCCGCCACTTCGACCACCATAAGCGGCGACGCCTCCACTTAGCAAGCCGGCGAATCGATGACGAGGGAGAACCACTGATGGCCCGAGCCGCAGAGCGTCCGCTGAGGGCCGATGCGCAGCGCAACCGGGAAAAGATCCTGGCCGCGGCGGTGCGGGTGTTCAGCGAGGAGGGGCTGGACGCGCACTTCGAGCGCATCGCCAAGGAGGCCGGGGTCGGGAGCGGCACCCTCTACCGGAACTTCCCGACCCGGGAGGCCCTGATCGAGGCGGCCTACCGCAACGAGGTGGCCCGGCTGTGCGACGCCGTCCCCGGGCTTCTCGCGGACCTGCCGCCGGCCGAGGCCCTGCGCGCGTGGACGCGTCGCTTCATCGACTACGCCACCGCCAAGTTCGGCATGGCCGACGCGCTACGAGCCGTCGTCGCCTCGGGCGGCAACCCCTACGCCGACAGCCGCGAGCTGATCCAGGCCGCCCTCTCCTCGCTCATGGAGGCCGGTACCGCGGCCGGTGAGATCCGGTCCGACATCCGCCCGACCGACATGTTCGCCGCGCTCGCGGGCATCGCCCTCACCTCGGCGCGGCCCGAGCAGCGGGAGCAGGCCGAACGCCTCCTCGACCTCACTCTGGACGGGCTGAAACCCGCGGCCGCGGGCCGGGAGCGCGACCCGCGCCGGTGACGGCGGCTGCTGTCCGGCAGCTGCTCACGGGGTCTGGTCGTCGCCGGTGAACATGGCGACCAGGCCGTGGGGTGCGCTCTCGCCGTAGAGCAGCTCGTGCAGCTCCACGCCTTCGGCGGCGGCCTCGGCGCCTCGGGGGAACATGGCCTGCTCGTACTCGGTGAGCGCGGCCTCGACGTCGTCCGGGTGTGCGGCGATGGCCTTGCCGAGTTCGGCGCCGTCGTACATGGCCAGGTTGGCGCCCTCGCCGTTCGGGGCCGAGAGATGGGCGGCGTCGCCGACCAGGGTCACCCCGGGCACCCGGTCCCACCGGAGTTCGACGGGCAGGGCGTTGAGGGTGCGCAGGACCGGTGCGCTCTCGCCGTCGGTGATCAGCGCGGTGAGTTCCGGCGCCCAGCCGTCGAACTCCCGCACGACCCGCGCGGTGACCGCGGCGGCGTCCGTGAAGTCGATGTCCGCGAACCACTCCCGCGACTCGGTGAGCATCACATAGGTGTGGAGGGTGTCCCCGCGCTCCCGGTGGGCGAGGATGCCCTTGCCCGGCACGAGCGCGAACAGCGAACCGCCGCCGACCGCCTTCACGCTCGCCGGATGCCGGGTGTCGCCGTCGAACAGGTAGGTCTCGACGAACGCCATGCCGATGTACTCGGGTGTCGCGGGGGTGAGCAGCGGCCTGACCCGGGACCACGCGCCGTCCGCGCCGACCAGCAGGCCCGTGGTGACGGTGGTGCCGTCGGCGAAGGTCACCTCGTGGCGGCCGTCGCCGAGGGCACGGGTGGCACTGACCTTGTGGCCCCAGCGGACCGTGCCGGCCGGGAGCGAGTCGAGCAGCACCTGTCGCAGCTCGCCGCGCAGCACCTCGGGGCGGCCGCCCGTACCGTCGTCGTCCTTCTCGAACAGCACGGACCCGTCCTGGCCCAGGACGCGTATCGCCTGGCGGCCCTCCAGGACGAGGGCACGGAACTCGTCCGTCAGACCGGCCGACTCCAGGGCGAGCTGGCCGTTGTAGTCGTGGATGTCGAGCATCCCGCCCTGGGCGCGAGCGGTCGGGGAGGGCTCCGCCTCGTAGACCGTGGACGCGATGCCGTGGACGTGCAGAACGCGGGCCAGTACGAGTCCGCCGAGCCCGGCGCCGATGATCGTGACGTCGGTGGCCGTAGGGGTGTCGGAGGACTCAGGAGTCTGGTGGTTCGTAGGGTTAGCGGAGTTCGTGAGGTTCGTGGGGTTCATGGTGATTCCTTACGTGTCTGTCGTACGTATGCGTATGCGTGTGCGTACGTACTCCTGCCGGACGGGCTCCCGGCGAGGTCATGGAAAAGGTCCCAGGACACGCCGACAGACCACCGACATCGGTCCGACAGCCCTCGACACGCACCCGACACCGCAGCTCCGCCACCCGGTCAGCCCGGCGAGGACCCGCGCAGACGCCTGATCCACGGGTGCGGTCCGTACGTCCGCGTGATCGCGCCGACGAGCCAGCCGCGCTGCCGCTCCGTGAGCACGGGCAGTACCGCGTCGAAGTCCGCTTCGTCCTTCGGCCTCGGCGCCTTGGCCTTGTAGTAGAGCTGCACGTCCGGGGCCAGGAACGGAACGCCCTCCTCGGACACCGCCCCCAGCGTGCTGATCGGCCTGCGCACTCGGGGGTCGCGCCGTGACACCCACTCCGGTTCCTGACCGTGGGAGTCACCCTGGGACTCGTCGAGCATGACCTGGACCCGCCAGGGGGCGTCCGGCCCGGGTCGGCACCAGATGTCGTGAACACCGAGGGGCAGCACCTCGCCCGGCGCCCACGGACGCAGGCTGCCCGGCGGATCGGCGGCCCACCACTGCCAGCCGGCCAGAGCCCGCTGGGCCACGAGTTGGTCGCGCCTCAGCAGCAGGACGTCGATGTCGCCATGGCTCCGGATCGGATGACCCACCGCGAGCTCGATCGCGAGACCGCCGGCCACCCACCAGCCGGGCCCCGGACCGGAAGACCCACAGGCCCCGGAAGACCCACAATCCGCGGATGCCCCGCGGACCCCGGCGAACATCTCGACCACTTCACTCAGGGGAGCGGGATCCCACCTCCCGAAGGGAGCCTCAAGGCGCGTCATGCCACAGGACTTCCCGGCAGCTCCGTGTACTTGGTGAACGCCGTACGGCTGTCGGGCACGAACGGCCACTGCCACAGCACCCGTCGGAACTCCGCCTCGGGCAGCCAGCCGTACCAGGCGATCTCCGCCGGGTCCGGGGCGAACTCCCCCACCGTGACCGCCTCGTGCACCGCCATCCAGTACGGGCCGATCGCGCCGTGACACAGGTACTTGAAGGCGAACCTGACCATGGCCCGGACGCCCAGCTCCTCACCCAGCTCCCGGACCGCGGCCCGCGCGTAGGACTCACCGACCTCGACGGCTCCACCCACCAGCCAGTCGTACCGTCCGGGGAACCGCGCGGCGTTGTCCGGTCTGCGGTGGACGAGTACGCGTCCGTCGGCGTCACGGCACACCGTCGCCGCCACCCGGTGCGGCCAGCCGCGGCGCACCGCCTCGGCCCGGTCGACCACGCCCACCACCCGGTCCAGTTCGTCGACGCGTTCCACCGGCTCACTCATGGGACTCGTCGGGGCTCATGAGGGTCACTCTGTCAAAAGTCCGTGGAACGTGTCCGCTCGGAGTTGCGAGACTGGGACCCATGAACGACATGGGGCGGTTCCGTCAGGCGGTCGTCGAGTGGGCCGCCGGTGGCGCGGGGGCAGCGCGGGCAGGCGCGAGCGCGCGCGACCTGGCCGACGGCGCCGGGCTGCGTACGGTCGTGCTCGTCGAGGGCGGCAGCGACCAGGTCGCCGTCGAGGCGCTGGCCGCCCGGCACGGCCGGGACCTCGACGAGGAAGGGGTCTCGGTCGTCCCGCTCGGGGGCGCGACCAGCATCGGGAGGTTCGTGGACCTGTGCGGGCCCCAAGGGCTCGACGTACGCCTCGCGGGGCTGTGCGACGTCGCGGAGGAGAGGTTCTTCCGGCGCGCGCTCGAACGGGCCGGGATCGGCTCCGACCTCACCGTCGACGGGCTGGAGTCACTCGGGTTCTACATGTGCGACGCGGATCTGGAGGACGAGCTGATCCGGTCCCTGGGCGCCGACGTCATACAGCAAGTCGTCGAGGAACAGGGCGAGTTGCGCGCGTTCCGCACCTTCCAGAACCAACCCGCCCAGCGGGAGCGGACCGTGGAGCAGCACCTCCACCGCTTCATGGGCACCCACAGCGGCCGCAAGGCCCAGTACGCGCGGGAACTCGTCGCGAGCCTGGACCTCGACCGGACACCACCCCCCTTGGAACGCCTCCTCGCCCACCTCTGACACGCCGAGGCCGGACCAGCCCTCAGGCCACCGACCCGATGCGGCGCGCCGGCGTCGACGACGCCTCGTGGTGGATCGGGGTGTGCGCCCCGGTGAGCGACACCCCGCTCCCGCCCCGCCGGTTCGCGACGATCTCCGAGGCGATGGACAGAGCGGTCTCCTCCGGCGTACGGGCGCCCAGGTCGAGCCCGATGGGTGACCGCAGCCGGGCCAACTCCAGCTCGGACACGCCGACTTCACGGAGACGTGCGTCGCGGTCGAGGTGTGTACGGCGGGAGCCCATCGCGCCGACGTACGCGACCGGCAGCCGCAGCGCGAGCCGCAGCAGCGGCACGTCGAACTTGGCGTCGTGGGTCAGCACGCACAGGACGGTGCGGGCGTCGACCTCCGTGCGTTCCAGGTACGTGTGCGGCCACTCGACGACGATCTCGTCCGCCTCCGGGAAGCGCGCCGCCGTCGCGAAGACGGGACGCGCGTCGCAGACCGTGACGCGGTAGCCGAGGAAGGCTCCGATACGGACCAGGGCCGAGGCGAAGTCGATCGCCCCGAAGACGATCATCCGGGGCGGCGGGACCGACGACTCGACCAGCACGGTCAGCGGTGCTCCACAGCGGGAGCCCCGCTCCCCGATCTCCAGGGTGCCGGTGCGGCCCGCGTCGAGGAAGGCCCGCGCCTCCTCCACCACCGTGCGGTCCAGTTCGGGGTGCGCGCCGATCCCGCCCTCGTACGAGCCGTCGGGGCGTACGAGCAGGGCGCGGCCCAGCAGTTCGGCCGGGCCGGAGACCACGCGTGCGACCGCCGCGGCCTCGCCCCGGGCGGCGGCGGACAGGGCGGCGGCGAACACCTCGCGGGCGGGTGCGGCGGCGTGCACCGGGGTCACCAGGATGTCGATGACCCCGCCGCACGTCAGGCCCACCGCGAAGGCGTCCTCGTCGCTGTACCCGAAGCGTTCGAGGACCGACTCCCCGTCCTCCAGCGCCTGTTGGCACAGTGCGTAGACCGCGCCCTCCACGCAGCCGCCGGAGACGGAGCCGATCGCCGTGCCGTCGGCGTCCACGGCGAGGGCGGCGCCGGGGCGCCTCGGCGCGCTGCCGCCGACGGCCACGACGGTGGCCACGGCGACGTCGCGGCCCTCCGCCAGCCACCGGTCCAGCTCTTCGGCGATGTCCAGCATCTCTCGGACCTCCCTCTGTCCGCGGTGCGTCCAGGGCCTGTTGCGCGAGTGGCCCTAGCGGACGCCCAGCCAGCTCTCGATCGGGCTCAGTGCGAAGAAGACCAGGAAGATCACCGTCAGGCCCCACATGAAGGCCCCGATCTCCCGCGCCTTGCCCTGGGCGACGCGGATGGCGACGTAGCTGATGACTCCGGCCGCGACACCCGCGGTGATGGAGTACGTGAACGGCATGATCACGACGGTCAGGAAGACCGGGATCGCGGTCGCGCGGTCGGCCCAGTCCACATGGCGGGCGTTCGTCATCATCATGGCGCCGATGACCACCAGCGCCGCCGCCGCGACCTCGCCGGGGACGATCGCCGTCAGCGGGGTGAAGAAGAGGCAGGCCGCGAAGAACAGTCCGGTGACGACCGAGGACAGCCCCGTCCGGGCGCCCTCGCCGACCCCGGTCGCGGACTCCACGAACACCGTCTGCCCCGAGGCGCCCGCGACGCCGCCGATCGCACCGCCCGCGCCGTCGATGAACAGCGCCTTGGACAGGCCCGGCATCCGGCCCTTGTCGTCGGCGAGTCCGGCTTCCGTGCCGACGCCGATGATGGTGGCCATCGCGTCGAAGAACCCGGCGAGGACGAGCGTGAAGACGATCATGCCGACCGTCATCGCGCCGACCTGGTCCCAGCCGCCGAACTCGACATCGCCGAAGATCGAGAAGTCGGGCATCGACACCGCGCCGCCGTGCAGTTCGGGCGCGCCGGTGGCCCACTGCCTCGGGTCGATGACACCGAGGGCGTTGAGGATCACGGCGAGCACGGTGCCGCTGACGATGCCGACGAGGATCGCGCCGGGGACCCCGCGGGCCTGGAGCATGAAGATGAGCAGCAGGGTCGCCGCGAAGAGCAGGACGGGCCAGCCGGTGAGTTCGCCGTGCGGGCCGAGGGCGACCGGGGTCGACTCGCCCGGGTGCACGAAGCCCGCCTTCACCAGGCCGATGAGGGCGATGAACAGGCCGATGCCCATCGTGATCGCGTGCTTCAGCGCCAGCGGGATCGCGTTCATGATCATCTCGCGTAGCCCGGTGACCACCAGGAGCATGATCACCACGCCGTACATCACGCACATGCCCATGGCCTGGGGCCAGGTCATCTGGGGTGCGACCTGTGAGGAGAGGACCCCTGAGACGGACAGTCCCGCCGCGAGGGCGAGCGGCACCCTGCCGACGAAGCCCATCAGGAGCGTGGTGAGGGCCGCCGCGAACGCGGTCGCGGTGATCAGCGCCTGCCGGCCGAGCGTGTCCCCCGCCGCGTCCTTGCCGGACAGGATGAGGGGGTTGAGGAGGAGGATGTACGCCATCGCCATGAAGGTGGTGACGCCGCCGCGCACCTCACGCGCGATCGAGCTTCCTCGCGGGGATATGTGGAAGTACCGGTCGAGCCAGGACCGGCCGGCCGGGACGCGGGTTCCTTCACCCGCGTCGCCGTCGGTGGTCCCGGGGTCCGGTGATTTCCTGGAGTCCAGTGACTGCTGGTGGGTCATGGTGCCGTCTCCCAAGGTTCACAGGGGCACCCGTGTGGGACCGCCGTGGCGGCACGGGTTTTGGGAAGGTGCACGACCCGGGGGACGGCCCAGGACGAACAAGGGGGTGGGAGAGGGGACGAAGTCCCCCTCCGCCGAACCACATCTGAACTGCGTCCGAACCAGATCTGAGCCAGATCTGAACCGGATGTGCACTACATCCCGGTGAGATGCTCCGGGCGGACCGGTGTGCGGTTGAGCTCCAGGCCCGTCGCTGCGCGGATCGCCGCGAGGACCGCCGGGGTCGACGACAGGGTCGGGGCCTCGCCGATGCCACGGAGCCCGTACGGCGCGTGGTCGTCGGCGAGTTCGAGCACGTCGACGGGGATCGTCGGCGTGTCGAGGATCGTGGGGATGAGGTAGTCGGTGAAGGAGGGGTTCCTGACCTTCGCCGTCACGGGGTCGACGATGATCTCCTCCATGACCGCGATGCCGAGCCCCTGAACCGTGCCGCCCTGGATCTGGCCCAGGACCGACAGCGGGTTGAGCGCCTTGCCGACGTCCTGGGCGCAGGCCAGTTCGATGACCTTCACCAGGCCCAGTTCGGTGTCCACCTCGACGACGGCGCGGTGTGCCGCGAACGAGTACTGGACGTGCCCGGAGCCCTGCCCGGTGCGCAGGTCGAAGGGCTCGGTCGGCCGGTGCCGCCACTCCTCCTCGACCTCGACGACCTCGCCTTCGAGGACGTCCACCAGGTCGGCCAGCACCTCACCGCCGTCGGTGACGACCTTGCCGCCCTCCAGGAGCAGTTCGGCGGTGGCCCAGGCGGGGTGGTACGTGCCGAACTTGCGGCGGCCGATCTCCAGGACCTTCTCGCGGACGCACTCGCACGCGTGCTTCACGGCGCCACCGGTGACGTACGTCTGCCGCGACGCCGAGGTCGAACCGGCGGACCCCACCTGCGTGTCGGCCGGCTGGATGGTCACCTGGGCGACACCCAGCTCGGTGCGGGCGATCTGCGCGTGGACGGTGACCCCGCCCTGGCCGACCTCGGCCATCGCGGTGTGCACGGTCGCGACGGGTTCGCCGCCGACGACCTCCATACGGACCCTGGCGGTGGAGTAGTCGTCGAAGCCCTCGGAGAAGCCGACGTTCTTGATGCCGACCGCGTAGCCGACCCCGCGTACGACGCTCTCGCCGTGCGTGGTGTTGGAGAGGCCGCCGGGCAGCTGGCGCACGTCCGCCGCCTCGCCGGCCGCGAGCCACTGCTGCTCCGGCGGCAGGGGCATCGCCTTGACGCGGCGCAGGAGTTCGGCGACCGGGGCGGGCGAGTCGACCGGCTGTCCGGTCGGCATGACGGTGCCCTGCGACATCGCGTTGAGCTGACGGAACTCGACCCGGTCCATGCCCACCTCGTCGGCGAGCTTGTCCATCTGCGCCTCGTACGCGAAGCACGCCTGGACGGCGCCGAAGCCCCGCATGGCCCCGCAGGGCGGGTTGTTGGAGTAGAGGGCGACGGCCTCGATGTCGACGTCGTCCAGCACGTACGGGCCGACCGACAGGGAGGCGGCGTTGCCGACGACCGCCGGGGAGGCCGACGCGTAGGCGCCGCCGTCCAGGACGATCCGGCACTTCATGTGCGTGAGCCTGCCGTCCTTGGTCGCCCCGTGCTCGTAGTGGAGTTTCGCGGGGTGGCGGTGGACATGGCCGAAGAAGGACTCGAAGCGGTTGTAGACGATCTTGACCGGCTTGCCCGTGCGCAGGGCCAGCAGGCAGGCGTGGATCTGCATCGACAGGTCCTCGCGGCCGCCGAACGCGCCGCCGACCCCGGAGAGCGTCATCCGGACCTTGTCCTCGGGCAGCCCGAGCACCGGGGCGATCTGGCGCAGGTCGGAGTGCAGCCACTGGGTGGCGACGTAGAGGTCCACACCGCCGTCCTCGGCGGGCACGGCGAGGCCCGACTCGGGGCCCAGGAACGCCTGGTCCTGCATGCCGAAGGTGTACTCGCCCTCGACGACGAAGTCGGCTCGCCGCCGGGCCGCCGCCACGTCGCCGCGGACGATGGGCTGGCGGTGCACGATGTTCGGGTGGGGGACGTGGCCGGCGTGGTGGTCGTCGCGGCCCTCGTGGATCAGCGGGGCGTCCGGCGCGGTGGCCGACGCCTCGTCCGTGACCACCGGCAGTTCCCTGTACTCCACCTTGATCTTGGCGGCGGCACGGCGGGCGGTCTCGGGGTGGTCGGCGGCGACGATGGCGACGGGCTCGCCGTGGTGGCGTACGCGGCCGTGGGCGAGTACGGGGGTGTCCTGGATCTCCAGGCCGTAGTTCTTCACGGCGGTCGGCAGGTCGTCGTACGTCATGACGGCGTACACGCCTGGCGTCGCGAGCGCCTCGCCGGTGTCGATGGAGAGGATCTCGGCGTGCGCGACCGTGGACCGCAGGAGCTGGCCCCACAGCATGTCCTCGTGCCACATGTCGGACGAGTACGCGAACTCACCGGTGACCTTGAGCGTGCCGTCCGGGCGGAGCGTCGACTCGCCGATGCCGCCCTTGGCCGGGGAACCCTGGGTGACCTCGGTCGGCGTACCGACGGGAGCGGTGGCGCGGGTGATGTGAGTCATCGTCAGACCGCCTCTCCCTGTCGGGCGGCCGCCAGGCGGACCGCGTCCATGATCTTCTCGTAGCCGGTGCAGCGGCAGAGGTTGCCCGACAGCGCCTCGCGGATGTCCGCGTCGGTCGGGGTCGGGTTGCGCTCCAGCATCTCGTCGGCGGCGACGAGCAGACCGGGGGTGCAGAAGCCGCACTGGACGGCGCCGGCGTCGATGAACGCCTGCTGGATCGGGGCGAGTCCGGCGCCCTCCCCGGTCCGCGAGTCGGAGGTCCCGGGCGCCTCGGAGGCGCCATCCGCGCCAGTCGCGCGGCCCGCGCGCTCCGCCCGCTGTTCGGCGAAGTCGGCGAGGCCCTCGACGGTGACGACGTCGCGGCCCTCGGCCTGTCCGGCCGCCACCAGACACGAACACACCGGCACGTCGTCGAGGCGGACCGTGCAGGAACCGCACTCGCCCTGCTCGCAGGCGTTCTTCGAGCCCGGCAGGCCCAGGCGCTCCCGCAGCACGTACAGCAGGGACTCGCCCTCCCACACGTCGTCGGCTTCCTGCGGACGGCCGTTGACCGTGAAACTGACGCGCATTACGCGACCCTGCCCTTCTGCTGTGTGCCACCGGCGGTGCCGCGGTACGACTCCCAGGTCCAGGTCAGCGTGCGGCGCGCCATGACGCCCACCGCGTGGCGGCGGTAGCTCGCCGTGCCCCGGACGTCGTCGATGGGGTTGCAGGCGGCGGCGCACAGCTCGGCGAACTGTTTGGCCACCGACGGGGTGACGATCCTGCCGTTGTCCCAGAAGCCGCCCTCCTCCAGCGCCGCGTCCAGGAATTCCTCGGCCGTCCTGGCCCGTACGGGTGTGGGCGCGGCCGAGCCGATCCCGGTGCGGACCGTGCGGGTGTCGGGGTGCAGCGCCAGGCCGAAGGCGCAGACCGCGATCACCATGGCGTTGCGGGTGCCGACCTTCGAGTACTGCTGTGGGCCGGCCGCCTTCTTGACGTGGACGGCCCGGATGAGTTCGTCGGCGGCGAGCGCGTTGCGCTTCACGCCGGTGTAGAACGCGTCGATCGGGATCAGCCGGGAGCCCCGTACGGACTCCGCCTCGACCTCGGCGCCCGCCGCGAGGAGCGCGGGGTGGGCGTCACCGGCGGGGGAGGCGGTGCCGAGGTTGCCGCCGACCCCGCCGCGGTTGCGGATCTGCGGCGAGGCCACGGTGTGGGCGGCCAGGGCCAGGCCGGGCAGCTCGCCGCGCAGGTTTTCCATGATCGCCGTGTACGGGACCGAGGCGCCCAGGCGGACCGACTCCTCGCCGACCTCCCAGTCACCCAGCTCACCGACGCGGTTCAGGTCCAGCAGGTACTCGGGCCTGCGGTGGTCGAAGTTGATCTCGACCATCACATCGGTGCCACCCGCAATCGGCACAGCGGTGGGGTGCGCTGCCTTCGCGGCAAGCGCTTCCTCCCAGCTGGCGGGGCGAAGGAAGTCCATGACCGGCTCTCTTCTTCGTCTCGTGGATCGTGCTGTTCAAGCCAAGATCGTGTGCGGCGGGCCCGGCTCGTTCATGAGTTGTTCACGTGGATCGGAGTCAGTACACAGCGTGTTCCTCCACCAGGGTCAGTCACCGAAACCATGAAGGAGTTGGCTGGCCACGGCACCCATCTTGTAGATTCGTATGAACGGAGGGCCTCAGTAACCCCTTGGCCTTCCTCTGGAAACATCCGACGCAGCCCTCCGGAAACATCCGATGCGGTCCCCCCTCCCCGACCATCGGCCTCTCCCCCATACACCGTAGATTTCGAGACAGAACGGCGGCGACGAGATGCGGCTGCGCGCACTGCTGGACACGGACGCGCTGGGCCTGCGGCTGCTCGGCGGCCAGGACGAGCTGGACCGCGCCGTGCGGGGCGTGATGACCACGGACCTGCGGGACCCGAGCCGCTATCTCTCGGGCGGTGAGCTGGTGCTCACCGGGCTCGCCTGGCGCCGGAACGCCGCCGACTCGGAACCCTTCGTACGGCTGCTGGCGGGCGCCGGGGTCACGGCGCTCGCCGCGGGCGAGGCCGAGCTGGGCCCGATCCCGGACGACCTGGTGGCCGCCTGCGCCAAGCACCGGCTGCCGCTGTTCGCCGTCAACGAGTCGGTGGCCTTCGCGACGATCACCGAGCACGTCGTACGGCAGGTGTCGGGCGAGCGTGCCGGGGACCTGGCGGCCGTGGTGGACCGGCACCGCCGGATGATGACCTCGGGACCCGCGGGCGGCGGCCCGGACGTGGTCCTGGACCTGCTGGGCTCCGACCTGGACCTGCGGGCCTGGGTGCTGTCCCCCGCGGGCCGGCTGGTCGCGGGCTCGCACCGCGCGGAGGCGGAGCTGCCCCCGGGGGTGGGCGCGACGCTGGCCGGCGCGCACCTGGCGGCGGTCCGCTCGGGCCGGCGCGGGCCGTACCGGGTGACGGTGGGCCCGACGACGTACTCGCTCTTCCCGGTCCGCGGCGGCGGTCGCGGCGCGGCGGGCACCGCGGGCACACCGGGCGCCGCGGGCACTTCGGTGGCACCGGGCGTACCGGCCGGGGCGGGCGGGCGCGACGTGCGCGAGACGGTCCTGTCGGAGTGGCTGCTCGCGGTCGAGGCGGACGCCGGGGACTGGCCGGAGGGGCGTCTCGACCTGCTGGAGGGCGTGACGCAGCTGATAGCGGTGGAGCGGGACCGCCGGGACGCGGCCCGCACCGTGCGGCGCCGGCTCGCGCAGGAGATTCTGGAGCTGGTGCAGAACGGCGCGGCGCCCGCCGAGATCGCCGCCCGGCTGCGGGTCGCGGCGCCCGTCCTGCTGCCGGGGCTCGGCGCGGCACCGCACTGGCAGGTCGTGGTCGCCCGCGTGGAGTGGGACGTGACGAAGGGCGGGCAGCCCGCCGCGGAGACGGGCGGCGGGACGCCGGCCGACGGGCTCCGGGGCGGCCCGGTCGCGCAGTCCCTCCTGGAGGAGATCCTGGTCGACCCGCTGTCGGCGGGACCGGAGTCGTCCGACCGGATCGCCGTCGCCCACACGGGTGACGAGGCGGTCGCGCTCGTACCGCTGCCCGCTGTCTCCTCGGAGCACGACGGCTCGGAGACCGGGCTGCTCGCCGACACGATCCTGGAGGCCGTACGCGATCCGCTGTCGGCCGGGCTCGACGGCGACGGGCGGCTCACGCTCGGCGTCAGCGCGGCCGTGCACTCGGCTGAGGGGCTGCGCGGCGCCCTGGAGGAGGCCCGGCACGCGCGCCGGGTGGCCGCGGCCCGGCCGGGGCGGGTGTGCGCGGCCGGCCACCAGGAGCTGGCGTCGCATGTGCTGCTGCTGCCGTTCGTGCCGGACGACGTGCGCCGTGCCTTCACCGCCCGGCTGCTGGACCCGCTCCGCGACTACGACCGGCGGCACCGCGCCGAGCTGGTCCCGACCCTTGAGGCGTTCCTCGACTGCGACGGTTCCTGGACCCGCTGTGCGGCCCGTCTGCACCTGCACGTCAACACGCTGCGCTATCGCGTCGGACGGATCGAGCAGTTGACGAGCCGAGATCTTTCCCGGCTGGAGGACAAGCTGGACTTCTTCCTGGCGTTGCGGATGAGCTGAGGTCACAGGGCTGCGGACGGCGCGGCCCCCGTCGTGGGGACACGGCGGGGAGCCCGCAGAAGGCACCAAGTGTCGTCTCTGTCCCACGATCTGTCCCACGACTTTGTGAAATCCTTCACCTACCCCCTTGGCCGGGTGCTCTGATTCGTGCTGAGATGCCGCCACCACTCAACAGCTCAATGGCGTGCTCGGGGAGGGCAACGTGGCGCATCCCGCCATGTCTGGTTACGGAACGAATGCCGGAGACGATCCACTCCAGACCGCGGTATGGCGGTTGCGCTCGCGCGCCTGCTGGGCCGACGCGGCCGCACTCCTAGAACCGATCACGGCGGCGGCCGCTCTGCAACGGGCCTCGCTCCTCGTCGAGCGGTGCCTCTACACCGAGAAGGGGTGGGCGGAGGCGGAGGACGCGCTGCGGACGGCGGAGGCGCTGGCCCAGAGCGACGACGAGCGGGGGGCCGCGGCGTGCGAGCGCGGACAGCTCGCCTACGCGTCCACGCTGCTCGCGGTGCGTGACCGTGCCGACGAGGCGCGGGCCGCGCTCGGCCGGGCGGCGGCCCTGATCGCGCCGGGCGCCCGGGGCCGGGCCCTGCTCGACTTCCGGCGCGGGCTGCTCGCCGAGAACCTCGCCCACTCCCCGCAGTCCGCGCGGGCCGCCTACCGCCGCGCCCACGCAGGCGCCACCGCGCACGACGCGCCACTGCTGCTCTCCTTCACCTGGCGGCACCTCGCCGGACTCGCTCTGCGGGAGGGCGAGTTGGCGGAGGCCCGGCACGGCTTCGCCGAATCCCTGCGCATCCGGGAGGAGTTGGGCTACCTCGTCGGCACGGCCCCGGCGCTGGCGTCGCTCGCAGACGCGGAGACCGAGCCGGAGGCGTCCCGGCTGCGGGCGGAGGCGGGCCGGCTGTTCCGGCTCCTCGGGGGCGTACCCACGTGGCTGGCCGGTCAGTTGGCACCACCGGCGGCCACGGCCTGACGACGCATGCCGTCCGGGTGGGGGCCGCCCGGTGGGGTCTTGACCGACCGGCCCGGCCGGTCGGACCCCCGGCCGCGGCCACCCTCCGGTCGCCGCCGACGTCGGGCCGGTGCGTGCGTGCCGCGCGCCGCTGTACGCCGGTGTCCTACGCGCCGGCGAAGTGTTCCCGTATCAGGGACTGCGCGGTCGGGATGTCCTGCGCGGTCAACGCGTCGAGCACGGCCGTGTGTTGGGCGGCGTCGGCCAGCAGGTCGGCGCGCGGGCGGCGGACGGGGGCACCGGCCATGGGCCACTGGGCACGGCGGTGGAGGTCGTCCGCGAGCTGCACCAGCTGGCGGTTGCCCGAGAGGGCGAGGACCGCGGCGTGGAAGACCCGGTCCGACTCGGCGTAGCACGCGTGGTCGCCGGTGGCGGCCGCCGTCACCGTCGCGTCGGCGAGCGGGCGCAGTTCGTCCCAGCAGGGCGCGCCGACGGTACGGGTCAGTCGCAGCATGACCGGCATCTCGACGAGGGCCCGGATCTCGGCCAGCTCGGCCAGCTCCCTGGCCCCGCGCCGTATGACACGGAAACCCCGGTTCGGTACGACCTCGACGGCCCCCTCGTTCGCGAGTTGCTGCATGGCCTCGCGCACCGGGGTCGCCGAGACGCCGAAGCGTTCGCCGAGGGCGGGGGCGGAGTAGACCTCACCCGGGGCGAGGTCGCCGGCGACGAGGGCGGAACGGAGGGCGTCGAGGATCTGGCCGCGCACGGAGGCCCGCTGGATCACGGGCCGACGGGCCGCCACGGAGGCGAACGCGGAGCCGGAGCCGGCGGCGGATCCGGCGGCGCGCCTGCCGGGGGCGTCGGCCGGGCCCGGGGTCCGCGGGTCCCGTACGGCCTCCTGGGTCACGGCGGACAACCGTGGCTGGGGGATCGGGGTCTCGCTGTGGGTGTGCTCGCCGCGGGCCGCCTGCTCGGCCGGGACGGTGGGGACCGCCGGGGCCGCGGGGCCCGTCCGCGCCACGGTGTCGTCGCGCGGGGCCTCGGCACGGCCGGTCCCGCGCTGCCGCGGACCGCCGTCCGGCCGCGCCTGCGGCGGGACCCGCACGGCGGCCGCGCCGGTACGGGCCCGGGCGGTACGGGCCTCGGGGGCGCGCGCTCCCGAGGGAGGGACCTCCGCGGGAAGAGCCTCCGCGGGACAGACCTCGAACGGGTCTCCGGCAGTGCCGTACGCCTCGCGTGAACCGGCCTTCTCCACGGGAGCCTCCTCCGGGGTTGGCGAGTGGTGGTGGGCAAGTGGCGGGTAATTCGGGTGGGGTACGTCGTGACCCCGACAGAACAGGGTAAACCCCGACCCTATCGGGTAAGGTAAGCCTTACCTGTTGATCATCCCTGCCGATCATCGTGAAACGGGGTCCCGCATGCCCGCTCCCGCGCCCCGCACCGTCGTCGCGCACTCCGTCCTCACCGAGGCGTACACGCGGATGACCGAGGTGTTCCCGGCCCTGGGAGTGACGGAGCTCGCCCCCGGCGAACCCGCCCCGACGGGCGACGGCCGGATCGCCGTCACCGAGCTCGCGCGGGCCGGCGCCGGGCTCGACTCCTATCTCGCGTGGGACGACGAGCAGGTGCTGGCCGACCACGGACGGCGGGGGCGCCCTGACGTCATCGCCAGTTTCGGCCTGCACCGGTACGCGTGGCCGGCCTGCCTGCTGATCACGGTGCCGTGGTTCGTGCTGCGCCGCGTGCCCCGTTTCCCCGTACGGGACGTCACGTTCCAGCGGATGCCCGGCCGTATCGCGGTGCGCGTGGGCGAGTTCGCCTGCCTGCCGGACGACCCGGCGGCGGCGCTGCCCGGCGCCCGGGTCGTCCCGGACGAGGAGGCCCTGCGTGCGGCGGTACGGGCCTCCGTGGCCGAGCACCTGGAGCCGGTGCTCGGCGGTTTCGGCCCCCGGATGCGCCGCCGGGGTCATGCGCTGTGGGCCATGGCGACCGACGAGGTCGTCGAGAGCCTCTGGTACGTCGCCGGTCTGCTGGGCGAACAGCGGCGCGCGACGGAGGAGTTGGCGCGGCTGTTCCCCAGGACCACCCGGCCGTACGTCGGCCCGGCCGGCTTCCGCGAGGTGACCGGTGCGAACGGCGAGTGCCTGCCCACCCGGGACCGGGCCAGCTGCTGCTTCTACTACACCCTCGACGCCGAGGACACCTGCGCGAACTGCCCGCGCAACTCCGAGGCCGTCCGGATAGCGAAGCTGACGGCGGAGGCAGCCGAGGCGGCCGAAGCGGCCCGGACGAGCGAGGTGGCCGGGGCGGCGGGCTGAGCCCCGCGTTCGCGCACCACCCGCGTCCCGTAAGATCAACTCAGCTTGGACCCCGCCGTTTTGGCCACGGACGGGGTCGCTTAGGTTACGGCTGATTCACAATATCCTCACTCGACGCAGGAACTTTCCGTTGAACCACCCGTACGGGTAATCTAACTCGAACTCAGCTCCCGCTCCTCAAGCGGCAGTTCGAGGAGAATGCCGCCCACGCGCATCCCCTTGCACTCTCTTGGCGGCCTCTTGCCCCGAAACCCCCTGAGGACCCGCGGGATTGGGCCACTATGACGGGCGTTACGCCCTATCCCAATGCAAGGGACCCCATATGAGACTGACCGACATATCGCTGAACTGGCTGCTACCCGGCGCCGTGCTGCTCCTGGGCCTGCTGGCGGCGGTTGCGGTGCTCGCGCGTGGAAAGCGCGCCGGGGAAAAGACCCGCTCCGAAGACTCGTGGGAGCGCACGGAAGAACGCCGCAGGCGCAAGGAGGCCGTCTACGGCACCGCTTCCTATGTACTGCTGTTCTGCTGTGCCGCGGTCGCCGCCGCTCTCTCCTTCCACGGCCTGGTCGGCTTCGGCGAGCAGAACCTGAACCTCTCCGACGGCTGGCAGTACCTGGTGCCGTTCGGCCTGGACGGCGCGGCCATGTTCTGCTCCGTACTCGCGGTGCGCGAGGCCAGCCACGGCGACGCGGCGCTCGGCTCCCGGATACTCGTGTGGACGTTCGCGGCCGCCGCCGCCTGGTTCAACTGGGTGCACGCCCCCAGGGGTCTCGACCACGCCGGCGCCCCGCACTTCTTCGCCGGCATGTCCCTTTCGGCCGCCGTCCTGTTCGACCGTGCCCTGAAGCAGACCCGTCGTGCCGCCCTGCGTGAGCAGGGTCTGGTGCCCCGGCCGCTGCCGCAGATCCGGATCGTACGGTGGCTGCGTGCCCCTCGTGAGACGTACGCGGCCTGGTCGCTCATGCTCCTCGAGAACGTGCGCAGCCTGGACGAGGCCGTCGAGGAGGTCCGCGAGGACAAGCGGGACAAGGAGCAGAACCGACTGCGCCGGCGCGACCAGGAGAAGCTGGACCGTGCCCGCATCAAGGCGATCACCCGCGGCCACCGCGGAATGATCGGCCGCGGCGGCCGTCAGGCGGAGCTGCAGGCGGCGCAGGCGGCCCCGCAGGCCGCTTCGGAGCCTGCCATAGCGACGCCGGAGCTGCCCGCACGCGCCGCCCGGCCCTCGCTGCAGCCCGTTCGCCGCAGCGGTGAGTCCGGGACGGTCGACCTCACCGCGGAGGACGACACAATGGCCCTCCCCCGGCTCGACTCCCTCGAGCGCAAGCTGAAGGACCTGGAGCAGCAGTTCGGCTGACCGGGACCGGGCCGTTCGACGGCCTCACCTCTGGACGGGGGCGCGGCAGTTCATGCCGCGCCCCCGTCCAGTTCGAACCACACCGCCTTGCCCACCCCGTGCATCCGTACGCCCCACGCGTCCGCGAGCGACTGCACCAGGATCAGACCTCTGCCGTGGGTGCCCTCGTCGGCGTTCGGCACCCGGAGCCTGGGCCTGCGGGAGTCGAAGTCCCGTACCTCCACGCGGAGTCCGCGCGGTCCGACGGTCGCCGTCAGCAGCGCCTCCTGATCGGTGTGGACGAGCGCGTTGGTGACGATCTCGCTGGTCAGCAGTTCCGCCGTCTCGGACCTGCCGGGCCGCCCCCAGTGGGCGAGCAGTTCCCGCAGCGCCCTGCGGACCTCGGGCACCGCCCTCAGGTCGCAGCGCCGGAGCCTGCGCCTGAGGTGCGACAGACCCTGTTGGCCGGGTGCGCTCTCCGCCGTGTCCCCCGCGGTCGTGGCCGTGTTCACCGTCTCTGCCGAGAAGGCCCCGGATAAAACGGGACCGCCCCCTCGTACGTACCTCTTCATGACCCCCGCCGTCACTGTCGGTACCCCTCGTGCTCGAACACCTTCACGGGATGCATGCCCCGCCGGGAAAGGCCGCAGTCATGTCGAATCTTGAATCGCCGGGTGTACGGGGGCCGGTGGCCCGCGCCTGACCCGGACGCGCCGCGGGCCCGGCGCGCCGCGGCCCGGTGTCCGTCCCCGGCCTCCCCGCGAGGGTTCACTCCTGCGAAAACTTTCGACGCGGCCCGTGGACGGCGACCGGGGCGGGCAGGGCTCGTACGGCGGACGTCGGCGACTCGGCGCCGCGCGGCGGATTCCGTACCCGTACGCCGGGGCTGCCGAGGAAAGCCATGGTCGACTCGGAGGTTCCGTTTGGATGCCAGGCGCCTCGGCCGGGCAGGCCGTCGCGCACGGTGACCGCGGCCCGCGCGGTGGTCCGGTACGACGCCCCCGAGCCGCGCCGGGAAGGCGGCTCGGGCGCGAGCCACCCGGCCGGTCCGCCGCGCGGTGCGGCCCCGAATCCGGCGGGGTCGTACGGCTCCGGGCCGGCCGGTCCGTCTGACGGACCGTCCACCGGCGCTCGGCCCAACTGCCCACACCCGTCTGCCGCACCGGCCGTACGCGGGTCGGCCGAGAGCCGTCGGGGACAGGAACGGGGGCCGCCCTCTCGACCCCCGTGACGGGAGGGCGGCCCCGGCTTTTCGGGCGGTCAGTACAGCTTGTCGACCGCGGTGACGGTGGTCTGTTCGAAGGCCTCTACCGGTGCGTCGGAGAAGTCACCCATCTGGCCCCACTTCACGACCGTGACGGCCCTGCCGTCACGGCCGACCGAGTAGAGGTTGATGTCGGTGGCCCCCCAGGAGGTGCTGGTGTGCACCCCGTACACATGGGCGCCCTCCTCGACCGGCAGCGTGCCGTAGTCCCTGAGGGTGGCCTCGATCTCGGAGTCGGCCCGTTCGGACTTCGCCGCGCAGTCCTCGATCGCCGTGTTCAGCCGCGCGGCGAGAGCACCCGCCTTGGCGTAGCTGCCGACGACCACGGTGAGCTGCTGGGCGTTGGTCTCCAGGTCCGTCCGGAAGTCGCGGTACGAGGAGTTGTAGCCCGGCAGCGCCTCCTCCAGACAGAACACCAGCTCGCCGGGGACACCGGGCGTGACCCGGCCCGCCGTCCAGGCGGACGTGGGGTGCGGGGGCAGCTGCGAGGCCGACAGGAACCCGGTGGTGCCGCGTGACGTCGTCGGGCCGGACACCGAGGTGGGCGCGGCGGTGTGCGCCGTGGCACCGGCGGGGCCGGCGAGAGCCGTCCCCGCAGCCAGGGCCGCGACGGTGAGTACGGTGGACGCCGTGGTTCTGGTGCGCCTGGTCATCGAGTGTTCCCCCTTGTTCCCCTACGGACGTGCTGTCCCACGAAGCCCGTCGTGGGCCCCCGCCGACTGGTCGGTGCGGCGGTGGCCGGTGCGACACCAGAAGCATCAGCCGCCACTCGGGGCCTGTGCAACAGACGGCGGCGTTTCCGCGACGGTGGAACCATCCCATCCCTCCTGACGTGCAGGTATATGGGGTGCCTGGGATGCTCTCCCAGGCCGGCAGATGCCCCGCACGCCGGGGTGACGACGAGTACGGGGGCACGGTGTCGACTCGGGACCACGACGTCGAGGAGTTCGCGGCACTGCTGAGACGTCTGAAGGCACGGACGGACCGCAGTTACGGCGCCCTCGCGCGCCGGGTGAACATGAACACCTCGACGCTGCACCGCTACTGCGCCGGTGACGCGGTGCCGCTGGAGTTCGCGCCCGTGGAGCGGTTCGCGGCGTTGTGCGGGGCGACCGCGGCCGAGCGGCTGGAACTGCACCGCCTGTGGATCCTGGCGGTCGAGGCGCGACAGCGTCCGCGGACACCCGGCCCACCGGAAAACCGCGAGCCGGGTGAGAACCCGGAGGCGGGGGTCGACGGAGGCGGGGCTGTCATGGACCGGGTCGGCGCAGGTGGGGTTGCCGTGGACGGCGCCGGCGCAGGTGGGGTTGCCGTGGACGGCGCCGGCTCGGGCGAGGCCGACGCTCGTGGCGCCGACACGGACGGGACCGCCGCAGGCACGGCCGGCCCAGACGGGCCCGCCACGGACAAGGCCGCCGCCGCAGGCAAGGCCGATACGGACGGGGCAACCGCAGGCGGTGACGTCACAGACGAAGCCGACGCGGACGAGACCGCCGCAGGCAAGGCCGGCACGGACGAAGCCGGCGTGGACGGGCCCTCCACACACAAGACCGGCACGGACGAAGCCGGCGTGGACAGGCCCGGCTCGGACGGCGCCCGCGCAGGCAAGCCCGGTGCAGTTGGAGCCGGCGTGGACGAAGCCGGCGCGGAGGCGCCCGGCTCGGAGTCGTCGGGCTCGGAGGCGTCGGGCTCGGCCGAGCTCAGTGCCGCCGGCGGGCTCGTGTCCGGCTCGGGCGGCGCCGGCCGGCGCCCCCGGCAGCGACGGCGGATCGCCCTCACCCTGGCGGCCGTGTCCGCGCTGCTCGTCACGCTCGGCGCGCTGGTGTCCCTCCCCGGCGACCGGCCCTCCGACGACGCCTCCGACATCGTCGGCCCCTCCCCGGCCCCGACCGCGAAGGCCACCTCGGAGGACGCGCGCAAGCGCCCCTCGACGAGTCCCTCCCCCAGCAGGCCGGGACCGTCGCCCTCGGCCGGTGCCACCGGCAAGGCGGCCGGGGCCCCCGGCAAGAGCGGCGCACCGTCGAAGGGCGCGAAACCCAAGGGGAGCGGATCCGGCGCCGTACCGCTCACCTGGACCGCGAACTCGCACGTCTGGCAGAACGGCTGTTCCCACGACTACGTCATCCGGAAGGACCCCGAACAGGTCCCGCCACCGCCCGCCGCGCAGGACGCCGGGACCTGGGCGGCGTCCCAGGACGCCGTGCACGGACGGCAGACGAGCGTGCAGATCTCGGTACAGGGCCGGACCTCCACCGCCGTCGTGCTGACGGCGCTGCGGGTCCGGGTGGTCGGCCGCACCGCCCCCGTCGCCGGCACCGTCTACGCCATGGACCAGGGCTGCGGCGGTTCGCTCACCCCTCGCTCCTTCGCCGTCGACCTCGACAAGGACCGCCCGATCGCCCGTTCCGTCCCCGGCAACGACGAGGGCACGCCGATCCCGGCGGTCCGCATGCCCTACCGGGTGTCGGACAAGGACCCGGAGGTGCTGCTCGTCAACGCGACGACCGAGACCTGCGGCTGCTCCTGGTACCTGGAGCTCGACTGGTCGTCCGAGGGGCGCACCGGCACGACCCGCGTCGACGACCACGGCAGTCCGTTCCGTACCAGCGCCATCGAGGGGCTGCCGCGCTACTGGTACGGCTCCGACGACTCGGAGCGCCGGTGGGTCCCCGCGGTCGAGTGACCCCGGCGCCCCGGCCGCCGCCGGCGCGGCCTACGGCCGGGGCACGTTGCGGAGGTTGGAGCGGGCCAGCTGCGCCATGCGGCCCACTCCCCCGTCGAGGACGATCTTCGACGCCGACAGGGCGAAGCCCGTGACCATCTCCCGGCTGATCTTCGGCGGGATGGACAGGGCGTTCGGGTCGGTGACGATGTCCACGAGCGCCGGGCCCTTGTGCCGGAAGGCGTCCTTCAGGGCGCCCGCGAGCTGCTTGGGCTTCTCGACGCGTACGCCGTAGGCACCGCAGGCCCGTGCGACGGCGGCGAAGTCGGGGTTCTTGTTGCCCGTCCCGTACGCGGGCAGCCCGGCGACCATCATCTCCAGCTCGACCATGCCCAGGGACGAGTTGTTGAAGAGGACGACCTTCACCGGCAGGTCGTACTGGACGAGGGTGAGGAAGTCGCCCATCAGCATGGAGAATCCGCCGTCGCCCGACATGGAGACGACCTGGCGGCCGCGGTCGGTGAACTGCGCGCCGATGGCCTGCGGCAGGGCGTTGGCCATGGAGCCGTGCGAGAAGGAGCCGATGATGCGGCGGCGGCCGTTGGGTGAGATGTAGCGGGCCGCCCACACGTTGCACATACCGGTGTCGACCGTGAACACGGCGTCGTCGTCGGCGAGTTCGTCGAGCACCGAGGCCACGTACTCCGGGTGGATCGGGATGTGCTTGTCGACCTTGCGCGTGTAGGCCTTGACGACCCCGTCGAGCGCGTCGGCGTGTTTCTTGAGCATCTTGTCGAGGAAGCGGCGACTGCTCTTGGGGCTCACCTTCGGGGTGAGACAGCGCAGGGTCTCCTTCACGTCGCCCCACACCGCGAGGTCCAGCTTCGAGCGGCGCCCCAGGCGCTCGGGCCGCACGTCGACCTGCGCGATCTTGACGTCGTCCGGGAGGAAGGCGTTGTACGGGAAGTCGGTGCCCAGCAGGATCAGCAGGTCGCACTCGTGGGTGGCCTCGTAGGCGGCGCCGTAGCCGAGCAGTCCGCTCATACCGACGTCGTACGGGTTGTCGTACTGGATCCATTCCTTCCCGCGCAGGGCGTGCCCGACCGGGGACTTGATCTTCTCGGCGAACGCCATCACCTCGGCGTGCGCGCCCGCGGTGCCGCTGCCGCAGAAGAGGGTCACCTTGCCCGCCTGGTCGATCATCTCGGCGAGCTTGTCGATCTCGGTGTCGCCGGGGCGCACGGTGGGGCGGGAGGTGACGAGGGCGGACTCGGGTGCCTTGTCCGGGGCCTCCTGGTCGGCGATGTCGCCCGGCAGCGTCACGACGCTCACGCCGCCCTGGCCGACGGCGTGCTGGATGGCGGTCTGCAGCAGCCGCGGCATCTGCTTCGGGTTGGAGATCATCTCGCTGTAGTGGCTGCACTCACGGAACAGCTGCTCGGGGTGGGTCTCCTGGAAGAACCCGAGGCCGATCTCGCTGGACGGGATGTGCGAGGCGAGGGCCAGCACCGGGGCCATGGAACGGTGCGCGTCGTAGAGCCCGTTGATGAGGTGGAGGTTTCCCGGACCGCAGGAGCCCGCGCAGGCGGCGAGCCCGCCGGTGATCTGGGCCTCGGCACCCGCCGCGAACGCCGCCGTCTCCTCGTGCCGGACATGGATCCAGTCGATGGCGGAGTTGCGCCGGATGGCGTCGACGACCGGGTTGAGGCTGTCGCCGACGACTCCGTACAGGCGTTTGACGCCCGCACGGACGAGGATGTCGACGAACTGCTCGGCGACGTTCTGCTTGGCCATGAGTCACGCGCCCCTTGCTGTCGTTCGCTGTCACGGGATTCCTCTCGTATCCCATCTGTTCACAGCGGGCGCGGTTACGCCTCCCAAACGGCGGCGGCCGTCCGGTCGTCGGCGTATCCCTTGACCCGGACGGTGCTGTCCGCGAGGAACGTGGCGAGGCCGGGCGGTTCGGGGGCCGACCAGCGGGAGGTGAGGTGGTCGACCAGGCTCGGTTCGCCGCGCAGCGGGTCGGCGAGGCCGCCGGTGCACAGCAGGAGCGTGTCGCCCGGTCGGGCGACGGAGGCCCGGAATCGGAAGGGGGCGCGGGGCGGCGGCTCGGGGGCCGGCTCGTACGGGCTCGGGGGTGTGGCGATGCCCAGGTCCATGGTGAGACGGTCGCCGTCGGGTGTCTCGTGGGGCAGCGAGCCGAAGCCGACGACGGCCTCGCCCGTGGTGTCGGCGACGCGCGGTTCGATGTCCTGCCACTCGCCGTCGCGCAGCCGGAAGAGGCCGCCCGCGCCGACGCCGAAGAAGACGCGCGTACGGCACGCGGGGTCGGCGGGCAGGAGGAGACAGCGCAGGCTCGCGGTGTACTCCTCCGGTTCGACGCCCTGCTCGGCGGCGCTGGCCCGCAGTTTGCCGAGGCTGCGGTCGGTGAGCCGCTGCAGGCCCGACTTCAGGTCGCCGCGCCGGGCGGCCCTGATGTCCTCGGCGAGCCGTGCGTGGCTGCGGCCGACGGCCCGCCCGATCCACTGGCAGGCCTCGGCGGCGGCCCGGTGGGCGTCGGGGGTGGCGCGGGCGCCGGTCGCCATGGCCACCAGGACGAGGGCGCCGGCGCCGGTGCCGAAGCGGGCGGTGAGCAGGGAGTCCCTGCGCGGCTCGCCACGGAACCGCGCGGAGTCGCCGCGCACCGATGCGGCGCGCAGGGTGCTCGTTCCGTACGACGCGCCGTCCAGCACGGTGTCGGCCACGAGGTCGTCGAGGTCGTCCGGGTCGGCGAGGGGGAGTGCGGTGGGTTCGGGGTCGTAGGTGGGGGGTCCGGAACCGACGTGGTCGAGGACCGTGGGGGGTC
>NZ_JBLFJV010000060.1:0-172010 GCF_047444975.1 Streptomyces sp. CWNU-52B | reverse complement strand
GTTCTACTGTGTTGTGCTTGTCTTGCTGTCCTGCGTTTCCGACTCTATCAGACCGTTTCGGGCCGTGATTCCCAGTCGAGGGGTTTTGCCTTTTGGCCTCGCGGCCTTTCGACATTCACTACGTTAGCCGATTCCCTCAGCAACTCATAATCGAGTTCCGCGAGTTCCAATTCAGGCATGCGGACATGCTGAATAGACCCTCGCTGAGAGGAAGTCGTAGGTAGTGGGTTGGCCACTTCCGGCTGCTGACTGAACGCAGTACCCGGTTCAAGCGGCTCGGGCTACGTTACGTATCGCCCAGGTGCGAGTCAAGTTCGGCGGCGGCGGGGGGTGTGGGCCCGATAAGGGCTCACGGTCGGGTCGTCGGTGATCCAGAAGCGCCACGGGTGGACGCTCCCGTCGCCGGCCACTCCCGTGCGCGGACCGCTGAGTACCTGGTCGGAGGTCGCGGGGGTGCCGCGCAGGAGGCTCAGCGGTGAATCCTCGATGGCGCAAGCGTCCGTACCGTCCAGGGACCTGTCCACCCCCAGGGCCGTGGCCAGGCGGGCCGGTCCTTTGGCCAGTTCTCTGTCGTGTCGGGCCGAAAGTCGACGTTTGCGAGCGACTTCGACCCCTTCGGTGATCTCCCCCGCGCGCAGCAGGACCCCGCTCGCCCTGCCCTCCGGACCGCAGACCAGGTTCATGCAGTGCCACATGCCGTACGTGAAGTAGACGTACACGTACCCGGGCGGACCGAACATCACGGCGTTGCGGGGCGTGCGGCCGCGATAGGCGTGCGAGGCGGGGTCGTTCGGGCCGTCGTAGGCCTCCACCTCCGTGAGGCGCAGTTCGATCGGACCGTCCGGGGTGCTGCGTACGAGGACGCGCCCCAGGAGGTCGGGGGCGACCTCCAGTACAGGTCGGTCGAAGAAGTCCCGTGTGAGGGGCGTACGGTCAGGGGCCGCGATCATGGCTTACGAGCGTAGTGCAGGTGTGTGACCGCGCGCGGGGTGGTCAGGGAGCGTCCTGCTTTGCCAGGGTGAGGACGCGGAACCGGACGCGGCTGGATCGCGTATGTATGGATCAAGGATCCGATCCGTACGGAACATCAACTGGGCGTTGCCCGAGGAGGAAATGACATGGGGTTCAAGCGGCTGCTTGCGAGCCTGGGGGCCGGTGGGGCTTCGGTCGAGACGGAGCTGACCGAGGTCAACGTCGTTCCCGGCGGTGTCGTCCAGGGTGAGGTGCGGATCCAGGGCGGATCCGTGAACCAGGCGATCGAGGGACTGGCGGTCGGGCTGCAGGCCAGGGTCGAGGTCGAGGGCCCCGACGACCAGGAGCACAAGCAGAACATCGAGTTCACGAAGCTCCAGCTCGGCGGTGCCTTCGAACTGCAGGCGGGCGGGGTGCACTCGGTGCCGTTCGGGCTGGAGATCCCGTGGGAGACGCCGATCACGAGCATCGACGGTCAGTCGCTGCGCGGTATGAACGTCGGCGTGACCACGGAGCTGGCGATCGCGCGCGCGGTGGACTCCGGTGACCTGGACCCGATCAACGTGCACCCGCTGCCGGCGCAGCAGGCTCTCCTCGACGCCTTCATCCAGCTGGGCTTCCGCTTCAAGAGCGCGGACCTCGAGCGCGGTCACATCCGGGGTACGCGGCAGAAGCTGCCGTTCTACCAGGAGATCGAGTTCCACCCGCCGCAGCAGTACCGCGGTCTCAACCAGGTCGAGCTGACCTTCGTCGCGGACGACCGCGAGATGGACGTCATCCTGGAGATGGACAAGAAGCCGGGTCTGTTCAGCGAGGGAAGCGACTCCTTCCGCTCCTTCCAGGTCGGTCTGGGCGACTTCCAGGGGACCGACTGGGCGGCGTACCTCAACCAGTGGCTGTCCGAGGTGGGTAGCCGCCGCAACTGGTTCTAGGCTCGGCTCACAAGTTTCCACGGAGCAGGAACCGATCAGGAGGTACCGAGGTGACGGAGTCCAAGAGGCCGCCCCTTCCCCATGACTTCCATCCCGTCGTGCCGTCGTTCACGGTCACGAGCGAGGACGTCGAGGCGGGTGGGACGCTGAAGGACGCTCAGGTCCACGCGGCCGGGAACACCTCGCCGCAGGTGCGCTGGGAGGGTTTCCCGGCGGAGACGAAGAGTTTCGCCGTGACGTGCTTCGACCCGGACGCCCCCACGGGGAGCGGCTTCTGGCACTGGGTCGTGTTCGACATTCCTGTCTCGGTGACGGAACTGCCGACGGGCGCGGGTACGGGGAAGTTCGAGGGCCTGCCCGCGGGTGCCGTCCAGGCGCGCAACGACTACGGGTCGAAGGACTTCGGGGGCGCCGCGCCTCCGGCGGGTGATCCGGCACACCGGTACGTGTTCACGGTGTACGCGGTGGACCAGGAGAAACTCGGTCCGGACTCGGATGCCTCACCGGCTTTCGTGGGCTTCAACCTCCGGTTCCACACGCTGGCGAGGGCGCAGTTCGTCGCCGAGTACGCGGCTCCCGCGGAGAGCTGACCGTTCACTGAACGTTTGCCCGTCTCTGGTCATGGAATTGATCAGAGACGGGCATTTTTATTGCGTTGTCCATCTCGGCGTGCCCGGCCAGAGTTGATCCAAGCCCGCCAGGTGGTGGGCCGGTGCACATGGGAGGTGGGCTGGATGCGTGACACGCTGGTGCTGAATGCGAGCTTCGAGCCGCTGTCGACGGTGACGTTGAACCGTGCCGTCGTTCTGGTGCTGCAGGACAAGGCAGTCGTCGAGCAGGCCCACCCCGAACTGCGCATGCGCGGAGCCGCGCTGGACATACCCGCGCCTCGGGTGATCAGGCTCTGCCGTTATGTACGGGTGCCGTTCCGAAGACAAGCGCCGTGGTCGAGGCGGGGTGTGCTGGTGCGTGACCGGCACAAGTGCGCGTACTGCGGGCGGCGGGCGACCACGGTGGACCATGTCGTGCCGCGGGCGCAGGGTGGGCGGGACTCGTGGTTGAACACGGTGGCGTCGTGCGCGGAGGACAATCACCGCAAGGCCGCGCGTACGCCTGACCAGGCGGGGATGCCGTTGTTGCGGCGGCCGTTCGAGCCCACGCCGGCCGATGCGATGTTGCTGGCGCTGGGGCGGGACGATCTTGAGGCTTTGCCGGAGTGGCTTGCCCAGCCGGCGTGACGATCCACCGGGGGGGGGTGGGGCGTCGGGTGCAAGTGCGTTGTAGCTGGTCGCGCCCACGCGGCGGAGCCGCACGTCGGCACAGCCCCGCGCCCCTAGAAGACGGCAGGGGCTCGCCTCCTTGGAGGGGAGCCCCTGGGGGTCAGTCCGTCACCGGAGGGTTCTCTCGGCGTTCCGTGGGCGCGTTGCCCTGCTGGTTGCCGCCTCCGCCCATTCCGCCCATCGGGCCGAAGTTGCCCATGGCGCCGCTCAGGCCCTTGAGCGCGTCGCCGATCTCGCTGGGCACGATCCAGAGCTTGTTCGCGTCGCCCTCGGCGATCTTCGGGAGCATCTGGAGGTACTGGTAGGCGAGGAGCTTCTGGTCCGCGTCACCGGCGTGGATCGACTCGAAGACCGTACGGATCGCCTGGGCCTCACCCTCGGCGCGCAGGGCGGCCGCCCTGGCCTCACCTTCGGCCCGGAGGATCGCGGACTGCTTCTCGCCCTCGGCGGTGAGGATCTGGGACTGCCGGATGCCTTCGGCCGTGAGGATCGCCGCGCGCTTGTCGCGGTCGGCGCGCATCTGCTTCTCCATCGAGTCCTGGATGGAGGTGGGCGGCTCGATCGCCTTGAGCTCGACACGGTTGACGCGGATGCCCCACTTGCCGGTGGCCTCGTCGAGGACACCGCGCAGGGCCGCGTTGATCTCCTCGCGGGAGGTCAGGGTCCGTTCCAGGTCCATGCCACCGATGATGTTGCGGAGCGTGGTGACGGTGAGCTGCTCGATCGCCTGGATGTAGCTGGCGACCTCGTAGGTGGCGGCGCGGGCGTCGGTCACCTGGTAGTAGATGACGGTGTCGATGTTCACGACCAGGTTGTCCTGGGTGATCACCGGCTGGGGCGGGAACGGCACGACCTGTTCACGGAGGTCGATGCGGTTGCGGATCGAGTCTATGAACGGGACGACGATGTTCAGACCCGCGTTGAGGGTCCGTGTGTAGCGGCCGAAGCGCTCGACGATGGCAGCGCTGGCCTGGGGGATGACTTGGATGGTCTTGATCAACGCGATGAAGACCAACACCACCAGAATGATCAGGACGATGATGATCGGTTCCATCGTGGCTCCCCGTACCCTTCTCCGCCTCGGTGTTTCCGGAAGATCCTGTGTCTGTCGAAGATCTTGCTGGACGAGTGTGTCAGACCACAACTCGCCCCGTGGGACGTTCCGTTCAGTGGACGCCGCGACGGCTGCCGCGAGGTCCTCCGTGGGTCACACAATGATCGCGGTGGCCCCTTCGATCTCCACCACGTCCACCTCTTGCCCCACGTCGTAGGCGCGGCTGGTGTCGAGGGAGCGTGCGGACCAGATCTCGCCGGCCAGTTTGATCCGGCCGCCCGAACCGTCCACCCGCTCCAGGACGACGGCTTGTCTGCCCCTCAACGCGTCGATGCCTGTGGCCAGTTGGGGCCGTTGGGCGCGGTGCCGGGTCGCGACGGGGCGTACGACCGCGATGAGCGCGACCGAGACGACGGCGAAGACCACGACCTGGAGGACCACACCGCCCCCGAGCCCCGCGGTCACGGCGCCCGCCACGGCGCCGACGGCGAGCATTCCGAATTCCGGCATCGCGGTCACGACCAACGGGATTCCCAGCCCGGCCGCGCCGATCAGCCACCACACCCATGCGTCGATGTCGTCCACGTGGTCATGGTAGGTCCGCAGGTCCCGTCCCCGACAGGGCGCCGATCCGGTTGGGGCGGGTGTTTCCGGTTGTCAGGAGAGGGGCAGGCCCTGTGCGGTCCAGCGGTCACCGGCCTGGGCGACGACGAGCGGGAGCCCGAAGCACAACGACAGGTTGCGTGAGGTGAGTTCGAGTTCGAGGGGACCTGCCGCGAGCACCTTGCCCTGGCGGATCATCAGGACGTGGGTGAATCCCGGGGCGATCTCCTCCACATGGTGCGTGACCATGATCATGGAGGGGGCGATCGGGTCGCGCGCGAGGCGGCCGAGGCGGCGCACCAGGTCCTCGCGGCCGCCGAGGTCCAGGCCCGCGGCGGGCTCGTCGAGGAGCAGCAGCTCGGGGTCGGTCATCAGCGCGCGGGCGATGAGGGTCCGCTTGCGCTCGCCCTCGGAGAGCGTGCCGAACCTGCGGTCCACGAACTCGGTCATGCCGAGGCGGTCGAGGAACGCGCGGGCGCGCTGTTCGTCGATGTCCTCGTAGTCCTCGTTCCAGCCCGCCGTCATGCCGTACGCGGCGGTCAGCACCGTCTGCAGGACGGTCTGGCGCTTGGGGAGCTTCTCGGCCATCGCGATGCCGGCCACGCCGATGCGCGGGCGCAGCTCGAAGACGTCGACCTTGCCGAGGGTCTCGCCGAGGATGGTGGCGGTGCCGTGGCTGGGGAACAGGTAGCTGGAGGCGAGGTTGAGAAGGGTCGTCTTCCCGGCGCCGTTGGGGCCGAGGATGACCCAGCGCTCGCCCTCCTTGACCGACCAGGAGACCTGGTCCACCAGAGCCCGGCCCTCTCGGACCACGGATACGTCCTCAAGCTCCAGAACATCGCTCATGAGCGCGCTGTCTCCCATTGCAGTCTCGGCCGTCGCTGACGTCTGTGGACGCAGCCCCCAGGGAAAACCTACGCCACCGGCCGACCCGTCCAATCCATCGGCCGTGCCTTAAGCCTGTCCCTAAGGTGGGAGTCATGCTTTCGGAACCACGTTCAGGACGGCTGGCAGCATGGGGAAACGCCCTGTTGGCCGGATTTGTCTCGCCGGACGACGCGGTCGTCGCCATCGTCGGCGAGGACGCCGTGCACCGGGTCGAGGGGCTGCCCGGTGAGACGGCGCCCGTCGGACTCTCACTCGCGCTGGGGCGGCTGCGCGCGCTCGGGGTGACCGGCCTGCGGGTCGCGCTGCCCGCCCCCGGCCATCCGCTCGGGCTGAGCGGGCCGCCGGAGTTCAACGCGCGCGCCCTGGAGGCCGAGGAGGCGGTGGTCTGCCACGGGGTCGCCCTCGGCCTCGTACCCGAGGTGTACGAGGCCGGGCCGGAGGGCGATGTGCATGTGGAGGTCGTCTGGCACTGTCTGGCCGTGCGCGAGGCGCCGCCCGCCGACGTGCCGTCCCTCGGTGAGGCGGAGCGGGAGCTCGCGGAGGCGCTGCGTGACGCGACCGACGTGCTGTCGCGGCTCGATGTGGCGGGTTCGGGTCCGGCGGCCGAGGCGGCGATCGACGCGTACCGGGCGCGGGCCGAGCGGGACGGCGAGGCGCTCGCTCCCGGCTATCCGCCGCGGGCGGTGCGGGTACTGGCGCTGTCCCGGCGGGTGGGTCTGCTCGTCTTCGTGGCGTACGGCAACGGGCACGGCGGGGCGGTGAGCGCTTCGGAGATGGCCGCGCGCTCCGAGGCGCTGCGACCGGTCGAGCGTACGGCCCGGCGGGCTCAGGTGGCGGCGTACAACGCGTTCGTGGAGGAGCGGGAGCGCGGGGTTCGCTGAGGAACCGGCGGGGCTCGGCGGAACGGCGGCAGAAGGGCGCGGCGGAGGCCCGTCCCGGTGCGGGTCCTGTTCCGGGTCCGGCCGTGTCCGGTCCGGTTCCGCCTGCTGCCGAAAAGGCGAGGGCCCCGCGGACCGTGTGGTCCGCGGGGCCCGCCGGCCGGACGTGGCGTCAGCCGTTGACGCCCGTGTTGCCGAACGCCGGGTTCAGGAGCCCGATCACGTTGATGCTGTCTCCGACGACGTTGACGGGGACGTGGACCGGGACCTGGACCGCGTTGCCCGAGGCGACGCCCGGGGACTTGACGGCAGCACCCTGGGCACCCGAGTCGGCGGCAGCGGCACCGGCCGAGGCGCCCGCTGCGATACCGGCGACGGTGATGGCCAGAGCGGCCTTCTTGGCGATGTTCATGAAAAACGTTCCTCCTGCGATTGCGTATCCGGCCCTGCCGCGGGCCGTAGCTTGAGCAACGCCCGAGGGGCCGGGACGGCACGGCGGACGGGCAGGGTCAGCCCGTTCGGTCCAGTGATGTGACGAACCGACAACCGGACCGGCCTCCCAGGCGGACCTGGAAGGCCGGTGGTCACTTCGACCCGGGACGTACGTCAGCGGTCGAACACGTCGGCTGAATACGTCAGCGGTTGAGGCCGTGGTTGCCGAACGCCGGGTTCAGGACGCCGATGACGTTCACGGTGTTGCCGACCACGTTCACCGGGATGGCGACCGGGACCTGGACGAGGTTGCCCGAGACGACACCCGGAGAGCCCACGGCCTTGCCGCCGGCGTGCGCGCCGCCGTCGGTGGCGGAGGCGAAACCGGCGCCGGCGGCAACGAGGCCACCGGCCACCATCGTGACGGCTGCGGCCTTCTTCAGGTTCTTCACTTCTGAGCCCTCTCCTTGTGAACCACTGCGGCAAAGCGCCGCAGCACGCACTGGAGAACGCCTCCGGGCCCGGAAGGATGCGCCATTCGGGGGACATTCCCACGACGGTATGAATCTCATTCCGGAGCGAGGTGCTCCGCCTCGCCGTCCCGGAGACCCGCCGTTTCCGCGGATCAGCAGGTCACCGGCAGGGCCGTCAGCCCGCCACGCCGTGCCGCACGGCCCACAGCGCGGCCTGGGTGCGGTCGGAGAGGTCCAGTTTCATCAGAATGTTCGAGACATGCGTCTTGACGGTCTTCTCGGACAGGACGAGGGCGCGGGCTATCTCCCGGTTGGAGCGGCCGTCGGCGATCAGGCCGAGCACCTCGCGCTCCCGCTCGGTGAGCGAGCCACCTCTCCCCTGGCCGTAGTGGGTCTCCTCCTGGGACAGCAGCGCGCCGGCCACCTCGGGCTGGAGCAGGATGTGCCCGGCGTGGACCGAGCGGATCGCTCCGGCGAGGGCGTCGGGATCCACGTCCTTGTAGACGTAACCCGCGGCGCCCGCGCGCAGGGCCGGGATCACCGTGCGCTGCTCGGTGAAGCTGGTGACGATGAGCACGCGCGCGGGGTTGTCGAGTTCCCGGAGCCTGCGCAGCGCCTCCACGCCGTCCATGCCCGGCATCTTCACGTCCATGAGGACGACGTCGGGCTTCAGCTCCTCGGCGCGCGCGACTCCCTCGGCGCCGTCGGACGCCTCCCCCACGACCTCGATGTCGTCCTGCACCTCGAGGAAGGTGCGCAGTCCCCGGCGGACCACCTGGTGGTCGTCGACGAGCAGCACCTTGATTGCGTCAGCCACCAGGGACCTCCATCTCGATCATGGTGCCCTTTCCGGGCGCCGACTGCACCGTGAGCGTCCCGCCGACGCCGTTCGTCCGGTCGCGCATGGACACCAGGCCCAGGTGGCGGCCCGCACGACGGGTCATGCCGGGCTCGAAGCCACCGCCGTCGTCGCCGACCCGCAGGACCGCTCCAGGGCCGCGTCTGGCCAGGGTGACGTCGACGCGGGCCGCGCCCGAGTGCCGCAGCGCGTTGTGCAGTGCCTCCTGGGCGACCCGCAGCATGGCTTCCTCCTGTGCGGCGGGCAGTGCGCGGACCCCGTGGCTGTCGAAGGTCACGCGCGCGGAGTGGGCCCGGTCGAGGACCTGTATCTGGGTGCGCAGGGTGGCGACCAGGCCGTCCTCGTCGAGAGCGGCGGGACGCAGCTCGACGACGGCGGCGCGCAGTTCCTCGGCGGCCTCGGCCGCGAGGGCGGCCACCTGCTGGAGCTCGCCCTTGGCCCGGCCGGGGTCGCGGTCCACCAGGGCCGCCGCGGCCTGGGCGGTGAGGCGCAGGGAGAACAGCTTCTGGCTGACGGCGTCGTGCAGCTCGTGGGCGAGGCGGGAGCGCTCCTCGGCGATGGTGAGCTCGCGGCTGCGCTCGTACAGGCGGGCGTTCGTGAGGGCGATCGCGGCGTGCTGGGCGAGGATCCCGAGGAGGTCCTCGTCTTCCTCGGTGAAGCCGCAGGTGCCTTCCGGCTTGGCACAGTTCTTGTTGGCGAGGAAGAGGGCGCCCAGGACCTCGTCGCCGTCCCGGACGGGCAGGCCCAGGAAGTCCGACATGTCGGGGTGGGCGGCGGGCCAGCCCTCGAAGCGCGGGTCCTTCCGCACGTCGGCGAGGCGCTGCGGGCGGGCCTCGTGCAGCATCGCGGCGAGGATGCCGTGCTGGCGCGGGAGCGGGCCGATGGCCTTCCACTGGTCGTCGCTGACGCCGTCGACGACGAACTGGGCGAAGCCTCCGTGGTCGTCGGGGACCCCCAGCGCCGCGTACTGCGCGTCGAGCAGCTCGCGGGCCGAGGCGACGATCGTCTTGAGGACGTCGCGCACCTCGAGATGCCTGCTCATGGCCAGCAGCGCGGTGCTCACCGCGAGCAGGCCCGCACGGGGTCCCTGACTCATGTCCTCACGGTACCGGCGGGGTGTGACAGCGCGTATCGGACCGGTGGGGGGCCTGCCTGGGCCGCTGGACCTAGGTCCAGCGGCAGGTCGTGTCCACGACCGTCGAGGACAGCTTCCGCGACCCCGCGTCCTGAAGGCGCGGAGCCCCTCACACAGAGGGTTGCTTCAGCAACTGCGGGTGAGTTCGGAGGGTGGCCGATGTGAGCCCGCACATAGGGCACACATCACGTACGAACGGACATAGGAGATAAACGGACTCGTCTTGAGCGGGAAGGACGTAGTGGTCTGTCCCGTTTTGCCCTGTGGGGGTCCACTACCTCGGGTCGTACGTCACACCTTTGCCAGCGAAAATTCTGGCCGCTAACAATGGCTGCCGTCGCTCGACATCGCTGGTGCTTACCCGCGGTGTTAGTTCCGGAAACCTTTTGTCCCCGCCGGACCAGAGCGGCCTCCGCTACTTCGAAGAGGTCCCTCAGCCATGCCCAAGCAGCACACCACTCCTGGTCATAGCCGCACGCTGACCAAGGCCCGTAAGCTCTCGTTCGCCGGTGTCGCCACCCTCGGCGCCGCCGCCCTCGCGTTCTCCCTCGCCCCGGCCGACACAGAGACCAGCACCGAGTCGGCCTCCGCCGCTCCGGCCGCGCTCTCCTCGGAGCACCTCAAGGTCAAGACCGTCGGTCTCAGCGGCCAGCTCGCCGAGGCCCAGGCCGCGGCCTCGAAGAAGAAGACCGCGGACGCCGCCGCGGCGGCGAAGAAGGCGGAGGACGCCCGCAAGGCGAAGGAGGCCGCGAGCCGCTCCTCCCAGCGCGCCGCGATCAAGCCGACCGCCGCGAAGACCTACACGAACAACCTCGACGGCTGGATCCGCCAGTCGTTGGACATCATGAAGAAGCACAACATACCGGGCACCTACGAGGGCCTGCACCGCAACATCATCCGGGAGTCCTCCGGTAACCCGAACGCGATCAACGGCTGGGACATCAACGCCATCAACGGCGTCCCGTCCATCGGCCTGCTCCAGGTCATCAAGCCGACCTTCGACGCGTACCACGTCGCCGGCACGGTCAAGAGCCAGTACAACCCGGTCGCCAACATCACCGCCGCCGCCAACTACGCGGCGGACCGGTACGGCTCGATCGACAACGTCGACAGCGCGTACTGAGTCCGGGGACCTCTGACCCGTACGCCGAAAGGGCGGCACCCCACCGGGGTGCCGCCCTTCGCGCGGCCCTGACCGCTCGGGCCCTGCCCACTCGGGTCCGGGCCGTTTCCCACGGTCAGGGTGCTACTTGCGCATGACCTCGGGCTCGTGGCGGCGCAGGAAGCGCGCCACGAGGATGCCGCAGATCACGGCGATCACGAGCAGGGCGGCCATGTCCATGCCCCAGGCCGCGATCTCGTGGTCCCAGAGCGGGTCCGTCTTGCCCGGGTCGTCCTTGTTCGGGCTGAGCACGTTGAAGTCGAGCGTGGTGCCCGCGGCGCCGACCGCCCAGCGCGAGGGCATCAGGTACGAGAACTCGTTGATGCCGATCGCGCCGTTCAGCGGGAACAGGCACCCGGTGAACACGACCTGGATGATCGCGAACATCACCAGCAGCGGCATGGTCTTCTCGGCGGTCTTCACCAGGGCGGAGATGATCAGGCCGAACATCATCGAGGTGAAGCCGAGCGCCATGATCGGCAGGCAGAGCTCCAGCAGCGTCAGGTTGCCCAGGACGAGACCCTCCTTGGGGATCTCGCGGGTGGAGAAGCCGATGACACCGACGAACGCGCCCTGGAGCACCGTGATGAAGCCGAGGACGATCACCTTCGACATCAGGTAGGCGGAACGGGACAGGCCCGTCGCCCGTTCCCGTTCGTAGATGACCCGTTCCTTGATCAGCTCACGGACGGAGTTGGCCGCACCCGCGAAGCAGGCACCGACCGCGAGGATCAGCAGGACCGTCTGGGCCGTGGCGTTGCCGATGTTCCGGCCGTTCGCGGCGGTGCGCGGCAGCAGGTCGTCGCCCGCGTCGATGAGCAGGCTGACCGAGCCGAGCACAAGCGGCAGGATCACCGTCAGGGCCAGGAAGCCCTTGTCCGACACGATGACCGACACATAGCGCCGGATCAGCGTGGTCAGCTGGGACAGCCAGCCCTGCGGCTTCTGCTGCCGCATCACCTGCGCCGGCGGCATGTCCACGGACTGCGCGGCGACCGCGTCGATGTCCGCGGCGTACATCTGGTAGTGCTGCGAGCCCTTCCAGCGGCCCGCCCAGTCGTAGTCGCGGTAGTTCTCGAAGGCGGAGAAGACATCGGCCCAGGTGTCGTAGCCGAAGAAGTTCAGTGCCTCCTCGGGCGGGCCGAAATAGGCCACCGCGCCGCCGGGCGCCATGACCAGAAGTTTGTCGCAGATGGCCAGCTCCGCCACGGAGTGCGTGACGACGAGGACGGTACGGCCGTCGTCGGCCAGGCCGCGCAGCAGCTGCATGACGTCGCGGTCCATGCCCGGGTCGAGGCCGGAGGTCGGCTCGTCCAGGAAGATCAGCGACGGCTTGGTGAGCAGTTCGAGGGCCACCGACACGCGCTTGCGCTGGCCACCGGAGAGGGAGGTGACCTTCTTCTCCTTGTGGATGTCCAGCTTGAGCTCGCGCAGCACCTCGTCGATGCGGGCCGAGCGCTCGGCCTCCGTGGTGTCCGCGGGGAAGCGCAGCTTGGCCGCGTACTTGAGGGCCTTCTTGACGGTCAGTTCCTTGTGCAGGATGTCGTCCTGCGGGACCAGACCGATGCGCTGGCGCAGCTCGGCGAACTGCTTGTACAGGTTTCGGTTGTCGTAGAGGACGTCGCCCTCGTTGGCGGGGCGGTAGCCCGTGAGCGCCTTCAGGAGGGTCGACTTGCCGGAGCCTGAGGGGCCGATGACCGCGATGAGCGACTTCTCCGGGACACCGAAGGAGACGTCCTTGAGGATCTGCTTGCCGCCGTCGACCGTGACGGTCAGGTGGCGGGCCGAGAAGGAGACCTCACCGGTGTCGACAAACTCCTCGAGGCGGTCGCCCACCAGGCGGAACGTCGAGTGGCCGACGCCGACGATGTCGTTCGGGCCGAGCAGCGCGGAGCCGCTCTTGGCGATCGGCATACCGTTGACGTACGTGCCGTTGTGCGAGCCGAGGTCGCGGATCTCGTAGCGCCCGTCGGGCGTCGCGTGGAACTCGGCGTGGTTGCGTGAGACCTGCAGGTCGGACACGACCAGCTCGTTCTCCAGCGCACGGCCGATCCGCATCACACGGCCGAGGGACAGCTGGTGGAACGTGGTCGGGCTGCGGTCTCCGTAGACCGGCGGCGCCCCCGCGCCCCCACCGGGACCCTGCTGCTGCGGGATGTTCCCGCCCTGCTGCGACTGCTGCCAGCCCTGCTCCGGCGCCTGGGGCTGCTGCTGCGGCGCCTGCTGCGCCCAGCCGGCCGCGGGCGCCCCCTGGGCGGCGTACGGCTGCTGCTGGGGCTGCGCCTGCTGCGCGGCGGCGCCCGAGAGGCTCAGCCGTGGTCCGTCGGTCGCGTTGCCGAGGTTCACGGCCGAGCCGGGGCCGATCTCCAGCTGATGGATCCGCTGCCCCTGCACGAATGTGCCGTTGGTGCTGCCGTGGTCCTCGATGACCCAACTGCGGCCGCCCCAGCTGATCGTGGCGTGCCGCCAGGACACCCTGGCGTCGTCGAGCACGATGTCACCCTGCGGATCCCGTCCGAGGGTGTAGGGCCTGGACGCGTCGAGCGTCCAGGTCCGTCCGTTCAATTCCAGTACTAGTTCCGGCACTCCATGCCCCACTGTGTTGTCCCCCGGTTTATCCCCAGCACAGGGAGTCTAGGGATGTCGAACATCGGGGGGAACTATTTCAGTAGGAGCCCCTTGACCGAAAGTCGGGCCTCGGGAAGACGGCGTACGGGCGGCTTGTCCGTTTCCGTTGACGGGGTTGAAACCGGACCGGAGAGTGGTAATCCCACGCGAGGGGGACACCGCGACGGGAGCGTCGTGGTGCGGAGTCGGGGGGCTGACGATGAGCGACGGGTCGGTGGGGCACGGCAGGCGCGTACCGGTGGGTGATGTTCTGCTGTCCTCGGTCGCCGCCGTGAGCTGGGCGTTGATAGGCATGGCAGGCGTGGGGGCGCTGGGGCTCCATCTGCTCGAAGCGGACGCGACGGCCTCGCTCGGGCCGATGACCGCGGCGGTCGTGGCGCTCGGGGCGGGTGGGTCGGTGACCCCGTCGGGCGACGTGTCGGCGTTCGGCCTGGAGGGCGCGCAGGCCGACACCGCCCTGCAGATCACGCCACTCGGTGTGAGCCTGGTGGGCGCGCTGCTGCTGGCCTGGTTCTTCCTGCGTTCCCTGCGCTCGGCGGGCGCGGTGATCTCACCCGCCGAACTGGTGGCGCGGGCGGGCACGGTGGCCGGCCTCTTCGTGGCGATGCTCGGCGGTCTGGCCTGGGCGGGCCACGACATCGTCACGATCGACGGCGGTGCCCTCGGGCTCGACCGGCTGCCGGGCGGCGGGCTGCCCGACGACGTGAAGGTGCCGGGGCTCGGCGACATCGGCGGCCTCCTGCCGGACCGGCTCGGCGATCTCGCGGACGCGAACGCCAAGGTGGGCTTCACCGTCGACACCGTGCCGACGCTCCTCGGCGGCCTGGGCTGGGTGCTCGGCGTCCTGCTGATCGCGCTGCTGGCCTCCCGCAGGACCCCGCTGCCGCGCGGCTGGCAGTCGGTGCACCGTGTGGTGCGGCCCGCGGTGTCCGCACTCGTCACGGTGTTACTCGTGGCGGTCCTCGCGGGGTTCGCGGCGGCGGCGTACGCGGCCGTGGGCGACGACCACCCCAAGCGGATCGCCGGCGCCGCCCTGCTCGGGGCGCCCAACGGCGTGTGGCTCGGCATCCCGATCGGGCTCTTCGTGCCCTGGGACGGGAAGGCCACGGGCCCCTTCCTCCAGTTCCTGCCCGATCCCCTGGACGACCTGCTGAAGTTCTCCACCGACCAGCCCGTCACGCTGGGCAGACTGGCCGAACTGGACGGCCGGGTCTGGCTGCTGGGCATCGCGACGGCGCTGATGATGCTGTTCGCGGGCGTGCTGACCGCCGCGCGCACACCGTTCGTACGGGAACGGGGTGTCCTCGGTCTCGCCGGCCGCTGCGCGCTGCGCCTGGCGATCGTGACCGCGCTCGCGCTGCCGTTGCTGGCCTGGCTGACCGAGGTGTCCGTGAACGCCTCGCTGTCGGTGCTCGGCATCGACGGGTTCGACTCCGGGCTCGAACTGCGCGGGCAGCTCGGCATGGCCCTGCTGCTCGGAGCGCTGTGGGGTGCTGGGGCGGGGGCGGCGGGCGCGCTGCTCGCGAGCGCCACGGGCGCGGCCGGCCGGCAGGCGGCACCGCTGGCACGCGGTGACGCGGTCATACCGGAACCCGTCGCCCCGTACGCGGATCTCGCCGGGGAGAGCGGGCACGGCGAGCAGGTGCACGGGGAGAGCGGGCCCTACAGCCCGGGGGCGCCGTTCCGGCCGGCGAACCCGGAGACGAACCCCTATCTGCGGCTGCCCGACGAACTGCGGGAGCCCGGCCCCGGCGGGCAGCCACGGCCTCCTGGCGGGGGCGGACGGACCCCCGGTGAGCAGGCTCCCGGTGGGCAACCGCCCGGCGCCAGGCCGCCCGACGACGTGTACGGGGCCCAGACGGTGGCCGGACCCTTCGCGCCGTCGCCCCGTCCGGCGCCGCCCGCTCCAGGGTCCCGGCGCCGGCCCCGGTCGTCGCAGGACGGGCCTCCTCCGCCGCCGGACGAGCTCCCGCCGCCGCCACCGCCCCGCAAGCCGGGCGGACGACGTTGACCGGCACGACCGGCACCGACCGGCGCCGACCGAGGTGACCGGGAGTGATCGGATGTGGACCAGGGGTGAAAGGCGGGGCGGACACGGCCTGTGCAGGCCGCGGACATCCGGACGACATGTACTGTTCCCCGTCCGTCAGGCGGACCTCAGGGGCATCCGGCACGGAGTGCCGGATACGGTGGAAACACCATGAGCGCATCGCAGACCTCTGATATCCCCTCCGATATCCCCACTCTCCTTGTCAAGATCTTCGGCAAGGACCGCCCCGGCATCACCGCCGGGCTCTTCGACACCCTCGCCGCCTACTCGGTCGACGTGGTCGACATCGAGCAGGTCCTCACCCGTGGCCGGATCATGCTGTGCGCACTCCTGACCCATCCCGCGGCCGGTCTGGAAGGCGATCTGCGCGCCACCGTGCACAGCTGGGCGGACTCGATGCGGCTGGAGGCCGAGATCATCTCCGGGCACGGCGACAACCGGCCGCGCGGGCACGGCAGGTCGCTGGTGACCGTCCTCGGGCATCCGCTCACCGCGGAGTCGACGGCCGCCATCGCCTCCCGGATCACCGGGACCGGCGGCAACATCGACCGTATCTTCCGGCTGGCCAAGTACCCCGTGACGGCGGTCGAGTTCGCCGTGTCCGGCACGGAGACCGAGACGCTTCGGACGGCGCTGGTGACCGAGGCGGCGGCCCTCGGCGTCGACATCGCGGTGGTCGCGGCCGGGCTGCACCGGCGGGCTCAGCGCCTGGTCGTGATGGATGTGGACTCCACGCTCATCCAGGACGAGGTCATCGAGCTCTTCGCGGCGCACGCCGGCTGCGAGGACGAGGTCGCCGAGGTGACGGCGGCCGCGATGCGCGGGGAGCTGGACTTCGAGCAGTCGCTGCACGCGCGCGTACGCCTGCTCGCGGGGCTCGACGCCTCCGTGGTGGACAAGGTGCGCAGCGAGGTACGGCTGACGCCGGGTGCGCGCACACTCATCCGTACGCTGAAGCGGCTCGGCTACCAAGTCGGGGTCGTCTCGGGCGGGTTCACCCAGGTGACGGACGACCTGAAGGAACGGCTCGGGCTGGACTTCGCCCAGGCCAACACGCTGGAGATCGTCGACGGGAAGCTGACGGGCCGGGTCACCGGCGAGATCGTGGACCGCGCGGGCAAGGCGCGGCTGCTGCGCCGGTTCGCCGCGGAGGCCGGGGTGCCGCTCGGTCAGACGGTGGCGATCGGTGACGGCGCCAACGACCTGGACATGCTCAACGCGGCCGGTCTCGGAGTGGCCTTCAACGCCAAGCCGGTGGTGCGTCAGGCCGCGCACACCGCGGTGAACTTCCCCTTCCTGGACACGGTCCTCTATCTGCTGGGCGTGACACGCGAAGAGGTCGAGGCGGCGGACATGCACGTGGACTGAGCCCCACGGCCAACGCGCCTCCCCGAGGTCACCGCCTCCCCTGAGGCTCCTGTGCTTTCTGTGCCTCCCGCGGCAGAGACGGGGCCCGGCACCCACACGATCGACCGTGGGTGCCGGGCCCCGTCCGCGCTCACGGTGCGGTCACTCGGACGGGTTCCAGTGGTCGAGCAGAGTGGCCACGCCCGGCTCCAGGCTCTTCCACGAGCCGGTGAAGGAGAGCACGGCGAAGGCGGCGGCCGGGAACTCCTGGTGGCTCATCCGCTCCTGCGCGTCACCCTCGGACCGGCCGGCCAGGACGTCGGCGAGGCCCTGCACTCCGGGGTTGTGACCGATCAGGACCACGTCGTGCACGTCGTCGGGGGTTTCGTTGAGCACGGCGATCAGCTGGCCCGGGGCGGCTTCGTAGAGCCGCTCCTCGTAGACCGTCTTCGGCCGGTGCGGAAGCTCCTGGACGGCGAGCTTCCAGGTCTCGCGGGTCCGGACCGCGGTGGAGCAGAGGGCCAGCTCGAAGGGGATGCCGGTGTCGGCCAGCTTGCGTCCGGCGACGGCGGCGTCCTTGCGGCCCCGCTCAGCGAGCGGACGCTCGTGGTCGGGCACCTCGGGCCAGTCGGCCTTCGCATGCCGGAAAAGGACAATCCTGCGGGGTTCTGCGACGCTCATGGGTCCCAGCTTCGCACGAAACACTCCATGGGGCGCAGGGAGTTGATGCGCTGCCCGGCCGTGAGTCGCGGAGGGCTCAGGAGGCCCTGTGCAGCAGGATCTGCCGGATCCGCTCGATGAGGTCGCCGATCACCGGGTCCCCGCCCGCCGCCTGGGCGTCCGCGGGGTTGGCTATCAGCAGCAGGAGCGCCGCGAAGGCGAGCACCGGGAGCACGAGGGCCCACCAGGGCAGCCGGGCTTCGACGCCGCGCCCGGTCGCCGGGTGGGGCGGGGTGTGCGTAGGGGCCGACATGCCGCCTCCGTGGGGCTCCGAGTGGTCCGTGGTCCGCGTCCTCGCGGTCACATCTCGAAGGTACGGACTCGGAGTCCCTCAACCCATCCGGTGATCCACCCACTTGACCCTGACACTCGCCCCCTAGGGGACAGGGGGGTTAGCCCCACCGTCCGGGCCGGATCAAGATCACTCCGGCTCGGTCAGGGTGAGGCGATCGTCGCGATGACGCCGATGACCACGAAGATGACGAGGAACGCGCCGAAGACGAGCAGCATCTTCTTCTGGCCGTTCTGGGGGTTCGGATCGAGCACGGGCATGGGACAAGTCTCGCACTGTTCGCCCGGCTCCTCACCGGTGGGGTCACCGCGCGGCCTCGTCCTCCACCGTGCGGTCGCGGCCCGCCAGGACGCCCACCACGATCTGCGGGACCATCAGGCCCGCCATCAGTGCGATCGGCAGTCCCCAGCCGCCGCTGTGCTGGTAGAGCACGCCGACCAGCACCGGGCCGGGGATCGATATGAGGTAGCCGGTGCTCTGCGCGAAGGCCGACAGCTGCACGACCCCCGCTCCGGTCCTGGCCCGCATGCCGACCATCGTGAGGGCCAGCGGGAAGGCGCAGTTGGCGACCCCGAGCAGCAGGGCCCACACCCAGGCGCCGCCCGCCGGAGCCAGGTAGAGCCCGGCGTAGCCGACGAAGCCGCAGAGTCCGAGGGCCACGACGATCGGCCCCTGGTTGGGCAGCCGGGTGGCCAGCCGCGGTATGACGAAGGCCAGCGGGACACCCATCACCATCGTGACGGCGAGCAGCAGTCCGGCGGTGCCCGCCGAGACTCCGGCGTCCCGGAAGATCTGTGCCATCCAGCCCATCGTGATGTACGCGGCGCTCGCCTGGAGCCCGAAGAAGACGGCGAGCGCCCAGGCGGTACGGCTCCGGGTGATCCGCAGCGGAGCGGCCGCCCGGCCGGTTCCGGAAGCCGGCACCGAGGCGGGCACGGCGGCGGGGACGGAAGCCGGGTCGGTCGGCTGGTCGGGAGCCGGGACCGATGCCGGTACCGAGGACGGAGCCGAGGCCTGGCCGGGGGTCTGGACAGGCGCCTGGACAGGGATCCGGGCGGGGGCGGGATCGGCGGACAGGACCGTGCCCTTGGCCCGCGCCAGTGGGATCCACGGCAGGAGCGCGGCGACCGCGAGGCCCGCCCAGACCGCGAGGCCCCACTGCCAGTCACCGCCCAGGGACCTGGTCATGGGCACGGTGACGGCGGCAGCGCCGGCGGTGCCGAGAGCGAGGGCCATCGAGTAGAGGCCGGTCATGGAGCCGACCCGGTCCGGGAACCAGCGCTTCACGATCACCGGCATGAGGACGTTGCTCACCGCGATGCCCATGAGGGCCAGGGCGCTGGCGACGAGGAAGCCCACCGTGTTCCCGGTGAACGGCCGGATCGCCAGGCCCGCGCCGATCGCCACCATGCCGGCGCACACCACGGCGGCGGGCCCGAAGCGACGGGCGAGGCGCGGCGCCATGACGCCGAAGACGGCGAAGCAGAGCGGGGGCACGGAGGTGAGGAGTCCGGCGACGCTGCCGCTCATGCCGAGCCCGTCGCGCACCTCTTCCAGGAGGGCGCCCAGGCTGGTGATGGCGGGACGCAGGTTGAGAGCCGCCAGGACGATGCCGGCGATCACCAGTCGCGTCAGCCACGCGCGCGTGACGGGCGGGCGGAGATCCACGTCGTGGTCCGCGCCCCGGCCCTGCCCCGGGCCCCGGCTCTGCCCCGGGCCCTGGCCCTCGCTCCGGGCGGTGTCATGGCCCGTGTCCGGTGCGGAGCCGCGTATCGACGGGGACACGGCCGTCCGGCTCTCTTCGCTCGTCATGAGCACCATCATAGAATCATGGGATGATTGGTTGTCCAATCCCTTGGTGCACAATCGCCGGACACCCGCATCGCGGTACGTCCTCCTGGTGCACCCCCTGGCGCGAAGGGCCGTCATGTCACTGAGTCACCCCCGCCGTTCGGCCCTGTCCGAACAGGTCATCGCCGCGTTGCGGAACGAGATCACGTCGGGCGAGTGGCCGGTGGGCTCCCGTATCCCCACCGAGCCGGAGCTGGTCGAGCAGCTGGGTGTCGCCCGCAACACGGTCCGCGAGGCCGTCCGGGCGCTCGCGCACAACGGTCTGCTCGACATCCGGCAGGGTTCGGGCACCTACGTCGTGGCGACCAGCGAGCTGGCCGGCGTGATGCAGCGCCGATTCGCGGACGCCGACCCTCGGCACGTCGCCGAGCTGCGTTCCACGCTGGAGTCGAGCGCGGCGAGGCTGGCCGCCGAGCGCCGCACCGAGCGTGATCTCAAACAGCTGGACGCGCTTCTCGTACGCCGGGAGGAGGCCTGGGCGTCGGGTGACGCGGACGCCTTCGTGGCCGCCGACACGACCTTCCACCTGGCGGTGGTCGCCGCGTCCCACAACGACGTCATGACGGCGATGTACGCGGACCTGGGCGAGGTCGTGCGCGACTGGCTGCGCGAGGACATCGGCGAGGAGCTGACGCCCGAGACGTACTCGGACCACGCGCGCCTGGTGGACGCGATCCGCGCGGGCGACGTGCAGACGGCGGGCTCGGAGGCGGCCGGCTATCCGTATCTGTGCCGCCCGGGGCTGGGCGGGCCGGGGGCCTGAGCGGCCCGGGAAGCGTCACTTCCGGTGGCTGACCCACGCCGAGCGGACTTCCTTCCAGCAGCGGCCGGTCAGCCGCACGTTCTGCGCGGGGCCCGCCTCGACGCTGACCCCGTCGGCGTCGATGTCCCACCACCGCTCGCACTCGATGTGCAGACCGAGGTGGTCGGGCTCCGGATAGGGGTTGCGGCAGTACGCCGTCACGTGCGAGCCGTCGACGACGGTGCGGCACGCCGCTCCGAAGGGCCGTTCCTCCACCGGCACGCGCGCGTGGGGCGCTGTTCTCGCGGTGTGCGAGGCGGCGCCGGCGGGCACCGCGAGCAGGAGGGTCAGAGCGGCGAACAGTGCCGCAGGGGGTGACGCGAAGCCATTCCTGTGGAGCCGATGCTCGCATCGGCGCGGGGACAGGCGCACAAGGGGACCTCCTCGGCTGGGCTCGGGAGGGTCTCGGGAGAAGAACTCCTACTCCAGAGTGGGCCGTTACCCCCCTTCGCCGCCCGGCCGGTGGGGCCGAACGGGTGACGCCCCGCTCCCCGCGCGCTGCGGGGAACGGGGCGCCGACTCCGTACGGGAACACTGGCGCAACCGCTTACGCAACCGTTCGCGTAAACGCTTGCGCAAGCGTGTGCGTGAACGCTTGCGCAAGCGTTCACGCACCTCTGCGCCTAGGCGCCGATCGCGTGCAGTCCGCCGTCGACGTGGATGATCTCGCCGGTGGTCTTCGGGAACCAGTCGCTGAGCAGCGCGACGACGCCGCGCCCGGCCGGCTCGGGGTCCTTGAGGTCCCACTCCAGGGGCGAGCGGTTGTCCCAGACGGAGGCCAGCTCGGTGAAGCCCGGGATGGACTTGGCGGCCATCGAGCCGAGCGGGCCGGCCGAGATGAGGTTGGAGCGCACGTTCTGCTTGCCCAGGTCGCGGGCGAGGTACCGGCTGGTGGCCTCCAGGGCGGCCTTCGCCGGGCCCATCCAGTCGTACTGCGGCCAGGCGTACTGGGCGTCGAAGGTGAGGCCGACGACCGAGCCTCCGCCGTTCTGCATCAGCGGCAGGCAGGCCATGGTCAGCGACTTCAAGGAGAAGGCGGAGACGTGCATGGCCGTGGCGACCGACTCGAACGGCGTGTTGAGGAAGTTGCCGCCCAGGGCGTCCTGCGGGGCGAACCCGATGGAGTGCACGATGCCGTCAAGGCTGCCCAGCTCTTCGCCCACGGCCTCGGCGAGCCGCCCGAGGTGCTCGTCGTTGGTCACGTCGAGTTCGAGGACCTTGGTGGGCTTGGGGAGCTTCTTGGCGATGCGCTCGGTCAGCGTGGGCCGCGGGAAGGCGGTCAGGATGATCTCGGCGCCCTGTTCCTGGGCCAGCTTCGCGGTGTGGAAGGCGATGGACGACTCCGTCAGCACGCCGGTGATCAGGACACGCTTGCCCTCGAGAATTCCACTCATGGTGATCAGTGACCCATTCCCAGTCCGCCGTCTACGGGGATGACGGCTCCAGTGATGTACGAGGCTGCGTCCGAGGCGAGGAACCGCACCGTCGCGGCGATCTCCTCGGGCTGCGCGTACCTGCCGAGCGGCACCTGCTTCACGATGGCCGCGCGCTGTTCGTCGGTGAGCGCCTTGGTCATGTCGGTGTCGACGAAACCGGGTGCCACGACGTTGAAGGTGAGGTTGCGCGAGCCCAGCTCACGGGCGAGCGAGCGAGCGAACCCGACCAGGCCGGCCTTGGAGGCGGCGTAGTTCGCCTGCCCCGGCGAACCGAGCAGGCCGACCACCGAGGAGATGAGGACGACCCGGCCCTTCTTGGCGCGCAGCATGCCGCGGTTGGCGCGCTTCACGACCCGGAAGGTGCCCGTCAGGTTGGTGTCCAGGACGGACGTGAAGTCCTCCTCGGACATCCGCATCAGCAACTGGTCCTTGGTGACACCGGCGTTGGCGACGAGGACCTCGACCGGGCCGTGCTCGGCCTCGATCTCCTTGTAGGCCTGCTCCACCTGCTCGCTGTCGGTGATGTCGCACCTGACGGCGAGGCAGCCCAGTTCGGTCAGAGCGGCCGGCGGCTCGCCCGAACGGTATGTGATCGCGACCTTGTCACCCGCGTCGGCGAATGCGCGGGCGATGGCGAGGCCGATGCCCCGGTTGCCTCCGGTGACGAGAACCGAGCGGCTCAACGGATCACCCTTTCAGTAGCCGGTCTGGTACCTCGAAAACCTATCGGTACGACCAGCTCTGCGGAGAATCGGGCACCGACAGTGACGCACCCTGCCTGCTGTCGGATCCCTACATCGTGTCACGTCCTGCCGCGGGAACGGAACGACGCGCGGACGGAGCTCCCCTGAGCAGAACGCGAATCCGCTGGAAGCCGGGTTGTCCGCGCTGCATGATTCACTGCGAGGCATCTCGACGACCTCGACAACAGTGACAAAGGGAGGCCGCTCGTGGCCCACGAAGTCGATCAGTCATTCCTGGCGCTGCCGCTGCGGGCCCTGGCCGACGCGGCGCTCGCCCGTGCCCGCGCGCTCGGCGCCGATCACGCGGACTTCCGGTTCGAGCGGGTGCGCGGCGCGACCTGGCGGTTGCGGGACGCCAAGCCGGCCGGGTCCTCGGACACCACCGACCTGGGGTACGCGGTGCGGGTGGTGCACGGCGGGACCTGGGGGTTCGCCTCCGGCGTGGATCTGACGATGGACGCCGCCGCGAAGGTCGCGTCGCAGGCCGTGGCGATGGCCAAGCTGTCGGCGCAGGTCATCAAGGCGGCGGGGTCCGACGAGCGGGTCGAGCTGGCGGGCGAGCCCGTGCACGCCGAGAAGACATGGGTCTCCTCGTACGAGGTCGACCCCTTTTCCGTGTCCGCCGAGGAGAAGGCCGGGCTGCTGGCCGAGTGGAGCGCCCGGCTGCTCGCGGCGGACGGCGTCAGTCATGTCGACGCCTCGCTGATGACGGTGCACGAGAACAAGTTCTACGCGGACACCTCCGGCACGGTGACCACCCAGCAGCGGGTCAGGCTGCACCCCCAGCTGACCGCCGTGGCCGTCGACGAGTCGAGCGGCGAGTTCGACTCGATGCGCACGATCGCGCCGCCCGTCGGGCGCGGCTGGGAGTACCTGACCGGTACCGGCTGGGACTGGGCCGGCGAGCTGGAGCGCATCCCCGAGCTGCTCGCCGAGAAGATGCGGGCGCCGAGCGTCACGGCGGGCGCGTACGACCTGGTCGTGGACCCGTCCAACCTGTGGCTGACCATCCACGAGTCCATCGGCCACGCGACCGAGCTGGACCGTGCGCTCGGCTACGAGGCCGCGTACGCGGGGACCTCGTTCGCCACCTTCGACCAGCTGGGCAAGCTCAGGTACGGCTCCGAGCTGATGAACGTCACCGGCGACCGCACCGCCGAGCACGGGCTCGCGACCATCGGGTACGACGACGAGGGCGTGGCCGGGCAGTCCTGGGACCTGGTGAAGGACGGCACGCTCGTCGGCTACCAGCTGGACCGCAGGATCGCGAAGCTGACCGGCTTCGAGCGGTCCAACGGGTGCGCGTACGCCGACTCCCCCGGCCATGTGCCCGTACAGCGCATGGCGAACGTGTCGCTCCAGCCTGATCCCGCCGGGATGTCCACCGAGGACCTCATCGGGAGTGTCGACCGGGGGATCTACGTGGTCGGCGACCGGTCCTGGTCCATCGACATGCAGCGCTACAACTTCCAGTTCACGGGCCAGCGCTTCTTCAAGATCGAGAACGGGCGGATCACGGGCCAGCTGCGGGACGTCGCCTACCAGGCGACGACCACGGACTTCTGGGGCTCGATGGCGGCCGTCGGCGGCCCGCAGACCTACGTCCTGGGCGGCGCGTTCAACTGCGGCAAGGCCCAGCCGGGCCAGGTCGCCTCCGTCTCGCACGGCTGCCCGTCCGCCCTCTTCAAGGGCGTCAACATTCTGAACACCACCCAGGAGGCCGGTCGATGAGCGCCGTCGCGAACAAGCCGCACGAGATCGTCGAGCGCGCTCTCGCACTGTCCCGGGCCGACGGGTGCGTCGTCATCGCCGACGAGCAGTCGACCGCCAACCTGCGCTGGGCGGGCAACGCGCTGACCACGAACGGCGTCACGCGCGGGCGCACGCTGACCGTCGTCGCCACGGTCGACGGGCGTGCGGGCACCGCCTCCGGGGTCGTCTCGCGTTCGGCCGTGACCGCCGACGAACTGGAGCCGCTGGTACGGGCCGCCGAGGCCGCGGCACGCGGGGCGAGCCCCGCGGAGGACGCGCAGCCGCTCGTCGAGGGCGTACCCGCCTCCCCCGACTTCACGGACGCGCCCGCCGAGACCTCGTCGGCCGTCTTCACGGACTTCGCCCCGGCGCTCGGCGAATCGTTCGCACGCGCGCGTGCGGGTGGCCGCGAGCTGTACGGCTTCGCCAACCACGAGCTCGTCACCAGCTACCTCGGTACGTCCACGGGGCTGCGGCTGCGCCACGACCAGCCCAACGGCACGCTGGAGCTGAACGCCAAGTCGCCGGACCGTACGCGCTCCGCGTGGGCCGGGCGTTCCACGCGGGACTTCAAGGACGTGGACCCGGCGGCGCTCGACGCAGAGCTGGCCGTCCGGCTGGACTGGGCCCGGCGCCGCGTGGACCTGCCCGCCGGGCGGTACGAGACGCTGCTGCCGCCGACCGCCGTCGCGGACCTGCTGATCTACCAGATGTGGTCGGCGGCGGCCCGGGACGCGGCGGAGGGCCGGACGGTGTTCAGCAGGCCCGGCGGCGGTACCCGCGTCGGTGACCGCCTCACCGAGCTGCCGCTGACCCTGCGCAGCGACCCGAACGAGGCCGGACTCGAAAGCGCCCCGTTCGTCCTCACCCACTCCTCCGGGGACGACGCGTCCGTCTTCGACAACGGGCTGCCGCTCAGCGCCACGGAGTGGATCCGCGAGGGCGAGCTGAAGCGTCTGACCAGCACCCGGCACAGCGCGGGCCTGACCGGTCTGCCGGTGGCCCCCGGCATCGGCAACCTCGTCCTCGACGGCGGCGAGGACACCTCCCTGGCGGAGATGGTCGCGGCCACCGAGCGCGGGCTGCTGCTGACCTGCCTCTGGTACATCCGCGAGGTCGATCCGGCGACCCTGCTCCTGACCGGGCTGACCCGGGACGGCGTCTACCTCGTGGAGAACGGCGAGGTCACGGGTGAGGTGAACAACTTCCGGTTCAACGAGTCGCCGGTGGGGCTGCTGGGGCGGGCGACCCAGGCGGGGCGGACCGAGAAGACGCTGCCGCGCGAGTGGAGCGACTGGTTCACCAGGGCCGCGATGCCGGCGCTGAGGGTGCCCGATTTCAATATGAGCTCTGTCAGTCAGGGCGTATAACCTCGGTAGCCTCGGGTCGGTCGGCCACGTCGGCCACCCGGGCATCTGAACGATCATTCGAGGAGACACGAGAACCGTGACGGACATCGTCGACGAGCTGAAGTGGCGTGGGCTGTTCGCCCTGTCCACCGACGAGAACGCACTGCGCAAGGCGCTCGCGAACGGTCCCGTCACGTTCTATTGCGGCTTCGACCCCACCGCGTCCTCGCTGCACGTCGGGCACCTGGTGCAGGTCCTCACCATGCGCCGTCTCCAGCAGGCGGGGCTGCGCCCGCTGGCCCTGGTGGGCGGGGCGACCGGCCAGATCGGCGACCCGCGCCCGACGGCGGAGCGCACACTGAACGACCCGGAGACGGTCGCAGCCTGGGTCGGCCGGCTGCGCTCCCAGATCGAGCCGTTCCTGTCCTTCGAGGGCGAGAACGCCGCGGTGATGGTGAACAACCTCGACTGGACGGCCGGTCTCTCGGCCATCGAGTTCCTCCGGGACATCGGCAAGCACTTCCGCGTCAACAAGATGCTCACGAAGGACTCGGTCGCCCGGCGTCTGGAGTCCCAGGAGGGCATCAGCTACACGGAGTTCAGCTACCAGCTGCTCCAGGGCATGGACTTCCTGGAGCTGTACCGGAGGTACGGCTGCACGCTCCAGCAGGGCGGCAGCGACCAGTGGGGCAACCTCACGGCGGGCCTGGACCTGATCCACCGGCTGGAGCCGGACGCCGAGGCGCACTGCATCGCGACGCCGCTGATGGTCAAGGCGGACGGCACCAAGTTCGGCAAGACCGAGGGCGGCGCCGTCTGGCTCGACCCGGAGATGACGACGCCGTACGCGTTCTACCAGTTCTGGCTGAACGTGGACGACCGTGATGTGTCGACGTACCTGCGCATCCTGTCCTTCAGGTCCCGTGCGGAGCTGGAGGAGCTGGAGCAGCAGACCCAGGAGCGTCCGCAGGCCCGTGCCGCCCAGCGCGCGCTGGCCGAGGAGCTGACCACGCTGGTGCACGGCGCCGACCAGACGGCCGCCGTGATCGCCGCGTCGCGGGCGCTCTTCGGCCAGGGCGAGCTGGCCGGGCTGGACGCGGCGACGCTGAGCGCGGCGCTCTCCGAGCTGCCGCGCGTCCAGGTCGCCGAGCTGGGCCCGGTGGTGGGCCTCTTCGCCGAGGCGGGTCTGGTGGCCAGCAAATCCGCGGCACGGCGGACGGTCAAGGAAGGAGGCGCCTACGTGAACAACGTGAAGGTCGCTTCCGAGGACGCCGTTCCCGACGCGGGGGATCTGCTGCACGGGCGGTGGCTGGTGTTGCGGCGGGGCAAGAAGAACCTTGCCGCGGTCGAGGTCGGCGGGTAGCTCCACGCGGGCGTTCCGCCGGGGCCGCCGGGTCGGTGCGGCCGAGTGGGGTGCGGCCGGGTTGTCCGTGGGGTGCGGGTACGTGGGGGCTTGTCACCGCCGTTTCCCCGCGCCCCTTTCGGGCGCCACCAGAAGTGCGCGACGGCGCGAGGAGGGGTACGCGTCCGGTGTCGGACACGTACCCCTCCTCGCGCGTTTCTCAGATGCGCTGTCTGCTGTTTCCCTTGTTGCCTCGGATCGCCGAGTAGAGCATGTCGCCCAGAAAGACGATGACGATGGCGGCGACGAGCTGGAGGGCGTGCCGGCCCCAGTCGATGCCCTTGGTCTCACCGATGCCCATGCCGCGGGCGATGGCATTGCCCACGATGGCACCGATGATTCCGAAGATCGTGGTGAGCCAGAGCGGACTGTGCTGCTTGCCAGGAATGATCGCCTTGGCCAGCAAGCCCAGTACGAATCCCACGATGATTGCCCACAACCAGCCCATGGCTGCCTCCTATACGGCTACGGCTCTACGCGAGCATTACGCCCAGTGTCGACCCGTGTGCCGTACGGCGCATGTCGGGCCCGCCATACGCGGTACGACGCAGTCGGCACCCTCCTGACCGGTGCCGCCCCCGGTCTCGTCGGCGGCACGGCCGCCGCGTACCGTTGGTGCCACGTACGGGCCGGGAGCGTCCGATGCAGGTGGGTGGTGGAACGTGATGCGGAAGCAGAGCGACGCGGAGGTCTTCCGGATCACGGGAGCCAGGCAGGGGCTCGCGGACGACGTACGCGGCAGGCAGCGCCGGTACATCATCTCGATGTCCGTGCGCACGCTGTCCGTGATCCTCGCGGCCACGCTCTGGAACGTCGAGCGGCATGTCGCCGTCGTCGCCCTGGTGCTCGGCATCCTGCTCCCGTACATCTCCGTGGTGATCGCCAACGCGGGGCGGGAGAACGCGCCTTCGCTGCCGTCCACCTTCGTGACCGCGCCCACCCGTCCGATGCTCACGGGGCCGGCCGCGGGCGGTGTCGCGGAACCCGCCCCGGAGGACCTGCCGGACGATCCCGACGCACGGCTGCGGGACGAGCCGCACGAGCGGGCCTGAGCACTCCGGGTGGACCCTGAGCACGGGATTCCGGAAAAGCGGAGTCCTGTGTCCCGCTCAAGTCTGAGAAAAGCTTCAGATCAATCATGTTGTTCCGTTGCCGGGCCATGGGCTACCCGTGACATACTTGATGGGCGCTCCGCATCCCCCGTCGGAGCGACAGACCGACGCCGGGCAGCTCCCCCCGTGGCTGCTCGGCGTCGCCTTTTCAGGTCGAGCACGTCGACTACTGTCGGGGACGTGATTCTGAACGTTCCCGGTTCCGGCCCGTCGCCCGAGTCCTCGCCGTCCTCCCCCGTCTGCTCCGCCAAGGGCTGCCGGGCGGACGCCGTGTGGGTGCTCGCCTGGAACAACCCGAAGCTGCACACCCCTGAGCGCCGCAAGACCTGGCTCGCGTGCGAGGAGCACCGCGACCACCTGTCGAAGTTCCTGAGCATCCGCGGCTTCCTGAAGGACGTGGTGCTCCTCCAGGAATGGGAGTCCGCGCAGCAGCCGCCCGAGAGCTGAGCGGTCAGCCGCCGATCGCGGACATCGGGCGGTCCGGCTGGACGAACGACGGGTCGTCCAGACCCGCTCCGGCCTTCTTCCCCCACATCGCCAGCCGCCAGATCCGGGCGATCTCCTCGTCCGGCGCGTCCGAGCGGAGCGCCGCCCGCAGGTCGGTCTCCTCCCTGGCGAAGAGGCAGGTGCGGACCTGGCCGTCCGCCGTCAGCCGCGTACGGTCGCAGGCCGAGCAGAACGGGCGGGTGACCGAGGCGATCACTCCGACCCGGTGCGGACCGCCGTCCACGACCCAGCGCTCGGCGGGGGCCGAGCCCCGCTCGCCGGACCCTTCCTCGGTGAGCTCGAAGCGCGTACGCAGCGAGGCGAGGATGTCGCCCGCGGTGACCATGCCGTCGCGCTTCCAGCCGTGCTGCGCGTCCAGGGGCATCTGCTCGATGAACCGCAGTTCGTAGTCGTGCTCCACGGCCCAGGCGAGCAGGTCCGGCGCCTCGTTCTCGTTCAGTCCCGGCATCAGTACGGAATTGACCTTGACCGGTGTCAGGTCCGCCGCACGGGCCGCTTCGAGGCCCTCGATGACGTCCTTGTGGCGGTCACGGCGGGTGAGGGTCTTGAAGACGTCCGGGCGCAGCGTGTCGAGCGAGACGTTGACCCGGTCGAGGCCCGCCGCCTTCAGGGCGGTCGCGGTGCGCTTGAGACCGATGCCGTTCGTCGTCAGGGACATCTGGGGGCGGGGGGCGAGCGCGGCCACCCGCTCCACGATCCCGACCAGACCGGGGCGCAGCAGGGGCTCGCCGCCGGTGAAGCGGACCTCTTCGATGCCCAGCCGGGTCACGGCTATGTCGATGAGGCGGACGATCTCGTCGTCCGTGAGCAGGTCGGGCTTGCCCAGCCACTGCAGGCCCTCCTCGGGCATGCAGTACGTACATCTGAGGTTGCACCGGTCGGTCAGCGAGACGCGCAGGTCGGTGGCCACCCGGCCATAGGTGTCGATGAGCACGTGGGCCCCTCCCTCGATACGGACCGCGGCACGGACCGGACTGCGACGAACGCCTGGACGGCTTCGAACGATCAGTCGACCCGATACCAGCGAGCGTACGTGACGGGACCGACAACACGAGTGGCCCGATCCCACGAGACGCACGACGGCCGCGTCGTAGGGATCTACGACGCGGCCGCGGTGTGGGTCGGTCAGTGCGCCCCGGTTCCGGTGAGGGAGCGGACCTCCAGCTCGGCGTACTTGCCGGTGTCCGGCTCCTCCTTGGACAGGAGGGTGCCGATGATGCCCAGCAGGAAGCCGACCGGGATCGAGATGATGCCCGGGTTCTCCAGCGGGAACCAGTGGAAGTCGACGTCCGGGAACATCGAGGTGGCCTTGCCCGAGACGACCGGCGAGAACAGCACCAGGCCGACCGCCGTGGTGAGGCCTCCGTAGATCGACCACAGCGCGCCCTGGGTGGTGAAGCGCTTCCAGAAGAGGCTGTAGAGGATCGTCGGCAGGTTGGCGGAGGCGGCGACCGCGAAGGCGAGCGCGACCAGACCGGCGACGTTGAGGTCACGGGCCAGGGCGCCGAGGCCGATGGAGACGATCCCGATGCCGATGGTGGCGTATCGGGCGGCCCTGACCTCTTCCTTCTCGGTGGCCTGGCCCTTCCTGATGACGTTCGCGTAGATGTCGTGGGCGAACGACGAGGACGAGGCCAGGGTCAGCCCGGCGACCACCGCGAGGATCGTGGCGAAGGCCACCGCGGAGATCGTGGCGAGCAGGATCGCGCCCCAGGCCGAGTCGACGCCGCCGAGATGCAGGGCGAGCAGGGGCGCGGCCGTGTTGCCCGCCGGGTTGGATTCGACGATCTCCTTCTTCGAGATGAGGGCCGCCGCGCCGAAGCCGAGCGCGATGGTCATCAGGTAGAAGCCGCCGATGATGCCGATCGCCCAGTTGACGGACTTCCGCGCGGCCTTGGCGTTGGGGACCGTGTAGAAGCGGATCAGGATGTGCGGCAGGCCCGCGGTGCCCAGCACCAGGGCGATGCCCAGCGAGATGAAGTCGATGCTGGAGGTGGTCGTGAGCCCGTACTTCAGGCCGGGCTCCAGGAAGGCCGAGCCCTGGCCGCTGTTCTTGGCCGCGGAGCCGAGCAGGTCGGAGATGTTGAAGTCGAACTTCAGCAGCACCAGGAAGGTGATGAGCAGGGTGCCGCCGATGAGCAGCACGGCCTTGACCATCTGGACCCAGGTGGTGCCCTTCATGCCGCCGATGGTGACGTACACGATCATCAGGACGCCGACCAGGGCGACGATGCCGACCTTGCCCGCGTCGCTGGTGATGCCGAGCAGCAGCGAGACCAGGACGCCCGCGCCCGCCATCTGTGCCAGCAGGTAGAAGATCGAGACGACGATCGTGGAGGTACCGGCGGCCGTACGCACCGGACGCTGGCGCATGCGGTAGGCGAGGACGTCGCCCATCGTGTAGCGGCCGGAGTTGCGCAGCGGCTCGGCGACCAGGAGCAGCGCCACCAGCCAGGCGACGAGGAAGCCGATGGAGTACAGGAAGCCGTCGTAGCCGAAGAGGGCGATGGCGCCCGCGATGCCGAGGAACGAGGCCGCGGACATGTAGTCGCCGGAGACGGCGAGCCCGTTCTGGAAGGCGCTGAACTGGCGCCCGCCCGCGTAGAAGTCGGCGGCGTCCTTGGTCTGCCGGCCCGCCCAGACGGTGATGACGAGGGTGGCGAGGACGAAGACCGCGAACAGGGAGATGATCAGCGGCCGGTGCTCGCTGGCCTCCCCCGCCGCGAGCTGCACCTGGGTGAGCTGAACCTGACTGATCGCGGGGCTCATGCGCCGCCCTCCATCCGGGACTTGATCGCCTCGGCCTTGGGGTCGAGCTTGCTGGAGGAGTGCCGCTCGTACCACCAGGCGATGAGGAACGTACTGAGGAACTGGGCGAGGCCCAGGACGAAGGCGACGTTGAAGTTGCCGAACAGCTTGGTGGCCATGAAGTCGTCCGCCCAGATCGAGAGCAGGACGTACACCAGGTACCAGGTGATGAAGCCGACGGTCAGCGGGAAGGCGAAGGAGCGGTGGGCGCGGCGCAGTTCACCGAACTCCGCGCTCTCCTGCATCTCGACGAACTCCGCGGTGGACGGGAGATGGGGTTCGGTTTTCGAGGGGGGCGGTGCGTCGGTGGCCACGGAGTCTCCTCGCGTTGCGGGTGCGGGTGCGGCGTCGGACGGGGGTGTCTCGGGTTCGGCGGACGGTTTCGGTCCAGGGGGCGGATCCGCCTCGGGGGACGGATCGGATTCGGAGGACGGACTGGGTGCGGGCATGGCTGATTTCTGACCTCACGGTGACGTGGATCACGTGGGCCGGGTGGTGATGCTAGGTGCCCCGGGCGTGATCCAACAGAGGGCACGACGGTGCTCGTGCTCCCTGCTCAACGTCACGGCGCCGCAGCGGGAGCGGTTCAACTGCGGGCACTTCTTTCGGAACTCGGCCGCGCCGTTCGCGAAGACATCCCCGTAAGTCATTGCTGGCCAGGGACGACGGGGGATAGTTTCGGCCCAGCACCACCCGTCATGTACCTGCCCGAGCACCACCTGTGTTCGGGCCGGTTCCTTTTCCGGATGATGTGGAGACCCCATGGCTCATCTGCGTTCCAGACGCCGGCTCGCTCTCGCCGTGCCCGTCGTGCTGTCGCTCACCGCGTCACTCGGGTTCATACCGGGCGTCGCCTCGGCGGCCCCGCAGTCCGCGCCCGCCGTCACCACGGCCGGCACCGCTGCGGCCGACGGACCGAACCTCGCGTACGTGGTCAACACGAAGACCGACCACCGCACCGTCGGGTCGGTGAAGAAGGCGATAGCCAAGGCCGGCGGCACCGTCGTCGTCACGTACGACAAGATCGGCGTCATCGTCGTCCACTCGGCGAACCCCGGCTTCGGAGCGCAGATACGCGCCGTGCGCGGCGTCCAGTCCGCCGGTGCCACCCGTACGACCCCGCTGACCGCGGCGGGTACGACGGACGAGGGCGCCGTCGAGCGCCTGTCGGCCGCTCAGGCCGCCGAGGCCGAGGCCGCGGCCACCCCCGGGAGCGAGCCGCTCGAGGCCGACCAGTGGGACCTGCGCGCGATAGGCGCCGACAAGGCGGCACAGATCAACCCGGGCAGCAGGAAGGTCACGGTCGCCGTGATCGACACGGGTGTCGACGACACACACCCGGACCTGGCCCCCAACTTCTCCGCGAAGCAGTCCGCGAACTGCGTGGGCGGTGTGGCCGACACCAGTGAGGGCGCCTGGCGTCCGTACACCGCCGACGACTACCACGGCACGCATGTCGCCGGTGAGATCGCCGCCGCGCGCAACGGCATCGGCGTCGCCGGTGTCGCACCGGGCGTGCAGGTCTCCGGCATCAAGGTGAGCGACCCGGACAACGGACTCTTCTACTCGGAGAACGTCGTCTGCGCCTTCGTGTTCGCCGCCGACCACGGCGTCGAGATCACGAACAACAGCTACTACGTCGACCCGTGGCTCTACAACTGCCTGGACGACCCCGACCAGAAGGCGATCGTCGACGCCGTCGACCGGGCCCAGCGGTACGCCACGAAGAAGGGCACCCTGCACCTCGCGTCGGCTGGCAACTCCAACCACGACCTGGCCTCGGACGCCATCGTCGACGAGAGCAGCCCCAACGACTCGACGCCGGGCACCCGCACGATCGACCCGCACGAGTGCTACGACGTGCCGACCCAGCTGCCGGGTGTCGTCACGGTGAGCGCGACCGGCGTACAGGACCTCAAGTCGTACTACTCGACGTACGGCAAGGGTGTCATCGACATCGCCGCTCCGGGTGGTGACGGGCGCTACCAGATCCCGGACACCCCGTCGAAGAACGGCCGCATCCTCTCCACGCTGCCGGGCGGCCAGTACGGCTTCCTGCAGGGCACGTCGATGGCCTCGCCGCACGCCGCGGGTGTCGCCGCGCTGCTCAAGTCCGCGCACCCGAGGGCGACTCCGGCCCAGTTGCAGGCGCTGCTGAAGGCCCAGGCGAACAACCCGGGCTGCCCGGACTCCTACGACCAGGACGGCAACGGCACCCAGGACGCCACCTGCGAGGGCGGCCCGCGCGTGAACGGCTTCTACGGCTTCGGCATCGTCGACGCGCTGAAGGCGGTCAAGTAGCCCGCGTCCGCTCCCCGTCCTTCCCCGCTCCCTCCCGGAGCTGCCCGCAAGCCCGCACGGCCCGCAAGCACTCGCGAAACGAAACTGGAGACAGCATGACCGCGCCCACCGCACGCTCGCGCCGCGCCATAGCCATCCCGCTGGGAACGGCCATGGCCACGGCTCTCGCCTTCCTGCCGAACGTCAGCGCGACCGCGGCCCCGGTGGCCGGCTCGGCCGACGTGGCCGGGCAGATCTCGGCGGCGGCCACCCCGCTGAGCTACGTCGTCAACATCCGTGCCGGGCACGGGCCGTCCCCCCAGGTGAAGAAGGCCATCGCCAAGGCCGGCGGCACGATCGTGACGACGTACGACCGCATAGGCGTCGTCGTCGTGCACTCGTCGAACGCCGACTTCGCCAAGACGATCCGCACGGTGCGCGGTGTGGAGTCGGCGGGCTCGACGCGTACGGCGCCGCTGCCCGCGCAGTCCACGACCGACGTCGGCACCCCGAAGGCGCTCAGCGCGGACGAGATCGCGGACGTCGAGGCGGCGGACGGCCAGGACCCCCTGGAGCCGCTGCAGTGGGACCTGCCCGCCATCAAGGCGGACAAGGCCCATGAGAAGACGCTCGGCAGCAAGAAGGTCACCGTCGCCGTGATCGACACCGGCGTCGACGACACGCACCCCGACATCGCGCCGAACTTCGACCGCGCCGCCTCGGTCAACTGCGTGTCGGGCAAGGCCGACACCACCGACGGGGCCTGGCGGCCGAGCGCCGCGGAGAGCCCGCACGGCACGCACGTGGCGGGCGAGATCGCCGCCGCGAAGAACGGCGTCGGCGTCACCGGTGTCGCGCCCGGCGTCAAGGTCTCCGGCATCAAGGTCTCCACGACGGAGGGCTTCTTCTACACGGAGGCCGTCGTCTGCGGCTTCATGTGGGCCGCCGAGCACGGCGTGGACGTCACGAACAACAGCTATTACACCGACCCCTGGTACTTCAACTGCAAGAACGACCCGGACCAGAAGGCGCTCGTCGAGGCCCTCACCCGGGCGACGAAGTACGCGGAGAAGAAGGGCACGGTCAACGTCGCGGCGGCGGGCAACGAGAACTACGACCTCGCCGCGGACGAGATCACCGACCCGACCTCGCCCAACGACTCGACCCCCGGGGACCGGGTCATCGACCCGTCCGAGTGCCTCGACATCCCGACCCAGCTGCCGGGTGTCGTCACGGTCGCGTCGACGGGCGCCAAGGGCATCAAGTCGTCCTTCTCCAACCACGGCCTGGGCGTCATCGACATCGCCGCACCCGGCGGCGACTCCACGAGCTACCAGACCCCGGCCCCGCCCGCCACCAGCGGCCTGATCCTCGGCCCGCTCCCGGGCGGCTCATGGGGGTACATGGCCGGTACGTCGATGGCGTCGCCGCACGTCGCGGGCGTCGCCGCGCTCATCAAGTCGACGCACCCGCACGCCTCGGCGGCCCTGGTGAAGGCCCTGCTGTACGCGGAGGCCGACGCCACGCCGTGCACGGACCCGTACGACATCGACGGCGACGGCAAGGTCGACGCGGTCTGCTCGGGGCCGAAGAACCGCAACAGCTTCTACGGCTGGGGCACCGCGGACGCGCTGGACGCGGTGACGAAGTAAGGCGCACCATCTGACGAAGGGGCCGGGCGGCCGAGCGCTGCCCGGCCCCTTCGCCGTACCTTCGTTCCCCGGACTTGCCCGGATCCGGGACGACTGGTGAAGATCTTGGGGTGAGTTCGATCAGACCGACTGCCGACACGGGTGGCGAGGCGGGCGCGCCCCGGGTGAGCGCGGCCGCCGTACGACGTTCCGTCACCGTCCTCGCCCTGGTAACCCTTGCCGCCCTGATCCCCCTGCTCGGGCCGCCCGTCGTGCTGCGCGGCACGGGAGAGGCGGCCGCGCCGGGGGCGGGCGGCATCGCGCTGCTGCGGGCGGTCCTGTTCGGAGCGGTGTGCGTGTCGGCCGGCGAGGTCTTCGTCACCCGGCTGGCCCGCGGGGTGCCCGGCGCCCCGTGGGAGGACGCCCCGCGGGCCTGGGCCCCGGCGGCGGCGGCCGCCGGCTTCGCCGCCGCGCTCGGGCTCGCCTCGGTGGTGGCCACCGGGAACCTGGTGCCGCGCGGCCTCTCCGACATGGACATCGGCGGGCTCTACCAGTCCAGGGACGGGGCGCTCGCGCTCCTGGAGGTCAACGCGTTCGTCGTCCTGGGGCTGTGCGCCCTGTCGAAGCGCCCGGCCGCCCAGGTGTGGCCACTGGCCGCGGTGGCCCTCGCGGAGGCCCTGCGCGCCCATCCGACGACCGAGCAGAGTCCGCTGATCGGCTCGGGCCTGACGCTCGTCCATGTGACCTGCGCGGTCCTGTGGGCGGGCGGGCTGCTGCAGGTGCTGCGCACGCTGGTCCGGTGGCGGGACACCGCCCCCGGGGAGGGCGTCGCGCTGTTGGGCCGCTACGCGCGCGTGGCGGCCGTTCTGCTCGCCGTGATCACCGCGACGGGGATCTGCAGCACCCTGCGCCGGATGCCGCCGGGCACGGTCCTGGACCAGTTGACGACGACGGCGTACGGGCGCGTCCTGCTCGCGAAGGTGCTCCTCGTGGCCGGCGTCGCCGTCCTCGCGCTGTGGGCCCGCAGGCGGCTGCGCCGGGCGGCCGAACCGCTCACCGCCTACTCGCCCGCGCGCGCGGAGGTGGTGGTTCTGGGTCTCGTGGTGGCGGTGTCGGCGGTACTCACGGCCGTGCCGGTGCCGATCCGCTGGTGACAGGGGCGGCCTCGGCCGCGGGCACGTGATCCGCCGGCTGCCAGCCCGGCCCCCCGAACACCCGCCCGGCCCGCTCGCGCCAGCTCCCGGCCGCCCTCAGGTCCCGGGCGATGGCGGCGTACTCGTGCGTGGCGACCTGGATCGGGTTGTACGTGTGGATGTTCTTGGTCAGCCCGTACACCGGCCGGTCGGTCTCCGGGACGAACGACCCGAAGAGACGGTCCCAGACGATCAGGATCCCGCCGAAGTTCCGGTCCAGGTAGCCGCCCTGGGAGGCGTGGTGGACCCGGTGGTGCGAGGGCGTGTTGAAGACGAACTCGAAGGCCCGCGGCAACTTGTCGATGCGCTCGGTGTGGATCCAGAACTGGTACACGAGGTTCGCGGACGAGCAGAACGCGAGCGCGGCCGGATGGACACCGAGGGCGATGAGCGGCAGGTAGAACGGCCACACGGTCCAGGTGGTCCAGGGCTGTCGCAGCGCGGTGGTGAAGTTGAACTTCTCGCTGGAGTGGTGCACCACGTGGCAGGCCCACAGGATGCGGATCACATGGTGCCCGCGGTGGGACCAGTAGTAGAAGAAGTCCTGCGCCAGCAGCATCAGCGGCACGGTCCACCACAGGACGGGCACCCGCAGGGGCGTCAGCTCGTAGACGGCCGTGTAGACGGCGACGATCGGGATCTTCCACAGGAAGTCGAAGGCCATACTGCCCAGGCCCATGCCGACACTCGTGGCGGCGTCCTTGGTGTCGTACCCCGCGGCGTCCTCGTCCGGGTGGATCCGGACACTCACCATCTCCACCACGGTGAGCAGCACAAACGCGGGTATCGACCACAACACGACATCGGGCAGGTTCGGCATGAGTGCACCGTAGATCGGCCGGACCGGTCTCCGCTAGACGTTGTTACTCACAAGTATTACCAGCGGTAAGTGCACGTTTCTTGGAGATCTCCACCAAAGAGTGCGGTCTGCCGGAGTCCGGTCCGCCGGTCAGCAGCCGCGGACGGGGGTGATGGAGCGCACCTGGTCGAAGGGGATGCTCCGCCACCGGCTCGCCGCCGGTGTCCGCCCGCCGGGCTGCCCGCTCTCCCCGGCGACCTCAAGTGTCAGCGTCCGGGGGCCACCCGCCACGAGCTCACCGCAGCGCGGGCCGTCGGCGGTCACCACCAGCACGTACGGCACCGCGCCGGCGGGCTCCCCGCTCCCTCCCGAACCCCCTCCCCCACCCTCCTCCACCGGAACGACCCAGGACACCGCGATGGCGGCGACGATCGCGCACAGTCCCACGACGGAGGCCCGGCGCGCGGCGGTCAGGGCGTCCTGGGTCCGTTCGACCTCGTCCAGCACGGCCGCGAAGAGCCGGTCCCCGGTCAGCCAGGTCTGCTGTCCCAACTGCCCGTGCGCGGCCCGGACGGCACCGAGGGCCCCGATCAGCAGCAGGACGAAAGCGGACACGAGCAGTGCCGCGGTGGTCCAGCGCCACACGGCGGGCATCCCGGCCACGCTCTCCCGGCCCTTGAGCACGAAGACCACACCGACCAGGCCGGTGAGCCCGGTCAGGCCGTTGCGCCACCCCTCGGCCTGCCTGCGTACGACGGTGAGCTGGTCCAGCTGCAACTGCTGGCCGAGTTGCGCGAACCGCTTCTTGGCCAGGTCCGTCACGTGGCCGTCCTCGGCGCGGGCGAGGGCACGGGGACCTCCCAGAAGGCACCGCAGCCCGAGTCGGGCGACTCCGGCGGCTTCTCCGCGTGGGGGTACCCGCACTGGCAGTAGACGGGAATGCTGCCGGTGAGCGGTTCGGGCGTACGCGGACCGCGCCTCCGGAGCCGCTTGGGCGGACCCAGCACCCCGTACGCGACACGGAAGACCACCGTCGCCCTGCACGTCGGGCACGGGCCGGTCACCGTGTACCAACGGCCGTCCTCGGACCGTACGACGGCGAAGGTGTCGGCGGGCGGGACGGCCGGCTCGTGTTCCCGGAACTCGGTCGGTACGTGGTCGGGCATCAAGTCCTCACTCGGTGTGGTCCCGGTAGGGACGGGATACCGGCGTCGGGGCCGGTTCGGCGGGGCAGTCCGCCGGCAGGGTGAGACCGAACGGCGCGGCGTAGAGGGCCAGGCGGTCGTGGACCCAACCGGTCGGCCGCTCCAGCTCCCGCGCGGTGAGGGCGATGCGCTCGGCCGTGACCTGCCCGCCGAGCGCCGGGGCCGAGCCCGTGCAGTGCTCGGTCAGGAGGATCAGGTCCTCCCAGGTCGGCACCGCGTCGAACTCCGGGCGCGCCACCATCAGTTCGAGCCCGAACGGACGGTAGACGGCCAGCCGGTCCCACGCGTGGTCGATCCGCCATCCGAACCGGGCCGCCACGCGCAGCAGTTCGAGAGGCCCCGCGGGGCGGTCACCCACCAGATCGGCGTCGAAGATCGCCTTGTCGTGCGCGGTGGGCCGGTGCTCCCGCCAGTCGGCGAGACCGGCCGGGCGCGGGTCCTGGCCCTGGACTCCGCCCTCTCCCGCGGGTTCTCGCCAGGGAGCGCCCAGCGGGGCGTAGCGGATCAGGACCGCCATGCTCTCGCCGAGGGTGCCGTTCGTGGCGAGGGCGTGCTCGACCAGCCTGGCGGGGTCGGAGTCGGTGCGCCAGTCCAGTCGGCCGTTCTCCAGCGCGCAGCACGCCTCGATGTCCGCCGGGGTGGGGCGCGTCTCGGCGAGGGAGGCCGGCAGCGCCGGAGCGGACACCGCGAGCCCGACGAGAGGGCCCACGGCCACCAGCCGCGCGACCGCGGTACGCAGGGGCATTCCGGCGTACGCAGCGGCCAGGACCGCGTAGGGACCGTGGAGCTCACCGTTCACCACTATGGGCGCTCCCTCCTGCGCATAGCCGTACAGCTCCTCGCGTCGGCGGCCGGGCGCCGGGAGCAGATCCCAGTCGTGCTGCGAGATGTCACGCCAGCGCCCGACCAGGGCCGGTGCCTCCGTGGCCACCAGACCGTCGGCCGCCAGTCCGCGAAGGCTCTCCGTGACCTGCTCCGCGGTCTCCTGCACCGCGCGTACGGCTGCCGCCGTCTCAAGCAGCGGAGCGGGACAGGTGGCCCCTCCCGGCGGGTGACGGACCCCGTCGTTCAGCGCGGCGCCCAGCAGGTCGCTGTCGAGTCGGCTGAAGACCCGGCCGGCCAGATCTCCGTAGTCGGGAATCCGTACGGAAGCGGCCCTGAGGGGAGCCTCGTACCGCGCGGCGACCTGCTCGACGGGCAGCGACAGCATCCCGGACCCGCGCGCCAGTTGACGCAGGGTGAGGGCACCCAACTCCCCGAACCAGGATGCCCCGAGGCTCCGCGAGAACTCCTCGCGCTGTTCCGACGGCATGATGAGGTACAGCGACCCCTGATGCCTGGCGTCGGTCCCGGGATTCCCGGCCTCCTCGGGCAGCGCCACAGGGGTCACTCCGAGCCAGGCGTACCGGTGCAGGACCTCCTCGTACTCCTCGGCGTCCGGGACCCCGCCGCGGGGCGGGGTCCCGGACCGCACGTACTGGAGGTGCCAGGACAGCAGCCGGAGTTCCTCCTGGGTGGCCACCTCGGTGCCGGGAGGTTCGGCGACCGTCTCGGGGACTGCCAGCGGAAACCCCGCGGCCACGAAGCGCCGGGCCCGGCCCACCGCCTCACGCAGCGGCAGCCCCTGTTCCACGCTGAAGCGGCTGAGCACGGACAGCACATCCGCTTCGTCATGGCGGTCCCGACCGAGAAGGGATCCGGGATAGCCGCGACCCCCCATCAGCAGCTCGCGGTCCGTGGCGTCCAGCGTCATGGCGTGCGCGGCGTCGAAGCCGGTCGCCGCGGGCAGCTCCAGGCCCAGGACGGCATAGGGCCGCAGCCTCCGCCACAGACCTCCGAGAGTCAGCACCTCGTCCGTGCGGTGCTCCAGCGCGGCTCGCCGCACGCCGTCGAACGGCCTCAGCGGAATGTTCCTGCCGACGTGCACCTCCCAGGCCTGTGGTGCCGGATGGCCGGCCGCCGTCTCCGGCACCGCCAGCCGGCCCAGCGGCACGCCGAGTTCGATACCCGCGGAGCGCAGTACGCCGGCGCGCCACGCCGTCAGAGTCTCCTCACCACGGCTGACGGAGCTGACGGAGCTGACGACACTGTGTCCACCGTGCTCCGTGCGGAGCGCCACCAGGCCCGAATCGAGCGGGAAGCAGCCCACCCTCCGGAACTCGATAACGGTCGACCGGTCCCAGCCGAGTCTGCTGGTGACGCGCGCGTCGGCGGCGAGCAGGCGCTCCGTGACGCGTACCGCCCCCTCCGGGTGCCGGACGGCGAAGGCCCAGAGCCACTCCATGGTCAGCCAGTCGGGTGCCTCGAAGTCCCCGCAGGCGTCCAGGACCCGATCGGCCACCCAGTCCCGGTCGTACGAGAGGAGACTCGTCCTGCTGGTACTGATGTCCGGGGCGTGTGTCTCCCGCAGGTCCACCACGCAGCCGAACGGAGGCCTTTCGGCCGCGCGTGTTCCCGCTTCGTCGAGGTGGTCGGGGTACGGCGCGTGACGGTCCTCCCGGAGCCAGGCCTGGGCGGTGCTGTCGCCCGTACCGAACATGGCTCCCGTGTCGACCAGCACCCCGTCCGCCAGCAGGCACCCCTTGCCCTCCACCCACCACATGTCCTTCCCCGCCGGCACCGGCCGGGTGTGGTCGCCGAAGTAGTAGAGGGCCTTCTTCTCCCAGGTCCGCACGGTTTCGCCATGGTCCTCCACGCGCATCGCGAAGTCCGACCGCCAGACGTGCTTGCCCAGTTGTCCGGCCACGTCGACGCCGTCGGCCTGCAGATAGAGCCGCACCCTCGTGCCGCCCCGGGCCTGTGCCTCGTCGTTCCTGCGGATGCGGAACAGGCTCCCGCTGGAGGCGATGTCGACGCGTAGCCCGCCGGACGGGTCCTCGCGTCCGTACTCGTCGGTGGCGCGGGTCCAGATGCTGATCTCGTCGGCCAGCATGAAGTAGCTGAAGACCCCCACGCCGAAACGGCTGTTGGGGTAGATCCTCAGCTCCGGGTCGGCCCGCCGCCAGTTGGCCTGTTCCCGCCGGTACTCGCGGGACTGCTCGAAGCGCCGGCCGGCCCGCGCGAAGGTGCCGCGCAGTGTCTCGTGCCCCATGCCGACGCCGTTGTCCTCGCACTCCACGTAGGGACGGCCCTCGTCGTCGACACCCTGCCGGAAGACGATCTCTCCCTCCCAGTTCCGGGCGGTCCTCCGGCGGACCTCCCCGTACCGCACCCGGGCCTCCCGGTAGCGGCAGGCGTCGAGCGCGTTCTGGTAGAGCTCCCGCAGCGCGAGGGCGGGGTCGCCGTACAGCTGGGTGCCCATGAGGAGTTCACGCATCTCGTCCTCGGCGAGGGCGAACCGCATCAGCGGCACTCCGTAGGCGTCGCTCCTGGTCGTGAGGTCGTACTGCGGGCGGAGCTTGCGGCAGGTGACCCGCTCGGGCAGGTGCGTGAGGAGCTCGGTCGGCCCCGTCGGCGCGGTGTGGGCCCGGATCCGCTGCACGGCGTCGTCGGTCCAGTGGGTCAGGGCCTCCAGCGCCGCGTGGACGGCGGGATGGGGGCAGGGCAGGTCGAGGTCGAGGGCCTTGCTGTGCCGGTCCCGGGACCACCTCAGCTCTCGTACGCTCTGGACGGCCTGGGCGGGTCGCAGGCCGTCGGTGATGCCGATGTTGTCCACCAGGACCCCGGGCAGCAGGCGCAGATCCCCTCCGAGCAGGCCCGCGACACCGGTCAGCCAGGACAGCTCACGGGGCCGCCAGCGCTCCACCACCGAGTCCGGGCGCACGAGTTCGTCCAGCCGCCAATGGGTGTCGGTGCCCGCGCGTTCGCCCTGGTGGGGCGGGGCGGGGACGATCGCGGTCTGACGGCAGACGCGTACCAGTTCGTCCGTGAGTTCGCCGATCCTGGCGGGGGCCGCGTCGGCGCCGATCATCGCCTTCGCGAGCGGGGTGAGGAGTTGCGGGGCGTAGGTGTCCCACAGCTCCTCCTTGCCGTCGACGTGCCGGTGGACGAGCCAGGCGGCGACGGCTCCGGCGTCCTCCTCGCGTCCGCGGCCCGCCAGTTCCCGGCCCTTGCGCCGCAGCAGGGCGTGCGCGGCGAACGTGTGCTCCAGGTCGACGCGTTCGGGGTCGCGTCCCGCGTCGCCCGTGGCCGGGTCGAGCCGGAGCGGGTCGAGGCCGGCCACGCTCCTGATCCCCATCGCGTGGACCGCCTCCCGTACGAACGGCGCGGCGGCGAGCAGGGCGAACTCGCCCGCGTCGAGCAGGGGTCCGCCCTGGGTCTGCGACGGTGCCAGGAGGGGTCTGAGTCCACGTGACAGGACCCGTACGGGATAGTCGTCGTCCTCCCAGGGGTCGGGGACCAGGGCGAGGGCGCCGCGGCGCCACTTCGCACACTCCTGTGTCAGCCGGACCAGGGCCCGCTGGAGCTCGGCGCGGCGTTCGTCCCCGCACCGGACCGACGCCCACAGCTCCGGGTCGCGGACCGCCAGGGTCCACTCCTCCTGGAGCGTGCGGCCCGCGCAGAGTTCGACCTCGTTGACGGCGTCCGGGCCGCTCGGATGGTAGTGGGTGGCCGGGGTCTGCTCCTCGCGAGCGGCCCGTGCGAACTCGGTGGTCCTGCGGACGGTGTGGGTGATGACGTCCGCCACGGTGCGCGGCGCGGTGTCGGCGTGCAGGGCCTCGGCGAGGGCCCGTGAGAAGTGGCTGCCGTGTTCCGCGTCGGAGCCGCACGTCTGGCCGGGGCCGCATCCGAAGAGAACGGCGACCCGCTTCCGCCAGGCCGGGAAGTTGGTCGCGGGGCCACCGTAGGAGGGGCCGTCCGCACCGGCGGTGTCGCGGCAGGCGTCCACGGTGAGCAGCACCGTGTCCGCCCGGCAGCCTTGGAGCAGTTCCGCGAGGTCGAGCCCGATGAGGCTGTCGAGCGCGACCTGCGGCGGCGCGGTCGCCCAGGTCAACTGGGCGTCCGCGGGGACGAGATGGTCGGCGCCGCCGACGGAGAGGCCGTGCCCGGTGAAGTGGATGAGAACGGTGCTGTCCTCCGGCGCGGTGGCGCACACCCGGCTGATGGTGCTGCGGATCCGGGAGCGCAGGGCGGGCTCGTGCGGGGGCGCGCCGACGAGTTCAACGCTGTAGCCGGAGGAGCGCAGCGCCTCGGTCATCAGCTCGACGTCCCGGCCGACGACGTCCGTCAAGTCCTCGAAGCGGTCCGCGAGTTCGTACTGGGGCACCGCCACGATCAGCGCCTGTCTGCTCTCCCCCATGCCGCCGCCTCCCCGTGTACGTCACCTGCGCAGGTCAGGATGGCACAGGGAGGCTGGACCGTTCCCCGGTTCACCCACCACGAGCGGCGGGCCGTGAGCGGCGGACAGCGGGCGGTGGGCGGTGTTCACCAGACCCGTACCGAGCCTCCCCTCGCGAACACCGGGCTCGTCGCGTCCGCCGGGGGCTCCCCCAGCGGTGCGGCGATCTCCTCGGCCGTCGGGCCCGTCCGCGCCGCGACGGCGTCCAGGAGGTCCAGGTCGAAGCCGTACACGCGGGCCGCGTTCCCGCCTGTCATCGCCGCGATCTCCGCTCGCGGCAGGCCCGCGTACGCGATCCGCAGGCCCTCCCGGCTGTAGGGGTACGTGCCCTCGTCGTGCGGGTAGTCGCTGCCCCACATGATCTTGTCGAGGCCGATGCGGTCCCGCAGCGGCACCTCGTGCGGGCGCATGAAGCTCGCTCCGACGAAGCAGTTGTCCCGCCAGACCTGCGAGGGCCCCTGCCCCATCGAGGCGGCGAGGCCCGCACCGAACTTGGACTCGGCGGTGGCCGCGTTCGCCCCCGCGGCCACCAGGCGGCCGTGGTAGTAGTCCAGCATGTCGAGCACCCCGGGGATCCAGCCCGAGCCCTGCTCGGTCAGGACCAGTTTCAGGCCGGGGTGCCGGCGGAAGGCGCCGCCGAAGATCAGGTGCCAGAGCGCGCGGTGCGAGAACCAGGTCGTCTCCACCATGAAGACCGCACGCGCCGCGGGCTCCTCCCCGAGCGGCGGCGAGGCCGAGCCCGCGTGGTGGTTCACGGGCACGTCCAGCTCCTCGCACACCGCCCAGATCGGGTCGTACGCCGACGAGTACAGCTCGGGAAGCCCCGAACCCGGCGGGGTGCCGGGCAGCAGCAGCCCTCCCTTGAGCCCCGCGCCGACGGCCCACCTGATCTCCTTCACGGCCTCCCCGACGTCGTTCAGGAGGATCTGGAAGACACCGGCGCGGCGGCCGGGCGCCGCCGCGCAGAAGTCAGCCAGCCAGCGGTTGTGGGCGCGCAGCCCGGCCCAGCGCCGCTCGAACTCCTCGGCCGTCGGCGCGGGCGCCATCAGGGACCCGGACGGGAAGAACGGCGGGACGGTGTTGGGGAAGACGACCTCGGCGACGATCCCGTCCTGCTCCAGTTCCGCGAGGCGGCGCCGCGAGTTCCAGTTCCGCTCGGCGGTGTCGGCCGTCAGGTCCTCGTACGGGTTGACGTACGTGGCCGCCCAGGCGTCGAACTCGTCGTGGAACGCCTTCTCCAGGTACGGCCGGTAGTCCAGGAGGTCGGCTCCCGCGTGGCAGTCGGCCGAGATGACCGTGTACCGGTCCGTGGCGTGGGTGTTCACGGGGTCACCCCCAGCGCCGGGAAGTCGTGGTCGGTCAGCCAGTGGCGGCCCACCTCGCGCGAGCGCGCCCAGGACGCCTCGACCGCCCGCTGGTCCTCGGGCTGGCCGAGAGCGGCCGGTGTCGGGCCGATGCGCCGCGCGAGCGGGGCCAGTCCGTCGGTGTCGAAGCCGAAGACCTCGGCGGCCGCGAGCCCCAGCATGCGGCGGGTCTCCGTCACCGGGATGTCGTGGAAGGTCCGCGTCAGCCACGCGCGCGTGTCGGGCCAGGTGCCCTCCGGGTGCGGGAAGTCGCTGCCCCAGAGGATGTTGTCGACCCCGATCTCGTACCGCTGGGCCAGCTCACGCCGCTTGGTGTTGGTTGCGCAGACGAAGACCTGCCGGTCCAGGTACTCGTGCGGCGGGCGCCGCAGCTCCGCGAAGGGGGACAGCTTCTTGCCGCCGTGCGCGCCCAGGTAGAGCCGGTCCATGAACCACAGCAGGTTCGGCAGCCACCAGCACCCCGACTCCGCCACCCCGAACCTGAGCCCCGGGTGGCGCTCGAAGACGCCGGACCAGAGCAGGAACCAGAGGGGCCGCGCGGGCCACCAGGTCACCTCGCTCACGTAGATGCCGAGGTGGTCGCCGTACTCGTGGCGCGGCGCCGCCCCGGAGTGCGTCACCACCGGCATGCCGCACTCGGCGGCCGCCGCCCACACGGGGTCGTAACGGCGGTCGTGGTACGGCTCCTTGTCGACCCACATGGAGGGGATCATCAGGGCGCCGAGTCCCGACTCCTTGGCGCGGTACACCTCCGCGACGACCTGTTCGGTGGGTCCCGTGACGGGCAGCAGCGCCACTCCGCAGTGCCGTTCGGGGTTCGCGCCGACGAACTCGGCGAGCCACCTGTTGTGCGCCCGCGCGCCCGCCATGCCCAGGTCGGAGTCGTGGTCGCCGGAGAGGCCGAGGCCCACGCCGAAGGGTGCCGCCGTCCGGCTGTCCACCGCGTCGGCGTCCGGGAAGACCACCTCGGCCGCCACCCCGTCGCCGTCCAGCTCCTTGAGGCGCTGTGCGGAGTCCCAACCGCCGCGCAGGCCCTCCTCGTTGTCGTGGAACCACTTGTCGGCGAACGCCTCGTTGCGGATGCCGAGGCGGGTCATCTCCTCGCGGCGGCGGCTCTGTCCCGCGAGGAACGCGTCGAATTCCCGGTGGAACCGGGCGTCCAGATAGGGCCGGTACTCCTCGGTGGGCAGTCCGGCGTGGCAGTCGGAGGAGATGATCAGGTAGGGCTCTGTCGCGTCGGCCACATCGGCCATATCAGCCACAACGACTCCTCAGTCAAGAATGAAGTTCTCCAGGTACGCCGGATCGGCGCGGTCGAGCATCGACCGCGCCCGCGCGCGGATCTGCGCGTCGCTGTGCTCGCTCTCGGGCAGCAGCCAGAACCGGTCCGCGCGGATGCCGTCCACCACGAGCCCCGCGACCTCCTCGACCGGCGTGAACCGCACCTCGCGCCCCGCCTCCCGCATCGCGGCCTCCCACTGGCCGAGGCTGCGGTACGGCGTCCTGCGGGGCCGCTGCTTGGCGTACCGCGCCGGCCGGTTGCGGTGCGACTCCCACAGGCCCGTACGGAGCATGTGGGGCCCGGGGAAGAGCACGGAGGCGCCCACGCGCGCGTGCTCGGCCCGCAGATGCGCGTACAGGGACTCGGTCATCGTCACGACGGCCGCCTTCGTGACGGCGTACACGGACGCGGTGGGCAGCGGCGCGATACCGCCGTCGCCGGACGAGGTGTTGACGACGTGTCCGGGTTCGCCGCCGGCCAGCATCCGCGGCACGAAGGCCTGGACGCCGTGGAAGACACCCCACACGTTGACCGCGAAGGCCCACTTCCAGTCGTTCGGGTCGTGCTCCCACATCCGGCCCTCGGCGCCGGAACCGACCCCCGCGTTGTTGCACAGGACGTGCACGGCGCCGAACCTGCCGTACGTCTCCTCGGCGAGCGCGACGACCTGCTCGCGCTCCCCGACGTCCACCACGCGCGCGTGCACCACGGCTCTGTCCGCGCGCAGCGCGTCGGCGGCCTTCGCCAGGGCGCCCTCCTCCACGTCCGCGAGGACGACCTTCAGCCCCTCGGCCGCGAACCGCCGTGCCATGGCCAGCCCGACACCGCTCGCCGCGCCCGTGACGACGGCGACCTGTCCCCCCGCCAGTTCCATCAGGCACTCCCCCGGGGCGGCCCGTCGAGGATCTGCTGGGGGTCGTCGTACCGCTGGTGGATGTAGGGCAACAGCGCCCGCGCGTCGACCCGTCCGGCGACCGTGCCCTTCTGGTCCGTCGTCTTCTCGCCGATGGTGATCCCGACGAGCGCGCGGACCGGGAGGTCGGCGACCGGGTCGTACATCGACTCCCGCAGGACGACGTCACCGGTGATCCGCTCCAGCCTGCGCACCTTCTCGTCGCGTACGCAGTGCACGAGGACGGGGTCACCGTCGAACCCCGAACCGTCGACCGCGGGCAGGAACTTGAAGTAGAAGTCGGTCTTACGCACGGGCTCCGGCAGGGGCAGCGGCCCGCTCACGGCGCCGCGCACCTCCACGAACTCGATGCCGTGCCGGGCGAGGGCCGCGCGTACGACGAGACCGTCGCGCTCGACCGTCACCTCGCCCAGCTTCTTGGGCTCGCCGAAGACCTCCCGGCCGCCGATGAGGGCCCGCTCATGGGTCATCGGCATGACGAGCGGATACCAGCCCTCGATCCCGTCGTGCGCGGCGGCGACCGCGAACGAACCGGCGCCCAGGGGGTATCCGGTCAGCTCGACCTTGCTGATGTTCACCCGGACGAGGGGGCGTCCGGTGGGTTTGAGCGGCGGCGGCAGGACCGCCGCGACCGCGTCCGGGTCGCTCTCCCAGACGGCCACCACCCCGGTCGACCAGATGTCGGGGAGCCGGGAACCCGCGGTGCGCGCGGCGGCGGTCTCCGCCTCGGTCCGCGCGCCGTACCGTACGCGTGCCATGCCGTACCGCCCTTCGCGTCGAGTGCAGTCCAGGCGGGAGCACCGTCGCACCGGGCGCGGCAATGGTCCATAGCCGTGCAGGGACGAGCCCGCGCCAAATCCCCCGCGCCGGACCGGAGAACCCCGGACGCGCCCTCCGCCGGCCCCGGCTCGGCCCCGAGTTCGGACGCCGGGGACAGGAGTGTCAGTCGCGCCCCTTATCCTCAGTGACCATGCTCGAAGACCGTCAGACCGCACCGTCCGCCGCTCCGTGGCCGGCCGCCTACCCCCAGGGGTACGCGGTCGTCGACGTGGAGACCACGGGGCTGGCCCGCGACGACCGCATAGTGTCGGCCGCGGTCTACCGCCTCGACGCGCGCGGCGAGGTCGAGGACCACTGGTACACGCTGGTCAACCCGGAGCGGGACCCGGGCCCGGTGTGGATCCACGGTCTGACGAGCGACGTGCTCGAAGGGGCGCCCCTTTTCCCGGAGATCGCCGAGGAGTTCGCGGCCCGGCTGGCGGGCCGGGTGCTCGTCGCGCACAACGCGGTCTTCGACTGGTCGATGATCGCCCGGGAGTACGCCCGCGCGCAGCGCGAGGCGCCGGTCCGTCAGCGGCTGTGCACCATCGCGCTCTCCAAGGAGCTCGGCCTGCCGCTGGCCAACTACAAGCTGGAGGCGCTGGCCTCGCACTTCGGCGTCGTACAGCAGCGCGCGCACCACGCGCTGGACGACGCGCGGGTGCTCGCCGAGGCGTTCCGGCCGAGTCTGCGGGCCGCCGCGCGGGAGGGCCTGCGGCTGCCGCTCCTGGAGTGCCTGCCGCTGACGGAGTGGACCGACCGGGCGACGCCGCGCATCGGACGGCAGTCCGCGGGCCCGTCCGGTGGTTATCCGTCGGGGAGTTGGCGGCCCTCGCGCAAGCGGCCCGCCTGCCCGTACCCGAATCCGGGGCGGTACGAACCGGGCAAGCAGCTCAAGCAGGGCATGCGCGTCGCGTTCTCCGGGGACACCTCGACCGAGCGGGACCTGCTGGAGGACCGTGCCGTCGAGGCCGGGCTGCATGTCGCGACCAGCCTGTCCCGGCTGACCAGCCTGCTCGTCACGAACGACCCGGACTCCGGTACGTCCAAGGTGGTCAAGGCCCGCCAGTTCGGCACGCCGGTCGTCGACGAGGCGGCGTTCGGGCAGCTCCTCGGGAACGTGGCACCCGCGTCACAGAAGTGACCGCGGGACGAGACCTGCGTGACCGGGCCGACGGGTGAACGGACGGATGGGCAGACGGGTGAGCGGACCGGTGAGCGGACGGGTGATTGGAGCGCGACTCGCCCGGAGCCCCCTCGCCCGCGCCCCGCTGACGGCCCACCCTGTGGCGCATGGCGACATGTGAAGTTTGCGGCAACAGTTACGGAATGACCTTCGAGGTGCGCGCCCAGGGTGCGACGCATGTCTTCGACTGCTTCTCCTGCGCGATCCACCGCATGGCTCCCCTCTGCGAGCACTGCCGGGTCCAGATCATCGGGCAGGGCGTCGAGGTCGAGGGGCACTGGTACTGCGGCGCGCACTGCGCGCGGGCGGAGGGAAAGGCGGGGATCGTCGACAGGGTGTGACCCGGTACCCGACGGAACGCGCCCCACGACCCGGTTGTACCGTCGTGGGGTGTACCGCTTCCTGGTGTCCCGGCAGTGGGTGATCCTCACCCTCCTCGCGCTCGCGCTCATCCCCACGATGATCGAGCTGGGCTTCTGGCAACTGCACCGGCACGAGCACAAGGTCGCGCTGAACCAGGTGATCTCCGAGTCGCTGTCCGCGGAGCCGGTCCCCGCCGAGTCGCTCACCGCGCCGGGCCGCGGGGTCGAGCACGAGGACCTGTACCGCCGGGTGACCGCGAAGGGCACCTTCGACACCGCCGACGAGGTCGTGGTCCGGCGCCGTACCAACTCGGACGAGGAGGTCGGCTTCCATGTGCTGACGCCGTTCGTCCTCGACGACGGCCGGGTCCTGATGGTCAACCGCGGCTGGATCCCGGCGGACGGCGCGCAGACCGAGTTCCCGAAGGTCCCCGCGCCCGCGAAGGGCGAGACCACGGTCACCGGCCGGCTGATGGCCGACGAGACGACCACCGACAGCGGCATCAAGGACGTCCGCGGCCTCCCGGACCGCATGGTCATGCTGATCAACAGCGAGCAGCAGTCGAGGGCGCTCGGCAGGCAGGTCCTCGGCGGCTATGTCGAGCTGACCGCGCCGGAGCCGAAGGGGGACGTCCCCGAGCTGATCCCGGCGCCCGACCACAGCGACATCGGCCCCCACATGGCGTACGCGGTCCAGTGGTGGCTCTTCGCCGCCGGCGTCCCCGTGGGCTGGGTGGTCCTGGTCCGCCGCGAGCGCAGGGACCGCGCGGAGGCCGCCGAGTCCGAGTCGGAGTCCGCCACGGAGGCGGAGCCCGCCGCCGTCTAGGGCCTGTCCGGCCGATACGTGCCCACCGACACACCCTGTCCCTGGATTGATCACCCGATGCCCCGGGAACGCGGCACACGTGCACCCTTCCATCGAGGACTACGCGCTCATCGGCGACCACCAGACCGCGGCCCTGGTCGGGCGGGACGGGTCGGTCGACTGGCTCTGTCTGCCCCGGTTCGACTCGGCGGCCTGCTTCGCGAAGCTGCTGGGGGACGACGACAACGGACACTGGCGGATCGCGCCGAAAGAGCCGACGGGGTCGGGCGCCTGCACCCGCCGGGCGTACCGGCCCGACACCCTCGTGCTCGACACCGAGTGGGACACCGAGGAGGGCTCGGTACGCGTCACCGACCTGATGCCGCAGCGCGACCGCGCACCCGATGTCGTACGGATCGTCGAGGGCCTCAAGGGCCGGGTGACCATGCGCAGCACCCTGCGGCTGCGCTTCGACTACGGCTCGGTCGTCCCGTGGGTCCGCAGGTCGGACGGCCATCGGGTGGCCGTGGCCGGCCCGGACTCGGTGTGGCTGCGCAGCGAACCCGAGGTGCGCACCTGGGGCGAGGACTTCGGTACGCACGCGGAGTTCACCGTCGCCGAGGGCGAGAAGGTCGCCTTCGTACTGACCTGGCATCCCTCGCACGAGCCGCGCCCCAAGCTCGTCGACCCGTACGAGGCGCTGGACCAGAGCGTCTGCGACTGGCGGGCCTGGGCGGCCCGCTGCCGCTACGACGGACCGCACCGTGACGCGGTCGTCCGCTCCCTGATCACCCTCAAGGCCCTCACCTACGCCCCGAGCGGCGGAATCGTCGCCGCCCCCACGACCTCCCTCCCCGAGGAGATCGGCGGGGTCCGCAACTGGGACTACCGCTACTGCTGGCTGCGCGACTCCACGCTCACGCTGGGCGCGCTGCTCGCGTGCGGCTACCAGGAGGAGGCGGAGGCCTGGCGCGACTGGCTGCTGCGCGCGGTCGCGGGCGATCCGGCGGATCTGCAGATCATGTACGGCCTGGCGGGCGAGCGGCGGATCCCCGAGTACGAGCTGGCGTGGCTGCCCGGGTTCCGCGGCTCGGCGCCGGTGCGGATCGGCAACGACGCCGTGCACCAGTTGCAGCTCGACGTGTACGGGGAGGTCGTCGACTCCCTCACGCTGGCGCACCACGCCGGTCTGCCCGTCGAACCGGACATGTGGCGGCTGCACCAGGCCCTGATGGACTTCCTGCACTCGGCGTGGCGCAAGCCGGACGAGGGGCTGTGGGAGGTGCGCGGACCGCGCCGGCACTTCGTCCACTCGAAGGTGATGGCGTGGGTGGCCGCCGACCGTACCGTGCGGACCCTGGAGGAGAACCCCGGTCTCGACGGTGACGTGGAGCGCTGGCGCGCGATGCGCGACGAGGTGCACCGCGAGGTGTGCGAGCGCGGCTACGACCCGGAGCGGAACACGTTCACGCAATCCTACGGCTCCCGTGAGCTGGACGCCGCGCTGCTGCTCCTCCCCCGCCTCGGCTTTCTGCCGCCGGACGATCCGCGGGTGGTCGGCACGGTCGACGCGGTGCGCGCGGAACTCGCCCGCGACGGGTTCGTACGCCGCTACGACGCGGCCCGGACCGCCCCGGGCCGGCCCGGCTCGGACCTGGCGGAGGTCGACGGGCTGCCGGGCGGCGAGGGGGCGTTCCTCGTCTGCTCGTTCTGGCTGGCGGACGCGCTGCATCTGACGGGCCGTACGGAGGACGCCCGGGACCTGTTCGAGCGGCTGCTCGCGCTCCGCAACGACGTGGGGCTGCTCGCGGAGGAGTACGACCCCGTGGCCGGACACCTGCTCGGCAACTTTCCGCAGGCGTTCAGCCACATCGGTCTGGTGGGCACGGCCCTGACCCTGTTCGACGGCGAGGGGACGGCCGACGCCGGCGGGCGGACCGCTGGAGTGCCCGGGAGCGAGGAGGCAGGATAGGGCCATGGATCTTGGACTGAAGGACCGCGTCTACGTCGTCACCGGAGCAACCCGCGGCCTGGGCCACGCCTCCGCGCGTGAACTCGTCGAGGACGGCGCGAAGGTGATCGTCACGGGGCGCGACAAGAAGACGGTGGACGAGGCCGCGGCGGCGCTCGGCCCGAACGCCCACGGGGTGGCGGTGGACAACGCCGACCCCACGGCCCCGGAGACTCTCGTCGCGGCCGCCCGCGCGCGCTTCGGCGGCTTCGACGGCATCCTGATCAGCGTCGGCGGCCCGCCGCCCGGCTCCGCCGCCGGCAACACCGACGAGCAGTGGCGGGCGGCGTTCGACTCCGTCTTCCTCGGCGCGGTGCGGCTGGCCAGGGCCGCCGCCGCCGAGCTGGGTGAGGGCGGGGTCATCGGGTTCGTGCTCTCCGGCTCGGTGCACGAGCCGATTCCGGGCCTGACCATCTCCAACGGGCTGCGTCCCGGGCTCGCGGGCTTCGCCAAGTCGCTCTCCGACGAGCTCGGGCCGCGCGGGGTGCGGGTGGTGGGGGTGCTGCCGGCCCGGATCGACACGGATCGCGTGCGCGAGCTGGACGGGTACGCGGCTGATCCGGTGGCCGCCCGTGCGGCCAACGAGGCGCGGATTCCGTTGCGGCGGTACGGGAGGCCGGAGGAGTTCGGGCGGGTGGCGGCGTTCTTGTTGTCGCCTGCCGCGGGGTATCTGACGGGGGTCATGGTGCCGGTGGACGGTGGGGCGCGGCACGGGTTCTGAACCCGTGCCCGACCGGGCCGGTGCCACCGGTGGGCGTCGTCTCGTACGTGCGGGCCGGTGGGGGCTTGTCGCACAGTTCCCCGCGCCCCTCGATGCACAAGGCCCCGCCGACCCGCGAGTGGGCTCAGGTGACCCTTTCCGGGGTGTGTTTGGTGGCTCGCAGGCGTACCTCTGTCGGGAGGGAGGCCAGGCCCGCGGAGTCTCTCGCGTGGGTCAGGGACTGTGTCGTCAGGCGGTGCAGGGTGTCCCCGGGGTCGGCGTGCGGCCGCAGGCGCAGGCGGACCCGTGCCTCGGGGGAGCCGCGCCGCCCCGTGAGCGACGCCTGCGCGCCCTGCACCCCCTCCAACGCGCCCGCCTCACCGGCCAGTACGCCTTCCAGGGCCCGCCCCCGCAGCAGCGCGCCCGAGCCGTCGCCGGTGTCGACCAGCACCTCGGCCAGCCGGCGCCGCCGCAGTACCGCCGCGAGCCATCCCAGGCCGAGCAGCAGGGCCACCGCGAGGACGGCGACGACCGTCGGCCACCACCAGCCCTCGTCCCGCCACCGCGTCCGGTCGGCGCCGCTCAGGAGCACGTCGTGCCGCCCGTCGTGGATCCACCACGAAGGCGGCTTCACACCGAGGCCGACGGCGAGCACGGAACCGCCGAGCACGACCAGGAGCAGTCCCGTGAGCCCCAGCAGGACCCGGTTCACGATCCTCAGCACTGACGTCACCCCTTCTTGGCCGGCCGGGCGACCCGCACCGACAGCGAGGGCCGCCGGGTGAGGCCGAGCCCCCTGATGCCGTCGGCGAGCGTGGCGTCCAGGTCGGCGCGTACGTCGTCGAGTTCACGGAAGTGCGAGACCGCGCGGACGTCGGTCTTCCGGCGCCGCATACGCACCCGGACCGACTGCACGCCGGAGACCTCCATGGCCCGGTCGCGCAGCACCATCGCGGCGGCGTCCCGGTGCAGTCCCGCGCGCACGTCGGGATGGGGGCGCCGCATCGGCAGGACCTGGCGCAGGCCGGGGGTCGCGGCGAGGATCAGCAGCCACAGGCCCAGGGCGGTCGCGACACCGGCGCCGACGAGCACCCAGGTGTCGTCCAGGGGCCGCTCGGCGAGTTCGCGGGCCAGGGACCCGCGCCAGCGCATGGCGGGCCGGTCGGCGCGGACCGCGACGACGTCGTACAGCAGGAGGCCCGTGGCGGCCAGGAGCAGCAGCGCAAGGACGGCCGCGGGGATCCTGCGCGCCGACCAGAAGCGGCCGCTGCCGTCCTTGGCTCCGTCGAGGGTCGGCAGGGGGGTGTAGTCCGCCGCGGAGGCGGACTGGCCCAGTTCGCCCTCGGTCTTCCCGGGCTTCCCGGACTTCTCGATGACGGGCAGGTGCTGGGTGCTTCCCAAGCCCTGGGGCTCGCTCACTGCGTCCTCCCCTGTACCGCGCCGCGTGTCCGTGCGGAGTGCAGCCGTTCCACCTGGACGGCGACCTCGGGCACTTTCATTCCCGCCAACGCCTCTACCCGCTGGGCGACCTGACGACGCACGGCGCCGCACCGGCCGCCGATGTCGCTCGGGTAGTCGAGTTCGAGGCTGACCCGGACGCGGGCGAGGTCATGGCGCACGACGACCGTGGCGTGCGGGGGCGCCGCTTCGGGGGGCAGCACGACGAGTGCCTCGCGTGCCGCCTGTGCCGCGATCTTCGCGACGACGCGGTCGGCGATCCTGGTGGCACCACGCTCGCCCGGTGCGACGGCGGCGCCATCGGTACCGCCGGACGGGACGACGGCCCCGGACCCGGCGGGCGGCTCACCGGACACGCGCGTCACCGCCGGCGGTCGTCGCGGCTGCCGCGGGAGCGGAAGAATTCACCGGGATCCAGGTCCCCTTCCACGAAGCGCCCCACGACGAAGCCGATGGCGCCCAACGCCGCCACCAGCAGGAAGGCACCGAACCCGCCGAAGTACCCGGCGAATCCCAGCGCCATTCCGGCGATCAAGCCGACCACGGCCATGCTCATGGTGCGCTCCTCAACAGGTCTCTGGCATATCAGGCATGTCACTCACTGGAGCCGGTTCTCCGGCTCGTCGTCCTCTTCGTCGGGCAGCTTGACGTCGCTGACCGCGATGTTGACCTCGACGACCTCCAGGCCCGTCATGCGTTCGACGGCCGCGATCACGTTCTCCCGTACGTCCCGGGCCACGTCGGCGATGGACACGCCGTAGTCGACGACGATCTCCAGGTCGAGCGCGGTCTGCACCTCGCCGACCTCGGCCTTGACGCCCCGGGTGACGGACTTCGAGCCGCCGCCCGGCACCCGGTCGCGAACGGCGCCGAAGGTCCGCGAGATCCCGCTGCCCATGGCGTGCACGCCGAGGACGTCGCGGGCCGCGAGCCCGGCGATCTTCTCGACGACTCCGTCGGCGATCGTGGTACGCCCCCGGGTCGACGGGGCGCCACCGCCGCGCTTGGTCGCCCCGGTCCTTCTCTGCTGGTCCGGCTGCTCGGCCTCCGGGCTCTCCGGCCGCTTCTGCTGAGTCATGTCGCTCATCGCCGCATCCCTTTCGGTAGGCCTCTTCGCCCACACTAAGGCGGGTTGCCGGGTCGCGCGCCGGGGATACGGCAGGCTGGGGCAATGACCGCGGACCGATTGACGCAAGCAGTACGGCAACAGCTCGGCCTGGGCAGACTGCTGCCGTTGGGCAGCCCGGGTGACGGCGCGTGGATCACGGAGGCGGCGGCCACCTCGGTGCTGCGCCGCGCGGTACGCCGGATGCCGGGCGTACGCCTCGGTTCGGTGCGCCTGGCCCTCGTCGACCCGGACGGCGCGGCCGAGCCCGCCGTGCCCCCGCCGCCGAGCGCGCTGCCGCCGGGGCCGCTGCGGGTCACCGCGGAGTTCACGGCGACGCTCACGCCCCGGGACCCCTTCCCCACGACCGCGGCCCGGCTGCGCGCGGCCCTCGCCTCGGCGGCGACGGACCGGCTGGGACTGGCGGTCACGGAGGTGGATCTACGGATGACGGGGCTGATCGAGGAGGACCCGGGTCCGGCCGCCGTGGACGACGACGAGGAACGGGCCGGGGGCGAGGCGGACGACCGTTCCGGTGAGCCGGGGCTCCGGACGGACGACGACGGGGCCCGGGTGGCCACCGCCGTGCGGTCCGTCCCCGGGGTCACCCGACTGGGCGCGGTCCATGTCACGCACCCCGCCGACGCGTCCGGCACAGCGGCGGCCGTCCCCCGCCGTCACCTCCGCGTGGAGTTCGAGGCGGGGGCGGCCGAGCGGACGCTGGACGTGGCCGGAGCCGTCCGCGCGGCGGTCACCCGTGAGCTGCCCGACCACCCGTCGGTGGCCGTGCTCGTGACAGCGGTGCGCTCCCCCGCGTAGGAGGACCAGTGGCAGGACCACAGTGGGAGGTACCAGTGAGCAGAACGCCGAGCAGTACAACGGTCGTCGGCGGAAGCCCTCAGTCGGACAGGCCCGCCAGGTCCCGCAGCCGTCGGCCCTGGGCGGCCCGCTCGGCGGCCCGCTGGTCCGCGTACGTACGGTCCACCGCTCCCTGGAGCAGGACCTTCGTCTCGACCAGGGCGTCGCGCGGCGCGGCCAGGAGCGCCGCCGCCAGCTCGGCCACCGCGTCGTCGAGCCGGTCGGCCGGCACGGCGGTGTTCGCGAGTCCGGTCCGCTGCGCCTCCTCGGCGAGCACGTACCGTCCCGTCGCGCAGATCTCCAGCGCACGGGCGTAACCGACGAGTCCGACCAGCGGATGCGTACCCGTGAGGTCGGGAACCAGGCCGAGGCTGGTCTCGCGCATGGCGAACTGCACGTCGTCCGCGACGACGCGCAGGTCACAGGCGAGCGCGAGCTGGAACCCCGCCCCGATGGCATGCCCCTGCACGGCGGCGATGGACACGATGTCGCTCCGCCGCCACCAGGTGAAACCCTCCTGGTACTCGGCGACGGCCGCGTCCAGCTCGGTGTCGGAACCGCGCGCGAGATCGATGAAGGACGGCTCGCCGTCGAACCCCTCGGGCGTGAACGCCTGCCGGTCGAGCCCCGCGGAGAAGGACTTGCCTTCCGCGCGCAGCACGACGACCCGGACGGTGCCCGGCAGCAACTGCCCCGCCTCGGCCAGGGCCCGCCACAGAGCGGGGCTCTGCGCGTTGCGCTTGGCCGGATTGGACAGTGTCACCGTGGCGATCGCGTCGTCGACGGTGAGCCGTACGCCGTCCTTGTCGAGCAGCGGGTCGAACGAAGCCATGGGACGCCTCCGATGGATGCGGTCAGAGGGAGCGCCGGAGAGGCACACCCTTAAGTGACTGCACAGTAACCACCCGGGCGGTCAATCGACCGACCGGGTGGTCACCATCGGAGAACGGGAACCGCCCGGCGTCAGCCCGACGCGGACTTCTTGCCCCGCGTCGCTCCGCCACGCCCACGGAGCGTGACGCCCGACTCACTGAGCATCCGGTGCACGAACCCATACGAGCGGCCGGTCTCCTCGGCCAGTGCCCGAATGCTCGCACCGGAGTCGTACTTCTTCTTCAGGTCAGCCGCGAGCTTGTCGCGCGCGGCACCGGTTACCCGGCTGCCCTTCTTCAGAGTCTCGGCCACCCGTGCCTCCTCATGGGAAGTGCGCTCTGGACTTCTCATGATCACCCCTCAAGAGCTTCCTGGCCACCCATTCGGCAAGGTCGGTGGGACGAGCTTGTGTCGTGAAAGGCCGTCACCACGAGCGGAATTCCACATTCCGTCGATTTCCGTGCCGCACGACTGACCGAGTTCTTCGGCGAAGTGCCAGGTCAGAGACGTGCGACGGCCGGGCCCCGGAGGAAAAGGGCCCGGCGCGGAAATCGGTGTAGGACACACCTCAGTACGAGGAGATCTCACACAGATGGTGGATCACGGATCGGCCGAATGATCCATAGGAAGTGGATCAGCTGATCGATCAAGCGATTGATCAGGCATGACCGACCGCTTTCGCACACGGCCGGTCACTCACCGTCGACCATTCACCGTCACTCACGGCCGTCACTCGCGGCCGACGTCCGGGCGGTGGGTGGTGATCAGGCCAGGGACACCAGGTCCGCGTAGTCGGCACCCCACAGGTCCTCGACCCCGTCGGGCAGCAGGATGATCCGCTCCGGCTGGAGCGCCTCGACGGCTCCCTCGTCGTGGGTGACGAGGACGACCGCGCCCTTGTAGGTGCGCAGCGCGCCGAGGATCTCCTCGCGGCTGGCCGGGTCGAGGTTGTTCGTGGGCTCGTCGAGGAGCAGGACGTTCGCGGACGACACCACGAGGGTGGCGAGCGCGAGGCGGGTCTTCTCGCCGCCGGACAGGACGGAGGCCGGCTTGTCCACGTCGTCGCCGGAGAACAGGAACGAGCCGAGCGTCTTGCGGACCTCGACGAGATCCAGGTCGGGGGCGGCGGAGCGCATGTTCTCCAGGACCGTGCGCGCCGGGTCGAGGGTCTCGTGCTCCTGCGCGTAGTAGCCGAGCTTGAGGCCGTGACCCTCGATGACCTGGCCGGTGTCGGGCTTCTCCGCGCCGCCGAGGAGGCGGAGCAGGGTCGTCTTGCCCGCGCCGTTCAGGCCGAGGATGACGACGCGGGAGCCCTTGTCGATGGCCAGGTCGACGTCGGTGAAGATCTCCAGGGAGCCGTACGACTTGGACAGGCCCTCGGCCATCAGCGGGGTCTTGCCGCACGGGGACGGGTCGGGGAAGCGCAGCTTGGCGACCTTGTCGGACTTCCGCACGGCGTCGAGGCCCGCGAGGAGCTTGTCCGCGCGCTTGGCCATGTTCTGCGCGGCGACGGTCTTGGTGGCCTTGGCGCGCATCTTGTCGGCCTGGGCGTTCAGCGAGGCGGCCTTCTTCTCGGCGTTGTGCCGCTCGCGCTTGCGGCGCTTCTCATCGGCCTCGCGCTGCTGCTGGTAGAGCTTCCAGCCCATGTTGTAGACGTCGATCTGGGCGCGGTTGGCGTCCAGGTAGAACACCTTGTTGACGACCGTCTCGACCAGGTCGACGTCGTGGGAGATCACGATGAAGCCGCCGCGGTACGTCTTCAGGTAGTCGCGCAGCCAGACGATGGAGTCGGCGTCGAGGTGGTTCGTGGGCTCGTCCAGGAGCAGGGTGTCCGCGTCCGAGAAGAGGATGCGGGCCAGCTCGATACGGCGGCGCTGACCACCGGAGAGCGTATGGAGGGGCTGGCCGAGCACCCGGTCGGGCAGGTTGAGCGCGGCGGCGATGGTGGCGGCCTCCGCCTCGGCGGAGTACCCGCCCTTGGTGAGGAACTCCGTCTCCTGGCGCTCGTACTGCCGCATCGCCTTGTCGCGGGTGGCGCCCGCGCCGTTCGCGATGCGCTGTTCGTTCTCGCGCATCTTGCGGATCAGGGTGTCCAGGCCGCGCGCGGACAGGATGCGGTCGCCCGCCAGCATGTCGAGGTCGCCGGTGCGCGGGTCCTGCGGGAGGTAGCCGACCTCGCCGGAGCGGGCGACGGTGCCCGCGGCGGGGGTGCCCTCGCCCGCGAGGACCTTGGTGAGCGTGGTCTTGCCCGCGCCGTTGCGGCCGACCAGGCCGATGCGGTCGCCCTTGAGGATGCGGAAGGTGGCGGACTCGATGAGCATGCGGGCGCCGGCACGCAGTTCGATACCGGAAGCGGAAATCACGGACAGACTCCTGGGCAGGGTGGTTGACGGGGCGGGCGGCTGAGGGCGTTCACGCCGTCTAATGCACGAGGAGAATGGCCATGGGCCAAGTCTAACGGGGCGATGCAACCACTTTTTCTGTGTGCGGGGGTTCGGGGGTGTGACGCTCATTGCCCCGGCCGGCACCGGCGGCGGTGTCCCCCGTTCGGCCCGCCGCCCGGCGCCGCGTCCCGGGGAGCGGGCGAGGATGACGCCAGGGGGACGACGTACGCAGAGGGTGGAGCGCCCATGCAGTTCGACGACGACGCCGGTCTGGACACCTCCGAGGTGCAGGATGTGCGCGGCAGTCGGATCCCCGGCGGCAAGGCCACGGTGGGCGGCGGCCTGGCCGGTCTGATCGCCCTCCTGCTGGGCCTCTTCTTCGGTGTCGGACCCGACCAGCTGGGCCTGTCCTCCGGGAACGAGGCGCAGCCCTCGCCGACGGCTTCGTCCCTGGCCCAGGTCCAGCAGACGTGCCGTACGGGGCGGGACGCGAACACCAAGGAGGACTGCCGCGTCGTGGCGGTGGTCAACAGCGTCCAGGACTACTGGGCACAGGAATTCGAGCGTCGCGGCGGTACGTACACCCGGTCGCCCACCGTCTTCTTCAGCGACCGGGTCGGCACGGCGTGCGGATCGGCGACCTCGGCGGTCGGGCCCTTCTACTGCCCGGGTGACCGGAAGGTCTATCTGGACCTGGGCTTCTTCGACGAGCTGCGGACCAAGTTCGGGGCCGGCGGCGGGCCGTTCGCACAGGCGTACGTGGTGGCACACGAGTACGGGCACCACGTACAGGACCTGATGGGGACCCTGGACCGTTCCCAGGACGGACGGACCGGCGCGGACAGCAACGCGGTGAAGGTCGAGCTGCAGGCCGACTGCTACGCGGGCGTGTGGGCGAACCACGCGACGACCACGAAGGACGAGTCGACGGGCAGGCCGCTGATCACCGACCTGACCGAGGCCGACATCCGGGACGGCCTCGACGCGGCGGCGGCCGTCGGCGACGACCGGATCCAGGAGCGGTTCCAGGGCCGGGTGACCCCGGAGTCGTGGACGCACGGGTCGTCCGCGCAGCGGCAGAAGTGGTTCCAGCAGGGCCGGCGCACCGGGGACATGGCCCGCTGCGACACCTTCGGCTGAACGTCCGCGGGCGTTGTCGGTGGCGGGTGCCACACTGTGGGGCAGGTCACATTCAGACGCTGTCCCGGCAGTGGTGCGGGGCGGGGCGACCGGAGGGAGTGGTCGGCATGGCAGGCACGGAGGGCGGACGCCCGAGCATCTGCCCGACGCTGTTGTACGCGGACGCCACAGCCGCGATCAGGCAGCTCACGGAGGCTTTCGGGTTCATCGAGTCGTCGGTGTACGAGGACGAGCGCGGCAAGGTGGTGCACGCCGAGCTGACACAGGGCAACGGCGCGGTGATGCTGGGCTCCAAGGGCACCGGCAGCCGCTTCGACGAGGCCATGAAGAGCGCGGGGCCCAGCGGGGTGTACGTCGTCGTGGACGACGTGGACGCCCACCACCAGCGGGCCGTCGACCACGGGGCGGAGATCCTGATGCCCCCGACGGACCAGGACTACGGGTCGCGGGACTACATGGCCCGGGACGTCGAGGGCAACATCTGGAGCTTCGGCACGTACGCCCCGGAGACGAGGGGCTGACCCGCCGCGCGGGCCGATCCGACCGAAACGCCTCAGTTCCCCCAGGTGTGGACCTGGAAGGCGGCGCGGCGTACGGCCTTGGCCAGGGCCGGGTCGGGGTGGGCGGCGGCGAGCGCGACCAGGACCTGGACGGTGCGGGGGTGGCCGACCGCGCGCACCTCGGCCAGGAGCGCGGGGACGGTCGGCTGCACCGCGGACTCCAAGTGGCGTACGAGGAGCGGGGCTTCGCCGTGGTCGGCGACGGCCGCGGCGGTGTCGACCCACAACCAGGTGGCCTCCTCGCGGGTGAGCACCAGGTGGGCGTCCTCGGGGTCGTGCCCGTCGTGCTCGGCGAGCCACAGCAGGGCGTACGGACGCAGCGGCGTCTCCTCCGCCACCGAGCGGACGTCGGGCTCCGCGGGGGCGCCGACCACCCGCAGCGCCTCGAAGGCGAGGCCGCGCAGGAGGGCGTCCTCGCCCCGTGCGGCGGCGAGGAGTTCGGTGACGGCGCTGCCGACGGGCCGGGCGGCGAGCCAGGCGCGGTACTCGGCGCGGGCCGCGTTGGGCCGCAGCTGGGCGCAGCCGCGGAGCATGTCCTCGGCGCCCTGCTCGATGTTCCCGGCGGGGCTCTGCGCGGCCACGCAGATCTGCTCCAGCTTGACCCAGACGGCCCAGCTGCCGAGCGGGGTGAGCGTGGCCTGGCCGTCGGCGCAGGTCAGAGCCCCTACGCCGGCGATGGCGTGCAGGGCCCAGTCGAGGAGGGGTTCGAGGGGGGTGTCCTCGGCCGGGCTCTCCACCGGCACCGGCACGGGCACGGGCTCGGGCTGTGGCCCGTAGGGGATCTCGCAGCGCTCGGTGCGCAGTTCCGTGACGCGCTGTCCGAGAAGGTCGAGCAGTTGCGGGACCGGGACGGGGCCCGCGGACAGCTGGAGGAAGGAGAGGACCTGCGGCATCGCGGAGACGACCTCGGCGACGGCGGAGGGCTCCTGTCCTTCGGGGCCGGGGTGGGCGATCGACCAGGCGTCGAAGAAGGCGACCCAGCCCCGCAGGACGGCGCTGTCGTCGCGGTTCCAGGCCCGCAGCCGCCAGCCGGGGCGCGCGGTGTCGCCGTGCACCTCGACGAGGCCGGCGAGCCGTGCGACGTCCCAGTCCGCCCGCACTTGATCCGGGCTCAGGCCCAGGTCCGTGGCGGCTCGTTGGGCGGTCGCGTCGGAGAGGGCGCCTTTGCCTTCGGACGGGCCGCCGGACCCGCCCTCGGAGCTGTCCTCGGAGGTGCCCGGTGAACCGCCCTCCGGACTGCCGTCGGGCGTACTGCCGAGGACCGTGCCTGCACGGTCCCTGGCGGGGTTCAGGTCCGTGTCGGCCCAGCGGGCGACCCGGGCCGCGCCGGCGAGTACGGCGCGCGCCATGCGGGCGAGCTCCGCGGGGGCCGGTGTGCCCTCCGGTGGGCGGGGTGCGGGGCGACGGGCGGGCCTCTGGGTCATCGCTCGGGGGGCGGCGGCCAGGGTTCGCGGGCGGACGAGTCGGAGCCTGGAGTCGCGCGGGATACGGGACGTCACGGGGGCAGTCTTCCGGTTGACGGTCCGAAAACCCAAACGGAATGCCGCGCGAGGTCGCGGAGGGGCTCGTCGAACCGTTCCCCGCGGGCGCCCTGGCAGGTACGTACCCACTGGTACACGGTTAAACGGAAGCTCCGGGGCAGGGCGTGCGCAGCGGCTACATCAGCGGGGTGAGAAAGCGGCGGAGTGCCTCTTCGTAGCCCGCCGGGTCGGCGTTCCACATGGCGCCGTGCGGGGCGTCGTGGACCGTGTGCAGGGTGACGAGGTCGGGGCGGCGGGCCGCGAGGCGGCGAGCGGGCCCCCAGGGGGCCACGACGTCGTCGGGCCCGTGCAGGACGAGGGCCGGTACCTCCAGCCGCTCCGGGTGGGCCCCGACGGCACGGTCGCCGCTCAGGCCCGTACGCCCCTGGGCGGCGCGGACGGCCAGCGGCAGCAGGGCGCCCGGGGTGCGGCGGGCCGTGGCGAGGGCGCGCAGGGTGGTCTCCCAGCTGAGGACGGGCGAGTCCAGGACGAGCCCGGAGATCCGCCCGCGCAGCGCGGAGTGCTCGGCGGCGCGCAGCGCCATGGTGGCGCCGGTGGACCAGCCGTGCAGGACGACCCGCTCGGCGCCGTACCGCACGGCGAAGCGGACGGCCGCGTCCAGGTCGCGCCACTCGGTCTCGCCGAGGTGGTTCAGCCCGTCCGGGGGACGGGGCGCGCCGGCGTCCCCGCGGTAGGCGAGGCCGAGCACGGGAAAGTGGTGGTGGTGCAGGAACTCCATGACGTTCATGGGGTGTTCTCGGGTGGTGCCGAGGCCGTGCACGGTGATGACCCAGGTGTCGCGGGCGGCGGGCACGAACCAGGCGGGCAGGGTGCCCAGCTGGCTGGGGATCTCCACGTCCGCGTGGTCGAGGCCCAGGGCGGTGCCGGGGTCGCCGACGTGCACGCCCGGGGTGAGCCACACCTTGTCCCCGGGGCGCAGGGTGCCGTGCGTGACGCGCTCCAGCCGGCGCACCACCGTGTCGGCGGTGTGCGGGGCGTCGGCCAGGAGGCGGCCGACGACGGCGTGGCTGCCCTCGCCGCGCAGGCCGTACACACCCGGGCGCCGGGAGGCGAGGGCGCGGGTCAGGGAGATCCGGCCCGCGGCCGCGTCGTGCACGGTGAGGCGGGGTTCGGTGGGCAGCGGCCGGTCAGGTGACGCCTTCAGGGCCGCGTCGCTGGCGTAGCGTCCTGCCGCTATACCGGCGGCGCCGGCCACGGCCATGGTGAGGGCGGTGGTCAGGGCCGCGGTCGTCGGCTTCACAGTGCGCACGGGTCCAGTCTCCTGACGTAACCCGCCGGCTGCCAGTGGAAGCGCGGCCGGGCCCGCGCGCCGGGCCCTGCGTCACCCCTGCCCGTATCCCTTCAGGCGCTCCCCCACCTCCGCCACCTGCTCCTCGGTCAGCAGGGTGGGCGTGCGGCCCGGTACGGACGACGCGGTGAGCCACACGCGGCACATCCATTCCAGCTGCGCCGTGCGGTCGTAGGCCTGGTCGAGGCCGGCGCCGTACGCGAGGGTGCCGTGGTTCTGCAGGATGCAGGCCGTGCGGTCGCGCAGGGCCGGGAGCATGTTCTCGGCCAACTTTTCCGTGCCGTAGGTGGCGTAGGGGGCGACGCGCACGGGGCCACCGAGCGCTGCCGCCATGTAGTGGACGAGGGGCAGCTCGGTGACGAGGGTCGAGACGGCCGTGGCGTGCACGGCGTGGGTGTGGACGACGGCGCGCGCTCCGGTGGAGCGGTAGACGGCGAGATGCAGGGGCAGTTCGCTGGTCGGAACGAGTGAACCGAGTACGCGCCGGCCGTCGAGACCGACCCCGCAGAGGTCCTCGGGGGTCAGCCGGTCGTAGGGGACCCCGGACGGTGTGACCAGGACGGTGTCGCCCACGCGCACGGACACGTTGCCGGACGTGCCGACGACCAGACCGTCGGCCACCGTGCGGCGGGCCGTGGCCACGAGGTCGTCCCAGGCCCGCTCCAGCTCCTCCCCCGCCCGGGGCGCGCCCGTCCCACCCGTGTCCCGTCCGCCTCCGGTGTCCCGCCGCCGCTCAGCCATGCCGCGATCCTGCCAGCCGCTCGCCCGCTCCGTCCCGCCGTGTCGGGGCGAGGGCACTGTAGGGCGGAATCCGCACATCCGACAGGTCGTGAACAGGTGCAAATCAACCGCCCGAACGAATGACCGGCGGGCGACGGGAGTTCGCGGATCTTCCAGTAATCTCTGGGAGATTTTTCGTACACGCCGCCATTCCGGGGGGAAATATGGCTCGTGATCACAAACCGTTCCGCCGGCACGTCCGTCAGCACGCCCGCCTCCTCGCCGCCTCCACGGCGGCCCTGGCGATCGGCGGCACCGCTCTCGTCGAGGTGCCGGCGTCGGCGGCCGCCAGACCGAAGGGGCACGACGTGTCCTCGCACCAGAAGAACGTGAACTGGTCGAAGGCGAGGAGCAAAGGCGCGAAATTCGTCTATGTGAAGGCGACCGAGTCGCACACGTACCGCAATCCGTACTTCGCCCAGCAGTACGACGGCTCGCGGGACGCGGGCATCCTCCGCGGCGCGTACCACTTCGCGCTGCCGCACAAGTCGTCGGGCACCAAGCAGGCGGCCTACTTCCTGCGCAACGGAGGCGGCTGGCGGGCGGACGGCTGGACGCTGCCGCCGGCGCTGGACATCGAGTACAACCCGTACGGCAAGAAGAAGTGCTACGGGCTGAGCAAGGCCGGGACGGTCGGCTGGATCAAGGCGTTCAGCAACGAGGTGAAGCGGCAGACCGGCCGCCGGCCGGTCATCTACACCAACTACAACTGGTGGAAGACGTGCACGGGCAACAGCGCCGCCTTCGCCGCGAACCATCCGCTGTGGCTGGCGCGCTACAGCGCCTCCGCGGGGTCGCTGCCGTCGGGCTGGGGCCACTGGACGTTCTGGCAGTACGACAACAGCGGCGCCCTGCCGGGTGACCAGAATCTCTTCAACGGTTCCCTGTCCCGACTGAAGAGCTTCGCAAGGGGGTAGCGGACCCCCGGATTCCGCCTCTGTTCGAGGACTCTCACCGCCACTTCGACACAAGCGGAGTGGCGGCACCTCAATCGGGTCACCCCACCGCCCAACTCAGTTCATCTTCCGTTCACTCAGGTTACTTACGTTCCTCGTGCCACTGTCGTCCAACAGAAGCCTGGGTAAATGGAACACATCACGCTCCTCCTCGGAATCGTGATCGTCACCGCTCTCGTGTTCGATTTCACGAACGGTTTCCACGACACTGCCAACGCGATGGCGACGACCATCTCGACCGGCGCTCTCAAGCCCAAGACGGCGGTGGCCATGTCCGCCGTGCTGAACCTCGTCGGTGCGTTCCTCTCCGTGGAGGTCGCCAGAACGATCTCCGGCGGCATCATCAACGAAGAGGGCATCCGCACCGAGGTGATCTTCGCGGCGCTCGTCGGCGCCATCCTGTGGAATCTGCTGACCTGGCTCCTGGGTCTGCCCTCCAGTTCCTCCCACGCCCTCTTCGGCGGCCTCATCGGCGCCGCGGTGATGTCGGCCGGCTGGTCGTCGGTGAACGGCTCGACCGTGGTCAGCAAGGTCCTGATCCCCGCGGTCGCCGCGCCCCTGGTGGCCGGACTCGCCGCGATGCTCGCCACCCGGCTGACGTACCGGATCAGCAACAAGGCCGGCGAGCAGGCCACGTCCAAGGGGTACCGCGCGGGCCAGATAGCCTCCGCGGGCCTGGTCTCGCTGGCCCACGGCACGAACGACGCGCAGAAGACCATGGGCATCATCACCCTGGCCCTGGTCACCGGCGGGGTGCTCTCGCCCGGCTCGAACCCTCCCCTGTGGGTCATCGTCTCGGCCGGCTGCGCCATCGCGCTCGGCACCTACCTGGGCGGCTGGCGCATCATCCGCACCATGGGCAAGGGCCTCACCGACCTCGCGCCGCCGCAGGGCTTCGCCGCCCAGACCAGCGCCGCGACGGTCATCCTGGCCTCGTCCCACCTCGGCTTCTCCCTCTCCACCACCCAGTCCTGCTCCGGCGCCGTGATGGGCTCGGGCCTGGGCCGCAAGGGCGGTGTCGTCCGCTGGTCGACCGCGACCCGGATGTTCATCGCCTGGGGCCTCACCCTCCCCGCCGCCGCCCTGGTCGGCGCGGGCGCCGAGTTCCTCACCCAGCAGGGCACCTGGGGCATCGTCGTCACCGGCGCGCTGCTGATCGCCGGCTCCGGGGTCATCTGGCACCTGTCCCGCCGTCAGCCCGTCACCGTCGACAACGTCAACGACGAGCCCGCCGGCGTCGTGACCACCGCGATCGCCGCCGTCACCCCGCCTCCCGCGGGCCCGGTCGCCGCGGCGGGCGACCTCGCGACGGGCGACCTGAAGACCACCATCCCGGGCCCGGACACCGAGCCCGCCCGTCCGGCCACGGTGTAAGGAATCCAACCGCATGAAGATCGACTGGGCAGCCCTCGGCTCCGTGTTCGGAGTCAGCCTCATCGCCACCGTCGCCCTCGTGGGCCTCTTCACCCTCGGCATCGTCGGCCTCTCCAAGCGGGAGTCGGCAGCGGCCCAGGGCGGCTCCGCGACCCTCGCGGTCACCGGCGCGTACGCGTGCTTCGCGGCCTGCGCGGCGGCCGTGGCCTACGGGATCCACCTGATCATCGTCTGACCCGGCCACCCGCCGGGCCCGTCCACCTCACCCCGGGCCCTCTCCACCGTCGTCCCACCCCGAGGCCGCCCCCGACCCACCCGGTCGGCAGGGCGGCCTCAGCCATGTCCGACGGTCGAATTCCGGTCACCTCACCCGCGCACCGGCGCGCACGGCACCGCGTAACGCCCCTGGCTCGTACGCCGGTCAGCGCCCCCTCGTGTCACTCCGGCCTCGCGCCGGCCACGCCGTGCCGCACCGAGCCGTACGAGCAGTGGTCGCGGATCCCGTGACCACGTGACGCACGGCACAAAACGGCTCCGGCGCAGGCGTGACTCCCCGGTCGGACCCCTGGCGCGATATAAGTCGGTCCGCGGCCCGTCGACATGCCATATGGCATTATGACGGAGACCCGTAGACGTATGGCATTAGGGTGCCCTTCCATCAGATCCCTGTCGGACCGGTGTATGCCTCGCATACGCAGCCGCACAAGGTTCTGGTGCCGCACCCGGCACACCACCCGACATACGTCTGACCGGTCCACGAGGAGCAACCCCATGCCCAGGGAAGTCGACCCAAGCCTGAATCGCCGCCGACTGCGCATCGAGCTGCGCAAGGCACGTGAGGCCACCGGCCAGACACAGACCGATGCCGCCCGAGCCCTCGAGTGGTCGCTCTCGAAGATCATGCGCATCGAGGCGGGCACGGTCAGCGTCTCGGTGACCGACATCCGGGCACTGATGCAGCAGTACGAGGTGACGGACCCGAAGCAGGTCACCGAGTTGGAGGACGCCGCGCGCGGCAGCAAGGGTCCCAGCTGGTGGGCGGCGTACAACGACATCCTCAGCCCCGGTTTCAGGAGCTACCTCGGGTACGAGTCCGCCGCCGCCTCGATCCGCACCTACCACCCCGTGGTCGTACCCGGCCTGTTGCAGACCGAGGACTACGCGACCGCCGTGCTGAGGCAGCGCGCGGACGAGGCGCGCACTCGGCGCATCGTGGAGCTGCGGACGGCGCGCCAAGAGCGTGCGCTGGAGGGCGACGCGCCCCCACCGTGGCTGTTCTTCGTCGTCGACGAGGCCGCGCTGCACCGGCAGGTGGGCGGCCCGCAGGTGCAGCGCAACCAGCTGCAGCACCTCGTCACCATGGCGGCACAGCCCCGTGTCTCGCTCCAGGTGCTGCCGTTCACCGCGGGCGCCCACTACGCCACGATGACGAGCTTCGTGCTCCTCGGCTTCCTGGACGACGAGGACCTGCTGTACCTGGAGCAGCAGGGCAGCACGACGGTGCGCGACGACTTCGAGCTGATCGTGCGCTACCAGGAATGCTTCGAGAAGCTCCGCGAGACGGCGTACGGCACGGAACGCAGCATCGACCTGATCAACCGGATCAGGGAGGGCATCGGCACCGCCTGACCCCGGGCCCTGTGCCCGGGGAGAATGAGGGGAGGCCGCGACATGACGGTCGCGTGGACGGAGTGGTGGCAGGGGGTTCGCGCGGCCCTCCTCCGCTTCCCCGGGCCGACTCCCGGGACGAGTGGGGCGGGTGGGACGAGCGGGGCGCCGGAGGGCGAGGGGGATCCGGACGAACCGGGTCCGGCGGCCGGGGTGCCGGGCCCCTCGTACAACCAGCTCGTGCGTGACGCGATAGCGGACGCCGCGCGTACGGACCGGATGAACAGCCTCGACGAGAACCGCACGGCGGACCGGATCAAGGTGCTGCGGGCCCGGAGCGAGGAGCAGCGGCTCTCACTGAGGACGACCGTCGTCTACTGCACCGGTGGCGTGGTCGTGGTGCTGTTCGCCTTGGCTGGACTGATGACGGTCGCGGGAGTCTTCCACCTCACCTCCGCCTGGGTGCTCGCCCCGATGATCGCGACGGCGATGTCCCTGGTCACCGGTTTCGGCGTCCGGCTGGGCCAGATCATGGCGCGGCACACGGCGGCGGACCACGACGCGGGTGCCGGTTCCCTCAGCGAAGACCGCCGGGCCGTGACACCGGACGAGACCTCGCCCAGCGGACGGGCCTGAGCCGGTCCGGATGCCGGCCCCGCCAGATTCCCAGGAGCAGCGCCACGACGGTGGCGACGGCCACCCACAGGGCCGGGCTCAGGGTGCCGCCCGGCAGCAGCCCGGCCGCCGCGACGCCCACGAGTGTGGCGCTCACCCCGCCGAACACACAGAAAGCGACCAGTCTCGGGGCCGAGGCCGGTTCGGAGGGCGGTAAGTGTGCGCTGTCGCTCCCCCGGTGGACCATGTCGGTCGGCTGACGGCCTGTCATCGCGCTCCCCCTCGTCATGTCCGGTGCCCGGCAACGGACTCCTGCGTGGCCACCGCGTCGAGAACACCGACGAACGCGAGCCACCGGGTTCGGGAGAAGACGACCTGGCCTCCGCTCCGGTTCCAGGAGTCGCGGACCGTCACCGAGTTCTCCGTGACCGCCACCTCGACGCATTCGTCTTCCCCGCTGTGGCTGCTGGTGTGCCAGCGCGGCACGGACAGGTCCTCGTGGTCCACACCGACCTCCTCCTGCCCGAGAGCCGGCGCCCCCCGCGCTGGACCGCCACCCCCGTGTCCGCCTTCCGTGCTCCGTTCAGTCTAGGAAAGCCCGGTGTGGCCCACCAGGGGAAAACCGGCCCGTTCCCAGGGGCCTGTGGGCCTCAGCACACTCTCTCTTCGCAGGTCAACAGCAAGTTGACGGGTGTTCGCGGGCCGTGGTGGACTGCCGGGGCCATCTACGACGGCAGAAGAGGAAGCCGGTGCGAATCCGGCGCGGTCCCGCCACTGTCACCGGGGGTCTCGATCCCCGGGAGCCAGGAACTCTCGTCGTCGGTCTCGTCGAACCAGGGCGCGGACACCCTGAGTGAGGACATATCGCCATGCGCGGCCGCCTGTTGTGGACCTGTGTGTCTCCTGCCAGGTCCTTTCCCGGGGCTCCACCGTCCGTGACGGCGGGCTGAAGCGGTGCGTGCCGATCGCGTCTTCGCGTACGGTGCCGCCGCCGGCCTCCTCGGTGACCTGCTGCTCGGCGATCCCCGCCGGGGGCATCCGGTCGCCGCGTTCGGCCGTGGAGCGCAGGCCGTCGAACGGGTCCTGTGGCGGGACCACCGGGGCTGGGGCGCCCTGCACACCGCGGTGTGCGCGGGCGGCGCCGTCGCCGCCGCCCGCGCCGCCGACCGCTCCGTCCGTGCCTCGGGTGCCGCGTCCGTCGCGCTGACCGCCGCCGCCACCTGGGCCGTCGTCGGAGGGACCTCGCTCGGCCGTGAGGCACGGGCCGTCGGCGCGGCGCTGGCCGCCGGGGACCTCGAGGTGGCCCGCGAGCGGCTGCCGCATCTGTGCGGACGGGACCCGCAGGCGCTGGACGCCGACGGGATCGCGCGGGCCGTCGTCGAGTCGGTCGCCGAGAACACCTCCGACGCCGTGGTGGGCGCCCTGGTGTGGGGCGCCGTGGCGGGGGTGCCCGGTCTGGTCGGGTTCCGCGCGGTCAACACGCTGGACGCCATGGTCGGACACAGGTCGGCCCGCCACCGTCGGTACGGGTGGGCCTCCGCGCGGCTCGACGACGTCGCGGGGTGGCCCGGGGCCCGGCTGACGGCGGCCCTCGCAGCCGTCGCCGGGGGCGATCCGCGCGGCGCCGTCCGCGCCTGGCGCGCCGACGCCGCCCGGCATCCCAGCCCCAACGCCGGCCCCGTCGAGGCCTCGTTCGCGGGTGCGCTCGGGGTGCGGCTCGGCGGGACCCTGTCGTACGCGGGACGGGTCGAGCACCGGCCCGTGCTCAACGGCGCGGGGCGGGCCGTGCGCACCGGGGACATCGAACGGGCCGTCCGGCTCTCGCGACGCGTGAGCCTGCTCGCGCTGGGCGCGAGCGTCGCCGGACGGCTGCTCGCGACATCGCTCACCAGAACGTCACTCACCGGAGCCTCGCTCACCGCACCGCGGCGCACGTCGCCGGTCCCGAAAGGTCGTACGTCATGAGCGGGGGGCCGGGCGCACGGCTGGGCGGCGGACTGCTCGTCGCCGGAACCACGTCCGACGCGGGCAAGAGCGTCGTGACCGCCGGGATCTGCCGGTGGCTGGTGCGGCGCGGCGTCAAGGTCGCGCCGTTCAAGGCGCAGAACATGTCGCTGAACTCGTTCGTGACCCGGGAGGGCGCGGAGATCGGCCGGGCCCAGGCCATGCAGGCACAGGCCGCCCGCGTGGAGCCCACCGCGCTCATGAACCCGGTGCTCCTCAAGCCGGGCAGCGACCGCAGCAGCCAGGTCGTCCTGATGGGGAAGCCCGTGGGCGAGCTGAGCGCGCGCGGCTATCACGGCGGGCGCCAGGAGGCGTTGCTCGGGACCGTCCTGGACTGTCTGGCCGAGTTGCGGGGCACGTATGACGCGGTGATCTGCGAGGGGGCGGGGAGTCCCGCCGAGATCAATCTGCGGCGGACGGACATCGTGAACATGGGGATCGCGCGCAACGCCCGACTGCCCGTGCTCGTGGTGGGCGACATCGACCGCGGCGGGGTCTTCGCCTCCTTCTTCGGGACGGTGGCCCTGCTCTCGCGCGAGGACCAGGAGCTCGTCGCCGGGTTCCTCGTCAACAAGTTCCGCGGGGATGTCTCGCTGCTCGAACCCGGCATCGACATGCTCCGCGGGCTCACCGGGCGGCCCGGCTACGGCATCCTGCCCTTCCGGCACGGGCTCGGCATCGACGAGGAGGACGGCCTGAGCCTCTCCCTGCGGGGCACGGTGCGGGAGTCCGAGGTCGCCGCCCCGGTCGGCGAGGACGTCCTGCGGGTCGCCGTCTGCGCGGTCCCCCTCATGTCCAACTTCACGGACCTGGACGCGCTGGCCGCCGAACCGGGCGTCGTCGTGCGGTTCGTGGACCGGCCCGAGGAACTGTCCGACGCCGACCTGGTCGTCGTACCCGGCACCCGGGGCACGGTCCGGGCCCTGGAGTGGCTGCGGCGGCGCGGTCTCGCGGACGCCCTGGTGCGCAGGGCCGCCGAGGGGCGCCCCGTGCTGGGCGTCTGCGGCGGCTTCCAGCTCCTGGGCGAACACATCGAGGACGACGTCGAGTCGAGGGCCGGCGCCGTCGACGGGCTCGGACTCCTCCCCGTACGCGTGCGGTTCGCGCGGGAGAAGACCCTCGCCCGGCCGGTCGGCGAGGCCCTCGGCGAACCCGTACAGGGCTACGAGATCCATCACGGCGTCGCCCGGGTCACCGGCGGGGAGCCGTTCCTGGACGGCTGCCGGGTCGGTGCGGTGTGGGGCACGCACTGGCACGGCTCGCTGGAGTCGGACGGCTTTAGGCGCGCCTTCCTGCGCGAGGTGGCCGCCGCCGCGGGACGCAGGTTCGTACCGGCCCCCGACACGTCGTTCGCGGGGCTGCGCGAGGAGCAGCTGGACCGGCTGGGCGATCTGATCGAGGAACACGCGGACACGGACGCGCTGTGGCGGCTCATCGAGTCCGGAGCGCCGGCGGGTCTGCCCTTCGTCCCGCCGGGAGCGCCCGCATGACCTCACTCGAAGGCGACTTGCTCGAAGGCTATTGGGAGGACGACAACCAGTGAGTACTCCGTTTCCGTTCACGGCCGTGGTCGGCCAGGACGACCTGCGGCTCGCGCTGCTGCTGAACGCCGTGTCACCCGCGGTGGGCGGTGTGCTCGTCCGCGGTGAGAAGGGCACGGCCAAGTCCACTGCCGTGCGCGCCCTCTCGGCGCTCATGCCGCAGGTCGACGTCGTCGCGGGGTGCCGCTTCTCCTGTGCGCCCGCCGCCCCCGATCCGGCGTGCCCGGACGGCCCCCACGAGGCGGGCGCGGGGGTGTCCCGACCGGCCCGGATGGTCGAGCTGCCCGTCGGGGCCTCCGAGGACCGGCTCGTGGGCGCGCTCGACATCGAGCGGGCGCTCTCCGAGGGCGTGAAGGCCTTCGAGCCGGGCCTGCTGGCCGACGCCCACCGCGGGATCCTGTACGTCGACGAGGTCAACCTCCTCCACGACCACCTGGTCGACCTGCTCCTCGACGCGGCCGCGATGGGTGCCTCGTACGTGGAGCGCGAGGGCGTCTCCGTACGGCATGCCGCGCGGTTCCTGCTCGTGGGGACCATGAACCCCGAAGAGGGCGAGCTGCGGCCGCAGTTGCTCGACCGCTTCGGGCTGACCGTGGAGGTCGCGGCCTCGCGCGAGCCCGAGCAGCGGGTGGAGGTCGTACGGCGGCGGCTCGCGTACGACGACGACCCGGCCGGGTTCACGACGCGCTGGGCCGACGAGGAGTCGGCCGTACGGGCGCGGATCGTGGCCGCGCGGGAGCTGTTGCCCTCGGTGCGGCTCGGCGACGGCGCGCTCCTGCAGATCGCGGCGACCTGCGCGGCGTTCGAGGTGGACGGCATGCGGGCCGACATCGTGATGGCCAGGACCGCCACCGCGCTGGCCGCCTGGGCGGGGCGGACCGACGTGCTGGCCGAGGACGTGCGGCAGGCCGCGCTCCTCGCGCTGCCGCACCGCCGCAGGCGTAACCCCTTCGACGCGCCGGGACTCGACGAGGACAAGCTCGACGAGACGCTGGAGGAGTTCGCGGGCGACGACGAGACCGGCGCCCCCGACGGCTCCGACGGTTCCGACGACGAGGACCCTGATCCGGACGGGCCCGGCGGCGGCGGTGGGCGGCCTCCGCAGGACGGCCCCGACGACGGTGGCGCGGGCAACGACACCGACACCGACAGCGGTGACGGCGAAGGCTCCGGTGAGGTGCCCGCGCAGGGCGAGTCCTCCGAGAACGGGCAGGTACCGGCGCCCGGCGCGGGCGAGCAGGCCCCCGTGCGGGCCGCCGAGCCCTTCCGTACGAAGACGCTGAGCGTGCCGGGGCTCGGCGAGGGGGCCGCCGGGCGGCGGTCGCGGGCGCGGACCGAGCACGGCCGCACCACCGGCGCACGCCGGCCGCGCGGGGCGCTCACCAAGCTGCACCTGGCCGCGACCGTGCAGGCCGCGGCCCCGCACCAGCGGGCGCGCGGACGGTCCGGGCCCGGCCTCGTCGTCCGCCGTGACGATCTGCGGCAGGCCACGCGGGAGGGGCGCGAGGGGAACCTCGTGCTGTTCGTCGTGGACGCGTCCGGGTCGATGGCGGCCCGGCAGCGGATGAGCGCCGTGAAGGGAGCGGTGCTGTCCCTGCTCCTCGACGCCTACCAGCGGCGGGACAAGGTGGGGCTCGTGACCTTCCGCGGGTCCACGGCGGAGGTGGCGCTGCCGCCCACGTCGTCGGTCGACGCCGCCGCCACGCGGCTGGAGTCGCTGCCCACGGGCGGGCGTACGCCGCTGGCGGCCGGGCTGCTGCGGGCGCACGACGTGCTGCGCGTGGAGCGGTTGCGGGATCCGGCCCGGCGCGCGCTGGTGGTGCTGGTCACGGACGGCCGGGCCACGGGCGGGCCCGAGCCGGTGGCGCTCGCCGGGCGGGCCGCGCGGCTGTTCGCCGCCGACAAGGTCGCCTCCGTCGTCGTCGACTGCGAGTCGGGGCTCGTCCGGCTCGGACTCGCCGGGCAGCTCGCGGGTGAGCTCGGCGGCAGCGCCGTGACGCTCGACGAGCTGCGGGCCGACTCGATCGCCGGGCTGGTCAGGGACGTCCAGGGCAACAGCAGCCGGACCGACGGTCCGGGCAACAGCAGGAGGGCCGCGTAATGCCGCAGGGACAGCCGAGTGTCGTACCGGACGACGGTCTGACGACTCGTCAGCGACGCAACAGGGCGCTCGTCATGGTGCACACCGGGATCGGCAAGGGGAAGTCCACCGCCGCCTTCGGACTCGCGCTGCGGGCCTGGAACCAGGGGTGGCCCATCGGGGTGTTCCAGTTCGTCAAGTCCGCGAAGTGGAAGGTCGGCGAGGAGAACGCGCTGCGGGTCCTCGGTGCCAGCGGCGAGGGCGGGTCCGTCGACTGGCACAAGATGGGCGAGGGCTGGTCCTGGGTGCAGCGCGACGACCAGCAGGACAACGAGGCGAAGGCCCGCGAGGGCTGGGAGCAGGTCAAGCGGGACCTCGCCGCCGAGACGTACAAGCTGTACGTGCTCGACGAGTTCGCCTACCCCATGCACTGGGGCTGGATCGACGTCGACGAGGTCGTGGAGGTGCTGCGGGGCCGGACCGGGACCCAGCACGTCGTCATCACCGGGCGGAACGCTCCTGAGAAGCTGGTGGAGTTCGCCGACCTCGTCACCGACATGTCCAAGGTCAAGCACCCGATGGACGCCGGTCAGAAGGGACAGAGGGGCATCGAGTGGTGATGTCCGCCGTCCCCCGGCTGGTCGTCGCCGCGCCCGCCTCCGGGAGCGGCAAGACCACCGTGGCCACGGGACTGATGGCCGCGTTCGCCTCGCGGGGGCTCGCCGTGTCCCCGCACAAGGTGGGGCCCGACTACATCGATCCCGGGTACCACTCGCTCGCCAGCGGGCGGGTGGGGCGGAACCTCGACTCCTACATGTGCGGTCCCGAGCTGATCGCCCCGCTGTTCGCACACGGTGCCCGCGGGTGCGACCTCGCCGTGGTCGAGGGGGTGATGGGGCTGTTCGACGGGGCCTCCGGGGAGGGTGAGCTGGCCTCCACCGCGCAGGTGGCGAAGCTGCTGCGGGCGCCCGTGGTGCTGGTCGTGGACGCGTCCTCGCAGTCCCGGTCGGTGGCCGCGCTCGTACACGGGTTCGCCTCGTGGGATCCCGGGGTGCGGATCGGCGGGGTGATCCTCAACAAGGTCGCGTCCGACCGGCACGAGGCGCTGTTGCGGGAGGCGATGGATTCGTCGGGGGTGCCGGTGCTGGGTGCCTTGCGGCGGGCCGAGCAGGTGGGTACGCCTTCCCGGCATCTGGGTCTTGTGCCGGTCGCGGAGCGGCGGGGGGAGGCGGTTGCCGCTGTCGCGGCGATGGGGGCGCGGGTGCGGGACGGGTGTGATCTGGAGGCGTTGTTCGCGTTGGCCTGTGGGGCCGGGGAGTTGTCGGGGGTCGCCTGGGACGCGGGTGAGGTGCTGGCTCTTTCGCCCCCGCCGCCCCGTCCCCTCCCGGCCCTGGGGGCTGCTCCCCCAGACCCCCCTGTCGGCCTTGCGGCCTCGTCCTCAAACGCCGGACGGGCTGAACGGCGAACGCCGGACGGGCTGAACGGGCCGGCCAGGCCCCTTGTCGCCCTGGCCGGTGGGGCCGCCTTCACCTTCTCCTATGCCGAGCACGCCGAGTTGCTGACCGCCGCCGGGGCCGAAGTCGTGAGTTTTGATCCGTTGCGGGACGAGCAACTGCCGGACGGGACCCGGGGACTGGTCGTCGGCGGGGGGTTTCCCGAGGTGTTCGGGCCGGAGCTGTCCGCCAACGAGCCGTTGCGCAAGGCGGTCGCCGCGCTCGCCGAGAGCGGGGCGCCGATCGCGGCCGAGTGCGCGGGGCTGCTCTATCTCTCCCGTGAGCTCGACGGCCTGCCGATGTGCGGTGTCATCGACGCCGAGGCCCGGATGGACACGCGGCTGACACTCGGGTACCGGGACGCCGTGGCGGTGTCGGACAGTGTGCTGGCCGAGGCGGGCAGCCGGATGCGGGGGCACGAGTTCCACCGGACCGTCGTGGAACCGGGGGCGGGAGCGGTTCCCGCCTGGGGGCTGCGCACTCCGCAACGGCGGGTCGAGGGCTTCGTACAGCGGGGTGTGCACGCGAGTTATCTGCACACGCACTGGGCGGCCGCGCCCGGGGTCGCCCGTAGGTTCGTGGAGCGGTGCGTGGAGAGGCACGTGGAGCGGTGAACGGCCGGGGCTCACTCCGCGATGCCCACGACCAGCCACATGAAGGTCACTCCGGCGAGCGTGCAGAGCAGGGTGGAGCGGGCCGGGTGTTCGTGGTGGGCCTCGGGGAGGATCTCGGCGGCGGCGAGGTACAGGAGCGCGCCGCCGAAGAACCCGAGATAGCCGCCGAGCAGGTGCTCGGGGATGGTGAACAGCAGCGTCGAGGCGGCGCCCGCCACGGGGGCCGCCGCGTCCGCGAACAGCATGGCCACCGCCTTGCGGCGGGCGTTCCCGTACAGGGTCGTGATCGTGTACGTGTTGAAGCCGTCCGCGAAGTCGTGGGCGATCACCGCGACGGCCACGGCGGCTCCCATGCCGCCGCCCACCTGGAAGGCCGCGCCGATCGCCACGCCGTCCATCGCGCTGTGGCCGACCATCGCCGCGGCGGCGGTCAGGCCCACCTCCGGCGTACGGCCGTCGTGCTCCTCTCCCCCGTGCGCGGCCCGGCGCACGGCGAGGAGACGCTCCACCATGTGCGCCAGGAGGAAGCCGGCCACGAACAGCAGCAACGCGGCCGGTACGCCGAAGATCTCCTCGCCCGCCGCGCCCAGTGCCTCGGGGAGCAGGTCCAGGCCCACCACGCCCAGCATCAGGCCGCCGGCCAGGCCGAGTACGAGGTGGCGGCGGTCGGTGACGCGTTGCGCCGTCCAGCCGCCGGCCAGCGTCATGAGGAACGCGCCGAGCGCGACGAACACCGCCATACGCCCTTGCTATCCGATCGGCCCGCATTCACACAGGTCCGCCGCACTTCAGCGTCCTCATGGCGGCAAGAATGGACCCTGTTCCCCGCCCTGCGCGCCGTCACCGTCGACGTCGGCGCCGACGAGGCCGGGGTCCAGGTCGACGAGGTGGAAATGTGGAGGTTTGTCTCGTGAGCGAGAGCGGCGGTACGGGGACGGGGGCGCCCGTGCCCCCGGGGAGCCGGGCGGAGAGCGGGGCGGGCGTCGGGTCCGGCGCCGGACCGGTGTTCGACGCGGGGTGGCTCGGGCTGCTCGCGGAGAAGGGTCTGGCCGAGGGGGATCTGGCGGGGGTGACACGAGCCATCCGCGAGGGCGGACCGGTCGTGCTGCACTCCGAGCTGCCCTGGCCGCTGCCGCCGTTGCCGCCGGCTCCGGAACCGTCGCTGCCGGCCGCCGGTGCCGAGGGCGCGTACTCGATCCGGGTGACCGACAGGGCCGTCGGGCCCGCCGAGCGCGAGGTCGTCGTCCGTCCGCCGTCCCTCGTCGTCGGCGTCGGTGCCTCCAAGGGGGCCCCGGCCGACGAGGTGCTCGGGCTCGTCGAGGAGGCGCTGTGGGACGCCGGGCTGTCCGCCAAGTCCGTCGCCTGGTTCGCCACGGTCGACACGAAGGCCGACGAGCCCGGCATCCTCGGGGCGGCCGAGTGGCTGGAGGTACCCGTGGTGACGTACGCCGCCGAGGAGTTGGCGACGGTCGAGGTGCCCCACTCCTCCGACGCGTCGCTCGCCGCCGTCGGTACGCCCTCCGTCGCCGAGGCCGCCGCCCTCGTCCGGGGCGGCGAACTCCTCGTCCCCAAGCGCAGGTCCGCCGCCCGGCCCGCGATGGCGACCTGCGCGGTCGTACGCCGGGCGGCGCGGGCCGGCGAGTCCGGCAGGGTCACCACCCCTGGTGGGAGTCGATCCGGCCACGGTGGACATGATGACGGGGGACGCGATGCCGAGGGTGACCCTGAGCAACACGGTGACCGTTGAAGTCGTCGGCCGTATCGTGACGCAGCGCGGCTGACGTCATCCCCCACCGTTCCACCCCGTTCTGTTGTGTATGTCGAGGAGAAATCGTGACCACCCCCGCCCCCGCCCTGCTCATCGCCGGCCATGGCACCAGGGACGACGCCGGCGCCGAGGCGTTCCGCGACTTCGTCCGGGAGCTGGGCCGGCGCAACCCCGGCCTGCCCGTGGCGGGCGGCTTCGTCGAGTCGTCCCCGCCGCCGCTCGGCGACGCGGTGACCGAGCTGGTCGGCCGGGGAGTGAGCCGGTTCGTCGCGGTCCCGCTGACGCTCGTGGCCGCCGGGCGCGCCAAGGGTGACATCCCGGCCGCGCTGGCCCGCCAGCAGGAGCGGCACCCCGGGATCTCATACACGTACGGGCGTCCGCTGGGCCCGCACCCGGCGCTGCTGTCCGTGCTGGGGCGGCGGCTCGACGAGGCGCTCGGCGGCTCGGTGCGCACGCCCCAGGACCGGGCCGAGGTGACGGTGCTGCTCGTCGGACGCGGCTCGACCGACCCGGACGCCAACGCGGAGGTGCACCGGACGGCGCGGCTGCTGTGGGAGGGCAGTGGTTACGCCGGCGTGGAGACGGCGTTCGTGTCGCTGGCCGCGCCGGACGTGCCGTCGGGCCTGGACCGCTGTGTGCGGCTCGGCGCGCGGCGGATCGTGGTGCTCCCCTACTTCCTGTTCGCCGGTCTCCTCCCGGACCGGATCCAGTTGCAGGCCGAGGGATGGGCGGCGGCCCATCCGGAGGTCGAGGTGCGCTCCGCCGACGTCGTCGGGCCGGAGCCCGAGCTGCTCGACCTCGTCATGGACCGGTACCGGGAGGCGACCGAGGAGGACAGGACGGGATCCGCCCGGCAGGCGGGCCTCCGCCCGGACGACGAGGCGCGGCACCTCGGACATCATCAAGGTCGTCACCACGACAGCCACGCACACTCCCATGCGCACTGACGACGACGGCAGAGACCGCGGAGACGGCGCGTACGTCAGGTCGCACGATCTGCGGCACCACGGTGACGCCGAGGTGCGCGACGACGGCTCCTCGCTCGTCGACCTCGCCGTGAACGTCCGGGCCCGCACTCCCCCGGACTGGCTGCGCGTCCGTATCGCCGAGTCGCTGGGCGGGCTGGCCGCCTACCCGGACGGGCGGGCCGCGCGGGCCGCGGTGGCGGCACGGCACGGGCTGCCCGTGGAGCGGGTGCTGCTCACGGCCGGGGCCGCCGAGGCCTTCGTGCTGCTGGCCCGGTCCCTGAAGGTCCGTCATCCGGTGGTGGTGCACCCGCAGTTCACCGAGCCGGAGGCGGCGCTGCGGGACGCGGGGCACACCGTGGACCGGGTGCTGCTCCGGCCCCAGGAGGGGTTCCGGCTCGATCCGTCGGCCGTCCCCGAGGACGCGGACCTGGTGGTGATCGGCAATCCGACCAATCCCACGTCGGTCCTTCATCCGGCCGGTCTGATCGCTGGACTCGCCCGTCCCGGGCGGACGTTGGTGGTCGACGAGGCGTTCATGGACGCGGTACCCGACGAGCGGGAGGCGTTGGCGGGGCGGACGGACGTGCCGGGGCTCGTGGTGTTGCGCAGCCTCACCAAGACGTGGGGGCTCGCGGGGTTGCGGATCGGGTACGTGCTCGCGGCGCCCGAGACGGTCGACGAGCTCGGCCGCGGTCAGCCGTTGTGGCCGGTGTCCTCGCCGGCGCTGGCCGCGGCCGAGGCGTGCATGACTCCGAGGGCTCTCGCCGAGCAGGCGGAGGCGGCCCGGCAGGTCGCCACGGACCGGGCCCATCTGGTCGCGGGGCTCGCGGAGTTCGCGTCCGACGGGGTGCGGTTGGCGGAGCCCGCCGAGGGGCCGTTCGTGCTGGTCGGGCTGCCGGGGGCGGTGGCTGTGCGGGCGCGGCTGCGGCGGCTGGGGTTCGCGGTGCGGCGGGGGGACACGTTTCCTGGGCTGGACGAGACGTGGTTGCGGTTGGCGGTGCGGGACCGTGCGACGGTGAACCGCTTCCTCCAGGCCCTGGACCAGGCCCTGAGCCTGACCGGCGGGTGCGCCTGACGGGCGGTTCGGCCGATTCGCCTGCGGGCCCGGTGGGGGCTGATCGCGCAGTTCCCCGCGCCCCTGAAAAACCGGGGCTACGCCCCAGCCTTTTCAGAGGCCGCGAGGACCTTGAAGGGGCGCGGGGAACGGCGCAATCCTTTAGGGGCGCGGGGAACTGCGCAATCTTTTAGGGGCGCGAGGAACTGCGCGGGCAGCCCCCACCGGGCCGCGGGTTGATGGGCGCGCCGCGGGCCGGGGGGACTCCGGGTTCAGGCTCGGCGGCGGGACAGGGCGACCGCTCCCCCACCCGCGGCCAGCAGCGCGACCGCCCCCGCCGCCACATACGGCGTGGCCGAACTACCCCCCGTCTCCGCCAGGTCGGCCCCCGCCGCAGCCCCCTGCGGCTTCACCCCCGGCGCCGCCGCGGCAGGCGTCTCAGCCGCCGCAGGCGCCCCCGGTGCCTCGCAGGTGGCCCGCGCCAGCGTCACCTTCCCCTCGACCTCCGCCACATTGAGCTTCAACGGGTTCACGGAGACCGTGAGTTCGAGCGCGGTCGCGGCCGCCGTACGGGACGTGGTCCGGGTCGACGACAGGTCGAGCCGCACCTCACCGACCCCCGGCACCGTCACCCGCGTCGTCCCACCGGAGGTGACCGTGGTCCGCTTGCCGAGCACCGTCACCGCGCCCAGCGGATCGGCCGAGGCGACCGGCTTCTCGCCCGCCACGCAGACCGCCTTCGCGGTGACCTGCTCGACCTCGATCAGGGACAGCAGCGGCAGCCCCGGGATGTGCACCTTGGCGTGGGCAAGCCGCACCGACCCCTCGGCCTTCTCCTCGGAGACGGACGCCCGCGCGTCGGCGACCTCCGCGCCGAGCACGGTGAACGGCCGGCCGCCGTCGACACCGTCGAGCTTCGCGGTGAGCGCGGTCTTCTCCGCGCTCTGCGGTGCCTGTACTTCGTTGAGCGAGACCGCGAGCGGGACGTTCACGGTCTTGTTGAGCAGGGAGACGTCGAGTCCGGTACGGAGCACGACGGCACCTGCGCGACCCTGGTCGCCGGTCGCGTGGGCCGGGCCCGCGCCGGCCAGGACGGCGGGACCCGCGGTCAGGGCGACGGCGGCCGCGGTGGCGGCCAGCCTGCGTGCGGGCATGCGGAAAGCGTTGCTGTTCAAGGTGGTGGGACCCCCACAGGAGACAGAACTGGAGACATGGCTCCGCCGGTCGCTTCACGCACAGGGACATGTGAGGAAGATCCGGCGATGCCGATGCGTGAATACTTACGCACGGAGAGTGAACAGTCAGCAAGCTGACGGGAGTTCACCCATACGTGGAGTTTCCGCGCACTTCTTCGATTCGATCTGCACGTACGTTCCTCAAGTCCACCCGGACCACTGAACCGACAGGACAGCGCCGGTTGACGCGCCGGAGCCCGGGGAGAAGTGCAGAACGACCGAACAGGCCACCCGGTCACGCTCCGTCAACTCACCGCCCACCGCCCGCCACCGACGCCCCGGCTCGGCTCGGCTCGGCGCGCTAGCCGACGACCCGGCCGCCCAGCACCACCCGCCGCGGCGCCCCCAGCACCCGTACGTCCGCCCGCGGGTCCTCCCCGTACACGACGAGGTCCGCCGGGGCCCCCTCCTCCAGGCCGGGCCGCCCCAGCCAGGCACGCGCGCCCCAGGCGGTGGCCGAGAGCGCCTCGACGGGCGGGATCCCCGCGGTCACCAGCTCGGCGACCTCCCCGGCCACCAGCCCGTGCGGAAGCGTGCCGCCCGCGTCGGTGCCCACGAACACCGGGATCCCGGCGTCGTACGCGGCGCGCACGGTGTCGTAACGGCGTTCGTACAGCCGCCGCATGTGCGCCGACCACCGGGGGAACTTGCCGTCGCCCCCGGCCGCGAGCTGCGGGAACGTCGCGATGTTGACCAGGGTCGGCACGATCGCGACGCCGCGTTCGGCGAAGAGCGGGATCGTGTCCTCGGTCAGCCCGGTGGCGTGCTCGACGCAGTCGATGCCCGCCTCGACGAGGTCCCGCAGCGAGTCCTCCGCGAAGCAGTGCGCGGTGACGCGGGCGCCGAGCCGGTGCGCCTCGGCGATGGCCGCCTCCACGGCGTCGCGCGGCCAGCAGGCGCCGAGGTCGCCCGTGCCGCGGTCGATCCAGTCGCCCACCAGCTTGACCCAGCCGTCGCCGCGCCGGGCCTCCTGGGCGACGTACGCGACGAGGTCCGCCGGCTCGATCTCGTGCGCGAAGCCCCGGATGTAGCGGCGGGTACGGGCGATGTGGCGCCCCGCCCTGATGATCCTCGGCAGGTCGTCGCGGTCGTCGATCCAGCGCGTGTCGGAGGGCGAACCCGCGTCGCGGATCAGCAGGGTGCCGGCCTCGCGGTCGGACAGGGCCTGCTTCTCCGCGACGTCCTCGGGGACCGGGCCGTGCGGGCCGAGGCCCACATGGCAGTGGGCGTCGACGAGGCCGGGGAGGGCCCAGCCGTCGACGGTGCGGATGTCGCGGGCGCCGGCGGGGCGCTCGTACGAGATCCGCCCGCCGACGACCCAGAGTTCGTCCCGGGCCTCTTCGGGGCCGACGAGGACCCGGCCCCTCACGTGCAGTACCGCCTCATCGCTCATGGGCTGCACCTTAGTTCGCGGCTCCGGGGCGGTTCGCGACTACGGAGCCCCGTTCTCCTCCACCTCCGCCTTCGCCGGGTCCAGCAGGCGGGAGAGGAAGTGGCGGGTGCGTTCGTGGCTCGGGGCGCCGATGACCTGGGACGGGGCGCCCTCCTCGACGATCACTCCGCCGTCCATGAAGACGACCCGGTCGGCGACCTCACGGGCGAAGGACATCTCGTGGGTGACGACCATCATGGTCATGCCCTCGTCGGCGAGCATGCGCATCACCGCGAGGACGTCCCCGACCAGTTCCGGGTCGAGCGCCGAGGTCGGCTCGTCGAAGAGCATCACCTCGGGGCCCATGGCGAGCGCGCGGGCGATGGCGACGCGCTGCTGCTGACCGCCGGAGAGGGACCCGGGGTAGGCCGTCGCCTTCTCGGCGAGCCCGACGCGCCGGAGGTTCTCGGCGGCGACCTTCGCGGCCGCCGCCTTGTCCCGGCCCAGCACCCGGCGCTGCGGCAGCGTCAGGTTGTCGGTCACGGTCAGGTGCGGGAAGAGGTTGAACTGCTGGAAGACCATGCCGATCCGGCGGCGTACCGCGTCGATGTCGACGTCGGGGTGGGTGACCTCGGTACCGCCGACGAAGACCTGCCCCTTGGTGGGCTCCTCCAGGAGGTTCACACAGCGGAGCAGGGTCGACTTGCCGGAACCGGAGGGGCCGATGACACACACGACCTCACCGGTGCCGACCTCCAGGTCGATGCCGCGCAGCACCTCGTTGTCGCCGAAGGACTTGTACAGGCCCTGGACCTGGATCTCGGGGCCGGCCGGTGTGTCCCGTGTGTCCGGTGCGCTGCTCACTTGGTGGCCTCCCCGGCCTTCGTCTCAAGACGGCGTACGACGAAACCGAGCGGGATCGTGACCAGCAGATAGCACAGGCCCGCCACCAGGATCGGCGTCGAGTTGGCGGTCTCGCTCGCCAGGTCGCGGCCGAACTTGGACAGTTCGCGCTCCTCAAGGGTGACCCCGAGGAACAGCACCAGCGAGGAGTCCTTGAAGAGGAGGACCAACTCGTTGGTGAGCGGCGGGATCACGATCCGGAACGCCTGCGGAATGATGATGGAGACCATGGCACGGCCGTACGAGAAGCCCAGTGAACGGGCCGCCTCCATCTGCCCCTTGGGGACGGCCTGGATGCCCGCGCGGATCGTCTCCGCCATGTACGCGGCCGCCACCAGGCCGAGCGCGAGCGCGACCTTTCCGTACGTGCCGCCGGGGATCTCCGTGCCGGGGAACGCCAACGGCACGGCGACGCCCACGAAGATGAAGATCAGCAGGGCGGGCAGCCCGCGGAAGATCTCGATGTAGACACCGGCCAGCCAGCGGTACGGGCCGACCGAGGAGAGCCGCATCAGGGCGACGACCACGCCGAGGGCGAGGCCGAAGACGAAGCCGGACACCGTGTAGAGGACGGTGTTCTTCAGCGCCAGCGTGATGATGTCCGGGAACATCCGCTGGGCCAGGTCGAACTGGGCGAACTGGTTCCGCAGTTGCCCCCAGTCGGCCGTGAAGCCGAGGGCCACCAGGGCGGCGACGAACACCGCGTACTGCAGGCCGCGCGACACGGCCCGCTTCTGACGCCGGCTCAGACCGCTCTTGCGGGGCTGGACCCGGGTACCGGCCGCACTCATGAGGTGGCGGACGGCGAAGCGGAGGCCGCGTTCTCGTCGTACGGGCCGATCCACTTCTCGTACAGCTTCTTGTACGTGCCGTCGGCCTTGGCGTCGGACAGGGCCTTGTTCACGGCTTCGAGGAGCTTGGTGTTGCCCTTCTTCAGCGTGATGCCGTACTGCTCACCGGTGTTGATGTTGTCGGCGATCTCGAAGGCCGCGGCGTTGGCCTTGTCCTTCAGCCAGCCCTGGACGACCGGGTAGTCGATGACGACGGCCTTGACCTGTCCGGTGCGCAGCCCGTTGAGGAGCGCGTCCGAGGACTCGAAGGAGACCGGGTTGAGGTCCTTGCTCTTCGCGAACTCCTCGCCGGTGGTCTGCGCCTGTGCGCCGACCTTCTTGCCCTTGAGGTCCGCGAGGGAGGAGATGCCGCTCTTCTTGGCGGTCAGGATGCCCTGGGTGGCCTCGAAGTACGGGTCGGAGAAGTCGACGTTCTTCTTGCGCTCGTCGGTGATCGTCATGCCGGCCGCGGCGAGGTCGCACTGGCCGGAGTTGAGGGATCCGCCCGTCTTGAAGTTCTCGAAGGGCTGGTCGAGGATCACCTGCTTCACGCCCAGGTCCTTGGCGACCAGGTCGACCAGCGACACGTCGAAGCCCTGGACCTTGCCGTCGATCTCCGACTGGAACGGCGGGTACGGCAGGTGCGTGCAGGTGGTGAGCTGGCCGCCCTTCACCAGTTCGACCCCGTTCGCGGTGGTCTTCTTGCCCCCGTCGTCGTCCGAGGAACAGCCCGCCACGAGCAGCAGCCCGGCCGTCGCGGTGGTGGCGGCCAGCATGCGGGATCGGCGTCCGGGGACCATCTTCACGAGGGGACCTCCTGTGGGGAAACTGTGGCTTCTGATTATAAGGATTTGTTTGAGGTGCTCAAACCAATCCCATGACCGTTGGGCCGTCCGGCCTCGGAAGTCACCGGTGGGGCCGGAAGGCCCGGACGGCCGCCGGCGCCGGGGCGCCGGTTACGCTCGATGCTGCCTACCCCGTGAGTGAAGAGAGCAACACCGTGACCCATCCCTTCCTGGACCTGGCGCCGCTGAGCGCCGCGCACTTCGCGTCGATCGAGGACCGCGTGGCGCGCCTGCTCTCCACCGAGCAGGACGTCGTGGTCCCGCAGGGCGAGGCGCTGCTGCCGCTGGAGGGTGCCATCCGTGGCGCCGCCGGCCCCGGTACGACGGCACTCAACGTGATCACCGGTCCGTACGGGCAGACGTTCGGCGACTGGCTGCGGGACTGCGGCGCGACCGTGTACGACCTGGCCGTTCCCTTCCACACGGCGGTCAAGGCCGCGCAGATCCGGGAGGCGCTCGCCGAGCACCCGGAGATCGACTTCGTCTCCCTGGTGCACGCGGAGGCGGCCACCGGGAACACCAACCCGGTCGCGGAGATCGGCGAGGTCGTACGGGAACACGGCGCGCTCTTCTACCTGGACGCGGTGGCCTCCGTGGGCGCCGAGCCGGTGCTGCCGGACGCGTGGGGCGTGGACCTGTGCGTGATCGGGGCGCAGAAGGCGATGGGCGGGCCCGCCGGAGTCTCGGCGGTGTCGGTGAGCGAGCGGGCGTGGGCCCGGATGGCCGCGAACCCGCACGCTCCGCGCCGCTCCTACCTCTCCCTCCTGGACTGGAAGGAGCGCTGGACGGACGCCGGACGGAAGGTCCTCCTGCACGCCCCGGCGCAGCTGGAGATGCTGGCGCTGGAGGCGTGTCTGGAGCGGATCGAGTCGGAGGGCCCTGCCGCGGTCATGGCCCGCCATGCCGCGGCCGCGGCGGCGACGCGGGCGGGGGTGCTCGCGCTGGGCGGGGGGCTCGAACCGTATGTGTACGAGGCGGTGGACGCGGCGCCGGTGGCCACGACGCTGCGGACGCCTGCCGGCGTGGATGCCGGCGAGGTGGTCGCCGTCGCGCTCGCCGGTGATCCTTCGCTTCCGCTGGCCGCGGGTGGTGGGACGCTGGGCAAGGAGATGATCCGGGTGAACCACTACGGGGCTGCGGCGGACCCGGTCGTGGTGGAGCGGTGCCTCTCCGCGCTGCGGCGGGCGCTGGCGGGTAGCTGAGCCCGGTCGGTCTGCCTGAGCCCCGATGCCACCTGCGGCCCAGTGAGGGCTGGACGCGCCGTTCCCCGCGCCCCCAAACGGGGGCGCGGGGAACGGCGCAGACTTTCCGGTACGCGCGGAACGGCGCAGTTTTTCAGGGGCGCGGGGAACGGCGCAATCTTTTGGGGCGGCCCCCACCAAGCCGCAGGTGGGAATCAGGACGGGTGGCTGGGTGTTCTTGTCGGGGCGGAGGGTGCCTCCGTCTTTGTCGGACGAGTGGGAAGGGCCCAAGACATGCGCGTCGAGATCTGGAGCGACATCGCCTGCCCGTGGTGCTACGTGGGCAAGGCCCGCTTCGAGAAGGCGCTCGGCGACTTCCCGCACCGCGACGGCGTCGAGGTGGTGCACCGTTCCTTCGAGCTCGACCCGAACCGTGCCAAGGGCGACATCCAGCCGGTCATCCCCATGCTCACCAAGAAGTACGGCATGAGTGAGGCACAGGCCCAGGCGGGCGAGGAGAACCTGGGAACGCAGGCCGCCGCCGAGGGCCTGGCCTACCGCACCCAGGACCGTGACCACGGCAACACCTTCGACATGCACCGCCTGCTGCACCTCGCCAAGGAGCGGGGCCGCCAGGACGAGCTGATCCAGCTCTTCTACCGGGCGAACTTCGCCGAGGAGCGTTCCGTGTTCGGCGACGACGAGCGGCTCGTGGAGCTGTCGGCCGCCGCCGGACTCGACGCGGACGAGGCCCGCAAGGTGCTCGCCGACCCGGCCGCGTACGCCGACGAGGTCCGCGCCGACGAGCGCGAGGCCGCCGAGCTGGGTGCGAACGGCGTGCCGTTCTTCGTCCTGGACCGCAAGTACGGCGTCTCCGGCGCCCAGCCCGCCGAGGTCTTCGCCCAGGCCCTGGAGCAGGCGTGGGCCGGCCACTCGCCGCTCCAGCTGATCCAGCAGGACGACGCCGAGGCGTGCGGTCCCGACGGCTGCGCGGTGCCCCACCAGCACTGAGCCTTCCGTCGGAGCGGGAAAGCGCAGGTCGGGGCCGATCCATAAGCGTTCCTAAGGTGAACCACGTAAAAGTCGGCAATGGACGGGGGGTCCGTCGGGCCGCAGAGTGGTTTCCATGGAGACCTTCGAGAGCCTCGTCCGCGCCGAGTTCGCCCCGGAGAACACGTATCTGAACACCGCGAGCACCGGGCTGCTCCCGGCCCGTGCGGTCACCGCGATGCGGTCCGCCGTCGAGTCCGTGGCGGCCGGGCAGCCGCAGGACATGTTCGCGGACGTGGAGGCGGCCCGCGCCTCCTTCGCCCGGCTTCTCGCAGTCCCGGACAGCCGGGTCGCGGCCGGTGCCTCGGTCGCCGTCTACACCGGTCTGATCGCCGCCTCGCTGCCCTCGGGCGCCGAAGTCCTCACCGCCGAGGGCGAGTTCACCTCGGCGGTGAACCCCTTCCACGTACGCCGTGATCTGAAGGTGCGCACGGTGCCGCTGGAGCGGATCGCCGAGTCGGTGCGTCCCGGCACCGCGCTCGTCGCGGTGAGCGCCGCCCAGTCCGCGGACGGCCGCGTCGTCGACCTTCCGGCGCTGCGCGAGGCCGCACGCGAGCACGGCGCCCGTACGTACATCGACGCATCCCAGGCCGCCGGCTGGCTGCCGCTCGACGCGGACGCGTACGACTATGTCTCCTCCGTCGCCTTCAAGTGGCTCGTCTGCCCGCGGGGCGTGGCCTTCCTCGTCGTTCCGGAGGACTTCGGCGGACTCGACCCGGTCTTCGCGGGCTGGGTCGCCGGCGAGAATCCCTGGGACAGCTGCTACGGGCCGGTCGAGGAACTCGCCCACTCCGCGCGGCGGTTCGACGAGAGCCCCAGCCTCTTCTCGTACGCCGGTGCCCGCCACTCCCTCGAACTGATGGAGGAGCTGGGGGTGGAGACCGTACGTGCCCATGACCTCGGCCTCGCCGACCGCTTCCGGGCAGGTCTGGCCGCGCTGGGGCAGGAGCCGGTGCCGGCGCCGGGCTCCCCCATCGTCTCCGTGCCCGGACTCGGCGTCCGGCAGCCGGAGTTGAGCCGGGCGGGCATCCAGGTCTCCGACCGGGCGGGCAACCTGAGGGTCGCCTTCCACCTGTACAACACGGCCGCGGACGTCGACCGGATGCTGGACGTCCTGTCCGGCTGAGCCCCCGACATTCCCCTGCCCACTGGCGCGCGGCCCACGAGGACGCTAGGAAGGCACCACGAGGTGGTGGTGCCGGTGGAGCCAACTCTCCACACGTCCGAACGGCCGTCCCCGGATGCGGAGTTGCAGCGGCGGCTGGTGTACGGCGACGAGACCGCGCTGGCCGAGGCGTACACGGCGTACGGCGGTCTCGTCCGGGGTGTCGCCGTACGGGTCACGCGCAGCGCGGTGGCCGCCGAGGACGTGGCGCAGGAGGTCTTCGCCCAGCTGTGGAGCAGGCCGTACGCGTTCGACGCGCGCCGGGGCTCGCTGCGCACCTGGCTGTCCCTGCTGGCGCACCGGCGGGCGGTGGACTGGGTGCGCAGTGAGGCCCGGCACCGCAAGGACACCCGCGCGGACGACTCGGCGCTGCACGCCATCCCGGACACCGGACCCGGCCCCGACGAGGCGGTCGTGGACCGCGAACGCTCGCTCCTGCTGCACTCCGCGCTCGCCGAACTCCCGCAGCCCCAGCGGGAGGTGGTCCACCTCGCCTACTTCGCGGGCCGCACCTACCGCCAGGCGGCCGTCGAGCTCGGTATCCCGGAGGGCACCGCCAAGACCCGATTACGGTCCGCGCTGCGGAAGTTGGCCGTGTCCTTGGCGGACCCGACGGATCCGGCGTGGGAAAGGGGCGCATGATGGCGACAGGGGAAGGAGGCCGCCGGTGAGCGAGGACCACGACGGCGTGCCGGAGCTGCTGGCGGCGTGGGCCTTCGGCGCGCTTCAGCCCGCGGACGAGCGGACCGTGCTGCCGCATCTGGCCGGGTGCGCGAGCTGTACCGCCCAGGCGGAGCAACTGCGCCAGACCGTACGACTGTTGGACGGCCCGCCGGGAGCACCGGAACCGGCCGCCGCCGGCCACGGCTCCGCCCTGCCGGACGGGGTGCTCGCGGTCGCGCTGCGGGCCCGGCCCGCCGCGCCTGAGGTCGCCTCGCACGCGGCCCCGTACGCGGCCGCGGTCAGCGGTCTCACGGCGCTGCTGCGCGAGGTGGACGGCGTGGACGGCCGTGGGCCGTGGGGCACGCCGGTCGTGCACGACTGGGACGTCCGCGACACCGTCGGCCATCTGATCGCCGCCGACGAGGCGCTGGCGCGGCGGCTCGGGGTGCGCACGCCCGCGCCGCCCTCCCGGACCACGGAGGAGATGCCGTGGGAGGAGGCATGGGAGGCACGGACCACCGACATGATCGCGTACGAGCGGACGCGCGCGCCCGGGGAGACGGTGGCCGCGTGGTCCGCGCAGAGTGCCGCGCTGCTGGCCACGCCCGAGGCCCGGGACCCCGAACGGGCCGCGCTCGCGACGGTGTTGATGGGCATCCGGCTGCCGGTGGCCGACCATTTCCTGGGGCGTGCCTTCGAGACCTGGATCCACACGGACGACATCGGCCGCGCGCTCGGGCTCACCGTGCCCGCGCCGCCCGAGGCGCATCTGGGCCAGCTGGTCCGCCTCGCCGTCCGCATGCTCGGCATGGCGCTGGGGCCCGCCGCGCCGCCGGTCCTTCTCTCCGTGACGGGGGTCGGGGGCGACGCCCGGTGGGTGCTCGGCGCCGAGGCCGAGCCGGTCCAGGGTGAACTGGCCCTGCGGGCCGTGGACTTCTGCCTGCTGGTGGGCGGACGCCAGACACCGGCCGCGGTCCCCAGGGGCACGGCGGGCGACGCGGACGCCGTACGGAACGTACTGGACCGAGCGGCGTCACTGGCCTGGCTCTAGGGCCTGTTGCCTCAGTCCCCACCGGCCCGCAGGCACCGACACCCTCCGGAGTCCGGGTAACTCCGCCGGCCCCGGCCGGACTAGGTTGCGTCGGGTCCCGGCCCCGTTCCCGTTCCCGTCGGGCAGTCGGACGCCCCCGCGTACAGGTTCGCCTCGACGCGGGCGAGGAGCCCGGTCAGCTGTTCGCGCTCGGTGGGGGTCAGGCCGGCGAGGCTCTGTTCCTCCAGGCCGGTCCAGGCCCGGGTGACCTCGTCGTGCAGCCCGCAGCTGTCGTCCGTCGCCTCGACGAGGACCGCGCGGCCGTCCCTGGGGTCGGGCCGGCGGCGGACGTGCCCCGCCAGCTCCAGGCGCTGGAGCATCTTCGTGACCGTCGACGGATCGAGCTCGACCGCCTTGATCAGCTCCGACTGGCGCACCGGGCCCGCGTCCCACAGGTGCATCATCACGAACTCCTGCCCGGGGTAGAGCCCCGCGCCGCGCAGCATCCTGCCCGCCGCGGCGCGGTGCATCCGGGCCACCCTGGAGATGGCATAGCTGACCGCGCCACCGCACGCCGCGGAGGGCAGGGCTTCGGTACAGGCGGGGTCGGCCTGAGAGGCCGCGACCTCGGGGGTGGCACTCATCCTGGCTCCCGGTTCCGTGCACGTTCGTGTCCGCCAAGCTTTTCACGGAGCATTACTTGGTCGGCCAAGGAATGGTTTACGGTGGCCCCTTGTTCCAATCATTGGCCGACCACATACATTCCCCTCAGGAGCTGCTGTGACCACCGCATACGACCCGATCGACCTGTCCGGCACCCCGCTCACCAACCGCATCGTGATGGCGCCGATGACGCGCAGCCGGGCCGGCGACGGCGGGGCGCCGACCGATCTCAGCGCCGAGTACTACGCCCAGCGCGCCTCCGCGGGCCTGATCGTCACCGAGGGCATCCAGCCGTCCGCGGTGGGCCAGGGCTACCCGGACACCCCGGGCCTGCACAGTGCGGAGCAGATCGCGGCCTGGCGGAAGGTGACCGACGCCGTGCACGCCGCCGGCGGCCGGATCTTCGCCCAGCTCATGCACGCGGGCCGGATCGGTCACCCGACCCTGCTCCCCGACGGACTCGTCAATGTCGGCGCGTCGCCCGTGCGGGCCGAGGGGCAGGTCTACACCCACGAGGGCCCCCTCGACTTCGTCACCCCGCGCGAGCTCACCGGCGACGAGGTACGCGCCACCGTGGGCGAGTTCGCCGCCGCCGCGCGAGGCGCGATCGAGGCGGGCTTCGACGGTGTCGAGCTGCACGGCGCCAACGGCTATCTGATCCACCAGTTCCTCGCCCCCGGCTCGAACCGGCGCACCGACGAATGGGGCGGCTCGGTCGAGAACCGCATCCGGTTCGCGGTCGAGACCGTCAAGGCCGTCGCCGCGGAGATCGGCACCGGACGGACGGGCATCAGGCTCTCGCCCGGCAACCCGTACAACGGCATCCAGGAGCCCGAGCCGGAGCCGACGTACACCGCGCTGGTGGCCGCGCTCGACCCGCTGGACCTGGCCTACCTGCACATCACCGAGGTGGACGAGGCCCGTGAGCTGACGCTCGCGCTGCGCAAGCGGTTCAGCGGCACCTTCATCCTGAACCCGGCGACCGAGGGGCCGACCGGGCCCGAGTCCCTGTCGCTCGTCGAGGACGGCGTCGCCGATCTCGTCGCCTACGGCCGGCTGTTCCTCGCCAACCCCGACCTGCCCGCCCGGCTGCGGGCCGGCGGTCCGTTCAACGAGGCCGACCCGGCGACGTTCTTCGGCGGGGACACGAAGGGCTACACGGACTACCCCGCGCTGTAACCGGCCGGCGAAGCAGCCGGCCCGGTGTCCGGCCCGCGTGGGTTCACGCGGGCCGGACACCGGGCCGATCGCCTGCGGGCGGGACAGCACCGACCGCGGGGGTCACCTCACCGGAGTGAAGTCCCTCGCGCCGATGAAGTCGGGCCGGCGCACCGGCGCCGCGAACGGCTCCACCGCCGCGTTCTCCACGCTGTTGAACACGATGAAGACGTTCGAGCGCGGGAACGGCGTGATGTTGTCACCCGAACCGTGCATGCAGTTGCAGTCGAACCAGGTCGCCGAGCCGGCCCGGCCCGTGAAGAGCTTGATGCCGTGCCGGGAGGCGAACTTGGTGAGCGCCTCGTCGGAGGGCGTGCCCGCGTCCTGCATCTGCAGCGACTTCTTGTAGTTGTCCTTCGGCGTCGCCCCCGAGCAGCCGAGGAACGTGTGGTGCGACCCCGGCATGATCATGAGGCCGCCGTTGGTGTCGAAGTTCTCGGTCAGCGCGATCGAGACGGACACCGTCCGCATGTTCGGCAGACCGTCCTCGGCGTGCCAGGTCTCGAAGTCCGAGTGCCAGTAGAAGCCACTCGCACCGAAACCGGGTTTGACGTTGATCCGCGACTGGTGCACGTACACGTCGGAGCCGAGGATCTGCCGGGCGCGGCCCACCACCCGCTCGTCACGCACGAGTTGGGCGAAGATCTCGCTGGTGCGGTGGACCTCGAAGACCGAGCGGATCTCCTGCGACTGCGGCTCGACGATCGAACGCTCGTCGGCGCGGACCGCCGGGTCGGTGACCATGCGCTCCAACTCGCCCCGGTAGAGCGCGACTTCGTCGTCGTCGATGAGCTGCTCGACGGCGAGGAAGCCGTCCTGTTCGTACGCCCGCAGCTCCGCCCCCGGGATCGGCCCCGGCGCCTGGGGCTCGCTCCACACGACCGGGTCCTGCCGGGGCACGGACACCTCAGCGGCGCCGCGGCTGGGATACAGGTCGGCGACCGTCGTCATCGGATCAGACCTCCTCGGGCTCGGTCAGCAGGGGGTAGACACCGTTCTCGTCATGGTCCTCCCTTCCGGTCACCGGCGGATTGAAGACACAGATGCACCGGAAGTCCTCCTTGACCCGCACCCGGTGCCTCTCGTGTCCGTCGAGGAGGTAGGTGGTGCCCGGCGTGATCGTGTACTTCTTGCCGGTCTCGTCGTCGGTGAGTTCGGCCTCGCCCTCCACGCAGACGACGGCCTCGATGTGGTTCGCGTACCACATCGGGGTCTCCGTGCCCGCGTAGAGGATCGTCTCGTGCACCGAGAAGCCGACCCCCTCCTTGGCGAGGACGACGCGCTTGCTCTCCCAGGTGCCCGACGCGGATTTCACGTGTCGGTCAGTGCCTTCGAGCTCCTTGAACGAACGGACTATCACGGCGGTTCGAAGCCTCCTTCAGGCTGTTTTCCCTGTTTTCTGCCCTGTTTTCCAGGTGTCTTCCCGCTGGGTGCGGTTCAGACCGTCTCTCGGACGGCTCGGGCGAGGGTACGAAGCCCCTCGTCCAGCTCTTCGGGGGTGATGGTGAGCGCCGGGAGGAGTTTCACGACCTCGCTCTCCGGGCCCGACGTCTCGATCAGCAGGCCGAGTTCGAAGGCGCGGTGGGCCACCCGGCCCGCGCGCTCCTTGTCGTGGAACTCCATGCCCCAGACCAGGCCGCGACCGCGGTACTCCTTGACGTCGGCGAGGTTCTCCTCGGTGATGGAGATCAGCGACTGCTCGATCTGCTCACCGCGGGTACGGGTCTGCTTCTCCATGGCGGGCCCGTCGGACCAGTACGTCTCCAGGGCGGCGGCGGCCGTCACGAAGGCGGGGTTGTTGCCGCGGAACGTGCCGTTGTGCTCGCCCGGCTCCCAGACGTCCAGCTCGGGCTTGAACAGGCACAGGGACATGGGCAGCCCGTAGCCGCTGATGGACTTGGAGACGGTCACGATGTCGGGCACGATCCCCGCCTCCTCGAAGGAGAAGAAGGCGCCCGTACGGCCGCAGCCCATCTGGATGTCGTCGACGATCAGCAGCATGTCCTGGCGCTCGCACAGTTCGGCGAGCGCGCGCAGCCACTCGACCCGGGCGACGTTGATGCCGCCCTCGCCCTGCACGGTCTCGACGATGACGGCGGCGGGCTTGTTGAGGCCGGAGCCCTGGTCCTCCAGGAGCCGCTCGAACCAGAGGAAGTCCGGGACCTGGCCGTCGAAGTAGTTGTCGAAGGGCATCGGCGTGCCGTGCACGAGCGGGATACCGGCGCCCGCCCGCTTGAAGGCGTTGCCGGTCACGGCGAGCGAGCCGAGCGACATGCCGTGGAAGGCGTTGGTGAAGGAGACGATGGACTCCCGGCCCTTGACCTTCCGGGCCAGCTTCAGCGCGGACTCGACGGCGTTCGTCCCGGTCGGGCCGGGGAACATGACCTTGTACGGCAGGTCGCGGGGCCGCAGCACCACGTTCTGGAACGACTCCAGGAAGCTGCGCTTCGCGGTCGTCGACATGTCGAGACCGTGGGTGACGCCGTCGCGCTCCAGGTAGTCGATCAGGGCGCGTTTCAGTACCGGGTTGTTGTGCCCGTAGTTGAGTGATCCGGCGCCCGCGAAGAAGTCGAGGTACTCATGGCCGTCCTCGTCGAACATGCGGCTGCCCTGCGCCCGGTCGAAGACGGTGGGCCAGCTGCGGCAGTAGCTGCGCACCTCCGACTCCAGGGTTTCGAAGACGCTCAGGTCGGGCTGGGTGATGGTCATGGTGGTACTCCTCAGGCGTGGGGGTGTTCAGAGCGACAGGGGGCCGATGCGGTGCAGCACTTCTGGATCGTGCGGGCCGTCGGGGAACTGCCCTGTGGCGAACAGGACCTCACGCTCGACGGTCGCACCGTGACGCGCGGCGTACGAGGTGAACAGCCGCTCGGAGGCGGTGTTGCCCGGGGTGATCGTGGTCTCCATGGCGGTCAGCTCGCCCTGGCCGGCGACCTGGAGGGTCAGCCCGTCGAGGAGTGCCGCGGCGAGACCGCGTCCACGGTGTGCGGCGTCGACGGCCACCTGCCACACGAAAAGTGTGGAGGGGCGCTCGGGCCGGAGGTAGCCGGTGACGTAGGCGACCGGCTCGCCGTCGGCCGTGCGCGCCACCGCGGAGGTGCCGGCGAAGTCACGGCACCACAGCAGGTAGCTGTAGGAGGAGTTCAGGTCGAGGGTCTCGGAGTCCTTGGCTATGCGCCAGAGTGCGGCTCCGTCGTCCACGTGCGGACGGTCGATCCGCAGCCCTTCTGGCATTTCCAGGAATTCCGCTTGCAGGTCTGCTTGTGCGGCGGTCATGCCGATTAAATTTACCCAGCAAAAATCGAAATTGCATCGTCGGACGGGGTTACGCGAACGGACCTTGTGTGTTACCCCGCGGGCGCGGGCAGCGCGTACCGTCGATCGAAAGCGCCGTTTTGTCCGGGATATATCAGGCAAAACGACGTGGTTGTGTATTGCGTCACAACCGCGTAATCACCACGAGACGTGCCCGTATCGCGAGATCGATGATCGAAAAATCGTGGTGTTTAAGGTCGGAGAAAGCGGGCAGAAGCTTATGGGAAGCTGCACTGAATTAGAGCAGAATAAGGCGTCTAATTAAAAGCGGATAAGAATTCATGACCGCGGGGTTCAGGAACCGTCCCGCAGATCCGCCGGCCAGTCCGGGCGGAACTCGATGTGGTCGTACGTGACCACGCAGCCCTCCCCCATCGGCGACTGGGTCATGAAGCCGACCAGCGCGGCGCCGGTCTCCTTCTCGTCGGCCAGGGTGAAAAGGCGGACGAAGGTCCAGCGCTCGCCGTCCTTCGAGGCGTGGAAGGCGAAGGCCCTGCCGGTGCGGCTGATCCGGAGCCAGACCGAGCTGCCGTCGACCGTGAAGGAGTTGGCGTCGTCCGAGTGGCCCCGGGTGACGACCGCGCAGACGGTGGGCACGTCCGGGGAGTATTCGAGGCAGAGCTTGGCCCAGGCCCGCTCGGCCACGTGCGCGTAGAGAACACCCGCGTCGAAGGCCCCGCCGAAGCCGACCGTCACGCGGGCGACGAGCTGGAAGTCCCCCTCGGGCGCACCCAGCAGCCGGGGCGCGTCGGACGCCGGGTCCAGCCCCTCGTCGGTGGGCGGCACGAACCGGTCCTGCCGCGGCCCGGCCCACCCGGTGAGCACCCCGCCCTCGTAGGACCAGTGCCCGTCGGGCCCGTAGGTGCGAAGGGGGAAGGGAAGTTCAGGAATTGTCACGTCCATGGACAGATCCTCCCAGCCCCCACCCCCGAACGAGACGAACACCCCCGTTCCCACCCTCTCAGGCCCCCTCAGGGACGCGGGGAACGGCGCGACAAGCCACAGCGGGCCCGCAGCCGACAACCGGCCACGGGCCCAACGGCGCAACCTCGTACTACGGCTACGGCTACGGCTACCGCTCCAGCCGGCCGTCATACCTCCGCGGCAACCCCAACGGATTCCCGTCCCGCAACTCCGCCGGCAACAACGCCTCCGGCGCGTTCTGGTACGCCACCGGCCGCAACCACCGCTCGATGGCCGTCCCACCGACAGACGTGGACGTCGACGTGGTGGCGGGATACGGCCCCCCGTGCTGCTGCGCCGCGGCCACCGCGACCCCCGTGGGCCACGCGTTCACGACCACCCGCCCCGCCAGCGGCGTCAGCTCGGCGAGGATCTCCGCGCCACGCCCCTCCCCGGCCGCCTCCTCCGTGGACAGGTGGACCGTCGCGGTCAGGTTCCCGGGCAGCCGGGCCAGCACCGCGTTCGCCTCGGCGTCGTCCTCGTAGCGGGCGACCACCGTCACCGGCCCGAAGCACTCCTCCAGGAGCAGGTCGTACGCGCCCTCGGCGGTCAGGTTCCCCGCCGGAACCGTCAGGAAGCCGGGGCTCACCGTGTGCTCACTGCCCGCCCCCGGCGTCACCGGCGCGTCCACGTCGGGCAGCCCGATCCGCTCGGCCACACCCGCGACGAAGTTGTCGCGCATCCGGTGGTCGAGGAGGACACCCGCCTCCGTGTCGCTCACCGCGTCCGTCAGGGACTTCAGCAGACGGTCGCCCGCCGCGCCGGCCGGCGCCAGCACCAGGCCGGGCTTCACACAGAACTGGCCGACACCCAGCGTCATGGAGCCCGCCAGCCCCGTACCGATCGCCTCGGCGCGCTCGGCAGCCGCCGCCTCGGTGATCACCACCGGGTTCAGCGACCCCAGCTCGCCGTGGAACGGGATCGGCACGGGCCGCGCCGCCGCCGCGTCGAAGAGAGCACGTCCGCCCCGTACCGAACCGGTGAATCCGGCGGCCGCGATCAGCGGGTGCCCGACCAGCTCGACGCCCGCCTCGAAACCGTGGACCAGGCCGAGGACGCCGTTCGGGATGCCGTGCTCGGCGGCGGCCCGGCGCAGGACGGAGGCGACCAGCTCGGACAGGCCGGGGTGGTCGGGGTGCGCCTTGACGACGACCGGCGAGCCCGCGGCGAGCGCACTGGCGGTGTCGCCGCCGGCGACCGAGAAGGCGAAGGGGAAGTTCGACGCCGAGTAGACGGCCACGACCCCCAGCGGCACCTTGTAACGGCGCAGGTCCGGGATCGGCGGGGTCGCCGTGGCGTCGGGGTGGTTGATCACGACACCGAGGAACTCGCCCTCGTCGACGATGTCCGCGAAGGCCCGCAGCTGATAACAGGTGCGGGCGAGTTCGCCGGTCAGCCGGACCGGGCCGAGCGCGGTCTCCGCGTCGGCCGCCTCCACGAGGTGTTCCTTGGCGCCTTCGAGCTGGTCGGCCGCGGTACGCAGGAAGGCCGCGCGGACCGTGCGGTCGGCGAGAGCCCCCCGGGCTGCGTGCGCGGCGCGGACGACCTCGTCCACCTCCTGGGCTGTGGCTTCCACCGCAACCTGCTCGCGCTGCTTCCCGGTTCGGGGGTCGACACTCCAGACTGGTGCTGCTGCCACCGCGGGTCCCTCCAGATGTAATGCCGCAGTACATGTGCCACTCGCCAGGGGCGTTCGATATGCTGAACGCTGTCTCTGATGGTGAATGTGCTGTCGAGACTATTTCCCGGCGAACTAGGGGGTCAAGGCCGATGTCGGCAGGCGAGACGGGCGGCGGAGCGCAGGTCAAGTCCGCGGTGCGGACGGTTGAATTGCTCGAGTACTTCGCCGGACGCCCCGGCATGCACTCGCTGGCCGCCGTCCAGGAAGCCGTCGGGTACCCCAAGTCAAGTCTTTACATGTTGCTGCGCACGCTTGTCGAGCTCGGCTGGGTCGAGACCGACGCGACGGGCACGCGGTACGGCATCGGCGTACGGGCGCTGCTCGTCGGCACGTCGTACATCGACGGCGACGAGGTGGTGGCCGCGGCCCGGCCGACGCTGGACCGGCTCTCCGACGACACGACGGAGACGATCCACCTGGCCCGTCTGGACGGCACGAACGTCGTCTACCTCGCGACCCGCCAGTCACAGCACTATCTGCGCCCCTTCACACGCGTGGGACGCCGGCTGCCCGCCCACTCCACCTCCCTCGGCAAGGCACTCCTCGCGACGCACACGGACGAGCAGGTCCGCAAGCTGCTGCCGGAGACGCTGCCCGCGCTGACCGAGCACACGATCAGCGACCGGGAGAAGCTCATCGAGGAGCTGCACCAGATCCGGGAGCAGGGGTTCGCGGTGGACCGCGAGGAGAACACGCTGGGGCTGCGCTGCTTCGGCGTGGCGATCCCCTACCGCACGCCCGCGCGGGACGCGATCAGCTGCTCGGTGCCGGTGGCACGGCTGACGCCGGCGCACGAGCAGATGGTGAAGGACGCGCTGTTCGACGCGCGGGACCGGCTCACCCTCGCGACCCGGAGGCTCTGACGTGTACGAGATGGAGGTCGTGCTCCGTGAGGTCCACGACAGCGATCTGCCGGTGTTCTTCCGGCTGATGAACGATCCCGAGTCCCTGCGGTTGGCCGCCTTCACGGCCGCGGACCCCACCGACCGGGACGCCTTCGACGCCCACTGGAAGCGGGTGCTCGCCTCGTCCGCCGTGAACCGTACGGTCCTCGTCGACGGGGACGTCGTCGGCACCGCGGCGGTGTACGGGCCGCCGGGCGAACGCGAGGTGACGTACTGGATCGACCGCGCCCACTGGGGCCGCGGCATCGCCACGGCCGCGCTGCGGGAGCTGCTCGCCGCCGTTCCCGAGCGCCCGCTGTACGCGCGCGCGGCGGCGGACAACGCGGGGTCGCTGCGCGTCCTGGAGAAGTGCGGTTTCCGGGTGACCTCTCGGGCCAGGGGTTTCGCGAACGCGCGCGGCGAGGAGATCGACGAGGTCGTGCTGTCGCTGCGGGACGCGTGAGCGGCTTCATGAAGGGCCGATGAAAAAACCGGATCGAAGGGAACGAACCGCCGCCGCCCGCTCGTCCTTACGAGCGGAATGAACAAAACGATCAGGCGCGCCTCCGTCTTCACCCTGCTGCTCGTGCTCGCTCTGCTGGTCAGGGCGACCTGGGTGCAGTTCTACGACGGCCAGGCGCTCGCAGACGACAAGAACAACCGGCGGAACGCGATAGAGCAGTACGCGCTCCCGCTCGGGAACATCATCGTGGGCGGCAGCACGGTCACCGGTTCCACGCAGACGACAGGGGGCGACCTCAAGTACAAGCGCACGTACACCGACGGCAGTCTGTACGCGGCCGTCACCGGGTTCAGCTCCCAGGTGTACGGGGCCACGCAGCTGGAGGGTGTCTACCAGCAACTGCTCGACGGCACCGACAACCGGCTGAAGAACACCCTCGACACGGTCACCGGCAAGCGCGCCGATCCGGGCGATGTGATCACCACCGTCGACCCGGCCGTGCAGAAGGCGGCCTACGAGGCGCTCGGTGACAAGAAGGGCGGAGCCGTGGCGATCGACCCGAGGACCGGGCGGATCCTCGGCGCCGTGTCCACCCCGTCGTACGACCCCTCGGCGATCAGCACGAGCGACTCCGACGCATGGGACAAGCTGACCAAGGACGCCGACAAGCCCATGACGAACCGGGCGCTGCGGCAGCCGCTGCCGCCGGGCTCCACGTTCAAGCTGGTCGTCGCGGCCGCCGCCCTCGAGGACGACCTGTACTCCTCGGTGGACGAGAAGACGGACAGCGAGAACCCGTACACGCTGCCGGGCACGGCCACCGTCCTGCCGAACGAGAGCAAGTCGGCCCCCTGTGAGAACGCGACGATCCGGGTCGCGCTCCAGTACTCGTGCAACAACGTCTTCGCGAAGATGGCCGTCGAGCTCGGCCAGGACAGGCTGAAGGCGATGGCCGAGAAGTTCGGCTTCAACAACACGTCGCAGGACGTGCCCGTGCGGGCGTACACCAGCGTGTATCCGTCGGACATGGACAAGTCGTCCACGGCGCTGACGGGTATCGGGCAGTTCGACGTGACCGCGACGCCGTTGCAGATGGCCATGGTCTCGGCGGCCATCGCCAACGGCGGGAAGCTGGTCTCGCCCCACATGGTGTCGAAGATCAGCGACGCGGACGGCAACGTGCTGGAGAACTACGACGACCGGACGGAGAGCAAGGAGATCGTCAGCTCGTCCACGGCCGAGCAGCTCCAGTCGGCGATGCAGACGGTCGTCGAGGAGGGCACGGGGACGAACGCGCGGATCTCCGGGGCGACGGTGGGAGGCAAGACCGGTACGGCTCAGCACGGCGAGGACAACAGCAAGACGCCGTATGCCTGGTTCACGTCCTATGCGAAGTCCGACTCCTCGGACAAGGAGGTGGCGGTGGCCGTGCTGGTGGAGCAGTCGGACGCGGCGCGGTCGGAAGTGAGCGGGAACGGGTTGGCTGCGCCGGTTGCCGAGGCGATGATGCGGGCCGCGCTGAAGGGGTGAGCCCGGGGGTCGGCTGCCGGCCCGGTGGGGGCTGGTCGCGCAGTTCCCCGCGCCCCTGAAAGATTGCGCAGTTCCCCGCGCCCCTTGACGGGGCGCGGGGAACTGCGCGACCAGCCACGGCGTGCCCGCGGGCGGCCGGTCTGTTCCGGCAGGGGCTACTTCACGTTCAGGATCTGTTCTATCGGGTCTATCGCGAAGTAGATCAGGAACAGCGCCGACGTTCCCCACAGCAGCCAGTGGACCTCCCGCGCCCTCCCCAGCACCGTCTTGATCAGGACGAACGCCACGAACCCCGCCCCGATGCCGTTGGTGATCGAGTAGGTGAACGGCATCACCGCGATCGTCAGGAACGCCGGGATCGCGATCTCGTACCTGTCCCAGTCGATGTGCTTGACCTGCGTCATCATCAGGAACCCGACCGCGACGAGCGCCGGCGCCGCCGCCTGCATCGGGACGATGGTCAGCAGCGGGGTCAGGAAGAGCGCGCAGGCGAACAGCCCGCCCGTGACCAGGTTCGCGAACCCCGTACGGGCCCCCTCCCCGACCCCGGCCGCCGACTCGATGTACGAGGTGGCGGAGGAGGCGGACGACGCGCCGCCCGCGACCGCCGCGGCGCCGTCGATGAGCAGGACGCGGCCGAGGTTCGGCACCTTGCCCGCCTCGTCGAGGAGCCCGGCCTCGGCGGTGATCCCCACCACGGTGCCCATCGTGTCGAAGAAGTCCGACAGGACCAGCGTGAAGACCAGCAGCACCACGGTGATCACGCTGACCTCACCGAACGCGCCGAACAGGCTGAAGTCGCCGAGCAGCCCGAAGTCGGGCGAGGCCACCACGTCGTCGGGCACCTGTGGCGTGGTCAGGCCCCAGCTCTTGACGTCCGCGATCTCGTTGACGACGACCGCGACGACCGTCATGGCCACGATGCTGATCAGGATCGCGCCCTTGACCTTGCGGGCGAGGAGCCCGATCGTCAGCAGCACCCCGAGACAGAAGACGAGGACCGGCCAGCCGGTCAGCGCACCCGTACCGCCGAGCTGCACCGGCACGGTGGTGCCGGCCGCGTCCGGTATACGGCTGACGAAGCCCGCGTCGACGAAGCCGATGAACGCGATGAACAGACCGATGCCGACACTGATCGCCTGCTTGAGCGGCTGCGGGATCGCGTGCATGACGGCCTCGCGCAGCCCCGTCACCACCAGGACGCAGATCAGCAGGCCTTCGAGGACGATGAGGCCCATCGCGTCGTCCCAGCTCATCAGCGGGGCGATCTGGAAGGCGACGACGGCGTTGAGGCCGAGACCGGCGGCGAGCGCGAGCGGGAGGTTGCCGCCGACCCCCATCACGATCGTCATCACCGCGGCCACCAGGGCGGTGGCGGTGACCAGTTGGACGCTGTCGAGCTGATCGCCGAACTTGTCCTTCGCGCTGCTGAGGATGATGGGATTCAGGACAAGGATGTAGGCCATCGTGAAGAACGTGGCGAAGCCGCCACGCACTTCCCGGCCGAAGGTGGAACCCCGGTCGGAGATCCTGAAGAACCGGTCGACGCTGTTGGCCGGGGGCGGTCCGGCGGCCGGCCGGTCCTCCACCTTCTGTGTTTCGGACATGACTGATACTCCTCGTCACCTGCGTGCCGGGTGTGCGGATGCTGGCTGGATTGTTCCCGCGTTGAACCGGATTCAGGTTTTCATCGTGTTACGGAATGGGGTTCGGCCCGCCAAGGTGTACCGCAGAGGAATCGACAGGGAGAGGTCGTCCGTGGGCACTGTCGTCGACGACGCCGCCTCCGTGGAGTTCCACGACTTCTTCGAGCGGCACTATGCCGAACTGGCCCGCCTGGCCCATCTGCTGACCGGCGAGTCGGACACCGCGGACGATCTCGCGGCGGACGCCCTGCTCGCGCTGTGGCACCGCTGGGACCGGGTGCGCGCGGCGGACCACCCGGTGGCGTACGCGCGCGGCGTGGTCGCCAACATGGCCCGCAGCCGGATCCGCAGCGCGGTGCGCGAACGCAGACGGGTCACCCTGTTCTGGTCGCAGCGGGAGGACAGGACCGAGAATCCGGATGTGCCCGGCATCGTGGACGTCCAGGAAGCGCTGCGCAGACTGCCGTTCCGCAAGCGGGCGTGTGTCGTGCTGCGCCACTCCTTCGACCTCTCGGAGAAGGACACCGCGCTGGCCCTCGGCGTCTCGGTGGGTACCGTGAAGAGCCAGACGTCCAAGGGAATGGCGGAGTTGCAGCGGCTGCTGGGCTCCCCGGAGACCCCGCCCCGGGTGCACGCGGCTGCGCTGCGGGCCGGTGCGACCGGTGAAGTCCCCGGGATCGAGGGGACCGGGGGGAGGGGACGATGAAGGACGTGCACGACGGACCGCACCACGAACTGCACCACGGACTGCACCACGAACCGTACGACGAACGGTACGACGAACTGCGGGGCCGGCTGCGGGACTCGGCCGGGGCGTACGAGCCGGACCGCGCGCGCATCCTGGCTCGCGTCGAGCGCGGCAGGGCGAGCGAGGAGAGCCGGCGGCACCCCTCCCCGAACCCGTCCCCGCTCAGCTGGTTCCGTGTCGTCGGTGCCACCGCCGCGGTCGCGGGTGTGCTCGCGGTGGGCGGGTACGCCGTCACGTCGGCGGTGCGGGCCGAGGAGACGACCGACCAGACGGTGGCGGTCACCCCCAGCCCGGCACCCAGCCCGTCCCCGTCCCCGTCCCCGTCCCCGGAGCAGCGGGCGTCGAGCCGCGCCCCGCTCCCGCCGGACCCGGCCGACTCGTCTGCGGGCGCGCGGACCGAGGACGGCCCGCTGTGGTCGGACGGCTCGGTCGACCCGCACAGCAACGAGTTCTGGGCGCAGAGCAACGTGACCGTGCGGACACGTGAGCAACTCACCTCGCTGACCGTGACGTTGAAGGTCGGTCAGACCGGCGGGGTCACGTCGACGGGTGCCTGGCGCTCCGCTCCCGAGGACGACTTCACGGCGTCCGTCGCCGAGAAGGACGGCTTCCTCGTGTACCGGTGGGTGCTCAAGCCGGGCCGCATCGTGTGGCCGGGCACATGGGTGTTCGCCGGCCAGTACGACCACGACCGCGGCGGCCGCGACGCCGGGGACGACGCCTACACGGTCACCGCCCGTGCCGGTGGCGAAGGGCTGGGTGTGGCGGGGGACTTCGCGCGCATCGGGTCCGACGAGGACGACGACGGCTCGTAGGTCTCATAGGTCTCGTAGGCCTCGGGGCGAGAAAACTCCGGCGGGCGGCAACCCCTGCCGTCCGGGTGGCGACCATGGAGACGCAACACCTCTCCCCACCTGAACGCCTTTCCCCACCTGAAGGAACCGGGACATGACCTCACGCATGGAACCCCGTACACGTGCCCGTCACCGTCGCAGAGCCGGCCGCGAGCGTGCCCTCGTCGGCGGTGTGTCCGCGCTCGCCCTGACGGGAGCCGCACTCTTCACGAGCACGCTGATGCCGACGGCGAGCGCCGCCACCACCTGGCCGACCGCCAACGGCAGCGAGGCCGTCTCGGCGACGATCGCCGTCTCGGGCACCCGGGACGGCGGCCTGAAGCGCTACTACGGCAGCGGTGATCTGGCCGGTGACGGTCAGGAGGAGGGCCAGGACCCGATCTTCCAGCTCGCCGACGGCGCGACGCTGAAGAACGTCATCATCGGCAAGCCCGGCGCCGACGGCGTCCACTGCCAGGGCAGTTGTACGTTGCAGAACGTCTGGTGGGAGGACGTCGGCGAGGACGCCGCGACCTTCCGGGGCGGCAACTCGGCCGTCTACACGGTGTACGGCGGCGGTGCGAGGAAAGCGGCGGACAAGGTCTTCCAGCACAACGGCGGCGGCAAGCTCGTCGTCTCGAAGTTCGCGGTCGAGGACTTCAAGACCCTGTACCGGTCCTGCGGCAACTGCTCGACGCAGTACAAGCGCACCTCGATCTTCAACACCGTCGAGGTGACCGCACCGGGTTCGCGGCTGGTCGGCATCAACACCAACTACGGCGACACCGCGGCCCTGCGGAACATCACGGTCGTCGGCGACAGCGGCAAGAAGATCGTGCCGTGCCAGAAGTACATCGGCAACAACACCGGTGCCGAACCGACCACGAACGGTTCGGGTCCGGACGGAACCTCTTGCAACTACACGGCATCTGACATCACGTACCAGTGACACCCCGCCGGAGCCCGACGGCCGGACGGCCGAACCGGCAGGGTGCACAGATCTGCTGGCCTGAGCCCCCCTCGGCCAGACAGAGGAACGCCCCTCGCCGGTGACGACCGACGAGGGGCGTTCGCACCTCTCTCCCCCGGCTCCCGGCTCCCGGCCCGCGGCGATGGAGAGGGTACGGGCCCTGCGGTGGCGTCCCTCCCCTGCCGAGCCGGCTGCCTGGTGGGCCGGGGAAGGTTGCCGGGAGGTCAGTCCATCGTCGCGCCGATCGTGGTGCTGCCCGTGGTCAGGAACGTGGTCACCGGCAACGAGCCGTTCGACTGACGGGAGTTGTACGTCGTCGTGGCGTCCGTGGAGCGGAACGCGGGCGTGGAGATGCCGGAGTCCCAGTTGTTGCCGGCCGAGACGACCGAACCGCCCTTGCTGACCGTCCCGGAGCCGTTGCCCACGGCCAGGTTCTTGCCGAGCCTGGCCGCACTCGTGGCGAAGTAGTAGCCCCACTTGGCGTTGGCGTAGGCGGTGGTGCGGTTGATGACGATGGCGCCGGTGTTGCTGTTCTCGGTGAAGCCGTTGCCCGCGTTGTCCCAGGCCGCCGAGTTGTTGATGACGTGGGCCACCACCTCGCCGTCGCCGCCGAGCTTGTAGCCGTTGCCGTCACCCGCGAACGACGAGTCGGACCAGCGGTTCTTGCCGTTCCCGAACGCCCAGGTGTGTTCGATGGTGACCGGCGACGAGAACGACCAGAAGTCCAGCCCGTCGTCGGAGTTGTTGTAGAGGCGGGCCCCGGTGACCAGGTTGCCGCTGCCGGAGCCGAACTTGATGGCGACGCCGTCCGCGTTCTCCCCGTGGGTGGCGGCGTCGTAGTTGCCGTAGGAGTCGATGTTCCGGACGGTGTTGTTGGTGGTGCTGTCTCCGGTGAGGGTGAAACCGGAGTCGCCGCCGTTGATCGTCTTGATGTTCTCCCAGACCGTCGAGGCGCACGACTGGCAGACGACCGCGCTGTCCGGCGAGTTCTGGAAGGTGATGCCCGAGACCGTCCAGTAGTCGGCGGTGAGCTTGAAGATCCAGTCGCCGTCGGGGAGGTTCGAGCCGTCGATCTTCACGGTCTCGGAGCCGTAGGGCTGGAGGTAGACGCGGCTGGACGAGGTGCCGTTGGCGGTCGACTGCAGGGTCGCCGTCGGGTAGTAGGTGCCGGCGCGCACCTGGATGACCGTGCCGGCGGTGGCGTTCTTGATGGCGTTGGACAGGTCGGTGGTGTTGCTGACGACCACGGTGGCCGCCTGCGCCTGGGTGGGGATCACGGCGAGTCCTGCGCCGAGAGCGAGAACTGCGCCCAGGGACAGGGCGGAACGGCGGAACGGTGCACGACGGGACGCGGTACGACGGGACATGAGTGCGGGGTCCTTTCGTCGAATGGTGCGCGGAGTGGTGCGGGGATAGGGATGGAGATGGGGATGGGGACTTGAAGGCGAGGATCGAGATGGGGATCGGTAGGGGGAGTGCGCCGGTCACAGGACGGAGTCGAGCCAGGTGAAGACCTCGTCCTGCTGGGGCGCCGTGAACACATGGCCCAGCTCGGGCCAGACCTCGGTGCGCAACCGCTCCCCGGCCCGCTGTGAACGCCAGACGGCGCGCAGCTTCTCGTACGCCGCCCGGACCCCTTCCTCGGGGAACAGCGCGTCCTGGGCGCCGTGGAAGAAGAGCATCGGCCTGGGTGCGGCGATGCCCGCCACGTCGGGGAAGTCGAGGTGCCGGGCGAGCCCGGGGTGGAGCATGTAGTAGGCCGACTGACCGCGCAGGATGTTGTTGCCGGGCACCATGACCTCCTTCAGCCCGGTCATCCAGCACACGCTCGCCGCCGCCGCGATGTCGTCACTGAGGGCGGCCGTCTGCCAGGCCCGGAAGGCGCCCATGGAGAAGCCGACGGCGGCGACCCTGCGCCGGTCCACGCGGTCGAGGCCGGCCAGGAAGCGGGCGGCGCGCACGTCCTCACGGGCCGTCAGCCCGGCGAGCGAGGAGCCCAGGTTGAAGAAGTTGCTCGCCAGGGCCTGCTGTTGCTCGTAGGTGACGGGCCCGCGGTCGCCCCAGCCGAGCGCGTCCAGGGCGAGGACCACATATCCGCGCCGGGCCAGTTCGTCACCGACGAAGCGTCCGCTGAAGTAGCGGTCCGCCCAGGCCTGCGCGGAGGCCAGGCGCGTGTCGTCGTCCCAGGGCCGGACCAGCTTCTCCTTCCCGATGTCGAACTTGGAGCCGTGGTCGTGGAGCAGCAGGACCGCGGGGAAGGGCCCGGTGCCGTGCGGGGTCAGCAGGGCGCCGCGGACCCGCTCGTACCGGGTGAGGGAGAGGGTCACCGACTCCCGGGTGTATCCGCCTCCACCGGCCTCGGCCGCCTCTCCCCGTTCGTACGACGGCTCGAACGGGGTGTTGTCCCGCTCGACGAGCAGGTGCTCCTCGACCTTCGAGCGGGCGGTCCGCCGCCAGGCCCGGAAGTCCCGGACCGGGGAGGCGCCCCAGGCGAGCGGGAAGCGCAGCTCGTCCTTGAGGAGCGGGTGGAAGTCGGGGAGGCCGCCCTCCACGACACCTGCGACCTGGGCCGCGGGCGCCGCGGTACCGGCCGCCGCGCGTGCCGTGGCGGCCCCGGCTCCCGCCGCCCCGAACAGCGCCGCGGTCCCGGCACCCGCCACCAGCGACCGTCGGCCCAGGTGACCCGGGACCGACCGTTCAGCTCCGCCGCTCATACGGCCTCCAGTCCCCGAGATACGTCCTGCGGGTGTGCGCCGCGGCTTGCGCCGCCGTGAGCTGCGGGCGGTTCTCCGGCACCTGGATCACCGAGCCGGGACCGGAGTTGGCGTACTCGCGAAAGCGCATGGTCTGCCAGGGGTACGCCTCGCGCATGTCGATGTACGGCTCCACCGCGTCGATGCCCGGCCCCAGCCAGGTGTCCCGCACCACGAGCGACGGCCAGGCGGTCGTCTCGTAGGACGGCACCCACGGCCGGGCGATCTTGTACGCGCCGTCCTCGGCGCCGGAGGTGACCCGGCACCGCACGGCGAGGAAGCCGCAGGGATTCGCGCGGGCCGTGGCGGGGGCGAACACCATGCCCTCCGGCCTGAAGCTCACGTCCCGGTCGAGCGTGTGGAGGCGGCACCTCTCGAAGACCGCCCGCGCCCGCCCGAACACGAAGTCCACGTCACCCTCGACATGGCAGTCCCGGTAGTACTGCCGGTCGAAGGAGGCCGGCTCGGTGGTGTCCGCGAACAGGGTGTCCTGGTGGGCCAGGAACCGGACCCGCTCGAAGCGCGACCGGTCCCCGGTGACGTACGCGGCGACCGCCTGGGTCCCGGTGATCTCCGGGTGGTCGGCGCGCAGCCAGTCGTTGGCGAGCGTCAGGCCGCGCACGGTCAGGCCGGGCGCCGCGGAGGTGAAGGTGGCGGAGCCTGCGGTGCCGTAGGTGCCGGAGCCGTCCGGCTTCGGCGTCCCGTTGGCGTTGTCGTGGACGATGACCGCGTCGCGCGGGTCGCGGCCGGCCCCGAGAAGTGTCAAGTCACCTTTCTCCACGGGGATGTTGACGACTTCCCGGTAGATACCCGGGTGTACGACGATCGTCCGGCCCGGCCCGTCGACCGCGTCGACGGCTGCCTGCACGGAGTCACCGGGACGGACGTGCAGCACGCGGTGGCGCGGGTCCGCGGCGGCCGGGGACGCACCGGCCGCCGCCGGAGCGCCGAAGGCCCCGAAGGCGCCGGCAGTGCCGACCGCCCCCGCGAGCAGGGTGCGCCGTCGCATCTCAGCCCTCCTTCCAGGGAGCCCAGTCACCGAGGTACGTCCGGCGGGTGTGTGCCGCCGCCTCGGCGCGCGTGAGCTGGGGCCGGTTCGCGGGGACGGTGATCGCGGCGCCCGGACCGCTGTTGCGGTACTCGGCGAACCGCTGGCTCTGCCACGGATAGGTCTCCGACATGTTGGTGTACGGCTGCACCGCGTCGATCCCGGCTCCGAGGCGGCTCTCGCGCACGGTGAGCATGGGCCGGGCGGTGGTGTCGGACCCCGGCACCCAGGGCCGGGCCAGCTTGTAGAAGGCGTCCGGGGCTTCGCTCGTCACGCGGCTGTCCGTCACGAGGTACCCGCGCGGATTGGCGAGGGCGGTGGAGGGCGCGAAGACGAAGCCGTACGGGGCCCCGGTGAGGTCCGTCCGCTTCAGGGTGCGGAAGTGGCAGTGCTCGAACACGGCGGTGGCCCGCCCGAACACGAAGTCCACGTCCCCCTCGGCGTAACAGTGCGCGAAGTACTGCCGGGCGAAGACGCCGAGCGCGAGGGAGTCGGCGTACAGCGTGTCCTGGTGGCCGAGGAACCGGCAGCGGAGGAAGGCCGACCGGTCGCCCTGCACCTTGACGGCGACGGCCTGGGTGCCGGTGATCTCGGGATGGTCGGCGCGCAGCCAGTCGTTGGCGAAGGTGATGTCGCGGGCGGTGAACCCGTCGGCCTGCACGGTCGTGGTGGCGGACCCGGTGGTGCCGTAGGTACCGGAGCCGTCGGGCTTCGGCGTCCCGTTGGCGTTGTTGTACACGATCACCACGTCACGGGCGTCCCCGGAGGCGCCGAGCCAGGTCAGCTCCGTACGGGTGGCGTCGACGGCGACCGTCTCGCGGTAGGTGCCCGGGGCGATGACCAGGGTGTGTCCGCCGCCCTCGCCCCCGCCCGCGGCGCTCACGGCGGCCTGGACGGTGGTGTGGTCGCCGAGGCCGCCGGGGTGGACGTACAGGGTCCGCGCGTCCAGCCGGTGCGACGGCGAGCCGTACCGTCCGAAGGGGGACCGTCCGCGCGCCTGGGCGGTACCGCCGGCCCCCAGCGCGAGCGCGGCCCCGACACTCGCGACCAGGAAGGACCGTCTGCCGGTCGTCGCCGCGCTGGTTGTCTTGTTCGTCGTCGGAGAGGTCATGGTCAGCGGACCTTCCCGGCGCCCGCGCGGCCGTCGACGATGCCCGGCACGGCACGCGGCGAGTCGACCTTCGTCCGCAGGGTGGGCGTCCACCCGGCGCCCGACTGGAGGGTCTCCGCGGGGATCTCCGCGTTGTGGACGGCGATGAGGTCGGTCTTCCTGCCGTTGACGTAGTTGTTCTCGGCGGTGAGCGGTGCCTCGCTCCACTTCTTGAGGGTCTTGGCGGCGCTGACGCCGGCCGGCAGCGAGAAGGCGTTGTCCGAGGCGTACAGCTGCGAGGAGATGCCGACGCCGAAGGTGTAGCCGTACGACTGCCCCTCGTCGACCACGAAGTGGTTGTTGTACGAGTCGACCTGCCCGAAGCGGACCCGCGGCGCCCGCTCGACGATGCCCTCGAACTTGTTGTGGTGGAGCGTGACCTTGAGCTTGCCGGTGTCGTCCGCGCCCGCGCTGTCGCTGTTGCCGATCAGCATGGTCTTGTCGTGGTCCTCGACCGAGTTCCAGGACACCGTCACGTGGTTGGCGCCGCGCACGATGTCGAGCAGGCCGTCGTGCTGCTGGTAGGTCTGGCCGAAGTAGGTGGGCAGCGTGCTGTCCGGGTAGCGGCCGTCGGTCAGGGTGTTGTGGTCGACCCACACATGGGTGGAGCCGTACACGACGACCGCGTCGTACTCGGAGTTCCAGGCGCCGGTGTCCGTGTCGGTCGGGTCCCACTGCGGGAAGCAGTCCAGCGGGGCCTCGACGGTGAGGTTGCGCAGGATGACGTTGTCGACGCCCTTGATCTGCAGGCTGCCGCCTCTGATCCCGGCGCCCTTGCCGACACCGACGATGGTGGTGTTGGCGGGGACGTTCACCTTGATGGCCTTGTCCTGGTTGGCGGCGGAGACCGCTCGGAGCCCCTCGGGACTGTCGGCGGGCTCCCCGGACAGATCCGTGTCCAGACCCCAGTTCTCCGGCGAGTACTTCTCCAGATAGGCGTCGAAGTCGTACCCCGGAGCGGCGAAGGAGGCACACCCCTCGGCGACCGGATCGATGACGCCCGCGACCTTGATGATCTTCGGCGCGTCTCCGCCGGCCGCCAGCGCGGCCTTGAACTCGGCCCACGTGGCGACGGTGTGGACCTGGGCGGCGGTGGCGGCGGCACCGCCCGTGGTGCCACTGCCCTCGGACCCCCACCCGTCCCCGACGGGGAGGGTCTCCCGCCCGAGATCACGGACGTGGGGCTGGGCCTGGGCGACGGCCCCGGTGAGGCCGAGCACGAGAGCGGTGCAACCGACGACGGACACGATGACAGGTGCATGCCACATACGAGTACGCATAGGTGCGGGTTCCTTCCAAGCGGGGAGCGGGTCGACTGCTTCTCTCAGGGGCGCGGGGAACCGCGCAATCTTTTAGGGGCGCGGGGAACCGCGCGACCAACCACGACGGACCGGCACGTACGAACGAACCGTCAGAGCACTCAGAGCACTCAGGCCTCAGGCCAGCTGATCCAGGACTCGGGAATCACCTCGTCGAGCCGCCGGACGTCCCGGGGCCCGACCACCCGGCGCCGCACCGACTCCCCCGCCACCATCCGGGCCACGGCGATCGCCCCCGGCGGATTGAAGTGCGTGTTGTCCTGCTCGGTGTCGGTCCAGTTGAAGTACTTCTTCGTCTCCTCGACACCGAGTTCCTGCCAGAGCGCGATCGACAGCGCCTGGACGTCGAGCAACGCCACCCCCTCCTCCTCGGCGAGAGCCCGAGCGGCGGCGGGATAGTCGCCGTGCGTCGCCACCGCGTTCCCGTCCGCGTCGAACCTCCGCCGCTCCACGGACGTGGCGAGCACCGGCCGCGCCCCGCGCGCCCGCGCCCCGTCGACGTACTGACGGAGGTAGTCCTGGTACGTCGTCCACGGCTCGGTGTACCGCGTGGGGTCGTCGGCCTTGGAGTCGTTGTGCCCGAACTGGACGAGCAGCAGGTCTCCGGGCCGGACGGCGGCCAGCACGACGTCCAGCCGCCCTTCGTCGATGAAGCTCTTCGAACTGCGGCCGTTCACGGCGTGGTTGGCGACGGTCAGGCGCTCCTGGAGGAAGAACGGAAGCGCCATGCCCCAGCCGGTCTCGGGCGCGGCGTCGGCGTACTTCTGGGCGGCGGTGGAGTCACCGGCGATGTAGAGCGTGCGCCCCCGTCGCGGCGACGGCGAGGAGGCGACCGCGGGCCCCGTCGCCGCGACGGCGAGCGGGACGGCGGCGAGCGCCGCGGTGGTGACCTGTCTGCGGGTGAGGGTCACGTCGGTGTGCCTTTCAGGCGATGGGATCAGTGGGTCCGGTGCACGTACCTGGCTCTCGACGGCTGGACGGTCTCGGACGGCTCGGCCGGCTCGGCGGCGGGGCGGTGGGACGCGGGGAGCCGCGCGGCCGGGCCACAACGGCCCCGCGGCTCCCCCGCAGTTCCCACAGCTCCGCTGCGGCCCGCTACGACGGACCGACTAGCCCTTCTGCTCGTTCCACTCCGCCTGGGCCTTGTTGAGCTGGTCGGCCAGGGTGTTCAGGAAGTCCTTCGCGCTCAGCGACCCGTTCAGGACCTTCTGGAACGCCGGCTCGTTGTCGGTCTTCGAGATGGTGTTCCAGTCGGGCAGGTAGTACGGCAGCTGCACGATCGTGGTCGAACCGTCGGTCAGCGCCTCGGCGGCGAGCTTGGTCGGCTCGGCCTCGGAGACCCACGCGTCCTTCCCGGCGTCGTTGTTCGACGGCACCTGCCCCGCGGACTCGTTGAACTTGGAGTTCTCCGCCTTTCCGGTGGCGAACTCGATGAACTTCCAGGCGGCCTCCTTGTTCTTGGAGGTCTTGAACACGCCCAGCCCGTCGACGGGGTTGGAGACCTGGACCCGCTTCCCGCCGGGGCCCACCGGCTGCGGAATGCCGCGGAACCTGTCGGCGCCGAACGCCTTCACGTGGTCTTGGTAGGAGCCCAGGTTGTGGTTGAGCATGCCGATCGTGCCGGAGTCCCACTGGGCGACCATCTTGGTGAAGTCGTTGTTGAGGTCGGCGGCCGGGGTGACCTTCTTGAAGAGGCCCACGTACTTCTCCAGGCCCGCCACGTTCTTCGGGTCGTCGACGGTGGTCTTCTCGTTGCCCGAGTCCCAGAAGGAGGTGATGCCGGACTGCCCGTACATCGCGTCCAGCGCCTGCGCGATGGAGCCCGCGCCACCGCGGATCGTGTAGCCGAAGGCGTTCTTGTCCTTGTCGGTGAGCTTGTCGGCGGCCTCGTAGAACTTGTCCCAGGTGGTCGGCGCGTCCAGGCCCGCCTTGTCGAACAGGTCCGTGCGGTAGTAGAGGACACCGTTGTTGGCGGAGGTCGGGACCGAGTACAGCGTGCCGTCGCCGCCGCCCGCGGCCTTCAGCGACGTGACCATGTCCTCGTTGAGCTTGCCCTTCAGGGAGGACTTCGCGAGGCGGTCGTCCAGCGGCTCCAGCGCGTTCTGCGCGGCGAAGCCCGCGAGCATCGCCGCGCCGACACCGCCGACGTCCGGCAGGCCGTCGGCCTGGATGGAGGTGTCGACCTTGGACTGGTACTCGGTGGCGGCGATCGGGACGTACTTGACGTCGATGTCCGGGTTCGCCTTCTCGAAGTCGGAGATGATCTCCTTCCAGATGTCGGTGCGCACACCGCCGTTGTTGTCCCAGAAGGTGATCTCGCCCTTGCCGCTGCCCTCGGCGCCCTTGTCGCCCGAGGAACCGCTGCCGTCGTCACCGCAGGCGGTGGCGGTCAGGGCGAGTACGGCGCCCACGGCGACGGCGGTGACGGAGCGGCGCGCTCCTCTGCTGCTCCTGCGAATGCTGCTCTTCATCATCGGCTCTCTTCTTCTGGATCCAACGAGGGTGGTGTCGCTGTGAAGTTGTGAGGCTGTGAAGCCGTGAGCGGTGAGGCTGTGAGGCTGTGAGGCTGTGGCGTCCGACCGGTCAGGCGGGCGGCGCGGTGATGCGGAACCGCGTGAACGTGGCGGCCCCGGCATGTCCCGCGCCGGCCGGCGCGGCCCCGAAGAGGCCGAGCAGGGCGCCGACCCAGCGCCAGGGCGTGGCGGCGAAGACCTGCCCCGAGGACTCCCAGCCCGTCCCCAGGTCGAAGAAGAAGCGGCACCGCGCCCCCGCGCCGGCCTCGATCCGCAGCCGGACCCGCCCCTCGGGGGCCATCCGCGGATGCGCGGCGTCCCGTTCCCGCTCGGCGACGGACTCCGCGAACCGGTGCACGAGGTGGACCGTCCCGTCGGCCCCCCGTTCGAGCCCGATCCAGCTGAACGCGTCGCCCAGCACGGCGAGTCCGGCCCGCGCGCCCGGCTCCTCGGCGTCGAGCCGCAGTTCGACCTCGACGGCGCAGGGTGCCCCGGGCAGCCGCTGGGTGAGCACGCTCGGCAGCTTGCGCAGATCGTGCGCGTCCGCGGTCCGTACGCAGCTCAGCCGCAGTCCGTCGCCGGAGTGCTGGGTCGCCCAGCCGTCCTGGGGGGGGCCGTTGACGTCGGTGTCGCCCTGTTCGAGGACGACCCTCTCCTCGTACGGTCCGAAGAACCCGCGTGAGCGGAGCGCGCCCTGCCAGCCGGTCGCGACGCCGCCCGCGGGGGCGAAGATCCAGAACCAGCCGTCGTGGCGGTAGAGCTTCGGCCCTTCGAGCGTGAACCAGCCGGGGATGCGGTCGCCGTCCACGATCAGCTTGCCCTCGTCGAGCAGCCCGGTGCCGTCGGGCCGCATCCGGTGGCCGGTGAGCCGGTTCTTGATGCCGGAGCGGGACCTGGCCCAGCCGTGCACGAGGTACGCCTCGCCGCTCTCCTCGTCCCACAGGGGGCAGGCGTCGATGAGTCCCCTGCCCTCCTTGACGAGGTGGGGCCGGGTCCAAGGGCCGCGTATCTCGGGGGCGTTGACCTGGTAGACACCGTGGTCGGGGTCGCCCCAGAAGATCCAGTACCGGTCGTCGTGGTGCCGTAACGAGGGTGCCCAGACACCGCAGTCGTGCCGCGGCTTCGCGAAGTCCCGTGCGGGCTCCAGGCGTTGGAGGGCGTGTCCGACGAGGGTCCAGTTGACCAGGTCGCGGGAGTGCAGCAGCGGCAGGCCCGGGGCCCGGCCGAAGCTGGAGGCGGTCAGGTAGTAGTCGTCGCCGACGCGCAGCAGATCGGGGTCGGACCAGTCGGCGTTCAGGACCGGGTTGCGGTAGGTGCCGTCGCCGAGGTCGGCGCTGAAGGCCCGTGCGCCCTGGCGGCCGCCGGCTCCGGGGGCCACGGGGACTGAGGGGGTGGCGGGGACTGAGGGGGTGGCGGGGACGTCGGGTGTGTGCCGGCTGTTCACGGGCTCACCGCCTTGCGGACGAGCGCCGCCGCCTCGCCCCGTTCGAGGCGGCCGTCGGCGACCACGGTGACGACCCGGCGTACGACGGTCTCCCCGGCCGGGACGGGCAGCCGCTCCTCGTGGGCGAGCGACGAGCCGATGCCCGGGTACTCGGTGGTGCGCACGAACCAGGGGTCGCGGCGGGTCCGGTCCGTGGCCCCGGCGAACACCAGCGTCCAGGCGGCCCCCGCGAGCGCCACCCAGCCGGCCCGGGTGCCGTGCACCGCGTGCTCGCCCTCGGTGCCGGCGGTGAACACGGCGGGCGGCTCGGCCTCCTTGCGGGCCCGCCAGAAGAAGCCGCCGTAGGCCGCGCCGGGCCGGCCGTTGGTCGCCGGGCTGCCGATCGACAGGTGCTCGGAGGTGGTGTTGGTGAGTGAGAAGGTGAAGTCCAACGCCCAGGCGCTGTCGGTCAGTTCGGTCGCCGCGACGGTACGCCGCTCACGCAGCAGCTCGGCCCCGGCGGCGACCCAGCGCAGCTCCTCCACGAAGCCGTCGGGGTCGCGCAGCTGGAACGCGGCGTGCCGCTGGGCGCCGTGGTTGTCCAGCTCGGTCGGCCCCCGGTCGCGTACATAGGTGCGGCCGCCCCAGAAGTTGTGCCCCTCGACGTCGGGAACGGCGACACCGACGCCGAGGTGATGGAGATGGTCGGCGGGGCTGAGTTCGGTGACAGCCGTGCCGGCCAGGGTGGTGACGGGGTGCAGGTAGGGGCGCGGGGACAGCTTGGGCGCCAGTTCGGGCCGGGTGACGTAACGGCCGACCGGGCGGCCCGCGACGCGCAGGACCAGCGACTCGTTGTTCATCAGGTGCTCACCTCTTTCGGGAGTGCCCACGAGGCGCCCAGTTCGGAGTAGAGGGCCAGGGTGTCGGCGGCGGCGACGACGAGCGCGTCGACCCCGGGCACGATCCGGCGGTGTTCGCCGGCGTCGAGGTGCCAGGCGTCGCCGGGCAGCGCGACCGGGTCCGGTGCCTGTCGAATCGCTTCAACGACCTTCATGAAGGCGCCCGTCTCGTCGGGTGCGACCAGCAGTTCGGCGCGGCCCCGCAGATGCTCGACCAGGTTCTCCAGCAGATCGGTCCTGCCGTACGTGAACTCCCGCGGGCCGTGTCCCGGGCGCTGGACGAGGACGCGGTCCTGCTTGTACCAGAAGGTGATCCGGCCGCCGGTGCCGTGCACGAGGACGTACGGCTCGTCGGGGTGTTCGGCGCACAGGGTCGCGGCGACGGTGATCCGGCGGCCGGTCGCGGTGGTGACGCGGACGCAGGAGGTGTCGTCGGACTCGATGTCGTTGGCGCGCAGCAGCTCGGTCTCGATGCCGGCGACGTCCTCGGCGCGGGTGGCGCCGTCGAGCGCGAGCGCGGTGGCCACGGCGTGGGCGAGGGGGTTCGTCAGGACGCCGTCGACGACGTCCGCCCCGGCCATCCGGCGCCGCCCGGCCCAGGGCGCGCGGCGGTAGTACGACTCGGGGCGGCCCCAGGCCCCGGCGCCGCCGATGCCGCTCACCCGGCCGACCGTGCCCTGCGCGACGAGCTCCCGGATCGCGGGCACGGCGTGCGAGCCCATCGACTGGAAGCCGATCTGACAGACCACCCCGGCCCGCGCGACCCCGTCGGCCATCCGGCGGAACTCGGCGTACGACGGGGCCGGCGGCTTTTCGAGCAGCAGGTGGACGCCCCTGGCTGCGGCCGTGAGGGCCAGGTCGGTGTGGGTCGGGATCGGTGTGCAGATCACGGCGATCACGGCACCGGTGGAATCCAGCAGGCCCCCGAAGTCATCGGACTGCTCCGGAACCCCACCGCCTTCGACCGGCCCACCACGCTCGGCCGCCCCGGTCCGCCCGGAGAAACCCCCCAGCTCCTCCTCCGTGAGCGGGGTCAGTTCGCAGATTCCCGCGAGGCGTACCAGGCCCGCGGCCTGGAGGCGGCCGATGTTCTCCAGGTGCCAGCGGCCGTGACCGCGGGCGCCCGCGAGGACGAGGGGAAGGGGAGCTTCGTACGAGAGCGGGGACTTTCCTGTCCTGCCTTCCCTCATCCCTTCACCGCCCCGGCGCTGAAGCCCGTGATCAGCCACTTCTGGATGAAGGCGAACACGATCACGACGGGCACGGCCGCGATGATGCCGCCGGCGGCGAGCGCGCCCAGGTCGACGCTGTCGGCGCTCATCAGGCTGTTGAGGCCGACGGGGATCGTCTGCTTCTCCTGGTCGCTGAGGAACATCAGGGCGAACAGGAAGTGGTTCCAGGAGTGCACGAAGGCGAAGGAGCCGACCGCGATCAGTCCGGGCCGCAGCAGCGGCAGGACGACCACCCGGAAGCCGGTGAAGCGGTCGCAGCCGTCGACCCAGGCGGCCTCTTCGAGGGAGTACGGCACGTTCCGGATGAAGCCGCTGATCAGGATCATCGACAGCGGCAGCTGCAGGACGGTCTCGGCGATGATGACGCTGCTCAGCGAGTTGATCATCTGCAGCTCGGCGAAGATCTGGAACAGCGGCACCATGAGCAGCGCGCCCGGCACGAACTGCGAGCAGAGCAGCGCCAGCATGAAGGCACGCTTGATCTTGAAGTCGAAGCGGGCGAGGGCGTAGCCGCCGGCCAGCGCGACGACCGTGGTCATCAGGAGCGTGGCGACGCCGACATAGACACTGTTCTCGAAGTACGTGCCGAAGCTCCGCTCGTTCCACACCTTGTCGAAGTGCTCGAACGTCATGGGCCAGGGCACGAGCGAGCTCGATCCCGGCTCGCGCAGGGCGAAGAGCAGGATCCAGTAGAACGGGACGAGGGTGAAGAGCAGGTAGATGCCGAGCGGAAGGTAGATCTGCCAGCGCGGGGCCTCGTCCCAGGCGCGCCTGCTCTTCCCCGGGCGCCGCGGCGGCTCGTCGGCCACCGGCGTCGGCATGGCCGGGGCGACGGTGTCGATGTCCTTGGTGATCACTTGTCCCCACCCACTCCGAACTTGCTCAGCCGCAGATAGACCACCGAGCAGAAGAGGAGGATCACGAACGCGACGGTGGTCAGGGCCGAGGCGTAGCCGAAGTTGTGCGCGTCGACACTGGTGTTGGCGATGTAGAGCGGCAGTGTCGTCGTCTCCCCCGCCGGTCCGCCGCCGGTCAGCGTGTAGAGCAGGTCGACGTTGTTGAACTCCCACACCGCGCGCAGCAGCGTGGAGAGGATGATCGCGTCCTTGAGGTGCGGCAGGGTGATGTGCAGGAACTGCCGGAAGCGGCTGGCGCCGTCGACCTCGGCGGCCTCGTAGAGGTCCTTCGACACGGACTGGAGGTCGGCGAGGATGAGGATCGCGAAGAAGGGCACCCCGCGCCAGAGGTCGGCGACCACCGCCGCGGGGAAGACCGTCGAGGTGTCGGAGAGCCAGCTCGTGCCGTACTCCCCGATGCCCAGGTCCGCGAGGTAACGGGTGATGCCCGTCTGGGAGTTGTAGAGCAGCACCCAGATCGCGGAGGTGAGCACGCCGGAGACGGCCCAGGGCGAGAAGACCATGGCGCGGCCGAGCGAGCGGCCCACGAAGGTCTGGTTGACGATCAGCGCGAGCGCCAGCCCGAACAGCAGCTGGAGCCCCACCTCGACGACGACCCACTTGGCGCTGAAGACCAGCGTGTCCCAGAACTGCGGGTCCTCGGTGAAGGCGTGCACGAAGTTGTCGAAACCCGCGAAGCCGTTGCGCCACGGTTTGGTGGGGTTGTAGTTCTGCAGGCTGTAGTAGAAGACGCTGAGCACCGGGTAGGCGATGAAGCCCAGCATCAGCAGTCCCGCCGGGGCGATCAGCAGATACGGGAGCCTGCGAGGCGTCGCCGAGCCACGGCGCCGCCGGGGTGGCGCGGGCTGCTTCGCCACGGCTGCGGCTTGGGCCATGACTGTTCTCCGTTCTCGGGTGTGCGGGTCGAGCCGGTGGTACGGGCGCGCGATCCTGAGAGTGAGCAATCCTGAGCGATCTTGATGGCAAGCGCTTTCACGTACGGTGTGCGGAGTCCCGGCCGCGAGGCGCACGGCTCAGGGGCGGTACGGATGGAGACCGGGGGTTGCGAATCAGCCCGCGTACGGGTCAGGCACCTGGCCCGGCCGGGCCAGGAAGGTGAAGTCGCAGCCGGTGTCGGCCTGGGTGATCTGGTCGTTGTAGAGCGCGCCGTAGCCCCGCTCGTAGCGCTCGGGCGGCGGCGTCCACTGCGCCCGGCGCCGCGCCAACTCCTCGTCGTCCACGTTCAGTCGGAGCATGCGCGCCTCGACGTCGAGCGTGATGGTGTCGCCGGTGCGGACCAGCGCGAGCGGCCCGCCGATGTACGACTCGGGCGCCACGTGCAGCACACAGGCGCCGTAACTCGTACCGCTCATCCGGGCGTCGGAGATCCGCACCATGTCCCGTACGCCCTGCTTCAGCAGGTGGTCGGGGATCGGCAGCATCCCGTACTCGGGCATCCCGGGGCCGCCCTTGGGCCCCGCGTTGCGCAGCACGAGGACGGTGTCGGCGGTGATGCCCAACTCCGGGTCGTTGATGGTGCGTTGCATGGTCCTGTAGTCGTCGAAGACGACCGCTGGACCGGTGTGTCCGAGCAGGTGCGGCTCGGCGGAGATGTGCTTGATGACCGCGCCGTCGGGGCAGAGGTTGCCGCGCAGGACGGCGACGCCCCCCTCGGCGGCGACGGGGTTGTCCCGGGTGCGGATGACCTTGTCGTTGTGCACCCGCGCGGGGGCCAGTTGCTCGCGCAGGGTGTCGTGGGAGACGGTCGGCCGGTCCAGGTGCAGCAGGTCGGTGATGCGCGACAGGAAGCCGGGCAGTCCGCCGGCGAAGTGGAAGTCCTCCATGAGGTACGTCCGGCCGCCGGGCCGTACGTCGGCCAGCACCGGCACCGTGCGGGCGATCCGGTCGAAGTCGTCGAGGGTGAGCCGGGCTCCGGCGCGCCCGGCCATGGCGATGAGGTGGATCACGGCGTTGGTGGAACCGCCGAGTCCCAGGACGGTCGTCACGGCGTCCTCGAAGGCGTCCTGGGTGAGGATGTCCGACAACTTGCGGTCCCGCCGGACGAGTTCGACGATCCTGAGCCCCGAGGCGGCGGCCATCCGGTCGTGCCCGGAGTCCACCGCGGGGATGCTGGAGGCGCCGGGCACGGTGACCCCGAGCGCCTCGGCCGCCGCGGTGAGCGTGGACGCCGTACCCATGGTCATGCAGTGGCCGGGCGAGCGCGCGAGGCCGCTCTCCAGCTCGGTCATCTCGCAGTCGCCGATGAGTCCGGCGCGCTTGTCGTCCCAGTACTTCCACATGTCGGTGCCGGAGCCGAGGATCTCGTCGCGCCAGTGGCCCGGCAGCATGGGCCCGGCCGGCACGAACACGGTCGGCAGGTCGACGGACGCGGCGCCCATGAGCAGCGCGGGCGTGGACTTGTCGCAGCCGCCCATGAGGACGGCCCCGTCCACGGGGTAGGACCTGAGCAGTTCCTCGGTCTCCATCGCGAGCATGTTGCGGTAGAGCATCGGGGTCGGCTTCTGGAAGGTCTCGCTGAGCGTGGACACCGGGAACTCCAGCGGGAAGCCGCCGGCCTGCCACACGCCCCGCTTGACCGCCTGGGCGCGGTCCCTGAGGTGGACGTGGCAGGGGTTGATGTCCGACCAGGTGTTGAGGATCGCGATGACCGGCTTGCCGAGGTGTTCCTCGGGGAGGTAGCCGAGCTGACGGGTGCGGGCCCGGTGGCTGAAGGAGCGCAGGCCCTCGGTGCCGTACCACTGGTGACTGCGCAACTGCCTTGGCGCGTGCGGGCCCTGGCCCTCTCCGGAGGGTGCTGCCGCCGCCTGGCTGACGTCGGTCATATGGACCACCCCGCGGCGATGGCGGCGACCTCCGCGCGTTCGGACTCGGGCAGCTCCTTGCTCGGCGGGCGGACGTCCCGGCGGCACAGGCCGAGCGAGGCCAGGGCCTCCTTGACGACCGTCACGTTGTTGGCGGAGCCGCCCGCCGCGCGCAGTTCCTCGAAGCGGCGGATGTGCCCCCAGACCTTCATGGCGCCCGCGTAGTCACCGGATCGAAGCGCTTCGATCATGTTCAGCGAAACGGCCGGGGCGACGTTCACCAGGCCGGAGGTGAAACCGGTGGCGCCCGCCGAGAAGTACGAGGGCGCGTACGGCTCCGCGAGACCGGCCACCCACACGAAGCGTTCCAGCCCGGCGTCCCGCGCGAAGGCGGCGAAGCGGGCGGCGTCCGGCACGGCGTACTTCACGCCGATGACGTTCGGGCAGGCGTCGGCCAGTTGGGCGAGCCGGGCGCCGGCCAGCACCGGATTGCGGATGTAGGGCACCACACCCAGCTCGGGGACGGCCTCCGCGATGGCCCGGTGGTAGTCGACCCAGCCTCCCTCCGACACGTACGGGTGCACCGGCTGATGGACCATCACCATCTGGGCACCCAGCTCGCGGGCGTGGCGGGCGGAGGCGACGGCGGTCGGCAGGTCGTGCCCCACCCCGACCAGGATCGTCGCCCGGTCCCCCGCCTCGTCGATGGTCAACTCCGTGACCAGACGCCGCTCTTCGGGGCTGAGGGCGTAGAACTCGCCGGTGTTGCCGTTCGGCGTCAGGGTGCGTACGCCCCCGTCGAGCACCCGGCGCAGCAGCGCGCGGTGCACGTCCCGGTCGATGGAGCCGTCCGCCGCGAACGGGGTCACGGGGATCGCCACCACGTCGGCGAGGGCGGCCCGTTGGGCCTCGAACGTGGTCGTGGTCGCGGTCATTCCTGCTCACCCTTTCCCTGGGCCTCGGGGAAGGCCCGTTGCACGAACGAGGCGATGTGCGAGTGCAGGGCGCGTGCCGCGCCGTCCGAGTCGCCTTCGAGGGCGAGCCGCAGGATCTCCCGGTGCTCGGTGGCCTCGCGCTCCCAGGACGGGTTGGCGGCCCAGGCGACCGCGGAGACCAGGGCGGCCTGGTCCCGTACCTCGTCGAGCATCCGGCCGAGCAGGGGGTTGCCGCAGCGGACGTACAGGGAGCGGTGGAACTCGCGGTTGGCGAGCGACCGTTGGGCGGTGTCGGTGGCGGCGTCGGCGCGTTCGAGCGCCTCGCGGGCCGTGTCGAGAGAGGAGCCGCGCCGCACGGAGCGCCGCAGCGCCTCCGGCTCCAGGAGCAGCCGCACGTCGTAGACCTCGCGCGCCATGTCCGCGTCCACCATGCGCACCGTGACGCCCTTGTACTGGTTCATCACGACGAGCCCGGTGCCGGCCAGGGTCTTGAGCGCCTCGCGCACCGGAGTCTTGGACACCCCGAACTGCGCGGCGAGCTCGGTCTCGACCAGGGCCTGACCTGGCGTCAACTGGCCGGTGAGGATGCGGTGTTTGATCCCTTCCTGCACGAACTGCGTGCGGGAGGGGATCGGCGTGGGCACAGAGGTCATGCGCGCCTCTCGGTGTCACGGAGCCCCAGGCGGACCAGGACCTCGCGGGTCTGGTCTCGCGTTTCTGGATCTCGCGTATCGCGTCTCATATATGACGTACGAAGTACGACGCGACGAAGCTAGAAGCGCCTCTGTGTTTCGTCAATGCTTCTGACAGAAGAAGTTGTGGAGCGGCGTCCGGGGCATGACACCGGCTCGGCACAAGGGCTCGGCGCGGGTCGACCGCCTGCCGTACGGAAAGTCATCGCTTCCGCGCCCCGGATCGTGCTCAGGAGTCTGGTCAGCCCTTCGGGCCGCCGGGATGCTCGGGGCAACCGGGACACCGGGTGCCGGGAGCGGGAAGGGGAGTCACGCCATGAGGGCGATCGTGCAGGATGCGTACGGATCGGCGGATCGTCTGGAACTGCGGGAGATCGACCGTCCCGTGCCCCGCGAGGACGAGGTGCTGGTCGAGATCCGCGCGGCCGGTCTCGGCCCGGAGGTGTGGCACCTCATGACGGGCCGGCCCCTGGTGGCGCGCGTCGCCCTGGGACTCCGTAAGCCCAAGAACCCGGTACGGGGCTGGGACGGCGCCGGGCGGGTCGAGTCCGTCGGGGCGAAGGTGACCGACTTCAAGCCGGGCGACGAGGTCTTCGGCAACTGCGAGGGCTCGTTCGCCGAGTACGCGCGTGCGAAGGCGTCCAAGCTCGCCCTCAAACCGGTCAACCTCACCTTCGAGCAGGCCGCGGCCCTGCCCGTGTCGGCGATGACCGCCCTTCAGGCGCTGAGCGGCACGGCCCGTCCCCGGCCGGGCCAGCGGGTCCTCGTCATCGGCGCGTCCGGCGGTGTCGGCTGCTACGCCGTGCAGCTCGCCACGGGGTACGGCGCCGAGGTCACCGGTGTCTGCGGCCCCGGCGGCGCGGACTTCGTACGCTCCCTGGGCGCGACGCACGTCATCGACTACACCACCGAGGACATCATCGAGAGGAGCGCCGACGGCCACCACGACAGCTCGCACGACGGCCCGCGCTACGACGTCGTCGTCGACAACGCGGGGCAGCGCCCGCTGTCCGTCCTGCGCCGGGTCCTCGCCCCGCGCGGCACCCTGGTGATCGTCGGCGGCGAGGGCGGCACCGCGTTCCTCGGCGGCCTGAGCCGCGGCCTGCGGGCCGTGCTGCTCTCGCCGTTCGTGGGCCAGAACCTGCGCAACCTCGTCTCCGTGGCCCGCCGCGAGGACCTCCTGACCCTCAAGGACCTGGCGGAGAACGGCAAACTCGTCCCGCCCGTCGACCGCGCCTATCCGCTCGCCGAGACCGCCGAGGCCGTCCGCCATCTGGAGAAGGGCCACCCCCGGGGCAAACTCGTCATCACCCTCTGACGCCGTCGTCGGCCCGGCCACGCCGGGAGGGCAAGTCCTCGGCAACGGCTGACCGGAGGGGCCCGGCCGAACATCAGGGAGGACACCCAGTTTCTTCAGCACACCGAATCCCATATCGAACTGGAGTTTATTTCCCGCCCTGGGCGTACGGCCGATACTCAGGAAAAGTGAAGGACCGCTACCTTCTGCGTGCATGCCGTAGTACCTTCAAATGAACTGGGGAAACGGCAGGTGGACGGGGGCCCGCCTCATGGTGTCGGCAATCGGCTTCGGTATCGATCTAGCCCGCACGGAACAGGCATTGGAAAATGCCCTGTCTTTTATGCGGAACCGATTTCGGCCGGGGCAGTCTCCCGGCGCCGGCGGGTGGTACCACCAATTGGACGCGCCCGCCCCCGGCCCCACGGCCACAGCCGTCGGCCTCGACATGTTCCAGCGTGTCGGGGCCCCCTTCAGCCACTTCGACGAATGCCTGGGTTTTCTGCGCGAGCGTCAGGCCCGGTCGGCGGACTCCCTGGTGCACGGCGGCTGGTCGACCAACACCAGCCTCGGTCACCCCGTCATGGAGGCCACCGGCTGGGTCTCCTACGTCATCGGAACGGCCCGCACCGGTCTGGTCGGCAACGGCCCCGACGCCCGGTCGGCGTACGAGTGGCTGGTGAACAACCAGAACGCCGACGGCGGTTGGGGTTCACTGGCCGGCTGCCCCTCCCGGGTGTGGCTGACGTGTTTCGGACTGCGCGCGCTCCACCAGCTCAACCCGTACGCACCCGCGATCGAGAAGGGCCTCGAATGGCTGCTGGCCGCGCGGGGCGAGTCGGGCGGCTGGGGCGAGACACCGGGGCGGCCCCCGACCGCGACCCACACCTCGTTCGCCCTGATGACGATCCTCGAACTCCGCCCGCAGTGGAACGACACCCGCACGGGCCCCGCCTTCACATGGCTCACCGCCCACCTCGACACCACCAGACTCGACGACCGGAACGCGCGCGTGGAGAGCTACAACACCTCGGCCCTCGACGAGACCGGCACGCCCGTGGTCTGGCAGACCGTCATGCCGCACTACGGTCTCGCGTTCGCCGCGTCCGCGCTGCTCCGGCACCCCAAGGGCGCACCCGCCGAGCTGATCGCCAAGACCTTCGAGACCATCACGTCGGAGCAGTTGCCCAGCGGCGCCTGGCCCAACGTGCACGGCGGGTCGGGGGAGTCGATCTGGTCCGTGGCACCGTTCGTGAACGCCCTGTCCGACCTGCGGCGCGTCTCCCCGGCGACCTCGTCCGACCACATCCTCTGGTCGCCGTCCCTGGTCGTGATCCAGCGGGCCGACGCCGGCGACCAGCCGCTGACCGCGATCATCCGCGCGCAGCGCCGGGCCCGGTTCGCCCGCGCCTTCGGCCGTCACTGGTCGGTGGCCCTGCTCTCCCTGTCCGCGCTCCTCGGGATTCTCCTGGTGGGACTGGAGAGATTCACCTGGAAGGATTTCACACTCGGCCTCATTCTCCCCCTGGGGCTGTTCGCGACGGAACAGTACAAGAATCGGCGCACGGCATGAGGGGGGTCTCGTTGGACGATTTAGGGTGCACGTTCTGCCAGGTGCTCGCCACCGGACTGCCCACGGCGGAATACGTGGAGATGGCGCGGTCCGCCACCACGTTCGGGCCCGTCCGGCAGCACTGGCTCGTCGACCGCCTTCTCCTGCTGGCCGAGGTGGCTCCGCTCAACGCCGGACACGTACTGCTCATTCCGGATCTGCACATTCTCGCCGCCGCCCTCTTGTCGGCCGCCGAGACGATCAGATTCGACCAGATCTGCCGCGCGGTGGGCCTGCGACTGACCGAACGCTTCGGCCAGGACTCCTATCTGACCTTCGAGCACGGAACGGGCCGGACCGGAGCGCTCCTGCCCCGCCGGGTGAAATGCGCGCCCACCGAACACGCCCATGTGCACATCCTGCCGAACTCGGTCGGCCCGGAAGTGCTGGACCTGCTGGACCGGTACACGAGGGCGGACGGTTACACCGGAAGCCCCTTCGATCCAGCGGACTGGACAACCCGCAGGTCAGCGCTGGAGAAGCAGGGCTCCTCCTATCACTCCTTCACGGTCGGGACGCGCGAGGGGGAACGCGGCCTGCTCTTCCTGCCACCGGACGGCGCCTTGCCCTCACAGTATTTCCGGCGATTCGTCGCGCGGTACGCGCAGGGCTCCCCCGAAACATTCTCGGTGCGCTCGGACTGGCGGGACGAGGTCGTTTTCGCCGACGGCGCGGTACTGCACGACATCGCCGAGACAGCGCTGTTCCTGGAGGCGGGCGAGTGGCAGGAGAACCCGAGTGCACTCGGGAACCCTGGGGCCACCCGACAGAGTGACGCGAATCGCACAAGCACTCTGACGCCCACTCACGGGCATGAATGAGAGCAATGGCACAGCGATCATTGAGTGACGTTGCTAGGCTGCAACAACAGATCAATGCCAATCAATAGCAGATCAATAGAAGATCGACAGAGGGAAGGTGATCAAAATATTTCCCGCCGGATTATTGGACTTGGACGAAGAACAGGAGGCGGATCAGTTCTACAGCGGAACGATCGCCTCCTATGATCGCTGCGCCGCCCGTTACGCGGCCCAGAACGACTCGGTCGACGAAGTAAAAGATCTCCTCACGTTCTTCAACGAGGAAATCCCCTGCACCGCGTCCCTGCTCGACGTCGGATGCGGGCACGGTCGCGATGCCGAGTATCTGAGCTCACTCGGGCATCTGGTGTACGGAATCGACCGATCCGAAAAGCTTCTGCGCATGGCGCGCGAGCGAGTGCCCAAGTCGCACTTCGCACAGGGCGACGCCCGCGCACTCCCCTTCCGGGACGAGTCGTTCGACGGCCTCTGGATGAATGCGGTCCTGCACCATCTGATTCCGCCGCACATGCGTCAGTCACTGGCCGAATGCCACCGGGTACTGAAAGCCTCGGGTCTGCTCTTCATCAGCGTCCATCTCGACGATTCGTCGGGCTGGCAGGCCAAGGATCCTGACTTCGTGCGCTACTACGCCCGCATTTCGGGTGCCGTCCTCACGGAATTCCTCGATGACGCCGGGCTGACCCCGGTCCGGATGACGTCCCGCAGCGCGGAGTCCCGCTGGCTGCACTGCTTCGCCCGCCGCACCGGCTGACCCACCCCGCGGCAGCTCACCGCAACCCACGCCTGCTCACGGCTAGGGCACCTGCCCGATCCCCACCCCCGGGCCTTAGCCCCACGATGACCAGGCATGACGGAACACCCTGCACGAACACCACGGACGGCACGGACGGCACGCACGGCTCCCGCGGTGGTCCGCGTCCTGCGCGACCGCAACGCCGCCCTCTACCTGGGCGGAGTCGTGGTCTCCGGGTTCGGCTCGTCGGCGATGTGGCTGGTGGCCGGGGTCTGGGTGAAGGACCTGACCGGCTCCGACGGTCTGGCCGCGCTCTGTGTCTTCGCCCTCTGGGCACCCACACTGGCCGGCCCCGCCCTCGGCACCCTCGCGGACCGCACCCGCCGCAGACCGCTGCTGGTGTGGACGAACCTGGGCCTGGCCGTACTCCTCCTGCCGCTCCTCGCCGTCGACTCGCCGGGCACCCTGTGGGTCCTGTTCACCGTGCTCCTGCTCTACGGGGCCGCGGGCGTCGTCCATGACGCGGCGGAGTCGGCGCTGGTGGCCTCCGCCGTCGACGGTCAGCTCCTCGGCGACTTCAACGGCCTGCGCATGACGGCGGGCGAAGGCGTGAAACTCGTCGCGCCGCTCGCCGGAGCGGGCCTGTACGCGGCGTACGGCGGGGCCCGCGTCGCCCTCCTGGACGCGCTCACCTTCGCCCTGGCCGCGGGTCTCTACACGCTCCTGCGCGTGCGCGAACCGAGGCCGTCCCCCGCCGGGCCCTCCGCCGACCGGCGATCCCGGACCGCCGAAGGAGCCCGCTACCTGTGGAGCCACCCGGTCCTGCGCCCGCTCGTCCTCGCCGGCGGCACCACGATGTTCTTCTCGGGCCTCAACGGCGCGACGGTCTACGCGGTGGCGGAGGGCCTCGGCCACTCCCCCGCGTACGTGGGACTCCTGTACGTGGCGCAGGGCGCCGGTTCCGTGCTGATCGGGCCCGCCGCGGGACCGCTCATGCGGCGCCTGGGCGAGCGCCGGTTCGCGGGGTACGGCATCGCGCTGACCGCCGTGGCCGTGGCGGCCCGCGCGCTCCCGTACGACGCGGTGGCCCTCGCCTCGGCCGCGGCGGTCGGCGTCGGGCTCCCCTGCGTCCTGATCGCCGCCCTCACCGCCGTCCAGCGGGAGACCCCGGACGCCCTCCTGGGCCGTACCGCCGCGACCGCGGGCACCCTGCTGTTCGCGCCGAGCGCGGTGGGGCTCGGGCTCGGCGCGGGGCTGGTCGAACTCGTCCCGTACCAGGCGCTGCTGGTGATCCTCGGCAGCACCCGGCTGGTGACCGTGCTGCCTCTGCTGCGGCGTCAGCCCAGCCGCGCCAGCGCCCCCGCGACCAGCGACAGGTCCGCGTCGGACGCCAACCCCGCGTGATACAGCCGCACTTCGGTGGCGCCGAGCCCGGCCGCCGCCGTCGCCTCCTCGAAGAGGTCCGCGGGACGGCCGCCCATCCCGCTCACCACGGTGAAGTTGGCCGCCAGCACGGTCCCCTCGACGGCGTGCGCGGCGAAGGGCCTCAGCAGCCCCGCCCCTCCGGTGCACGGCACGACCACGCCGTCGGCGACCGTCAGGACGTGCCCGGGATCCACCCCGGCGTTCGCACCCACGTGGTAGGAGTCCGGGTCCGCGTGCAACAGGATCTGGAAGCCCTCGGGGGCCGCCGCGCGCACGGCGCCGACCACCTCCGTCTGGAGGGAACGCGCGACGGAGTCCCGCCACGCGCGCGTGGCCGTCGCGAGCTCACCGCCCAGCAGCTTCTCCACGGCCTCCCAGCCCCCGGTGGGCGTCTCGCCGCGCCACACGGGCTCCAGTGCGCGCCGGACCGCGTCCGCCGACTCGTCCGGGTCGAGACCCAGTCCCGTATATCCGTCGCGGCACGCGGGGCAGAAGCACAGCGACATCAGATACGTCCCGGCATCCCCGAGCGCCACGCCCGCCGTCTTGTCGTGGGCGTGCAGATGCGGGAGCCCGTACCAGCCCAGGGACTCCAGTTCCGTACCCGCCGCGCCGGGCCGGACCGCCGCCTCGACGGCCAGGCCGGTCAGGTAGGCGCGGGTCTCGGGCTGTGCGACGCACGGGGCCCACGGATAGCGGTCCCCGTAGGCGTTGACCACGGAGGTGTCCGGGAACTCCTCGCCCATACGGGAGTTGTGCGCGAGGACCACCCAGGTGTGCACGTCCAGGCCCGCCCCGGCGAGCGCCTCGGCGGCCTGCCCGTACGCGTCACCCGGCGCCCAGTCCCCGGCGGCGTACGGCCGCAGCCTGCGCCCCTGCCAGCGGGCGGGGTCCGCCGGGTAGAGCACGGCCGCGTGCGAGGCGGTGACGATACGGTGCCGGGGGTGGCGGGGGGTCAGCGCGCGCGTGGAGTGGTACGCGGACGCGAGCGTCGCCTGCCGCACCCCGAGCCCGGCGACGCGCTCCGCCGCCCCGGGGTCGCCGTTGACGTCCCACGGATAGACGAACGCCGACGCCTTCACTTGCCCTCCTCGACGAGCGCGTGGCCACGCTCGATCAGCCGGCCGAGCTGCTTGATGTGGTCCTCGGCGGGCTCGTTCAGCGGTGACCGCACCTCGCCCACGTCGAGCCCCCGCAGCCGTACGCCCGCCTTGACCAGGGAGACGGCGTATCCGCGGCCCTGGGCGCGCAGTTCGACGAACGGCCGGTAGAAGCCGTCGAGCAGCCGGTTCACGGTGGCGTCGTCGCCGGAGCCGAACGCCCGGTGGAAGGCCAGCGCGATCTCGGGCGCGAAGCAGAAGACGGCGGAGGAGTAGAGCGTGATGCCGATGCCCCGGTAGGCGAGGCCGGTGAGTTCGGCGGTCGGCAGCCCGTTGAAGTACAGGAAGTCGCCCGGGACTTCGGACCGTACGGCGCTGACGATGCGCTGCATGAGGTCGAGGTCGCCGGTGCCGTCCTTGAAGCCGATGATCCCCTCGGTGCGGGCCAGCGCCACCACGGTCTCCGGGGTGAACACGGCGTTGTCCCGCTGGTACACGACGACGTCGAGCGAGGTGGCGGCGGCCAGTTCCGTGTAGTGCCGCAGCAGCCCCTCCTGCCCGGCGACGACGAGGTACGGCGGCATGGCGAGCAGCCCGTCCGCGCCGGCCTCCTCGGCGAGTCGCGCGTACCGCAGCGCGAGCGCGGTCCCGTAGCCCGCGCCCGCGACGACCGGCACCCGCCCCGCGGTCTCCTCGACGGCCGCCCGGACGCAGTCCTGGAACTCCTCGGGGGTGAGCGCGTGGAACTCCCCGGTGCCGCAGCAGGCGAAGACGGCGGCGGCACCGGCCTCGACACCCCGCCTCACGTGCTCGCGGTAGACGTCCAGGTCCACGGCCCCGGCACGGTCGTACGCCGTGACGGGGAAGAACAGCGGCCCGCTGGGGATACTGAGTCGGGCGGCGAGGGGGGCTGACGACACGGGCTCTCCCTGAGGCAACACGCACACGCCACCCGTGCACGTTTCTGACTAGCGTCTATATCCCTGAACATACCCAAGCTAAAGCGCCCTCTTGGGGCCGGTCAAGCGGGCAAACCCGCATTCCCTGAGCAATAAAAGACCGGAAACGAAACGGAAGGGCAGCGGATTTTCCGCCTCCGCGCGACACTTGACGCGGCCGGTGAACGATCCTTAGCGTGTCCAAGGATGTGAACGCCGTGTGCGCACGGCTGCTGATTCTAGGAGACCCGAGGATGCCCGCTCCCCGCACCGTTCTGCTCACCGGCGCCGCCGGCGGCCTCGGCACCCTGATGCGCGGGCTGCTGCCCGCCTACGGCTACGAGCTCCGCCTCCTCGACCTGCGCCCGATCGAGGGCGAGCCGGACGCGATCACCGCGGACCTCGGCGACAAGGAGGCCCTGCGCGAGGCCGTCCGAGGCGTGGACGCCGTCATCCACCTCGCGGGCATCTCCCTGGAGTCCACCTTCGACAAGATCCTCAAGGCGAACATCGAGGGCACGTACAACCTGTACGAGGCCGCGCGCGAGGAGGGTGTCGGGCGGATCGTCTTCGCCTCCTCCAACCACGCGGTCGGCTACACCCCGCGCCCCGAGGGCGAGGCGCCCCACGAGCCGGGCGCCCTCATCCCCATCGACACCCCGGTCCGCCCGGACACCTTCTACGGCCTCTCCAAGGCGTTCGGGGAGGACCTGGCGCAGCTCTACTGGGACAAGCACGGCCTGGAGACCGTCTCCGTACGCATCGGCTCCTGCTTCCTGGAGCCGACCACCGTGCGCATGCTGTCCGTCTGGATGAGCCCCGGTGACGGCGCCCGCCTCTTCCACGCGGCCCTGACCGCCGAGGACGTCGGGCACACCATCGTCCACGGCTCCTCCGCGAACACCCGCCTGTGGTGGGACCTGTCGACCGCCCGCGCCCTCGGCTACGCACCGCAGGACGACTCGGAGCAGTACGCGCAGAAGCTGATCGCCGAGCAGGGCGAGCTGGATCCCGCCGACCCCGGCCACGCCCGGCTGGGCGGCGCCTTCGTGACCAGTCCGCCGATATGGCCCTACTGATGCCCGTGTCCGGCGATAGCGGGCCCGGCTGACACTTCCAGCCACTCCGTTCGGACCGTCCCACAGGACGGACGGGCACCGAACGGACCCGTTCACCCCGCCGTTCGGGCATGCCCGATGCCCGAATTCCGCTCCGCCCCAGGTCCGACGCGGGCGACAGGCCCGTCGAACGGGCGCATACGGGCGTCATCGGGCCCGCAACAGACCTGGTCAGCGGCGCGTACCCGCTGTAGAACTTCCCCCATGGGTCGTACCGGGCCCGAACGGGCAGTACGCGAAGGAGCGGGAGCGGGTGTCGGGCATGAGTGCGGAGGACCGCCAGAGGGAAATCGTCAAGACCGCCCGCCGCGCCGGCGCCGTCGACGTGAACGAACTCGCCGCCGAGCTGGGCGTCGCCCGGGAGACCGTGCGCCGTGATCTGCGCGCCCTGGAGGACCACGGGCTCGTCCGCCGTACGCACGGCGGCGCCTACCCCGTGGAGAGCGCCGGCTTCGAGACGACCCTCGCCTTCCGCGCCACCAGCCACGTACCCGAGAAGCGCAGGATCGCGGCAGCCGCGGCCGAGCTGCTCGGGGACGCCGAGACGGTCTTCGTCGACGAGGGCTTCACCCCCCAGCTCATCGCCGAGTCACTGCCCCGGGACCGGCCACTGACCGTGGTCACCGCGTCCCTGGCCACCGCGGGCGCGCTCGCCGAGTCCGAGAACAAGACGGTGCTGCTGCTCGGCGGCCGGGTCAGGCCCGGCACGCTGGCCACCGTCGACCACTGGACGACGAAGATGCTCGCGGGCTTCGTCATCGACCTGGCCTTCATCGGCGCCAACGGCATCTCACGCGAACACGGCCTCACCACCCCTGATCCGGCCGTCAGCGAGGTCAAGTCCCAGGCGATCCGGGCCGCGCGACGGACCATCTTCGCGGGCGTGCACACCAAGTTCGGCGCCGTCAGCTTCTGCCGGTTCGCGGAGGTCAGCGCCCTGGAGGCGATCGTCACCAGCAGTTTCCTCCCCGCCTCCGAGGCACATCGCTACTCGATGCAGGGGCCGCAGGTCGTCCGAGTCTGACCGCGAGCGAGCCCCACCAGGAGTCCAGAAACCCAGTCCATCCACCGCACAGGCATCACATCAGAGGCACCGCACACTCTCCACGCCATCCCTTTTGTACTGATAAATCCAGGAGCGATCCATGCGAACCCAGAGCCGACGGAGGCCGCGCGCGATGTTCGCCGCGGCCGCCGCAGGGACGCTGCTCGCCCCGCTGCTCTCCGGCTGCTGGGCCGGAGCCGGCGGGGCGGGCTCCGGTGGCAACTCCATCAACGTCCTCATGGTCAACAACCCCCAGATGGTGGAGTTGCAGAAGCTCACCGCCGCTCACTTCACCAAAGAGACCGGCATCAAGGTGAACTTCACCGTCCTGCCCGAGAACGACGTCCGCGACAAGATCAGTCAGGACTTCGCGAACCAGGCCGGCCAGTACGACGTCGCCACCCTGAGCAACTACGAGATACCGATCTACGCCAAGAACGACTGGCTGCACGAGATGGACTCGTACGTCGCGAAGGACCAGGCGTACGACGAGCAGGACGTGCTCAAGCCCATGCGCCAGTCCCTCACCGCGGACGACGGCAAGCTCTACGGACAGCCCTTCTACGGCGAGTCGTCCTTCCTGATGTACCGCAAGGACGTGTTCGCCGAGAAGGGCCTGACGATGCCCGACAAGCCGACCTGGACCGAGGTCGCCGACCTGGCGGCCAAGGCCGACGGCGCCGAGTCGGGCATGAAGGGCATCTGTCTGCGCGGCCTGCCCGGCTGGGGCGAGATCATGGCCCCGCTCACCACGGTCGTGAACACCTTCGGCGGCACCTGGTTCGACAAGAACTGGAAGGCGCAGCTCGACTCCCCCGAGTTCGTGAAGGCGACCAAGTTCTACGTGGACCTCGTCCGCAAGCACGGCGAGTCCGGCGCGGCCCAGTCGGGCTTCGCCGAGTGCCTCAACAACCTGACCCAGGGCAAGGTCGCGATGTGGTACGACGCCACTTCCGCGGCCGGTTCCCTGGAGGCGGCCAAGTCCCCGGTCAAGGGCAAGATCGGCTACGTGCCGGCGCCGGTCGAGGAGACCAAGTCGTCCGGCTGGCTCTACACCTGGGCCTGGGGCATCCAGGACGCGTCCCGCAACCCCGACAAGGCGTGGAAGTTCGTCTCCTGGGCGTCGAGCAAGGAGTACGAGCAGCTGGTGGGCGACGAGATCGGCTGGTCCAACGTGCCGGCCGGCAAGCGCGCGTCGACGTACACGAACGCCGACTACCGCAAGGAGGCCGGCGCCTTCCAGGAGATGACCAAGCAGGCCATCGAGGACGCCCGGCCCACCGATCCCGGCGTGCAGCCGCGGCCCGCGCCCGGTATCCAGTTCGTCGGCATCCCCGAGTTCACGGATCTCGGCACCAAGGTCTCGCAGGAGATCAGCGCGGCCATCGCCGGACGCCAGTCCGTCGAGTCGGCCCTGAAGAAGTCCCAGAAGCTGGCCGAGGAGATCGCCGAGGAGTACGAGGGACGATGACCGCGACAACGACAGCCCCAGTGGCCGCACCACCCGTACGCACCGAGAAGCGCCCCTCCGGCCGCATGCGCGCCTGGGCGACCAGGGCCCCGCTCCTGCCCGCCCTGATCTTCATGGTCGCCGTGACCCAGCTCCCCTTCGTGGCCACGCTGGTGATCTCCTTCTTCGACTGGAACGCCCTCTATCCGGACGCCCGCAGCTTCACCGGATTCGGCAACTACTCCGAGGTCCTCACCGACGCCGCCCTGCGCAAGTCGGTCTGGACGACGATCCTGCTGACCGCCTCCGTGGTGATCGCCAGCCTGGTCCTCGGCCTGGCGCTCGCCCTGCTCCTGGACCGCAAGTTCCGGGGCCGCGGCGTGGTCCGTACGCTCCTGATCGCACCCTTCCTCGTGGTCCCCGTGGCGGCGGCACTGCTCTGGAAGCACGTCCTCTACAACCCCGAGTACGGCCTGTTCAACGGCCTGTTGCACTACGTGGGCGGGCCGGAGCCCGACTGGATCTCCAACACCCCGCTGCTCGCCGTCGAGATGTCCCTCGTCTGGCAGTGGACGCCGTTCATGATGCTGATCCTGCTGGCCGGCCTGCAGAGCCGGGACAGCGCGCAGATCGAGGCGGCGGAGGTCGACGGCGCGAGCGCCTGGCAGGTCTTCCGCTATCTGACGCTGCCCCATCTGCGCCGCTACCTCGAACTGGGCGCCCTGCTGGGCTCGATCTACATCGTCCAGAACTTCGACGCGGTCTTCACCATCACGTCCGGCGGACTGGGCACCGCGAACCTGCCCTACACCGTCTACCAGAGCTTCTACCAGGCCCACGAGAACGGCCTCGCCTCCGCGGCCGGCGTCCTGGTCGTCATCGGCTCGATCATCATCGCGACCTTCGCACTGCGCGTGGTCTCGTCCCTGTTCCGCGAGGAGGTGTCCCGCGCATGAGTGCCACCGCTGCAGACGTACGTCCCCGCACCACCGAGTCCGCCCGACCCGGACCCCGCCGCCCCAAGGGCAGGGGGCTGGGCCTGGTCGCCTGGCTGGTCGGCATCATCTTCTTCCTGCCGATCGCCTGGATGGCCCTGACGTCCTTCCACTCCGAGCAGGACGCGGCCACCAATCCCCCGTCCTTCGGAGCGGCCCTCACCCTCGACGGCTACCGCGAGTTCTTCGGCACCGGCGGCGGCGCGAGCCCCTGGCCGGCGCTCACCAACTCCCTGGTGGCGTCGCTGGCGTCGACGCTCCTGGTCCTGATCCTCGCCCTGCCCGCGGCCTACGCGCTCTCCATCCGCCCGGTGAAGAAGTGGACGGACGTCCTCTTCTTCTTCCTCTCCACGAAGATGCTGCCGGTCGTCGCGGGCCTCCTGCCGATCTATCTCTTCGCGAAGAACACCGGGATGCTGGACAACATCTGGCTCCTGGTCATCCTCTACACCTCGATGAACCTTCCGATCGCGGTGTGGATGATGCAGTCGTTCCTCTCCGAGGTCCCGGTGGCGATCATCGAGGCGGCACAGATCGACGGCGCGAAGCTGCCGACGATCCTCACCCGCGTCGTGGCGCCCATCGCCCTGCCGGGCATCGCCGCCACCTCCCTCATCTGTTTCATCTTCAGCTGGAACGAGCTGCTCTTCGCCCGCGTGCTGACGGGTGTGGTGGCGGAGACCGCCCCGGTCTTCCTCACCGGCTTCATCACCAGCCAGGGCCTGTTCCTGGCGAAGGTGTGCGCCGCGTCGCTCGTCGTCTCCCTGCCGGTGCTCGCCGCGGGGTTCGCCGCCCAGGACAAACTGGTCCAGGGCTTGTCACTGGGAGCCGTCAAATGAAGGCCGCCGTCATCGAGTCCGTGGGAAAGGCCGTCGTCGCCGAGGTCCCGGACCCGACGCCAGGACCCCGCGAGGTCGTCGTGGAGGTCGCGGCCTGCGGGCTGTGCGGTACGGATCTGCACATCCTCCAGGGCGAGTTCGCGCCCAAGCTGCCGATCGTCCCCGGGCACGAGTTCGCGGGCGAGGTCGTCGGAGTGGGCAGGCAGGTCACGGAGGTGTCGGTCGGCGACCAGGTCGCCGTGGACCCCTCGCTCTACTGCTACGAGTGCCGGTACTGCCGTACGGGCCACAACAACCTCTGTGAGCGCTGGGCCGCGATCGGCGTGACCACCGCGGGCGGCGCCGCCCAGTACGCGGTCGCCCCGGTGGCGAACTGCGTGAAGCTCCCCGAGCACGTACGCACCCAGGACGCGGCCCTGATCGAGCCCCTGTCCTGCGCGGTACGCGGCTACGACGTGCTCAACTCCCGCCTGGGCTCCCACGTCCTGATCTACGGCTCGGGAACGATGGGCCTGATGATGCTGGAGCTGGCCAAGCGGACCGGCGCGGCGAGCGTGGACATGGTGGACATCAACGAGAAGCGTCTGACGACCGCCAAGCAGCTGGGCGTCTCGGGCTCCGCCACCAGCGCCGACGAGCTGGAGCGGCCGCAGGGCTGGGACCTGGTGGTCGACGCCACGGGCAACGCGGCGGCGATCCAGGACGGGCTCGGCCGGGTCGCGAAGGCCGGTACGTTCCTCCAGTTCGGCGTGGCGGACTATGCGACCCGGGTCTCGATCGACCCGTACCGCATCTACAACCAGGAGATCACCATCACCGGCTCGATGGCCGTGCTCCACAGCTACGAGCGCGCGGCGGAGCTGTTCGCGACGGGTGTCCTGGACCCGGACGTCTTCATCAGCGACCGCCTCCCGCTGGACCAGTACCCGCAGGCCCTGGAGCAGTTCGCCTCCGGCGTGGGCCGAAAGATCGTCGTGATCCCGTAGGCACCCCCGGACCCCGCTGAAAGATCGCGCAGTTCCCCGCGCCCCTGAATACCTGGGGCGCGGGGAACTGCGCAGTTTTGTGGCGGGGGCGCGAAAACCCGTGGGCGCCCCCGTCCGCTCCCCCTTACCATCCCCTCATGTCCAAGCCCCACGGCTTCGCCTACACCCACCACCCCGACGACTCGGTGACGATCACCCACAACGCCCGCCCGGCCACCACCCTCCGCGGCCCGAGAGCCACCCGGTTCCGCGCGGAAGTGGAATCCGGCGACCCCCAACTGGTCATGGCCCGCTGGACGGGCAACTACAAGCACGGCAACGAACGCACCGCCCGCAACCACCCCCGCAACCGCCCCTGACCCGATTGGCGGCTTGGTAAGGGAACGGCAAAGCGGGTCCGCTCGTTCACCCGGCATGACAGCTATGACCCCCGGCTCGAACATCCCTCTCCCCGTCACCCGCGTGACGGTGGACGTCGCCGCCCCGGTGCGGCTCGACGTATCGGGCCTGCTGCTCACCGCCGACGGCAAGGTGCGCTCCGACGACGACTTCATCTTCTACAACCAGCCGTCCGGCCAGGGCGTGACGTACCGCTCCGGCGGCGGCACCGCCCCCGACTCGATCACGGTCGACACGACCGCCGTGCCCCCGGGCATCGAGAAGATCGTCGTCACCGCGAGCCCGGACGCGGCGGGCCAGACGTTCCAGGGCATCGAGCCGACCGCGACGATCCGCAGCGCGGACGACGGCGCCGTCCTGGCCTCCTTCACCCCGCCCCAGCTCGGCGCGGAGACGGCCCTGGTCATCGTCGAGGTGTACCTGCGCAACGGCGCGTGGAAGGCCCGAGCGGTGGGTCAGGGCTACTCGAACGGCCTGGCGGGCATCGCCACGGACTTCGGCGTCACGGTGGAGGAGCCCGCCGCCGCACCCCCGGTCGCCCAGCCGGCCCCGCCCGTCCCGACGTTCCAGACCCCGGTGACCCCCCAGGCCCCCGTCACCGCCCCGCCGGTCCCGCCCGCGCCTCCGGCGGCCCCGCCGGCCCCCGCCCCGGGCACCGGAAAGATCAACCTCGACAAGGGCCGGGTGAACCTCCAGAAGAACCAGACGGTATCCCTGACCAAGGGCGGCAGCCCCTTCCTCTCCCAGGTGAAGATGGGCCTGGGCTGGGAGCCCGCGTACCGCGGCAAGGACATCGACCTGGACGCCTCGGTCATCGCCTACGGCCCCCAGCGCAACCACATCGACAGCTGCTACTTCGGCAAGCTCTCGATCGTGAACGGCGCGATCAAGCACTCCGGCGACAACCTCACGGGCGAGGGCGGCGGTGACGACGAGGTGATCGTCGTCGACCTCGGCCGCCTCCCCCAGGAGGTCACGGGCCTGGTCTTCACGGTGAACTCCTTCTCCGGCCAGAAGTTCACCGAGGTCGCCAAGGCCTACTGCCGCCTCCTGGACGCCGCCACGGGCGAGGAGCTGGTCCGCTTCGACCTCACCACGGCGGAGCCCCAGACCGGCGTGATGATGGCCAAGCTCATCAAGCAGTTCTCCGGCGAGTGGGAGATGACGGCCCTCGGCAACTTCGTCAAGTCCCGCACGGTCCGAGGCATGGTCAAGCCGTCGGCCCAGTCCCTCTAGGCCTACCCGGCAGCACCACGGCCCCGCCCCCCGCCCACGAACGCGACCGGGGCGGGGCCGTGCCGGTATGTCATGCCCGTCGCGTACGGCTCCCGCAAGATGCGAGCACATGTCCCGGCTGACAGCCGTATACACGGAAGGCGACAGGCGGACGTACCGGCACGGCCCCGCCCCCACCCACGACGGACGGAGGCCACTCGTCCATGAGGCCGGGCCCTGCCGTCAGCGGCGCCGCTGCCTCTTCCAAGGCCCCTTGATCGCGACCATGATGCCCGGCACCTGGATATTCGCGTACAGGGTCTTTCCGTCGGGCGAGAAGGTGACGCCGGTGAATTCGCTGAACTCGGGCTCGTCCTCGGTGCCGATGTTCAGGTCGTTGCGGGCGATGGGATAGGTACGACCGCTGTCGGTCGCGCCGAAGAGGTGGGAGACGCCCTCGCCGTCCTCGGCGATGACGAGGCCGCCGTACGGGGAGACGGTGATGTTGTCGGGACCGTCGAAGGCGCCGTCCGCCGACGGGTCGGGGTTCACGCCGAGCAGGACCTTCAGCGTCAGCGTGCGGCGCCTGGGGTCGTAGAACCAGACCTGCCCGTCGTGCTGGACCGGGCTCTCCTCACGGGCGTAGGAGGAGACGAGGTAGGCGCCCCCGTCGCCCCACCACATGCCTTCGAGCTTGCGGGCCCGGGTGACCTCGCCGGTGTCGAACTGCTCGCGCACCGGGACCTGGGCACCGTCCCGGTCGGGTACGTCGATCCAGTCGACCCCGTACACCGTGCCGATCTTGGTGGCGCGGGACAGGTCGTCGACGTAACGGCCGCCGGAGTCGTAGCACTTGGGCGCCTGGAGCACACCCGCGTCGTCCGCGAGGGTACGGAACCTGCCGCGGCCGTGGGTGAAGCCGTGCGGGGGCTTCCAGCGGAAGAACAGGCCGTTGGGCTCGGCGTCGTCCTCGGTGAGGTAGGCGTGGCCGCGCTTCGGGTCGATGACGACGGCCTCGTGGTCGTACCGGCCGAAGAACTTCAGCGGTTTGGGGTCGCGGTTGGCACGGCGGTCGCTCGGGTCGACCTCGAAGACGTAGCCGTGGTCCTTGGTCATGCCGTTCTCGCCGGCCCGGTCGGAGTTCTCCTCGCAGGTGAGCCAGGTGCCCCACGGGGTGCTGCCGCCCGCGCAGTTGGTTGAGGTGCCCGCGATGCCGACCCACTCCGCGACGGCTCCGCCGGGACGCACCTCGACGACCGTGCAGCCGCCGGACGCGGCCGGGTCGTAGACGAGGCCCTCGGTCAGCGGCACCGGGTGCTCCCAGTCGGCGCGCGGGCCCTTCAGCTCGTGGTTGTTGACGAGGAGGGTCGTACCGCGCGGCCCGTCGAAGGTGGCCGTGCCGTCGTGGTTGGAGGGGGTGGACTCGCCCGACTCCAGCTTGGTCTTCCCGCTGTAGGTGATGACGCGGTACGAGAACCCGGCGGGCAGCGCGAGGATGCCTTTCGGGTCGGGCAGCAGCGGCCCGTAGCCGACGGCTCCGCCGTGCCGCCCTGCGCCGTGCGCGTCGGGGCCGTCGCCCGCGGTCTCGGTGTCCGTGGACGCGAGGGCGCCGGGCGCGGTGGCGAGCGCGCCGACGCTGCCGATCAGGGCGACACCGGCACCGGTGAGCGCGGATCGTGCGGTGAAGTCTCTGCGGGTGAGCGACATGCTGTCTCCTGTGACGGTGGAGTGTGACCGTGAAGGGCGACCCTGGAGAGTGGCGGACCCGGCTGTCGGCCACACGCTCCCGTCCGCGACTTAACGCCGGTTGAACGCCACCCGTCATCGCGGGTACCCCTTGCGTGAACGCGACTCGTTCGGCCCGTCCGCACCGCACCCACCCGTACGGCCCAACAGCCCTCGCATCCGAACGGTTGGCCGGAATAATCTCGGTACCAAGGATCCGCACGACCCATGGGAGGCGAGCCGAAGTGGACGCGCGTCAGGCACGCCATCTCCATGAGGACCGGCTGATGGCACTCGCCCACGTGAGCGGCGTGGGCACCGGCCGCGACGAGGAGTCGGGCGAGGACGTCATCGTCGTCTTCGTCACCCGCAAGATCCCCCGCGAGGAGCTCCGCCCGGAGGACGTGGTCCCGGACGAACTGGAGGGCGTCCCGGTGCGGGTGCTGGCCATGGAACCCCCGGACCCCGCCGACTAGGGGCGCGGGGAACGGCGCAATCTTCCAGCGGGGGTCTGGGGGCGCAGCCCCCAGGGACGGGGAGGGAAGGGGCGGCGGGGGCGGGAAGAACGCCCCCCTAACCCCCCTGCTGCGACCGCGCCTTGAACGCCGCCTTCCGCGCCTCCTTCGCCACCCTCTTGTCAGGATGCAACCGCCCCATCGCCTCCAGCACGTCCGGCGTAGCGGGATGCTCCACCCGCCACGCCGCGGCGAAGAAACTCCCGTGCTGCGCCGCGAGCCCCTCGACCAGCGCCTGCAGTTCCTCGGAGTTCCCCTCCGCGGCAAGCTGCGCGGCGATCGTGTCGACGGTCAGCCAGAACACCATCTCCTCGGACGGCGCGGGCACATCCGCGACCCCCCGCTCGGCGAGCCAGACCCGCGCGAGCCCGCCCAGCTCGGCGTCGTCGAGCACCTCGTGCAGCGCGGGCGCGGCCGCCCCGCCGACGAGGGACAGCGCCTGCTGACAGTGCAGCCGCCGCAACGGCGCCCCCACGTCGGCCCCGCGCGCCGCGGCGAGCAACTCCCGCGCGGCGTCGAGGGGTTCACGCCGGGCGAGCCACTGCTCGGTCTCCGCCTGCGCGGCCGTCGGCGGAAACGTGGAGGTGCTGTCGAGGAGCACATCGGCCCCCTTGTCCGCGAGGTCGCCCACCGCGGGCGCCGCGAACCCGGCCTCCAGAAGCCGCGCCCTGATGCCGTACACCCCGAGCGGGGTGAGCCGCACCATGCCGTACCGGGAGACGTCCGTGTCGTCCACGCCCCCCACCGCGGCGGCGGCCTCCTCACCGGCGTCGACGTCGGCCATGAGCGCCTCGTCGACGGGCTGGAAGTCGACGAGCCCGACCGGCTCCAGCAGCCGGAACTGGTCGTCGAGCCGCATCATCGCCTCCGACACCTGCTCCAGGACGTCGTCGGTGGGCTCCCCCATGTCGTCCGGCACGATCATCGACGCGGCGAGGGCGGGCAGCGGCACCGTGCCCTCGCCCGGCCCCTCCTCACCGGCGGTCAGCAGATAGAGGTTGCCGAGGACCCCGTCCAGGAAGTCCGCCTCGGCCTCGGGGTCCCAGTCCAGCGCGGAGAAGTCGATGTCGCCGCCCTCGTCCATGGCCTCCATGAGGTCGTCGAGGTCGGGCACGCTCGCGTCGGCCAGCACCGTCTCCAGGGCACCGAGCCACAGCCCCAGCACGTCCTGCGGCGCGCCGGAGAGGACGAGACCGAGGTCCTCGCCGGCGGTGACGGTCCCCTCCTCCTCGTCCACGACCGCGAGCAGCCCGGTGTCCACGGCGACCCGCCAGGACTCACTGGCGTAGGCCGCGGCGTCCTCGCCGTCGAGCCCCAGTTCCGCGGCCGCGGCGGCCAGTTGTTCCTCGACGAGTTCGCCGCCGGCTCCGACCCGGGTGTCCGGACCGGCCCAGCGGGCGAGCCGCACGGCACGCGAGAGGAGCGGTGTGGCGAGCGCGTCCCGCGCGAGCTCCGCTTCGGAGCGCAGACGCACCGGCGGCAAGGGGGAGCTGTCTGACATCGGCTGGTTCTCCTAGGACGAACGGTCGGACGTATACCTCGGCGGACTCGGCGGACGCGACGCGCACGAGGCCCGCGGGACACCGGGGAGAACGCTCTCCGGCCGCCCCGGAAGTGCAACCTCAGCCTAGACGGATTTGGGCCCATGCCGCCCGGTTCATGAACCTGTCAGAAGTGTTCAACCGGGAAACCTTGACAAGTGTCGTGACCGGATACGAGATTGACGCGCGTAGAAACTCACGGACGACTCCGCGAATCCGTCCTCTACGCGCGTCACGGACTCGCCCGTCGAACACCTCACCACCCGCCTTCTCCCCACTCCCCACTCCCCACTCGCACCTCGCACCTCGCCACCATCGCCATTTCACCGTCTCGCCCTCGCCCCGGGCGCCCACGCACGTCCCCGGAGGGATTCCCTTGCCGAGCAAGACTTCCGCACGTATAGCCGCCCTCACCGTCGCCGCCGTCTGTTCCACGGTCTCCTCGGTGGTCCTCACCTCGCCCGCCCACGCGGACACCGTGGCCGTTCACGACATCCAGGGCGCCACCCGGACGTCCCCGCTCGTGGGCCGCCAGGTCACGGACGTGGCCGGCATCGTCACGGGCGTACGTACCTATGGTTCCTCCCGCGGTTTCTGGATCCAGGGACCGTCCGCGGACGACGACCCGGCCACCAGTGAGGGCGTCTTCGTCTTCACCAGCTCCACGCCGACGGTCGCCGTCGGGGACGCGGTCACCGTCTCGGGCACGGTCACGGAGTTCGTGCCGGGCGGCGCCTCGACCGGCAACCAGTCGGTCACCGAGATCACCCGGCCGGCGGTCACCGTCGTGTCGAGCGGCAACGCGCTGCCCGAGGCGGTCGTCGTCAACAGCCGTTCCGTACCCGCCGCGTACGCGCCCGAGGGTGACGCGGCGGCGGGCGGCTCGACCGGGGGCCTCGTCCTGCGGCCGAAGAAGTACGCCCTCGACTTCTACGAGTCCCTGGAGGGCATGAACGTCACGATCGGCTCGTCGCGCGTGGTCACCGCGACCGATCCGTACTCCGAGCTGTGGGTGACGGTCAAGCCGCACGAGAACCCGAACCGCCGCGGCGGCACCGTCTACGGCGCGTACTCCGCGCAGAACACCGGCCGTCTCCAGATCCAGTCGCTGATCCCCACCGCCACGGAGCCGTTCCCGACGGCGGACGTCGGGGACACCCTCAAGGGCACCACCGAGGGCCCGCTCGACTACAACCAGTTCGGCGGCTACACGCTGACCGCCCGCACCCTGGGCACGGTCGAGGCCGGCGGCCTGGAGCGCGAGACGACCCGCGGGCAGTCGCGCACGGAGCTGGCGGTCGCCACGTACAACGTCGAGAACCTCGACCCGGCGGACGACACGTTCGCCGACCACGCGGCCGCGATCGTGGACCGCCTCCGGTCGCCCGACATCGTGTCCCTGGAGGAGATCCAGGACAACAACGGCGCGACGAACGACGGTACGGTCGCCGCCGACCTGACGCTGCGCAAGCTGACCGACGCGATCGTCGCCGCCGGCGGCCCGGCCTACGCGTGGCGCTCCATCGATCCGGTGGACCTCGCGGACGGCGGTGAGCCGGGCGGCAACATCCGCCAGGCGTTCCTCTACAACCCGGCGCGGGTCTCCTTCGTCGACCGTGCGGGCGGCGACGCCACCACCGCCGTCGGCGTCACGAAGGTGCACGGCAAGGCGCGGTTGACGCTCTCGCCCGGCCGTATCGACCCGGCGAACGAGGCGTGGACGAACAGCCGCAAGCCTCTCGCGGGCGAGTTCGTCTTCCGCGGCAAGTCGGTCTTCGTGATCGCGAACCACTTCGCCTCGAAGGGCGGCGACCAGGCGCTGCACTCGCAGTTCCAGCCGCCGGCGCGCAGCTCGGAGACCCAGCGCCACCTCCAGGCGACCGCTGTGAACACCTTCGTCAAGGACATCCTGGCGAAGCAGCGGAACGCGGACGTCGTCACGCTCGGCGACATCAACGACTTCGAGTTCTCCAGGACGACGAAGCTCCTGGAAGGCGGCGGCGCCCTCTGGTCGGCCGTCAAGTCCCTGCCGGAGAGCGAGCGTTACAGCTACGACTACCAGGGCAACAGCCAGGTCCTCGACCAGATCCTGATCAGCCCGTCGATCCGTGGGGGAGGCGGCTTCAGCTACGACAGCGTGCACATCAACTCGGAGTTCCACGACCAGATCAGCGACCACGACCCGCAGATACTGCGGTTCCGCCCGTAGCGGCTTTGCCCGTAGCGGTTCTGCCCGTGCGGTTCCAGCCGTGGAGAGGCACCGGTCCCGGCCGCGCGGTCAGCGGCCGGGCTCGTAGGTGAGCTGTTTGACCTGCCGCAGGGTGAGGACGGTCTCGACGGCCCGGACCCCGTCGAGTACCCCGACCTTCTCGCTCAGGTACGCGTACAACGCGCTGGTGTCGCGGCAGAGGACGGACGCGGCGACGTTGGCCTGGCCGGTGATGGCCGCGGCGAAGCCGACCTCGGGGTGTTCCGCGAGAGCGCGCCCGACGTCGGCGAGGGCCGAGGGCGCCACCGTGAGCCAGAGCATGGCTCCGGTGGTGTGCCCCAGGGGCTCGCGGTCGTGCTGTACGTCGAAGTAGAGGGCCCCGCAGGAACGCAGCCGGTCGAGCCGCCGTTTGACCGCCGACTCCGTCTGCCCGGTGCCGGCCTGGAGTTCGGTGAGCGGGGTCCGGCCGTCGCGCCGGAGCACGGCGAGCAGCGCCTCGTCGTCCGCGTCCAGGGCGACGGGAGCGGTGGACGTCTCGACGGGCGGCGGGGCCAGGGCGGCCTCCTCGTCGGGGTCCAGGGCCCCTCGTTTGTTGAGCCAGCCGAGCGCGCCGCCGTAGAAGGAGTGCAGGATGCAGTGCGCGCTGACCGAGATGACGCGCGGGGTGCGCGGCAGCCGGTCGAAGAGCAGCTCGTCCCGTTCCTGCCGTGAGCGCGGTTTCATCGCGCACAGCACCTCGGTGCCACCCGAGATCAGTTCGATGTACGTGGTGTCGGGGCGCCGGGCCAGCGCGCCCGCCAGTTGTTCCGCCATGTCCGGGGTGCAGCGCAGCCGGACCATCCAGCTCTGTCTGCCCAGCCGGCTCTCGTCGGTCATGCCCAGCACCCGCAGGCCCACCGTGGTCCGCAGCCGTCGGTAGCGCCGGGCGACGGTCTGGTCCGAGACGCCGAGCACTTCCGCGAGCCGGCTGAACGGCGCACGGCCGTCGATCTGGAGCGCCTGCATCAGCTTCAGATCGAGGGGGTCGGGCGGTTCACGAGGGTCGAGCACCTGGGACTCCACCGGGCTGGACTGCGGATACGGGGCTGCGGCTGCGGCTGCGGCTGCGGCTGCGGCTGCGGCTGCGGCTGCGGGAGATCATCCTAGCGAGCGCCTGCCGGGTGCCGGCCCGAGCGCCTGTGGAGTGGGTCCCGGGAACCGCGCGAGGCCCGGGTCCAGGAGTATGTTCCCGCACCCGGGCCTCTCACCGGCGCCCATCCCGTCCCCACGGAGGGCGCCCGGTAAGACGCCGGATCACCGCCGGGGGTTCATCGCTACCGGGGGTCGAGTTCCGGCTGGGACTCGACCGGCCCGCGCTGCCGCGGTGTCCCCTCCACGCCGGAACCGGAACCGGAACCGGAACCGGAACCGACGACGGTGCCGCCACCCGAGCCGGTCACCGGCGTCGTCGTCCGCCGCGGGCTGCGCAGCAGGACCGCGGAGACCGCCGCCGCGAGCAGGGTCAGGACCGCGGACACGACCAGACACAGGTGGAGGCCGTCGAGGAACGCCTCGGACAGCGCTCCCAGGGCGCGCCCTTGGGCCGGACCCAGGTTCATCCGTGCGACCGCGCCCAGTCCGCCCTCGTCCACGGCCGCCAGGACGCTCTGCCGCTGGGCGCCCGTCAGGCCCGCGTCGGCGAGGTGCCCGGACAGGGAACCGGTGGCCCGGCTGGTGAGCAGGGCTCCCAGGACGGCGGGTCCGAGCGCGCCGCCGACCTGCCGGAAGGCGTTGTTCCCGGCCGCCGCCATACCCGCCAGGTGGTGCGGTACGGAGGCGACCGCGGTGGCGGTCATCGGCGTCATGACCAGGCCCATGCCCAGGCCGAGCAGCGCCAGCCGCCAGACCAGCGAGCCGTACGAGGTGTCGGCGTCGATCGTGGTGAGGGAGAGCAGGGCGCCCGCGCTGACGAGCAGGCCGCCGGTGATCAGGACACGTGCGGACACCCGGTGCATCAGGCGGCCGACCGGTGCTCCCACCAGGATGGCCATCAGGCTGACCGTCACCATCCGGGCACCCGCCTCCAGGGTGCTGAGCTGCTGGACCGTACCGAGGTAGAGGCTGAGGGCGAAGAAGAACCCGATCAGGCCCAGGAAGCTGATCATGGCGACCAGGGTGGTGGCGCTGAAGGCCGCGCTGCGGAAGAGCTTCAGGTCCAGCATCGGGCTGTCGCTGCGCCGCTCCACGAGGACGAAGGCGACACCGCTGACGACGGCCGTGAACAGGGCCACCATCACCTTCACGTCCGAGAAGGACTCGGCGCCGCCCTCGATGACCCCGTAGACCAGTGCGGTGATCGCCAGCGCGGCGGTGATCTGGCCGGGCCAGTCCAGCCTGCGCGAACCGGCGGCGCGCGAGTCGGTCAGCAGCCGGGCCGCGCAGCCCATGGCGACGAGCGAGGCGGGGACCGCCAGCAGGAAGATCCAGCGCCAGGCGAAGTGTTCGAGGATGAGCCCGGCGATGATCGGGCCCAGGGCGAGGGCCGAGAGCAGCGACGTGGCCCACAGTCCGATGAACTTGCCGCGTTCGCGGGGGTCGGGGACGACATGGCTGATCAGGGCCAGGGTCGTGGGCAGCAGCGCCGCCGCGCCGATGCCCGCGAAGGCCTGGCCGACCCAGAGGACCTCGATCGACTGGGCGAACAGGGCTATCGCGGCGCCCGCGGCGCAGAAGGCCAGGCCCGCCTGGAAGACCTTCTTGCGGCCGTGGACGTCACCGACGACCCCGGCGGTGAGGATGAGGGCGGCCATCGGCAGGACGAACGCGTCGGACACCCAGGCCAGCTGGGACGTCGACGCGTGCATCGCCCGCTGGATGGCCGGCAGGCTCACCGAGACGGTGGTCACCGGCAGATAGGCGACGAACACGCCCACGCAGGCCATGACGAGCGTGGCCGCCCGCCGGCCCTGTGGGACGCTCTCGGCAGTTGTGATGTTCACACGACTCTCCCTTGCGGCGGCACACGCCGCGGTTCGGCTGTTTCCGCGCTCACTCTCGGCCGCACCGCCGAAGCAGAGCCAGCCACGGCGTCGATATCCGGGAAATCCGACACCCGGACAGGGTTCTCGGTGGATTTCCGATACGACGACGGGACCGGTGATCGCTGCTCGCCGCGTGCGACGCCCGCCCTCCGACCTCAACCGAGCTTCAGGTCGAGCCCGCCCCTCGCCCCTCCGTCCGCCGCCCCTCCCTCACCCGCACCGCCGCTCCTCGCGTCACGGATGAGCGCGGTCCTGAAGGCCGCCACGAGGGGGTTGCGATCGCCGACGCGGGTGGCCAGCACGACGTGGCCGGGCTCGACGCCCTCCAGGGGGACCGTGGTGAGTTCCGGGCGCATCCGCCTGGTGTGTTCGCCGGCCGGAATGATCGCGACGGCCTGCCCCGCGGCGACGAGCTCGGTCTTGTCCTCGACGTCCTCGACGAGCGGCCCGTCGGGCGCGGGGCGGCCGTCGGGCCGGGGGTCGATGCGCCAGAAGGCGTTCCAGCCCGGGTCGGGCACGCGCGGCATGGGCTCGTCGGCGATGTCGTCGAACGTGACGGACTCCCGGCCCGCCAGGCGGTGACCGCGGGAGACCAGCAGGACCCGGGGCTCGTCGTAGAGGACGGTCACGTGCAGGCCCGCGCTCTCCAGCGGCAGCCTGGTCACCACCGCGTCCACGCTGTGGTCGAGCAGCGCCCGGCGCTGTTCGTTCCAGGGCAGGTGCGAGGTGCGCACCTCCGCCTCCGGGTGGCGGTGCCGCACGTCCCGCACGGCCGCCGTGACGATGAGGTTCATGGTGTAGCCGATGGTGATCCGGCTGGGATGGGCGGCGGCGCGGGTGCGCGTCATGGCCTGGGCCGCGGAGCGCAGCAGCGTTCGGGCGAGCGGCAGGAAGACCTCGCCCGCTTCGGTGAGGCCGGTGCCGCGCGGGGAGCGGTCGAGCAGGCGGGTGCCCATCTCGTCCGCCGCCGCCCGTATCCCGTTCGGTCGGTTCGGCACCGCCCGCGAGGTGGCCGAGACCGTCGCCTTCCTCGCCTCGGACGCGGCCGGTTACGTCACCGGCCAGAACATCGTCGTCGGCGGCGGCATCGGGATCGGGGTGTGAGCGGCGCGCGCTGAAGCAGCACAGGCGAACGATCCAGTAGCTCTCCTTACACATAGGACGTAGAAGAATTAAGTGGAGCTTCCACGTCGGCGCGCCGAGACTACGTCCATGACCACAGCCGCACCCCCGCCCACGCCCACGCACACGCCCCGATCCGCGCCCGCGCCCGCGCGTGACCGCCCCTTCGGCCGTGCCCTCTGCGCCATGGTCACGCCCTTCACCGACGAGGGGCTGCTCGACCTGGACGGGGCGCGGCGGCTGGCCGAGTCGCTGGTCGCCGAGGGCTGCGACGGGCTGGTGCTGTCCGGCACCACCGGGGAGTCCCAGACCACGACGGACGCCGAGAAGACCGCGCTCGTACGGGCGGTCGCCGAGGCCGTCGGCGACCGTGCCGCGGTCGTCGCGGGCGTCGGGACCGCCGACACCCGCCACACCGTCGAGCTGGCACGCGAGGCGGAAAAGGCGGGCGCGGACGGCCTGTTGGTCGTCACGCCGTACTACAGCAGGCCTCCGCAGGACGCCGTCGAGGCGCACTTCCGGGCGATCGCGGACGCCTCAGGCCTGCCTCTCGCGCTGTACGACATCCCGGGCCGCACCGGTACCCGTATCGAACCGGAGACGATGCTGCGGCTCGCCGAGCACCCACGGATCGTGGCGGTGAAGGACTGCGCGTACGACCTGCTCGGCACCCAGAAGGTGCTGGCCCGCACGGATCTCGCGTACTACGCGGGCTGCGACGAGTACGCGCTGGCCCTGTACGCGGTGGGCGGCGCCGGGTTCATCAGCACGGTGGCCAACGTCGTGCCCGGCCGGCTCCGCGGCATCCTGGACGCGTTCGACGCGGGGGACACCGCCGGGGCGGCTCGCCGCCAGCAACAGGCCAACGCCCTCGTCGAGTTGATGATGGCGTCGGGCCTGCCCGGCACGGTCACCACGAAGGCCCTGCTCAACTCCCTCGGCCTGCCCGCCGGTCCGGTACGGCCACCGCTGCGGCCCGCCGGCCGGGAAGCGGCCGACGGGCTGCGCGCCGAGTACGAGCGGCTGGTGGCCGCCTCCTGATCAGCGTCCGCCTCAGTTGTGGCTCAGTTGTGGCTCAGTTGTGGCTGTGGAGGATCTCGTTCAGCCCGCCCCACACCGCGTTGTTCGGGCGGGCCTCCACCTTTCCGGTGACGGAGTTGCGGCGGAAGAGGATGTTCGAGGCGCCGGAGAGCTCACGGGCCTTGACGATCTGTCCGTCGGGCATCGTCACGCGCGTACCGGCGGTGACGTACAGCCCGGCCTCGACGACACACTCGTCGCCCAGCGCGATACCGACACCCGCCTCCGCACCGATCAGGCACCGCTCGCCGATGGTGATACGGACATTGCCGCCGCCCGAGAGCGTCCCCATCGTGGAGGCGCCGCCACCGATGTCCGAGCCGTCGCCGACCACGACACCGGCCGAGATACGGCCCTCGACCATCGACGTGCCGAGCGTGCCGGCGTTGAAGTTCACGAAGCCCTCGTGCATGACCGTGGTGCCCTCGGCGAGGTGCGCGCCGAGGCGGACCCGGTCGGCGTCGGCGATACGGACGCCCTTGGGCGCCACGTAGTCCGTCAGGCGCGGGAACTTGTCGATGGACGTCACGGCCAGGTGGAGGCCCTCGGCGCGGGCGTTGAGCCGGACCTTCTCCACGTCGTCCACGGCCACCGGGCCGAGCGAGGTCCAGGCCACGTTGGCGAGGTGGGCGAAGAGGCCGTCGAGGTTCTGCCCGTGCGGCCGCACCAGCCGGTGCGAGAGCAGGTGCAGCCGCAGGTACGCGTCGTGCGCGTCGAGGGGCTTCTCGTCGAGCGAGGCGATGACCGTGCGGACCGCGACCACCTCGACACCCCGGCGGGCGTCCGGGCCGACCGCTTGCACGGCGCCCTCACCGAGCAGTTCCACCGCGCGTTCGGCGGACAGCCGCTCGGAGCCGGAGGGACCGGGCTCGGCGACCAGCTCGGGCGCCGGGAACCAGGTGTCGAGGACGGTGCCGTCGGCGGCGATCGTGGCGAGCCCGGCGGCGACAGCGCCGGTGGTGCGTACAGCAGTCGTGTCGGTCATGGCAGAAACCTAACGCGCCACAACCCACCCGAGCCAACCAGCACCCCGGCAGACGCCCCTGAGGCGCCGGGGCTCAGCCCGGCACTCCGGGGGCGCGGGGAACGGCGCAGTCTTTCAGGGGCGCGGGGAACGGCGCACCCAGCCACCGGCGACCCGCACCACACAACCCGCCGCACCCCACCGCCCCCCACACCCGACGGTTCCCCACACCCGACGGTGGATCACCCGATCACCCGCGCCAACACCTCCCGCGCGTACTCCTCCTCATACGCCGCCCCCGTCAACAACACCTGCAGACAGATACCGTCGATCAGCGCGACCAACGCCCGCGCGGTCACCGAATCGGTGCGCCGAGCGAGAAGGTCGGCGAAGTCCCGGCCCCACTCGTCCGCCACAGGCCGCAACGCGGGCCGCCGCAGCGCGGCGAGATAGAGCTCGTACTCCACCTCCACCCCCGTACGGTCCCCGGCGAGCCATTCCCGGCCGAGCGCCGCGAGTTCGGCCGCGAGGTCCGCGCCGGGGTCCCGCAGCGCGACCCGCGCCGCCACCGTCTTGGTGAAACCCTCGTTCGCCTGCCGCAACGCGGCGACCAGCAGCTCGTCGAGCGTCTTGAAGTGGTACGTCGTCGAGCCGAGCGGCACATCCGCCTCGGCCGCGACCGTGCGATGGCTCAGCCCGGCGATGCCCTTGGCCGCCACGACCCGGATCGCCGCGTCGATGATCCGCTGCCGCCGCTCGGGGTCGTAGCGCCGGGCCATCAGTGCGCCCCTCCCAGGTTCAGCACGACGACCCCGCCGATGATCAGCGCGATCCCGGCGAACTTGGTGACGCTGAGCCCCTCCCCGAGGAACACGATCCCGATCACCGCGATGGCCGCCGTGCCGACCCCGGCCCAGATCGCGTACGCCGTGCCGACGGACACCGTCTTGAGCGTCTGCGCGAGCAGCAGGAAGGCGACGACGTAGCCGAGGGCGGTCAGCAGGGAGGGCCACAGCCTGCTGAAGCCGTCGCTGTACTTCATCGCGGTCGTGGCGGCCACTTCCGCGGCAATGGCTCCGGCGAGCAACGCGTATCCCATGCGTACGAGAGTACACATCGATGCGTACGACCGTACACAGTGCCGGAACTTCGCCGGCGATTAGTCAACTTGCCGATGATTGCGGCCAGTTCGGGCAGTAGCCGCTCTCAGGAACGCTTACTCGACACGCCCGGCTTCCACTACTGTTCCCCTCGTCGCGCACGTGGACCTCCCGGCCAGGGCCGTCCCGTGGGCCCGCGACCTCCGCCTCCTCTTGTGCCACGACACCTGACCGATCCGCGTCCGCCCTCGGCGACGCCGGGAGGAACCGCGCATGCCGGAAAGAAGCACCGAGTCCGCTCCCGTCCCGTCCGCCCGTCTCCCGCAGGTGTGGGAGACCGGCGAGACCCTGGAGGAGCCCCGCATCCCCGGGACACGCAGGCTCTGGCTGGCCGGAGCCCTGCTGCTCGCGGTCCTCGCCTCCACCGTGACGGCGACCGTGCTGGACAACGGCAAGGACACCTCGGCCGAGGACCGCACGGAGAACACCGCCGCCACGGACGAACCGCTCGTGCCGGACCCGTCCGCCGCCACCGCGCCCAGCGGAAAGAGCGGTCTGGCCGCACCCGAGTCCTCCGGGGCCGCCGACGGCTCCACCGCACCCGCGGACCACCGGGCCGGCTCCGTACCCGGCCCCGCGCCCCGTCCGTCGGCCTCGAAGTCCGCCTCCGCCCAGAAGCCCCCCGCGTCCGGACACCAGCAGGCGTCCTCGCGGAAGTCCGTCCAGGCCGTCAACCACCCCGACCGCTACTGGCACCTCGGCGAGCGCTCGGCATGGGACGGTTCGGGCCGGGACAGCTCCGTGCGGCTCGACCGGATCGACTCCCGCAGCTCGTCGCGGACCAGGCAGGACGCCTCCTTCACGCTCGTCCCCGGCCTCGCCGACTCCCGCTGCGTCTCGTTCTCCCTCGGCGAGGGCCGCTATCTGCGCCACGCCCAGTTCCGGCTGCGCGCCGACCGCCACGACGGCTCCAGGCTCTTCGAGCAGGACGCCACGTTCTGCCCGCGCCCGTCGGCGTTCTCCGGCGCCGTCATGCTGGAGTCGGTCAACTACCGCGGCCGCTTTCTGCGCCACAGCGACTTCCGGCTCCGCCTGGACCCGTACGAGAACAGCGGCATCTACCGGGCGGACTCGGCGTTCCGCCTGGTCGACGGGCTGAGCTGAACCGCACACCCACGGCCCGCACACGCCAGGACCAGCACGGCACTCCCCGTACAACGCACACGGCCCCCGGCTCGGAAGCCGGGGGCCGCACACGTACCAGCACGCACACACACGTACGGAAGACTCAGGGACGACGCTCGCTCAGACGTTGAAGCCCAGCGCCCGCAGCTGATCGCGGCCGTCGTCCGTGATCTTGTCCGGGCCCCACGGCGGCATCCACACCCAGTTGATGCGGAGTTCGTTCACGATGCCGTCCGTGGCGGACTTGGCCTGGTCCTCGATGACGTCGGTGAGCGGGCACGCCGCCGACGTCAGGGTCATGTCGATCGTCGCGATGTTCGCGTCGTCGATGTGGATGCCGTAGATCAGTCCGAGGTTGACGACGTCGATGCCCAGTTCGGGGTCGACGACGTCGTACAGCGCCTCGCGGACCTCGTCCTCGGAGGCCGGTTTCATCTCGATGGTCTCGCTCATGCCGTCTTCCTTTCGGCGTCGGCCTCGCCCAGGGCCTGGGCCGTCGCGTCCTTCCAGGCCATCCAGCTCAGCAGCGCGCACTTCACGCGGGCCGGGTACTTGGAGACCCCGGTGAACGCGACCGCGTCCTCCAGGATCTCCTCCATCGCGTCGTCCGGCTCGATGCGGCCCTTGGACTGCATCAGCTCCAGGAAGGTCTCCTGGATCTTCTGCGCCTCGGTCAGGTCCTTGCCCACGAGCAGGTCGTTCAGCACGGAGGCCGAGGCCTGGCTGATGGAGCAGCCCTGGCCCTCGTACGACACATCGCTGATCGTCGTGCCGTCGTACTTGACGCGCAGCGTGATCTCGTCGCCGCACGTCGGATTGACGTGGTGCACCTCGGCGTCGCCATCCCGAAGACCGCGCCCGTGCGGGTGCTTGTAATGGTCCAGGATGACTTCCTGGTACATCGAATCCAGCTTCACGTCCAGGTCACGTCCCTCAGCCGAAGAAGTTCCGTACATGCTCCAGGCCGTCGACCAGTGCGTCGATCTCGGTCGGCGTGGAGTACAGATAGAACGACGCTCGCGTGGTCGCAGGAATTCCGTACCGCAGGCAGACCGGCCGTGCGCAGTGGTGTCCGACCCGGACGGCGATGCCCTGCTCGTCGAGGACCTGGCCCACGTCGTGCGGGTGGATGTCACCCAGCGTGAACGAGATCGCCGCGCCGCGGTCCTCGGCCGTCGTCGGGCCGATGATCCGCAGGCCGGGGACCTCGGCGAACCGCTTCACCGCGTACTCGGTGAGGGCGTGCTCGTGGGCGAGGATCTTGTCCATGCCGATCGCGCTCAGGTAGTCGATGGCCGCACCGAGACCGACCGCCTGGGCGATCGGCGGGGTGCCCGCCTCGAACTTGTGCGGGGCGGGCGCGTACGTCGACGAGTGCATCGACACCGTCTCGATCATCTCGCCGCCCCCGAGGAACGGCGGCAGGTCCTCCAGCAGCTCCTGGCGGCCCCAGAGGACGCCGATGCCGGTCGGGCCGCACATCTTGTGGCCGGTGAAGGCCACGAAGTCGGCCTGGAGGGCCTGGACGTCCAGCGGCATGTGCGGGGCGGCCTGCGAGGCGTCGATGCAGACCAGCGCACCGACCTCCTGGGCGCGGCGCACTATCGCCTCGACCGGGTTGACGGTGCCCAGGATGTTCGACACCAGGACGAAGGAGACGATCTTCGTCTTCTCCGTGATGATCTCGTCAATGTCGGACAGGTCGAGCCGGCCGTCGTCGGTCAGGCCGAACCACTTCAGCTTCGCGCCCGTGCGCTGCGCGAGCAGCTGCCACGGCACGATGTTGGAGTGGTGCTCCATCTCCGTGATGACGATCTCGGTCTCGTGGTCCACGCGGTAGGGCTCGTCGGCCCAGCCGAGCATGTTGGCCACGAGGTTGAGCGACTCGGAGGCGTTCTTCGTGAAGATGACCTCGTCGCGGCTCGGCGCGTTGATGAACGCGGCGACCTTGTCACGCGCGCCCTCGTACAGCGCCGTGGCCTCCTCCGCGAGCACATGCACACCGCGATGGACGTTGGCGTTGTGGCTCTCGTAGTACTCGTTCAGGGCGTCCAGCACCTGGCGCGGCTTCTGCGAGGTCGCCGCGTTGTCCAGGTACACGAGCTTGTGCCCGTCGTGGACCCGGCGGTCCAGGATGGGGAAGTCCTTGCGGATCGCCTCGGTGTCGAGGAGGCCCGACAGCTGCGTCACGCGGATGCGCCACCCTTCACGTACTTGTCGTAGCCCTCGGCCTCGAGCTGGTCGGCCAGCTCCGCGCCGCCGGACTCGGCGATGCGGCCGTTCGCGAACACGTGCACGTGGTCGGGCTTGATGTAGCGCAGGATGCGCGTGTAGTGCGTGATCAGCAGGGTGCCGACCTCGCCGCTCTCACGGACCCGGTTGACGCCCTCGGAGACGACGCGCAGGGCGTCGACGTCCAGGCCGGAGTCGGTCTCGTCGAGGATCGCGATCTTCGGCTTGAGCAGCTCCAGCTGGAGGATCTCGTGGCGCTTCTTCTCACCGCCGGAGAAGCCCTCGTTCACGTTCCGCTCGGCGAAGGCGGGGTCCATGTTGAGGCGCTGCATGGCCTCCTTGACCTCCTTCACCCACAGGCGGAGCTTGGGGGCCTCGCCGCGGATCGCGGTGGCGGAGGTCCGCAGGAAGTTCGAGACGGAGACACCGGGGACCTCGACCGGGTACTGCATGGCCAGGAAGAGGCCCGCGCGGGCGCGCTCGTCGACGGACATCTCCAGGACGTTCTCGCCGTCGAGGGTGACGGTGCCGCCGGTGATCGTGTACTTGGGGTGACCCGCGAGCGAGTAGGCGAGCGTCGACTTGCCGGAGCCGTTCGGGCCCATGATGGCGTGGGTCTCGCCCTGCTTCACGGTGAGGTCGACGCCCTTGAGGATCTCCTTCGTGGCGTTGTCGGCCTCGACGGTGACGTGCAGGTCGTGGATTTCAAGCGTTGCCATGGGTTCCTCAGGACTCCTGGGTGAGGGAGACGAGCACGTCGTCCCCTTCGATCTTTACGGGGTATACGGGGACGGGGCGCGTCGCGGGAAGGCCGGACGGCTTGCCGGTGCGGAGGTCGAAGCTGGAGCCGTGCAGCCAGCACTCGATCTGACAGTCCTCCACCTCGCCCTCGGAGAGCGAGACGTTCGCGTGCGAGCAGATGTCGTTGACCGCGAACACCTCCCCCTCGGTACGGACGACCGAGACCGGCGTGCCGTCGAGTTCCACCCGCTTGGGGGTGTCCTCCTCCAGCTCGCCCAGTCCACAGGCCCGTTGGAAACGAGCACGGTCGAGGTCGGTCATCAGACGGACGCCTCCAGCTCCTCGTCGATCCTGGCGAGGAGACGCTCCTGGATGTCGGCCACCCGGATCTGCTGGACCAGTTCGGCGAAGAAGCCGCGGACCACCAGACGGCGGGCCTCGTCGGCCGGGATGCCGCGAGCCATCAGGTAGAAGAGCTGCTCGTCGTCGAAGCGGCCGGTCGCCGAGGCGTGTCCGGCGCCGACGATCTCGCCGGTCTCGATCTCCAGGTTCGGCACGGAGTCGACCCGGGCACCGTCGGTCAGAACCAGGTTCCGGTTCATCTCGTAGGTGTCCGTGCCCTCGGCCGTGGCCTCGATGAGGACGTCGCCGATCCACACCGCGTGGGCGCCTTCGCCCTGGAGCGCGCCCTTGTAGGCGACGTTCGACTTGCAGTGCGGGGCGTTGTGGTCGACCAGGAGGCGGTGCTCCTGGTGCTGGCCGGCGTCCGTGAAGTACAGGCCGAAGAGCTCGGCCTCGCCGCCGGGTCCGGCGTAGGCGACGCGCGGGTGGAGGCGTACGAGGTCGCCGCCGAAGGTGACCACGAAGGACTTGAAGGTGGCGTCCCGGCCGATCAGCGCGTTGTGCTGGCCGACGTGGACGGCCTTGTCGTCCCAGTCCTGGACGGAGACCACGGTGAGCTTGGCGCCGTCGCCGACCACGTAGTCGACGTTGGCGGCGAGCACCGCGTCACCGGTGTGGTCGATCACGACGACGGCCTCGGCGAAGGCTCCCAGCTCGATGACCTGGTGGCCGTAGGCGACACCGCCCTCGCCGTGCACGGAGATGCGGATCGGCTCGGTGAGCACCGTCTCCTTGGGGACGGTGACGACACCGGCCTTCTCGAACGCCGAGTACGCCTGGGCGGCGATCCGGTCGACCGGGGTCGCCCGGCCGAGCCGGTCGTCGTCGCGGCCGACGGTCTCGACGACGACGCCCTCGGGCGCGTCGATGCCGACCTTCACGCCGTCGCCGGTGGCGACCGCGGTGCCGTCGTGCAGCCCGCGCAGCCGCTCCAGCGGCGTGAACCGCCATTCCTCCTCACGGCCGTGGGGGACCGGGAAGTCCGCCACGTCGAAGGAGGCGGGCGCGCTCATGCGCGTGGCGACGGTCGACTCGGCGGCCACCGCGATCTGACCGGCGGTGGTGGACCCCACCGGAATACTCTGAGCCTCAGCCATGGCTGTCGGTCTGCTCTCTTCCTACGTCAAGCGTCAAGAAATCTGGGACTGCTTCGGGGGGCGGGGTGTTAACCGACCGCGCCTTCCATCTGCAGCTCGATCAGCCGGTTCAGTTCGAGGGCGTACTCCATGGGCAGCTCCTTCGCGATGGGCTCCACGAAGCCGCGCACGATCATGGCCATCGCCTCGAACTCGGAGAGACCGCGGCTCATCAGGTAGAAGAGCTGGTCGTCCGAGACCTTGGAGACGGTCGCCTCGTGGCCCATGGACACGTCGTCCTCGCGGACGTCCACGTAGGGGTACGTGTCCGAGCGGGAGATGGTGTCGACGAGCAGCGCGTCGCACAGCACGTTCGACTTGGAGCCGTGGGCGCCCTCGCCGATCTCGACGAGACCGCGGTAGGACGTACGGCCGCCGCCGCGTGCCACGGACTTCGACACGATGTTGGAGGACGTGTTCGGCGCCATGTGGACCATCTTGGAACCGGCGTCCTGGTGCTGGCCCTCGCCCGCGAAGGCGATCGACAGGGTCTCGCCCTTGGCGTGCTCACCCATCAGGTAGACGGCCGGGTACTTCATGGTGACCTTGGAGCCGATGTTGCCGTCGACCCACTCCATGGTCGCGCCCTCGTAGGCCACGGCGCGCTTGGTGACCAGGTTGTAGACGTTGTTCGACCAGTTCTGGATGGTCGTGTAACGGCAGCGGGCGTTCTTCTTGACGATGATCTCGACGACCGCGGAGTGCAGCGAGTCCGACTTGTAGATCGGAGCCGTGCAGCCCTCGACGTAGTGCACGTAGGCACCCTCGTCGACGATGATCAGGGTCCGCTCGAACTGGCCCATGTTCTCCGTGTTGATACGGAAGTAGGCCTGGAGCGGGATCTCCACCTGCACGCCCTTGGGCACGTAGATGAAGGAACCGCCGGACCACACCGCGGTGTTCAGCGACGCGAACTTGTTGTCGCCGACCGGGATGACCGTGCCGAAGTACTCCTTGAAGAGCTCCGGGTGCTCCCGCAGGGCGGTGTCGGTGTCCATGAAGATGACGCCCTGCTCCTCCAGGTCCTCACGGATCTGGTGGTAGACGACCTCGGACTCGTACTGGGCCGCGACACCGGCGACGAGGCGCTGCTTCTCCGCCTCGGGGATGCCGAGCCTGTCGTACGTGTTCTTGATGTCCTCGGGCAGGTCCTCCCAGGACTCCGCCTGCTTCTCCGTGGAGCGCACGAAGTACTTGATGTTGTCGAAGTCGATGCCGGAGAGGTCGGAGCCCCAGTTCGGCATGGGCTTCTTGCCGAAGAGGCGCAGGCCCTTGAGACGGAGCTTGGTCATCCACTCCGGCTCGTTCTTCTTGGCGGAGATGTCCCGGACGACGTCCTCGTTGATACCTCGCTTGGCAGAGGCACCAGCCACGTCGGAGTCGGCCCAGCCGTATTCGTAGTTGCCCAGACCCTCGAGCTCGGGGTGGGCGGTCTCCTCGATGGGGAGCGTCATGCGGGGTTCCTCCCGGCGGTGCTTACGGATGCGTTATCGGTGGTCTTGGAAATCTGTGGGGTCTTCGAAAACTGTGGAGTCGCGGAGATCTTGGGGGTGTGGGCCTCGGGGATGTCAGGGATGAACGTCGTGCAGACGCCGTCGCCGTGGGCGATGGTCGCCAGCCGCTGGACATGCGTCCCGAGCAACTGGGAGAAGAACTCGGTCTCCGCCTCGCACAGCTGCGGGAACTGCTCGGCGACATGGGCCACCGGGCAGTGGTGCTGGCAGAGCTGCTCTCCTACCGGCGCGCTGCGCGCCGTAGCAGCGTACCCGTCCGCGCTCAGGGCCTTGGCCAGGGCTTCCGCGCGCTTGCCGGGCGCGGCGGACTCGACGGCCTCGCGATACGCGCCGGCCTGGGCGGCCATCCTGGCGCGGGCGAAGGCGACGAGCGCGCCCTCCCCGCCCTCGCGCTCCGCGATCCAGCGCAGGGCGTCCGCGGCGAGCTGGTCGTAGGACTGGTCGAAGGCGTCCCGGCCGCAGTCGGTCAGGGCGAACACCTTGGCGGGCCGTCCGCGCGTACGAGCGCCGTAGACCCGCTGCTCGCGGGCCTCCACGACGTCGTCGGAGACGAGGGCGTCAAGGTGCCGGCGGACCGCCGCCTGGGTCAGGCCCAGCCGTCCGGCGAGGTCGGCCACGGTCGAGGGACCGTGGTCCAGGATGGATCGCGCGACGCGGTTGCGCGTGGAGCGCTCACCGGTCGCGAGTTCCTCCTGAGGGGCCCCCGTGGGGGTCTCCCGAGCCTCGCCAACGTTTTTCACAACGCCATTGTTGCGTAATTCCTCAGGGCCTGACAACCCACGTCCACGCCGGGCGGGGTGCGGTGCATCACTTAGGTAAACCTAATCTGACCTGCGGGAACGATCTTTGATCGATCAATCGGGTGGCGGGGCCCCGGGCCGTCGGCAAGACTGGCCCACCATGCCGACACCCCCTCCCACCGGCCCTCTCGTCACCCGCGCCACCCTCGCCGCCGACCTGCTCGCGCTCGGCGTACGCCCCGGTGAGACGCTCCTCGCCCACTCGTCGCTTCGTTCACTCGGCTGGGTGAACGGAGGCGCGGTCGCCGTCGTCCAGGGACTCCTCGACGCGCTCGGCCCCGACGGCACCCTCGTGGTCCCCACCCAGTCGGGCGACCTCTCCGACCCGGCCCTGTGGACCGATCCGCCCGTGCCCGAGCAGTGGTGGGCGGCGATCCGCGCCACGATGCCCGCGTACGACCCGCTCCTGACGCCCTCACGCGGGGTGGGGGTGATCCCCGAGACCGTGCGCACCTGGCCGGGCGCCCTGCGCAGCGCGCATCCGCAGACCTCGTTCGCGGCTCTCGGACCGGGCGCGGCGGCGGTCGTCGAGGGCCACGCCCCGGACTGCCGGCTGGGCGAGCGCAGCCCGCTGGCCCGCCTGGAGGCGTGGGGCGCCCGGATCCTGCTGCTCGGCGCGGGGTACGACACCTGCACCGGATTCCACCTCGCCGAGTACCGGATACCCGCCCCGCGCGTCGAGGTGGGCCGCCCCGTCCGTACGCCGCAGGGGCCCCGCTGGGAGGTCGTCACGGAGGTGTCGATCAGCTCGGACGAGTTCGACACCCTGGGCGCCGACTTCGAACGGGACCGTCCGGTCGTACGGGGCCGGGTGGGCGCGGCCGAGGCGCGGCTGTTCCCGCTGGCCGACGCGGTGGCGTACGCGCAGCGGTGGCTCGCCGTGCACCGCTCGCGCGAGGAGTGGATCACGACCGAGGTGCCCGCTCCACGCCGCTCGTGACGCGACCCGCCGACATACGGCCGCTCGGCCGTACCTAGACTTGGCGCCCATGCGAAGTGAGGCCGCCCATGCGAAGTGAGCCCGTCGTCCAGGTCAGCGGTCTGGTGAAGCGGTACGGCAGGAAAACCGCGGTGGACGGCCTGGATCTGGTGGCCGGGGCGGGCATCACCGCCGTACTCGGCCCGAACGGCGCGGGCAAGACGACCACCGTCGAGAGCTGCGAGGGATACCGGCGGCCCGACTCCGGAACGGTCCGGGTGCTCGGCCTCGACCCGGTGCGTGAGGCCGCCGCCCTGCGCCCCCGCATCGGCGTGATGCTCCAGTCCGGCGGCGTCTACTCCGGCGCCCGCGCCGACGAGATGCTCCGGCACGTGGCGAGGCTGCACGCGCGTCCGCTCGACGTGGCCGCGCTCATCGAGCGCCTGGGTCTCGGCAGCTGCGGCCGGACGACGTACCGGCGGCTCTCCGGCGGCCAGCAGCAGCGCCTCGCGCTCGCCATGGCGGTCGTGGGCCGACCCGAACTGGTCTTCCTGGACGAGCCGACCGCGGGCCTCGACCCGCAGGCACGCCGGGCCACCTGGGAACTCGTCCGCGAGCTGCGGGCCGACGGGGTCTCGGTCATCCTGACCACCCACCACATGGACGAGGCCGAGCAGCTCGCCGACGACGTGGCGATCATCGACGCGGGCCGGGTCATCGCCCACGGCTCCCCCGACGAGCTGTGCCGCGGCGGCGCCGAGAACACCCTGCGGTTCGGCGGCCGCCCCGGTCTGGACGTCACCTCCCTCCTCAAGGCCCTCCCGGCGGACTCCACGGCGGTCGAGCTGACCCCGGGCTCGTACCGGGTGGGCGGCAAGATCGACCCGCAGCTGCTCGCGACCGTGACGACCTGGTGCGCCCAGCACGGGGTGATGCCAGAGAAGATCTCGGTGGAGCGGCACAGCCTGGAGGACGTCTTCTTGGAGCTCACCGGTAAGGAGCTGCGCGGATGAGCGCGGAAACGACACGTGCCGACGCCCGGAGCACGGCCGAGGGCACCTACGCGCCCAGTCCGGGAGCGGCCCCGCTCCGCCGCATGATCGCGACGCAGGCGGCGCTGGAGACGAAGATGCTGCTGCGCAACGGCGAGCAGCTGCTGCTGACGGTGATCATCCCGACGCTGCTGCTGGTGCTGTTCAGCGCGGTGGACGTCGTCGACACCGGCGAGGGAGAGGCTGTCGACTTCCTGGCGCCGGGCATCCTCGCGCTCGCCGTGATGTCGACGGCGTTCACCGGCCAGGCGATCGCGACGGGCTTCGAGCGGCGGTACGGCGTGCTGAAGCGGCTGGCCGTCTCGCCCCTGCCCCGGTGGGGCCTGATGACGGCCAAGACCCTGTCCGTGCTGGTCACGGAGATCCTCCAGGTGCTCCTGGTGACGGTGATCGCCCTCGCGCTCGGCTGGTCGCCGCACGGCAACCCCCTGTCGGTGCTGCTCCTGCTCGTCCTGGGCACCGCGGCGTTCTCGGGGCTCGGCCTGCTGATGGCGGGGACGCTGAAGGCGGAGGCGACGCTGGCCGCCGCGAACCTGGTGTTCCTGCTGCTGCTCGTCGGCGGCGGCGTGGTCGTCCCGCTGGACAAGTTCCCGCAGGCGGCGCAGGACGTCCTCGGTCTGCTGCCGATCACGGCTCTCTCCGAGGGGCTGCGGGACGTGCTCCAGGACGGAGCCGGCCTGCCCTGGGGGAACCTCGGGATCCTGGCGGTGTGGGCGGTCGTGGGCCTGGCCGCCGCGGGGAAGTTCTTCCGCTGGGAGTGACCACCGCGGTGGTCGTGGTCGGTCGCCAGTCGTCGGTGGCCGGTGATCGGTGGCCGGTGAAGTCGAGGGGGCTCGTGAACGCGTGCACAAGCGGCCCCCTACGATGGAGCCCGTGCCCAACCTGACCCGAGCGGACGCCGCTCAAGCCGTGCGCAACCCGCTCGCCTTCATCGCCGGGCGCTGGACCCCGTCACCCCGGACGGTCCAGCGCGCCGCTCTCGCCGCGCTCGTCATGGCGGTCCTGATCGTGGTCACCGGTGGTGCCGTCCGGCTGACCGGGTCGGGCCTCGGCTGCCCGACCTGGCCCAAGTGCACCGACGACTCGCTCACCAACACGAGCGCGATGGGCGTGCACGGCGTCATCGAGTTCGGCAACCGCATGCTGACGTACGTCCTGTGCGCGGCGGTCGGCTGGGCGATCATCGCCGCGCGCTCCCGCAAGCCCTACCGCCGCAGCCTCACCCGGCTCGGCTGGACCCAGTTCTGGGTCGTCATGGGCAACGCGGTCCTCGGCGGGGTCGTCGTCCTCGTGGGCCTGAACCCGTACACGGTCGCCGCGCACTTCCTCCTCTCCACCGCCCTGATCGCCGTCGCCACGGTCATGTGGCAGCGCACCCGGGAGGGTGACGACGCACCGCGTCCGCTGGTCGGCGGGCCGGTGCGGCAGATGGGGTGGATCCTGGTCGCCGCCACCGTGCTGCTGATCGCCGTGGGCACGGTCGTCACCGGTGCGGGCCCGCACGCCGGCGACTCCAGCGAGGTCAAGCGCATCCCGCTGGACTGGGAGAACGTCACCAAGCTGCACGCGGTCCTGGCCTGGATCGTGGTGACGCTGACCTTCGCCCTGTGGTTCGTCCTGAAGGCCGTCGACGCCCCCGAGGGGCCCCTGCACCGCACCCGCGATCTCTTCCTGGTGCTGCTCGCGCAGGGCGCCATCGGCTACGTCCAGTACTTCACCGAACTGCCGGAGGTCCTGGTCGGCTTCCACATGTTCGGCTCCTGCCTGGTGTGGATCGCCACGCTCCGCGTCCTGCTGGCGCTGCGGGAACGGCCCGAGGCCACCGCGGACCTGCCGGAGCAGTCGACGCGGTCGGCGCTCACCCGTACCTGACCGGGCGCGGCCCACGCCCGCTCAGGTACCGGCCGGCCGTTCGGATCAGGTGCGCGCGTCAGGCGTACGCGGCCACGAGCCGGTCGATCGCCGGCCCCAGGAAGTCCCGGGTCAGCTCCCCTCGGCGGGCCGACCACTCCTGAACCGGCGCCGACTCCCCCGGCTCGTCCTCGCCGTACCGGCGCCGCCTGATGTCCGTGACCACCTCGACGGGCGCGCCGAGGCCGGGCAGCAGGTCGAGCGCCTCCCGCTTGGTGATCAGCCGCCCGTCCCGCACCGTGACCGCGGCACGCGCGTGGGTGGTCATCCCGACGTCCACCCAGGAGTCCTCCGTCCAGTTGCCGACGCGGTCCACCTCGCGCCGCCAGTAGTCCCGCTGGTCCCGTACGACGAACGCGGCGAGCTCCCCGTCCGTGACCGGCGGCAGCAGCCGCTCGGGCCGTTCCCCGGACAGGACAAGGCCGAACGTGCGCAGTTCACGCCGGGTCACCGGGGTGACCGGTCGGGCGAAGAGCTGCTGGTGCGCCCAGGTGAGGTGCCGCCGCTCCGCGTCGGCCGCCGTGCCGGGCGTCAGGTAACTGCAGTGCAGCTTGGCGACGAGCGGTTCGTCGCGCAGCCGGGCGTGCAGCCGGCCCACCCGCCAGAGGGTCCTCGGTGTGATCGGGCCGTCCAGGACCGCGATCAGGTCCAGGTCGCTGCGGCCCTCCTGGTAGTCGCCCCCGCCGAGCGAGCCGTGCGCCCACACAGCCACAGGGGCGAGATCGCGCAGTTCGGCACGGAAGCGGTCGAGGAGCCGGTCGGTCGCGTCGCTGCGAGTCATGCACCCAGTCTGGACATCTCAGCCCAGTCCGTACACCCGTTTCGCGTTCCCCGCCGCGATCATGCCCGCCACCCGCTGCGCGTCGCCCGGCGACCAGGCGTCCTCGGCCACCCAGGTGCCGAGCACCCGGGCGAGCGCCTCACGGAAGAGACAGGCCCCGACCACGTGGAGTTCGGGCAGGCCCTGGGCGCCGCTGGAGAAGAGGAGCTTGCCGAAGGGGGCGAGTTCCAGGATCTCCGAGAGCACGGCCGCCGCCCGCGCCCCGGTCCGCACGAGCGCCGCGCCCAGGTCGGCGTACACGTGCGGGAACACCCCGGCGAGATGCGCCGCGTAACGGTGGTACGGGTAGCCGTGCAGCAGCACCAGATCGGTACGGAGCCCCGCGGTGGCGCGTGCGAAGTCGGTGAGCAGGACCGGGTCGGTGCGGTCGACGCGCAGTCCGGGCTCGCCCAGTCCCGCGTGGAGCTGGAGCGGCAGGCCTGAGGCGACCGCGATCCACAGCAGGTGTCCGAGCAGGACCGGGTCGCTCAGCGCACCGCCCACCGGACGGCCCGCCAGCCAGCGGCCGGCCGCGCCGCGCACCTCCGTGGCCCCGGGCGGTTCGGTCGCGAGGGCCAGTCCGTGGCGTATGCCCGCCACGGAGGTGAAGGCCACGGCGGTCGCGGCCGCCCCGTGCACCGACTCGGCGAGGTTGGCCAGGAACGACTCGACGGTGCCGGAGGTGTCGGCGACCTGCTCGGCGAGCAGTTCGAGGCGGACGATCTCATGGGCGTCGGCGGCCGCGGTGGCGGCCATCTCACCGGGCCCCGTGAGGTCGCCCGGCAGTCCGGTGTCGACCAGGTACGTCGTGACGCCGCTCCCGCGCAGCAGCCTGCGGCCCGCCTCCAGGACACCGAGTTCCCTGCGGCGCGCCAGGTAGCGGGCGGGCGGGCAGTGCGGTTCGAGTCCCAGCAGAGGGGGGCACCAGCGGCGGACGGCGAAACCGGTCTGCGTGTCGAAGAAGGTGGTGCCGGCGGCGGGCGGGCCCTCGCCCCTGGCCAGGTGGGCCTCGAAGGTCCCCAGACCCAGCTCCGTCCGCAGTACGCCGTGGCAGTACTGGTCCACCAGCGACGGCGTTTCGATCATCCGGACTCCCCCACGTGTGGCTCCGCCTGATGCAGGGCTTAACGGGTGAGGGGGGTCTCGGGTGTGGGTACCGGGTGTTTCCAGGGTGCGGGCGCGCGGTGACCGACCACGCGGTTCCCCGCGTCCCTAGGGCCTGTTGCCGGGGCCGCCGACCTGGATGCCCGCCATGCGGGTCCATTCGTACGGGCCCGTCCTGACCTTGTTGGCGAAGTCGCCGTCGAAGTCGTCGTGGACGGTGATGCCGGACTGCTTCACGGCTTCTTCCGCGACGGCGTAGCTCGGGGCCACGAGGTCGCCCCACTCGCCGTCCTCACCGACCAGGACGATCCGGGCGCCCTTCTGACCGAGGTACGCGATCTGCCCCTCGGCACCGCCATGCGCCTGGGCGAAGGAGGAGATCTGCTTGGCGAACTTCGCCACCCGCCGCTCAACCTGCTGATTGTCTGCCATACCAGAATGCTACCGACGGGTAGCCCCTCCGGGCTACGCCCACCCCACCAGGGCCGCTGAGAACAGCGCAACATTCCGCCCCACAGGCCCACGGGGACAGCGCAGCCTTTCGCCCTTCAGGGGCGCGGGGAACGGCGCAGTCTTTCGTCGGGAGGCCGCCGGGGAACGGGCAGCCTTTCGCCCTTCAGGGGCGCGGGAAACTGGCGCCGGTCTTCGTCTTGGGGGCGCGGGGAACGGCGCGATCTTTTAGGGGCGCGGGGAACTGCGCGACCAGCCACGACGAACCGGCACCCGACAACGACACGACACACCAACCCACCCCACCCGGCATGACCGAGCGGCGCGCTACCGCAAGAAGGGATCCACCGCGACCGCCACGAACAGCAGCGACACATACGTGATCGACCAGTGGAACAGCCGCATCTCCTTCAGCTTCGCCCCCACCGCTCCCCCCTTCGCCCGCGACTGCAACCCATGCGCCTCCCACAGCCAGAACGCTCCGGTCACCAGCGCCACGACGGTGTAGAACCACCCCGTGTAGCCGAGCGGAGTCAGCAGCAGGGAGACGGCCACCATGGCCCAGCTGTAGAGGACGATCTGCCGCGCGACCACCTTGTTGGAGGCGACGACCGGCAGCATCGGCACACCCACGCGCGCGTAGTCCTCCCGCACCTTCATGGACAGCGGCCAGTAGTGCGGCGGCGTCCAGAAGAACATGACGAGGAAGAGAATGATCGGCGCCCACGACATGGAGTCGGTGACGGCCGACCAGCCGATGAGCACGGGCAGACAGCCGGCGATCCCGCCCCACACGATGTTCTGCGACGTACGCCGTTTGAGGATCATCGTATAGACGACGACGTAGAAGAGCAGGGCTCCCAGCGACAGCCAGGCCGACAGCCAGTTGACGGTCAGGCCGAACAGAAGAGTGGAGACCACGGCGAGCGTGATGCCGAAAGCGAGGCACTCACGGGGGCTCACCATTCCGGTGACCAGCGGACGCTGCGACGTACGCTCCATGAGCGCGTCGATGTCACGGTCGATGTACATGTTGAGCGCGTTGGCTCCCCCGGCGGAGAGATAACCGCCGAGGCAGGTGAGGAGAACCAGCTTCAGATCGGGCACACCCTGCTGCGCGAGGAACATCACCGGCACGGTGGTGATCAGCAGCAGTTCGATGATCCGCGGCTTGGTGAGAGCGACGAACGCTTTGACCCGGGCCCCGAACGGCCGGCGGTTCGTGCCCTGGTTCGTCCCACCGACTACTCCCGCTGGACGGGATTCAACGGCCGTCACGCACACCCCTGACAGAGACATCCCAGCGAGCCCCGGGTGTGAACTCCCGGTAAAGGCTCGCGCGTACCACGCCACTGTAGACGTTGCCCAGACCCCGGCCTTCGCGGGGGTCGGGTCGTGTTGAAAGGGCCCTTCGGAGGACTGATCGGCCGCGGATTGAGCAGTCGGATCACCCGCTCCGTATTCACTTGCCACATACGGAACCCGCCGGTCGGGAGGCGGAAGAGGGAGAGTCCCGGCAGTCTGGAATGACTCGAAATAATGCGCGTACCCGCGGGGGTAGGCTCGACGATGAGCCGGTGGGCGCCGCGTGCACCGGCATTCGACATGTGGAACATGTGGAGAGGAGCCCTGACCCAGGGTGAGCACCAAGCCGACCACAACAGACCTCGAGTGGACCGAATTGGACCAGCGGGCGGTCGACACCGCCCGCATCCTGGCCGCCGACGCCGTACAGAAGGTCGGCAACGGCCATCCGGGTACCGCGATGAGCCTGGCACCTGCCGCGTACACCCTCTTCCAGAAGGTGATGCGGCACGACCCGGCGGACCCGGAGTGGACCGGCCGCGACCGCTTCGTGCTGTCCGCGGGCCATTCGTCCCTGACGCTCTACACCCAGCTGTACCTGGCCGGCTTCGGCCTGGAGCTGGACGACCTGAAGTCCTTCAGGACCTGGGGGTCCCGGACCCCGGGGCACCCCGAGTACGGGCACACCCGCGGTGTGGAGACGACGACCGGGCCGCTGGGCCAGGGTGTCGCCAACGCGGTGGGCATGGCGATGGCCGCCCGCTACGAGCGCGGTCTGTTCGACCCGGAGGCGGCCCCCGGCACCTCCCCGTTCGACCACTTCGTCTTCGCGATCGCGGGTGACGGCTGCCTCCAGGAGGGCATCTCCGGCGAGGCGTCCTCGATGGCGGGCCACCAGAAGCTCGGCAACCTGGTCCTGCTGTGGGACGACAACCACATCTCGATCGAGGGTGACACGGAGACCGCCGTCTCCGAGGACACCGCCAAGCGGTACGAGGCCTACGGCTGGCACGTCCAGCGTGTGGCGCCGCAGGAGAACGGCGACCTCGACCCGGCCGCCCTGTACGCGGCGATCGAGGCCGCGAAGGCGGTCACGGACAAGCCGTCGTTCATCGCGATGCGCTCGATCATCGCCTGGCCCGCCCCGAACGCCCAGAACACCGAGGCCGCGCACGGCTCGGCGCTCGGCGACGACGAGGTCGCGGCCACCAAGCGTGTCCTCGGCTTCGACCCGGAGAAGAGCTTCGAGGTCGCCGACGAGGTGCTGGCGCACGCGCGCCGGGCGCTCGACCGCGGCCGTGAGGCCAAGGCCGAGTGGGAGAAGGGCTTCGCCGCGTGGCGGACCTCCTCCCCGGAGCGCGCCGCCGAGTTCGACCGCGTCGCCGCGGGCGAGCTGCCGGCCGGCTGGGAGGAGAAGCTCCCGGTCTTCGAGACGGGCAAGGGCGTCGCCACGCGTGCCGCGTCCGGCAAGGTGCTCCAGGCGCTCGGCGCGGTCATCCCCGAGCTGTGGGGCGGCTCGGCCGACCTCGCGGGCTCGAACAACACGACGATCGACAAGACGTCGTCGTTCCTCCCCGCGGACAACCCGCTGCCGGAGGCGAACCCGTACGGGCGCACGATCCACTTCGGTATCCGTGAGCACTCGATGGCCGCGGAGATGAACGGCATCGCGCTGCACGGCAACACCCGTATCTACGGCGGCACCTTCCTGGTGTTCTCCGACTACATGCGCAACGCCGTCCGGCTGTCCGCCCTGATGCACCTGCCGGTGACGTACGTGTGGACGCACGACTCCATCGGCCTCGGCGAGGACGGCCCCACCCACCAGCCCGTCGAACACCTGGCCTCGCTGCGCGCCATCCCCGGACTGAACGTCGTCCGCCCGGCCGACGCCAACGAGACCACGATCGCGTGGCGCGAGATCCTCAAGCGCTACACCAAGGTCTTCGGCAAGGGCGCCCCGCACGGTCTCGCGCTGACCCGGCAGGGCGTTCCGACGTACGAGGCGAACGAGAACACGGTCAAGGGCGGTTACGTGCTCTTCGAGGCCGCGGGGCCCGAAGGACAGATCGCCGAGCCCGAGGTCGTCCTCATCGCCACCGGTTCCGAGGTGCACGTGGCCGTCGAGGCACGTGAGCGGCTCCAGGCGGCGGGCACCCCGACCCGGGTCGTGTCCATGCCGTGCGTGGAGTGGTTCGACGAGCAGGACCAGGCGTACCGGGACTCGGTGCTCCCGCCGTCCGTCAAGGCGCGTGTCGCGGTGGAGGCCGGTATCGGTCTGACCTGGCACCGTTTCGTCGGGGACGCGGGCCGCATCGTTTCCCTGGAGCACTTCGGTGCTTCGGCCGACGGCAAGGTCCTCTTCCAGGAGTTCGGTTTCACTGCCGAGAACGTCGCGGACGTCGCTCGGGAATCGATCGCCGCAGCCCAGCGCTGACGCCGACACACGACACGGCCGACACACGACACGTAGGAGATGCATTTTCCATGACAGACGCACTCAAGCGCCTCTCCGAGGAAGGCGTCGCGATCTGGCTGGACGACCTGTCGCGCAAGCGGATCACGTCCGGCAACCTCGCCGAACTGATCGACCAGCAGCACGTCGTGGGCGTCACCACCAACCCCTCGATCTTCCAGAAGGCGATCTCGCAGGGCGACGGCTACGACCAGCAGCTGTCGGACCTCGCCTCCCGCAAGGTCACCGTCGAAGAGGCCATCCGCATGATCACGACGGCGGACGTCCGTGACGCCGCCGACATCCTGCGCCCGGTCTTCGACGCGACGCAGGGCCAGGACGGCCGGGTCTCCATCGAGGTCGACCCGCGTCTCGCGCACAACACCAAGTCGACCGTCGCCGAGGCCAAGCAGCTCGCCTGGCTCGTCGACCGCCCGAACACGCTCATCAAGATCCCGGCGACCAGGGCGGGCCTGCCCGCGATCACCGAGACGATCGGCCGGGG
>NZ_JBLFJV010000006.1:0-468363 GCF_047444975.1 Streptomyces sp. CWNU-52B | reverse complement strand
CACCCGCACCCGACCACCAGCCTCCACCCCCACCCACCTAGGGGCGCGGGGAACTGCGCGACCAGCCACGATGCACCCGCAGACAAACAACGGCCCAAGCCCCGCAGGGGGGCGCGGGGAACTGCGCGACCAGCCCCCACCCACCCGCAGACGAACAACCCGGCCCGCTACGCCTTCGTCAGCGACTTGTCTCCCGGCTGCTCCGGCACATCCGCGGAGCCATCCGCGGAGCCGTCCGCCGAGCCGTCCGCCGGACCCCGCCCCCCGTGCCCGTCATCAAGCAGCGTCGTCTCGTCGAACGGCAACCGCCCCGCCAGCACCTCATCCACCCGAGGCCGGTCGATCTCCTTCGTCCACGTACCGATCAGCACCGTCGCCACCGCGTTCCCCGCGAAGTTCGTCAGCGCGCGCGCCTCGCTCATGAAGCGGTCGATGCCCACGATCAGGCCGATCCCGTCCACCAGCTCGGGCTTGTGGGACTGGAGGCCGCCCGCCAGGGTGGCCAGACCCGCCCCGGTGACCCCCGCCGCGCCCTTGGAGGCGACCAGCAGGAACAGGAGCAGCGGAATCTGCTCGCCGATCGACATCGGCGTACCCATCGCGTCGGCGATGAACAGCGACGCCATGGTCATGTAGATCATGGTGCCGTCGAGGTTGAAGGAGTAGCCGGTCGGAACCGTGATGCCGACCACCGGCTTGCTGACACCCAGGTGCTCCATCTTCGCGATGAGCCGCGGCAGCGCGGACTCCGACGAGGAGGTGGAGAGGATGAGCAGGAACTCCCGGCCCAGGTACTTGAGCAGCAGGAAGATGTTCAGGCCCGCGACGATCCGCAGCATCGCGCCGAGCACGATGAAGACGAAGAGGAAACACGTCACGTAGAAGCCGAGCATCAGCACCGCGAGGCTCTTGAGCGCGTCCACACCGGCCGAGCCGGTCACCGCCGCGATCGCACCGAACGCACCGATGGGCGCCGCCCACATCACCATCGCGAGGATGCGGAAGACAAGGCGCTGGATGTGCTCGATGCCCCGCAGCACCGGCTGCCCGGCGGAGCCCATGGCCTGCAGCGCGAACCCGGTGAGCAGCGCGACGAGCAGGGTCTGCAGGACCTCGCCGCCGGTGAACGCGGAGACGATCGTCGTCGGGATGATCCCGAGCAGGAACTCCTCGGTGTTCTTCGCCTCGACGACCTGTCCCTGACCGGTTTCCTTGATCGCGTCGGTGATCGCGAGACCCGAGCCGGGCTCCAGGATGTTGCCGACGACCAGGCCGATCGCCAGCGCGACGAACGACATGATCACGAAGTAGCCGAGCGCGATGCCGCCCACCGCGCCGACCTTGGCGGCCTTGCGTACCGAGCCGATGCCCAGCACGATCGTGCAGAAGATGATCGGCGAGATCATCATCTTGATCAGGTTCACGAAGCCGGTACCGATCGACTTCAGCTCGACGGCGAAGTCGGGGGCGATCAGCCCCACGGCGATACCTGCGGCCACGGCGATGATCACCGCGATGTAGAGATAGTGCGTGCGGTCCCGCTTTGCGGCGGGAGCGGCAGGTGCCGTATCGGGTGTGCTGGTCACGGCTGCCCTCCTTGACGACGTCGTCGGCATCATCCGGCGTGCGGCTCACGTCCGGGGGTTGTCGGTGACTATCTCCCAGGGTGTGAGGGCGGTCACCCTTCCGTTCATTACGTTCACACATTTCAAGCCAGGCAGACTGTTCTCATGCGCCTCCCCCGAGCCCCCCGGCCCCGCAGCCTGGCCGGCCAGCTCTTCGCCATGCAGGCCGTGCTCGTCGCGGTCGTGGTCGCGGGCTGCGCGCTCTTCACGTACGTCAGCCACCGCAGCCAGGCCGAGGACGCGGCGGCCCGCCAGGCCGTGGGCGTGGCCCGTTCCGTCGCGGACTCCCCCTCCGTACGGGAGGCCATCCGCACCCCTGACCCGACGAGGACACTCCAGCCCTACGCGCTGGCGGTGGTGCACGGCGCACAGGTCGACTTCGTCACGATCATGGACCCGGAGGGCATCCGCTGGACCCACCCCAACGAGAAGCTGATCGGCAAGACCTTCCTCGGACACACGGAACAGGCACTGCTCGGCAGGACCTTCACCGAGAAGTACACCGGCACCCTCGGTGAGTCCGTGCGTGCCGTCACCCCGATACGCGACGACGGCCGGATCGTCGGCCTCGTCAGCGCGGGAATCAAGGTCGATGAAATCAGCCAACGGGTGGAGGGTCAGGTCAAGGCGCTCTTCGGCGTCGCCGCCGCCGCGCTGGCCCTGGGCGCCGTCGGTACGTACGTCATCAACGCCCGGCTGCGCCGCTCCACCCACGGGATGAACGCGGCCGAGCTCAGCCGGATGCACGACTACCACGAGGCCACACTGCACGCGGTGCGCGAGGGGCTGCTGATGCTGGACGGACAGTTCCAGGTGGCGCTGATCAACGACGGCGGGCGCGAGCTGCTCGGGGTGGGCGGCGACGTGGTGGGCCGCTCGGTGACGGACCTCGATCTGCCGTCCCCGCTGACCGGGGCTCTGCTGTCGAGGGAGCCGCGGGTCGACGAGGTGTACCTCACCGCGTCGCGGGTGCTCGTCATGAACACCTCCCCCGTGTCGGGCGGTGAGCGCCGCGGCACCGTCGTGACCCTGCGCGACGTCACCGAACTCCAGTCCCTGATGGGCGAGCTGGACTCCGAGCGCGGCTTCACCACGGCGCTGCGCTCACAGGCCCACGAGGCGGCGAACCGGCTCCACACGGTGGTCTCGCTGATCGAGCTGGGCCGCGCCCAGGAGGCCGTCGACTTCGCCACGGCCGAGCTGGAGCTGGCCCAGGCCCTCACCGACCAGGTCGTCGCGGCGGTCAGCGAGCCGGTCCTCGCCGCCCTGCTCCTCGGCAAGACGGCCCAGGCGAACGAGCGCGGCGTGGAGCTGGTGGTCTCCGAGGACAGCAGCATCGACGACGGTCTGCTCCCGGAGTCCCTCACCGCCCGCGACCTGGTGACGGTCCTGGGCAACCTCATCGACAACGCCGTCGACGCGGCGCAGGGCTCGGTGGGCGCCCGGGTCACCGTCACCGCGCTGGCGGACGAGCACGGCCTCGTCCTGCGGGTCATCGACACCGGGGCGGGGGTGGACCCGGCCCACTCGGAGGAGGTCTTCGAGCGCGGCTGGTCCACGAAGCCGGCGGGGCCCGGCGGGCGCGGGCTCGGCCTGGCCCTCGTACGGCAGGTGGTGTCCCGGCACGACGGGACCCTGACCGTGACGACGGCGCCCGGCGGCGGCGCGTCCTTCGAGGTCCGGCTGCCGCTGCCGCCCGTGGCACGGTCCCAGGAAGAAGGGGCTAAGGTCCACGCCGAGCCCTCCACCGGGTCCGCCACCGGTTCGGCGACCGGTTCCGCGTCTCTCGTCCGCCCCCCGTCAGGGTCCGGGGCCCCGCGCGATCCCGAGCCGACCCCGCACGGAGGCACCGTATGAGCACGCCTTCACCGTCCGAGGACATCCGCGTCCTGGTCGTCGAGGACGACCCCGTCGCCGCGGACGCCCATGTCCTGTACGTGGGACGGGTGCCCGGGTTCACCGCCGTCGGCAAGGCGCACACGGGTGCGGAGGCCAGACGGGCACTGGACCGCACACCCGTCGACCTCCTGCTCCTCGATCTGCATCTGCCGGACGTCCACGGTCTCCAGCTCGCCCGTTCGCTGCGCGGGGCCGGCTATCACGCCGACGTCATCGCGGTGACGTCCGCGCGCGACCTCGCGGTCGTCCGGGAAGGGGTGTCGCTGGGGGTCGTGCAGTACGTACTGAAGCCCTTCACCTTCGCCACGCTGCGGGACCGGCTCGTCCGCTACGCCGAGTTCCACGCCGCGGCCGGTGAGGCCAGCGGCCAGGACGAGGTCGACCGCGCCCTCGCCACGCTCCGCGCGCCCGGCCCGGCCGCCCTGCCGAAAGGGCTCAGTTCGCCCACCCTGGAGAAGGTGACCCGGGCGCTGCGCGACAGTGCGGAGGGGCTGACCGCGACGGGGGTGGCGGAGGCCGTCGGCATCTCGCGGATCACGGCCCGGCGGTATCTGGAGCACCTGGTGGACGCCGGACGCGCGGGCCGGAGCCCGCAGTACGGACAGGTGGGCCGACCGGAACTGCAGTACCGGTGGGTCAAGGGATAGGGAAGGAAAACAAGGAAAGCGACAGGGACGGGACTCCGCAGCCCCGGAGTCGAACGATCCGGTCATATACGCCACTACACGGCGTTACGGGGCCTCGACGGGCCGCGACCGAGCACGGTGGCCCCCAATGAGACCGGACTGTGACTGCTCGCCTGCGCAAGGTCATTGACCCGACCCGACCACTGCTCTTACGTTCGGTCAACCGAACACGGCCACAAAGATGTCGGCCAGCAGGAGGTCGTCCCCCGTGCGTCCCACCGCCGCTCCCCTTCTTCTCGCGACCGCGCTCGCCGCCACCGCGCTCAGCGCCTGCGGCACCGATTCCGGCAGTGATCCGGACACCGTGGAGATCTCCTACAAACAGTCGACGGACAGCTCGATCCGTGTGATGGACACCTACCTCGCGGACATCAAGGAGCAGTTCGAGAAGGCCCATCCGGACAAGAAGGTGAAGCTGGTCCCGATCAAGGCGCCGGACTCGGAGTACTACACGAAGCTCCAGCAGATGCTCCGCTCCCCCAAGACGGCACCCGACCTGGTCTACGAGGACACCTTCCTCATCAACTCCGACATCACGAGCGGCTACCTCAAGCCCCTGGACCCGTACCTCGACAAGTGGGAGGACTGGGGCCAGTTCATCGACACGGCCAAGTCGGCGGCGCAGGGCGAGGACGGGAAGACGTACGGCGTCCCGGACGGCACGGACACCCGGGGCCTCTGGTTCGACAAGGGCATCTTCGCGAAGGCGGGGCTGCCCGCCGACTGGCAGCCGAGGACCTGGGACGACGTCCTCGACGCGGCCCGCACGATCAAGGAGAAGGTCCCCGGCGTCACCCCGATGAACGTGTACACCGGCAAGCCCGCCGGTGAGGCGGCCACCATGCAGGGCTTCGAGATGCTCCTGTACGGGACGTCCACCGGGGCCACCGAGAGCCCCATGTACGACCCGGCGACCAAGAAGTGGATCACGGGGAGCCAGGGGTTCAAGGACTCGCTCCAGTTCGTCGAGACCGTCTTCAAGGAGAAGCTCGGCCCGGACGTCTCGGACGCCCTCGACCCCAACTGGGGGACCACGGTCCGCGGTGAACGCCTCCCCGAGGGCAAGATCGGCATCGACCTGGACGGCTCCTGGCTCCCGCAGGACTGGCAGAAGGGCGCCGGCCACGAGTGGCCCGAGTGGTCCCGGAAGCTGGGCCTGGCCTACATGCCGACGCAGAACGGGCAGTCGCCCGAGAAGGTGAGCATGTCGGGCGGCTGGACCTGGTCGATCCCGAGCAAGGCCGCCAACCCCGACCTGGCCTTCGAGTTCGTCAAGACGATGCAGACCAAGGCGAACGCGCAGAAGTGGTACATCGCCAACTCCGGTATCTCGGTGCGGACCGACGTGGCCGAGGACCCGGCGTACGTGAAGGCGCAGCCCGGCATCAAGTTCTTCACCGATCTGGTGACGCACACGCACTACCGCCCGGCGTACCCCGCGTACCCGAAGGTCTCCACGGCGGTCCAGGAGGCCATGGAGGGCGTGACGACGGGTGACAGGTCGGTCGAGCAGGCGGCGAAGGACTACGACGAGGAACTGAAGTCGGTCACGGACAACCAGGTCATCAGGAAGTGAGCGGCGGCCGCGCTCCTCTTCCGTACCGCCCGCCTCTGCTCCGTACCCTCACCCGGGCCCTGCCCGTCTCCCCCGCCCTCGTCCTCCTGCTCCTGTTCCTCGCGGGGCCGATCGCGTACTGCGCCTACCTCGCCTTCACCGATCTCCAGCTCACCGGCCAGGCCGAGTCGTCCTTCGTCGGCTTCGACAACTTCGTCACCGCCTTCAAGGACGACGCGTTCCTCAACGCCGTATGGCTGACGCTCGTCTTCACGGTCCTGAGTTCGCTGATCGGGCAGAACACGCTGGGGCTGGCCCTGGCCATGCTGATGCAGCGCGCGTCGAAGCCGGTCCGTACGCTCACCGGCGGGATCGTCGTCACGGCCTGGGTGCTCCCGGAGGTCGTGGCGGGCTTTCTCCTCTATGCCTTCTTCCGCCGCGAGGGCACGCTGAACGCCATCCTCGACTGGCTCCGTCTGCCGTCCCAGAACTGGCTGTTCACGCTGCCGATCCTGGCGGTGTCGTTCGCGAACGTGTGGCGCGGTACGGCCTTCTCGATGCTGGTCTACTCGGCCGCCCTGAACGAGATCCCGAAGGAGATCACCGAGGCGGCGGAGGTCGACGGCGCGAGCGGACGGCATCGCCTGTGGCACATCACGCTGCCGATGATCCGCCGTTCCATCGGTACGAACCTGATGCTCTGCACCCTCCAGACCCTCTCGGTCTTCGGGCTGATCTGGGTGATGACGAGGGGTGGCCCGGGAGACCGCAGCCAGACCCTCCCGCTCTTCATGTACGAGCAGGCCTTCCAGAAGAGCATGATCGGCTACGGGACCGCCGTCGCCCTGCTGCTGCTGGTGGTCGGCTCCCTCTTCTCGCTGGTCTACATGCGCCTGCTGCGGACGGAGGTCTGAGATGGCCACGCGGACGACCCGTACGCCGCTCAACACCCGGAGCGCCAACCGCCGTCACGCCGCCGACGCGGGCCTCCTGTTCGTCGCGGCCGCCTTTGCGCTCCCGCTGGCCTGGGTGGTCCTGTCCGCCCTGGACCCGCACGCCGACCTGAAGGTGAAACTGCCCGAGGGTGCCACGCTCGACAACTTCGACGCGGTCCTGAAGCCGGACATCACCTTCACGCCGATGCTCAACAGCCTGATCCTGTGCGGTGGGGCGACACTGCTGACGGTGGTGTGCGCGGCGCTCGCGGCGTACCCGCTCTCCCGTTTCCGGTCCCGGCTGAACCGCCCGTTCCTCCTCACGATCATCTTCGCGACGAGTCTGCCGATCACGGCGGTCATGGTGCCGGTGTACGCGTTGTTCGTCCAGGTGAACCTGATCGACACGGTGCGGGGCACGATCTTCTTCTTCACCGCGTCCCAACTGCCGTTCGCCATCTGGCTGATGAAGAACTTCATGGACGGGGTGCCGAAGGAGCTGGAGGAGGCCGCCTGGACGGACGGCGCGTCCAGCCTCCAGTCGCTGCTGCGTATCGTGCTGCCGCTGATGGGACCGGGCGTCGCGGTGGTGACCGTCTTCTCGTTCGTGCAGATGTGGGGCAACTTCTTCGTCCCGTTCATGCTGCTGCTGTCCCCGGACCAGATGCCGGCGTCGGTGAGCATCAACGACTTCTTCGGGAACCGCGGGACGGTGGTCTACGGCCAGCTGGCCGCGTTCTCGATCATCTACTCGACGCCGGTGATCCTGCTGTACGTGCTGGTGGCGCGGAAGCTCGGCGGGGGGTTCGCGCTGGGCGGGGCGGTCAAGGGCTGACGCCCCGCCCAGGACGTACGGACTTACGAGGTCAGCTGGTCGTCGTCACGGCCGTGTCGTCGACGACGAAGCTGGTCTGCAGGGAGGTGTCCTCCACGCCGCTGAACTTGAGGGCGACGGTGGAACCCGCGAACGAGGACAGGTCGAAGGTCTTCTGGACGTACCCCGTGGCCTTGTTGAGGTTCGAGTAGGTCGCCAGGGTGGTGGAGCCCGCGGTGACGGTGAGCTTGTCGTAGGCGGTGGAGGTGGTCGTCTCCGCGCTGTCGATGTGCAGGTAGAAGGTGAAGCTGGCCCTGCAGCCGCTGGGGATGGTCACCGACTGGGCGAGCGTGTCGGTGTGCGTGGTGCCGTAGCCGTCCAGCCAGGCCTTGTACGAACCGCCGTGGGCCGCCTGGTCGGAGTCGCTGGTGATGACGCCGCTCGTGGCAGTCCAGGTGGTGTTGCCGGACTCGAAGCCCGCGTTGCCGAGCAGCTGGGCCGAGGTGCAGGTGCCGCCGCCGGAGGAGCTGACGGTCCAGGTGAAGGAGGCGGTGGCGCTCGCGCCGGTGCTGTCGGTGACGGTGACGGTGGTGCTGTAGGTGCCGGCGGCCGTGGGGGTCCCGGTGATCGCGCCGGTGGAACCGCTGATCGACAGTCCGGTGGGCAGTCCGGTGGCGGCGTAGGTCAGGGAGCCGCTGTTGGAGCTGCTGGCCGAGACCTGGAGGCTGACCGCGGTGCCGACGGTGGAGGACTGGCTGCCCGGGTTGGTGACGGTGACACCGCCCGTCGGCGGGGTGACGTGGCTGCCCACGTTGATGCCGGCGAAGGCGTTCGCGACGCCCGCGTACTGGGTCGAGTTGGCGCCGTAGAGGGAGGTCGCGGCGTTCAGGGCGGCGGTGCGGGCGCCCGCGTAGTTCGTCGTCGACGTCATGTACGTCGTCAGCGCCTTGTACCAGATCTGCAGGGCGGCGGCGCGGCCGATGCCGGCGACGGCGACGCCGTCGGAGGTCGGGCTGTTGTACGTGACACCGTTGATGACCTTGGTGCCGCTGCCCTCGGAGAGCAGGTAGAACATATGGTTGGCCGGACCCGAGGAGTAGTGGACGTCCAGGTTGCCGATGCCGGAGTACCAGCTGTCGGCGGAGCCGCCGTCCTTGTCGGGCTCGTCCATGTACCGCAGCGGCGTGCCGTCGCCGTTGATGTTGATCTTCTCGCCGATGAGGTAGTCGCCCACGTCGGTGGAGTTGGCGGCGTAGAACTCGACGCCGGTGCCGAATATGTCGGAGGTCGCCTCGTTCAACCCGCCCGACTCACCGGTGTAGTTGAGGTCGGCGGTGTTGGAGGTGACGCCGTGGCTCATCTCGTGGCCGGCCACGTCGAGCGAGGTGAGGGCGTGCGTGCTGCTGGTGCCGTCGCCGTACGTCATGCAGAAGCAGCTGTCGTCCCAGAAGGCGTTGACGTACGCCGTGCTGTAGTGGACGCGGGAGTAGGCGGCGACGCCGTCGTTCTTGATGCCGTTGCGGCCGAAGGTGTTCTTGTAGAAGTCCCAGGTCGTCTGGGCGCCGTAGGCGGCGTCCGCGCCGGCGGTCTGGGTGTTGGAGCCGGCTCCCGTGCCCCACACGTCGTCCGCGTCGGTCATCAGGGTGCCGGTGCCGGACGTGCCGTTGTTCAGCGAGTACGTGCGGTGGCCGCCGCGGGTGGTGTCGTACAGCTGGTACGTCGAGCCGGACAGCGTGGTGTTCAGCGTGACCGTGCCGCTGTACTGGGTGTTGCCGGTGCCGTTCTTGACGTCCTGGTAGCGGTGGAGCTCCGCGCCGGTGCCCGCGTCGGTGATCACGTGCAGGCGGCTGGGCGTGCCGTCGTCCTGGAGGCCGCCGACCACGGTCTCCCAGGCGAGCTTCGGGGTGCCGTCACCGGCCCAGATCACCTTGCGGGCGCTGTCGGCGGTGGGGTCCTGCGCGTCGAGTGCCTCGGCGGCCTTGAGCGCCTTGGTCTCGGCGGCCGACTTCTGGTAGGTCGCGGTGGTGGAGGAGACCTTGACGGTCCGCCTGCCCGCGAAGGTGGTGCTCACGGTGCCGGTGGCCACGGAGGCGGGCGGGGTGTGCACGACCAGGTCGCCGCCGAGGACCGGGAGGCCGGCGTAGGTGCGCTCGTAGCGGGTGTGGAGGGTGCCGTCCTGGTCCTTGACGACGTCCTTGACGACCAGCTTCTCCTTGGCGCCCAGGCCCAGGTGGTCGGCGGTCGCGTCGGTCTTCGCCGACGCGCTCTTGAGGAGGGCGGTGTGCTGGGCCGGGGTGAGTTCGGCCTCCAGGCCCCCGGTGCGCAGGGGGCTGGGGTGGGGAGCGGCGGGCCGGGCGGCCGCCGGGACGGTCTGTACACCGACGGCCAGCAACGCGGCGGAGGCCACCAGGGCTCCGGCTCTGGCCGCCTGACGGGGGATTCGTCTCACTCGTACTCCTACTGCGACGACCGCGGGTGGGCGGCCGGTGACAGCCCGGACAGACGGGATGTGCTGTCCGGGACGAGCTGAGCAGGGGGTGCGGGACCCTGACCACGAGCGGGGTGTGGGGGAACCTGCGCGGTGGCTGGGGGAAGAGTCGCACCGTTGACCGAGACATGTCAGTCCCCTCAGGAGATACGAGGGTTATCCCTTTGCGGCCCCGCACGGCCCGGCAAAGCCCCTGTAAAGCAGCCGCAAAACAGCCGTGCGACACCTGTCCCGAACCTGTGCCACCCACCCCCGACCGGACCCGGACCACGCGGCACCGAGCCCGCTCCGAGCCCCGCGAACGCCGGCCGTGCCTGCCCGCTGTTCCCTGTCCGCGGGCGGGCAACCATAATTCCCTGGGAGAGCTTCGGTCCGAACGGGTGAGAGAGAGATCATGCAGGCACGCGGGAAGCAAGTGGAGTCGGCCGACTCAACTCGGCGCGCTCCGGCGGCAGTCGGACGCCAGCAGGCCCCACCCGTCCCCGGCGGCCGGCGACTTCTGACCCCGACGTCGGTCGCGGCCCTGCAACACGCCGCGGGCAACGCCGCCGTGCAGCGCGCACTGGCGCCCGCGCGACACGCGCACGACGCTGGCCGGCCCGCGCCCGTGCCCGTACAGCGCGCCGAGGACGACTCCACGTCGGAGGGGCAGCCGGCCTTGAAGGTCGACGAGGCCGCCGCCAAGGGCTTGATCAAAAAGTTCACTGAATTCGTACACGAGCGCGGAAGGTATAAAAGCTTCAAGGATGACTACTGGGATTTCGCAGGCGCACAGGAGGAACACGTTCTTAAATTCCTCGGAACTCCAAGAATCAGGGAGGGTATGGAAAAAAATTACTGGAAGCCTGCCGTGGAAAAAGCGGGCTCGTACCGCTCCGAGTCCCAGCCCATCAAAACCCCGTCCGGCGAACCGCTACGCCTGTATCGCAAGATGGCCGCCAGGGAGGCCGCCAAATTCCTGGGGGCCAAGCCCGAAGCCGGAATAAAAAGCTCCATGAAACACAACGAGGATCCCGCCTACCACAAGTACTTCACCTCCTCGCTCACTCACACCGCCAATTTCAACAACGCTAATTCGGCGGATCAGGAGAACGAGCGGATCCTCGAATTCACCATACCGGCAGACGCCTACTGGAGGTTCTTCAAGACCTATGGAGCACCCAACCAGAAGGCGGGCGTCATCGGAGATCCGAAATCTGCGGTCGTGAACCAGGAGGGCCACCGGGTCGGGGCCGGCGTCAACTTCAAGACGAAGGAGCAGGTTGACGAGGTGTACCAGGACAAGACACATCACAACATCGGAATAGGCCACGGCAACGTCGCCGATTTCGCAAAGATCGCCACCGGAATTCGTGAAGTGGATCCCTCGGAGGTGGAGTCCGCCGTCAAGAAGGCCCGCGCGGCCATGGTCGCGGCGCTCACCCAGTAACCTGCGAACCGGCAATCCGGTTGACCCCCAAGCCCCTAACTCCGGCCGGGCAGCGTCGCGAGGGGCTGGGAGCGCTGGGCGACGAGTTCCGCGTACGTGCCGTTCCGTTCGGCCCACCGGTGGGTGAGGACCCGCTCGACCAGGATCTCGTGGGGTGTCGGGTTCGTGCCGAGGAGGTCCATCACCTCGTCGGCGAACTCGGTCAGCCCCAGGGCGCGGGGATTGGCCTCCGCGATCTCGGGAGTCGTCGCGACGGCCGGCGGCACCAGCTCGGTCACCTCCACACCCGTACCGGCCAGTTGGGCGCGAAGCGCCTCCGAATACGCGTGGACGCCCGCCTTCGAGGCGGCGTAGGTCGCCATGAGGGGGAAGGGCAGGAACGCGATGCCCGACGTGACCGTGACGATCGCTCCGCCGCCGCGGGACACGAGATGCCCCGTGAAGGCGTCGATGACCCGGATCGTGCCGAGCAGGTTGGTGTCGACCGTCCGCTCCGCGGCCTCGAAGTGCCCGGGGTCGCGCAGATCCTCGGTGAGCATGACACCGGACATGGTCACGAGCGTGTCGAGCCCCGGGTAGCGGGCCAGCACCTCCTCGCTCGCCCGCCGGACACCGCCGGCGTCGGTCACGTCGATCTCGACGACGCCGAACCCCTCGCCCGCGAGGCCCGCGAGCACGTCGCCGCGCCGGCCACCGAGGATCACGGCGGACCCCGCTGCCGCGAATCGCCTGCCGAGTTCGAGACCGATACCGGAAGTTCCTCCGGCGATGAATACGGTACGTGCGGTGAGGTCCATGACGACTCCTTACGGAACGGCGCCGGCGCCGTGGTGGTCTTTACGGATCCCAGCCTCACCGCATTCCGCACTCCCGGGAAGGACCCCCTTGAACCAGGGGTCCAGCAGGACCCCCCTCCCCCTCTCGGTCCCGCTGTAGCATGTGCGAATGGCGGGAAACGGGAATGAGAAACTCCTCGGTGAATACCTGCGCGCCCGGCGTGAACTCGTCACCCCCGAACAGGCGGGAATCCCCGCGGGAACCAATCGGCGCGTGCCGGGGCTGCGCCGCGAAGAGGTGGCCCTCCTGGCCGGCATCAGTGCCGACTACTACCTACGCCTCGAACGCGGCCGGGACACACATCCGTCACCGCAGGTCCTGGAATCCCTCGCCCGTGTTCTCCAGTTGGACGAGGTGGAGTTGGACCACCTCCTGGGACTGGCGGCGCCCCGCCCCCGCCCCGTACGGAAATGGCGGCCGGAGCCGGTCCCGCAGCGGCTCCGGCACCTGCTCGCGACGATCGATGTGCCCGCCTTCGTCGAAGGGCGCGCGTTCGACGTGCTGGCCTCCAATCCCCTCGCCGTCGCGTTCTCACCTCGGCTGCGGCCGGGCGAGAACCGGCTTCGCTCACTCCTCCTCGATCCGGAGGAACGTGCGTTCCACGAGAACTGGGAATCAGCGGTCTCGGGTTTTGTCGCCGCTTTCCGAAAGTCGACGGACCAGGACGTCGACGACCCCCGGTTCGTCGAACTCGTCGGCGAACTCTCCCTGGCCAGCGCGCGCTTCCGGCAACTGTGGGCACGCCACGACGTCCGTACGCTCGACGGCGGCACGGCGACGGTGCATCACCCGGTGGTGGGCCGGCTCCGGCTCAACCGCGACAAGCTCCCGGTCGAGGACGTGCTCCTGGTCCTCTATTACGCGGACGAGGGCAGCGAGAGCGCCGAGAAGCTGAAGCTCCTGGCGGCGCACGCTGCGGAGCCTGCTCCGCCCTCGGCTTCGGCGAACCCGTGAGAACCCGTGGGCCGAACCCGCAGGCAGAGCCCGCGGGTTCGGCCCACGGACGGGGCCCGCAAGCAGGCACTCAGGCACGCAGGCAGGGCACGAGGTCGTGCCGGCCGCGCTCCCCCTCGCGTTTCCGGAGTGCCGGTTTCCGCAAGACCGCCCGAACATCGACCACAAGAGCGCGATCAGGACGACCGGGTTCCGCTCGGCCCCTCGAGCCCGCACCGGCCCGGACCGCCGGCCGCCGCCACGGCGAAACCCCGAGCTGAGACACGGTGCCGCCCCCGCGCGGCCGCCCTCACCGAGGACACCTTCCCGACCGGGCCGAGTTCCCCGCTTCGTATGCGCTCTCCGACCGCTGTCCTGATTTCCCCTGCGGCCACTGTCCTGATTTACCTCGTTGATACATGGTCGCCGCATCCGTTCACACAGGCCAGCCGCCCCGACCTGCCCGCGGAACTCACTGAGCGCTTGCTCAGCCGAGCTTTTCCCGGGCAATGGCCAGTTTCCGCCCTGTGGAGCCAAAGAGCGTTCAGACACGATGGTCGAGAGATCGGCGGAGAATTCCGCGAGCCGAAGAATGAACATCCCAGCCATCTCGTTTCATCATGAAGCGGACGGCTGTGATTACCTTCCTCGCAGCCCCGTCTCCGCCTTGATCCGGTACGACCCCTGCCCCATGTTCGGCAAAGTCCTCACATCAGTCGATCGCGCCCAAAAACAGGAGCGGACACCAGAATGACAACGTTTCCCAGCACCACCATCCACGACTCGGTCACGTCACTCATCGACGGTCTGGACAGGCACCCGGTCTACGAGAACGAGTACTTCAAACTCCTTGAGGAAACACCCTGGACCGGTGAATCCTTCGCATTCCATCGGGCGAACTTCTACCACCGCACCGAGGGAACCGTGAAGGGCATCGCCCATGTGTGCGCCCAGGCCGCGGCCCACGACGACATGGACACCCTGGTCCTGTTCTCGCACATCCTCAACGAGGAGACCGGCGACGGGAACGCGGCGCACTGCCACGAGGTACTGATGGAGAACACGCACAACCTGCACGGCCAGGCCGAGTTCGGCGTGGCTCCGATGCTGGTCAAGGAGGCACGGAACAGCGCGCTCGTCATCCCGGAGACCTTGGAGTACCGCCGGCGCACGCTGGAACTGCTGGTCACCGACTACCACAGCATGCTGGGCGTCGCGATGGCCCTGGAGTCCCACGCCGACCGGATGCTCAAGATCTGCCGTACGGCGTTCCGCAACACCAACAAGACCATCCCGCAGGACAAGTTCGTGCACGACGTCGAGGTCTACTTCAATGTCCACGTGGGCGACGCGGGGGTCGAGGAGCGTCACGCGGCGGACGCCAAACAGTGCGTGGTGAACAATTGCCACAGCGAGGCGGACGTGGCGGCCATCGCCGCCGCCGCGACGGAGACCCTGGACGTCCAATTGCAGATGTGGAACGCGATGCACAAGGCCGTCACCAACTGACTCCGTAGTTCCAGAGAGGTAGTTCACACGGCTGTGCAGAAAAACCGAGGAATCTCAAGCGCCGTTCTCAACATTCCAGAGTCGGCGACACACGGAACCGCGGCCAAGCTCGTAGCGCTGAACAGCGGGCTCGCCGCGGAGGACCAGGTGATCGACCTCAGCATCGGCGCTCTGGACACACCCGCCGATCCGCGGATCGACCTCGGCGTCATCGATTTCATCCGGACGAAACCCGATGTGATCCATGCGTTCGCCCCCATCAAGGGATTTCCTTTCCTGCGGGAATCCATTGCGGCGCGCGTGAGCCGTCTGCACGGGATCGCATACGATCCGGAGAGCGAGATCCTGGTGACGCCCGGCGGCGTGAAGGGCTCCATCTCCGTGGTGTTCCACGCCCTGCTGAACCCGGGCGACGAGGTCGTCGTGCCGGTGCCCAACTGGCCGCACTACTCGGACATGGTGCTGCTGCACGAGGCCGTCCCGAAGACGGTCCTGGTCACGGCCGAGGACGGGCTGACGGCCCCGGTCCTCGAACAGGCGATCTCCGACCGCACCAAGATCGTGGTGCTCGGCGACTGCATCAACCCGACGGGCAAGATCTACTCGACGGAGGAACTCTCCGCGCTCGCCCAGGTCGTCGCCCGGCACAACCTGCGACGCGAGGCCGACGGCGAGAGCCCTGTCCACGTCCTGTTCGACTGCCCCTACGAGGCCCACGTCCTGGGCGAGCGCGCCAAGACGTTCGCCGCCATCGAGGCGCCGCTCCCCGACGGAAGTACCGTCCCCATGCGGCCGTGGACGCTGACGGTGACCGGCCCCGGCAAGACGTACGGCATGCACGGGGACCGGATCGGCTATCTGTGCGGGCCGACGGACATCGTCGAGGCCGCCGCCAGGGCACAGGTCAACCTCACGTCGTTCGCGTCCACCTACGGCCAGGTGGCGACGCACATCGCGCTCCAGCCGGAGATGGACGAGGTCGCGACGGCGCGGGCCGAGACCGCGCGGGACAACCTCCAGGCCATGCTGCGCGAGCTGGCGGCGGTTCCCTCACTACGGGTCGGTTCTCCCCAGGGGGGCTACTTCCTCTTCGTCGACCTGTCGAGCTACGCCCACGCCTATCAGCAGCACGGCTACGTCACGGCGGACCGGTTCCTGCTGGAGGAGGCGAAGGTCGCCACGATCTGCGGCAACCACTTCGCGGAGGACAAGGCGTTCAACCACTTCGTGCGGATCAACTGCGGCCGCACGAGCTCCATCCTGAGCCAAGCCGGCATACGCCTCAGGCATGCCCTCAGCCGTCTGGAGTCCTGAGCTGAAAGCCAACACGGAAGGGACTGTCAGGTACTGCATCGTCGGGACCGGATTCGCCGGCACCTGCGCGCTGTGGCATCTGGTCCGAGAACTGTCCGTCCGAGGCTGCCCGTCACCGCCCTCCCGCTCGTCCTGCACGATCACCACCGTGGAGCGGGGGATCGTGAACGGCCCCGGATACCCCTACGCCAAGGACAACGCCCACCTCGGGCACAGGTGCAACAACGAGGCCGGCACCATGGGAATCCATGGCAACGACTTCGTCGACTGGCTCACCGAGAGCAAACCGTGGCTCGTCGCCGACCATCCGGAACTCATCCTGGAGACCCACCCCGGGATCGATCCTGAAGCGTGGAAGCCCGAGGACGGCGAGTTCTATCCACGGGCCCTGTTCGGCCTGTACCTGGAACACCGGTTCCAGGACGCCGTCAAGATCGCCCGGGACCACGGGATCGACGTACAGCAGTACGTGGGGCACGAGGTCTTCGACGGGCGGACGACCGAGGACGGGTTCTCCGTCTCGCTCCGCGACCTCGGTACCGGACGCGAGTTCAGCCTGGACGGACTCGACCGGGTACTGCTGAGCACCGGGCACTGGCAGCCCACGGGGAAGGACGTACTCGCGGAGCACGAGGGGTACGTACCGGCGCCCTATCCGCCGGACAGGCTCCGGTCCGTCGTCTCCGGGCGTGTCCGGTCACGGCGGACACCGGGCGCGCATCCACGGGTCTACGTCCAGGGGATGGGCCCGAGCGGCATCGACGCCATCATGACCCTGAGCGGCGAGGGCGAGTTCACCTACACGGCCGACGGACATGTCGCCTCCTACCGGCCGGCACCGCGGGAAGGGGGAGCGGAGCCCCTGCACATCGTCGCCGGATCGCGCTCCGGCTTCTTTCCCCCCGTCCGGGGCCCGCTCGCCCGCCGTGAGCTGTCCCATCTCACCCCGGAAGCGGTCGCCGGCATCCGGAGCGAGCACCAGGGGCGGCTGCGGATCGAACCCGTCCTGCGGCTGCTGGACAAGGACCTGCGCGAAGCGACCGACGGGGCACTGGGGTGGCGCGACGTCGAAAGACCCCGGTACTCGTCGGCCAGGGAGAAACTCGAGAGCGATCTCCATGACTCACGCCATGGAAACCTCCTCTACACACTCGTCCTGAAGGCACGCAGGATGGGCTTCTACCGGGAACTCGAACCCGGCGACAAAGCCCGGTACGACCGCCTTTTCGATACGCACTTCATTCGGACGGCGGTGCCGATGCCGACGGCGAACGCGGAGAAACTGATCGCGCTCATGGACGCCGGAATCCTGACCACCGTGAAACACGGGTACACGGAACCAGCGATCGGCGCGCACGAACACGGCGGATTCGTGATCGCGTACGAGACCGGCGACGGCGAGCGGGCCAGCCTGCGGGCCGACTGCGCGGTGCGCGCCACGACACAGGATTTCGACCTGGAACGCCACCCTTCGGCACTGGTGCGGAACCTGCTGCGGCGGGGGGAGATCGTGCGCCACGAGGAATCCGGATACGTCACCGGCGGACTGGCCCTCGATCCGGACGGAAATTACCGGGTGACCAGGCGGGTGGGGAGCGTTTCCGGACCGTCGCCGCATCTGTCGTCGTACGGCTCTCCCGTCAGGTTCTGGCAGAACGAACACAACTACGCCGGAGCCTTCGTGAAGGCCGCCGAACTGGTGGCCGCCGACTGGGCCGATACCGCCGCCGAGCCGCCACGCCGCAGCACCGCCCCGGACCGCTCGGGGCCGGCCATCACCGAAACAGGGAGTTGAGCGATGGAAATGAAAGAGTTCTACTATCAGGACGGTCTACGGGTCAGTGTGTTCAACCTCGACCACGAAGCCGTTCCCTACCACTTCCACAACGAAGTGTCGGACATGGTGTACTGCTCCCTGGGCCAGATCTCCATCGAACTCCCCGAAGCCGGTGAGGTGTTCACCGTCCTTCCCGGAGAGGTCTTCCAGGTGCCCCGTACGAACAAGCACCGGTTCGTCAACGGAGCACCCGTCGGCACGCCCTCGCGGTACGTCCTCCTCCAGATAGGCACGTTCGACATCAACTTCGTGCCGCCCGCCGAAGGACTCGCGGGCAAGATCGCCGACAGCACGGTGACCCACGTGGCGGACGCCGACGTGTACGTCGAGGACCGCAAGGCCGAGATCATCAAGCTCGCCGACCACTTCGCGTCGGAGAAGCCGGAGGTCCTGACCACGGACGAACAGGCCGACGTGGTGCGGGCGCTGCGCTGTTTCGTGGACCGCGGTATCCCGGCGGAGCATCCGAGGGCCGCCGCCCGGCCGTGACCGACGCCGCTCCCTTCTCCTTCCGGCTCACCACCTTCGCGCTGATCGTCCTCACGTTCTTCGTGGGTGGGCTGTTCAAGGGGCTGACCGGCCTGGGGCTGCCGCCCGTCGTCCTCGGAATCCTCACGGCAACGATCGGTATCGAGCCCGCCAAGGCTCTGATCATCATCCCGACGTTCCTGACCAATGTGTTCCAGGCGGCGCGCGGCGGCCACGGTCGCAGAATCATCCGTCTCACGTGGCCTTTCCTTCTGGCCGCCACCCTTTTCACGCTGTCGGGCGCGCTGACGCTGGGCTACTTCAGGGCGGACGTGATGTCCGCCCTGCTCGGCGCCGGGCTCGCCGTCTACGGAATTCTCGGCCTGTTCCGACTGCGGGTGAACATCAGCGGAAAATGGTGGAACCACCCCGTCGGCGCGTTGTTCGGGGCCATCAACGGATTTCTCACCGGAATGACCGGATCGTCGGCCGTCCCGGGGGTCTTCTACCTTCAGTCGATCGGTCTGCTGCGGGATCAGCTGATTCAGAGCATGGGGATCCTCTTCACGCTGTCGACGGTTTCCCTGGCGTGGTCGCTGCGCACTCAGGACCTCCTGGACGCGCACCTCATCGCCATGTCCGCGGTGTCCCTCGCCCCGGCCTTTCTGGGAATGTCGATCGGAAACAGGATCCGCCGCAGCATTCCCGAAGAGAAATTCCACACGGTACTCTGTACCGCGCTGGTGCTCCTGGGCCTCTACATCACGGCCCAGAATCTGACCAAGTGACACCGGACCTTTTGCCGACGAGGGGAAACACCATGGACCGCGGCCTCGCCGCATTACTGCGCGAGCTGGAGGAATTCGGCGAGGCCAACGACTCGTCCACGGACGACCGCAGCCGCAAAATGCTGAACATCACGCCCGACACCGGCCCGTTTCTCGCGCTGCTCGTCCAGGCCTGCAAGGCACGCAACGTTCTGGAGATCGGCACGTCCAACGGCTACTCGACCTTGTGGCTCGCCGACGCCGTGGGCCCGAAGGGTTCGGTCACCACCGTCGAACAGGCCGACGACAAGGTGAGGATGGCCGAGCGGAACTTCCGGCGTGCCGGACTCCGGTCCCGGATCCGGCAGATCACCGGCGACGCGGGACCCTTCCTCGGCTCACGCGACGCCGGCGAGTACGACTTCGTCTTCCTGGACAGCAACCGCGGGGAATACGTCGGCTGGTGGGACTCGCTGCGGCGGATCCTCGCGGACGGCTGTCTGCTCGTGGTCGACAACGCCGTCTCCCACGCGCACCAGTTGACGGACTTCAACCGGCTGGTCGAGGCGTCGGAGGACTTCTCCGGAGTCCTGCTGCCCATCGGCAAGGGCGAGTTGGTGCTCCTCAAGAGCCTGTGACGGGTCCGTCGCCCGCACGAGCGGGCGGTGCCCGAAGCCCGTGGGGGCCTGCTCCACCATCCACCAGGGCGGCGTCACCGCTCGGTACGCCCTCGCACCCGTACGCGCCCCTCCTCCGAACCGCGTTCTCCCCTACGTCGGCTGCACGTGGGCTGCACCGACCCGGCCTCCGTTCACCCTCTGCGCTGAGGAGTACTTGTCTTGGACGTCATGACGGCCATCCTGACGCGCCGTAGCATCCACTCGCTCTCCGATCCGGCCCCCTCGGACCAGGAGTTCGCCTACCTGTTGAAGGGAGCGGCCGCGGCCCCCGACCACGGCAGACTGCGCCCCTGGCGCTGGGTCCTGCTGAGGGGCGCCGATCTGGAGCGGGTCGGCGCCTGCCTCGCCGCCGAGGCGGAGCCCGAGGAACGGGATCTGGTCGAGAAGAAGTTCCTGCGAGCCCCCCTGAAGGCGGTGCTCGTCTTCTCGCCCGCCGCGGAACACCGGGTGCCGGAGTGGGAGCAGCTCGCCTCGGCGAGCAACGTCGCCTACGGCCTGATGCTGCTCCTGCACGCCCGCGGCTTCGGCAGCATCTGGCGTACGGGCCGGCTGTGCCGGAGTCCGGGCAGCCGGCTCCTGCTGGGCGCCCGCCCGGACGAACAGCTCCTGGGCTCCCTGGACATAGGCACGCCCGGCCTCTCGGGACAACCGACCCGCCGCACCCTCGACGACGTCACCGCCCACCTGCAGTTCCTGCACACCGACCGGGCCTAGCCAAGCCCGGTCGGCTCACCAGGGCATCTCAAGAACGCGTTCACCCCTCCGGTACGGCGTCGCGCCCGTGCTCCCCCTCGTTTCGTCACGTCCGCACCGCGCACCACCCCGGATAATCTGGGCGGCCGGAGCAGAGGACGACAGAAGACGGCCGGGGAACCACTGGCGCGAGCGCCGTCCGACCGGGTGAAGAGCGAAGGAGAGAAGCAACGGTGAAGCACATCGACCTGCGTGACCTGGACGTATCCCGTATCGGCCTGGGCGCGATGGGCATGTCCCACGGCTACACCGGCGCCGGAACGGACGAGGCCGAGTCCGTCCGTACCATCCACCGCGCCCTGGAACTGGGCGTCACCTTCGTCGACACCGCCGAGGTCTACGGCCCGTACACCAACGAGGAACTCGTCGGCCGCGCCCTGAAGGGCCGCCGGGACCAGGTCGTGCTGGCGACCAAGTTCGGGCTCATCTCCCACGCCGGCCGCGAGGGCGGCACCGACAGCAGCCCGGCAAGCGTCCGCGCCGCGGTCGAGGGCTCCCTGAGGCGCCTGGACACCGACCGCATCGACCTCTACTACCAGCACCGCGTCGACCCCGGCACCCCGATCGAGGACACCGTCGGCGCGCTGGCCGAGCTGGTCGCCGAGGGCAAGATCCGGTACATCGGCCTCTCCGAGGCGGGGCCCGACACCATCCGCCGCGCCCACGCCGTCCACCCGGTCACCGCCGTCCAGTCCGAGTACTCGCTGTTCACCCGTGACCCCGAGGCGCGTGTCCTGCCGGTGCTGCGCGAGCTGAACATCGGCTTCGTCCCCTTCTCACCACTCGGACGCGGTTTCCTGACCGGCACGATCCGCTCGACCGACCAGTTTGACGCCACCGACTTCCGTACGAAGAACCCCCGGTTCACCGAGGAGAACTTCCAGCACAACCTCCGCCTGGCCGACGAGGTCGCCGCCGTCGCCGCCCAGGTCGACGCGACCCCGGCCCAGGTCGCCCTCGCCTGGCTGCTGGCCCAGGGCGACGACATCGCGCCCATCCCCGGCACCAAGCGCGTGTCCCGCGTCGAGGAGAACGCCGCCGCCGACGCCGTACACCTCACCGACGAGCAGCTCGCGCAGCTCACCGCCCTCCCTCCGGCCGCCGGCGACACCCACAACGCGTCCGGGATGCGCATGATGGAGCGCTGATCCCCCGCGGCACAGGACCGAACCGAACCAGACCGGACCTAACCAGACCGGACCGGGCCGAACGGGCAGCGAGTTCTGCCCGAAGGTTTTCCCCGGCACCTCTCCCCGTCCGTTGACACCGGCCCCACAATCGGCCCGGAGGAAGAGTGTGATCACCCGGGTTCAGCGGATCCAGCTGAGAGGGCACCGGAGGACGAGAAGCGCCCGGCACCCGCCCGTGCCGGGACGAAGAGAGACGTGATGTACGGACAGGACCGGTCGCAAGCCCCCGAAGCGAGCAACAAGGCGGGGCACGCGCACCGCGGGGCCCGACGGCCGAATCCGGCGAGCCGCGCGGCGGCCCTGCTGTCGGCCGGGCACCCCTCGGCAGGCGCCCTGCGGTCCGTGCAGCGCTCCGCGGGCAACGCCGCCGCCGTGGCGTCCATGGCGGCGGTGCCGGTCCAGCGTGCCAGCGCCTACATCGCGACCGGCGCCAGGGAGTCCCAGACCCTCGCGGAGAACCTCAAGCAACGCCATGGCCTGAGCACCGACCCGAAGAACGTCAAACCCGGCGAGGTCCTCTGGATCATCGGGCACGGCTCGGAGATCGGCGACGGCACCGCGGCGGCGAACCATGTCCGCCAAGCCGGTTTCCGCCCCGGCGGTGGCAGAGAGGTACGGCTGGTGGTCTGCAACGCCGGGCGCCGCCCGGTGGACTCCCACGCCTCACCCGCCCAGAACATCGCGAACATCCTGCAGACCACCGTGCACGGCTCCACGGCCATGGTCTGGCACGTCCCCAGCGGCAGCGACGACGTCATCGAGGGCAAGTTCACCACGTTCCAGCCGCAGGGCCCCGTCGACGACATCACCAGTCGTTTGGGGCACCTGGCGGTGAAGGACGCCGATCCGGCGGACGAAGTCGCCAGCAGGATGGGGCAGATGGCCCTGAACATGAACGGGTGGAGCTCCCACGACGGCGAGGGCGGCTCCGCCGACCTGCGAGGTGACGGCGTCGACTCCGCCGTCAGGGGCATGCGCCACCTCTCGATGAGGGACCAGGACTCCTGACCCCAGGGGCTCAGGGGCTCAGCGCCGCCGGAGCCCGGCTCCAGCGGTCCTGGGCTCCGACAGCCCTGGGCTCCGGCGGGAGCCCAGGACCCGGGCGGCCCTAGAAGACCGACTCCGCCTCGTCCATCCGGTCCTTCGGGACCGTCTTCAGTTCCGTGACCGCCTCGGCCAGCGGCACCATCACCACGTCCGTGCCGCGCAGCGCCGTCATCCGGCCGAATTCGCCCTGGTGCGCGGCCTCCACCGCGTGCCAGCCGAAGCGCGTCGCCAGCACCCGGTCGTACGCGGTCGGCGTGCCGCCCCGCTGGATGTGGCCGAGGATGACCGGCTTGGCCTCCTTGCCCAGGCGGCGCTCCAGCTCGTACGCCAGCGCCGTCCCGATGCCCTGGAAACGCTCGTGGCCGAACTGGTCGATGTCGCCGTGGCCGTAGTCCATGCTGCCCACGGCGGGGTGCGCGCCCTCGGCCACGCACACGACCGCGAACTTCTTGCCGCGGGCGAAGCGCTCCTCGACCATCTTCACCAGGTCGGCCGGGTCGAAGGCCCGCTCGGGCAGGCAGATGCCGTGGGCGCCGGCGGCCATGCCGGACTCCAGGGCGATCCAGCCGGCGTGCCGGCCCATGACCTCGACGACCATCACCCGCTGATGGGACTCCGCGGTCGTCTTGAGGCGGTCCATCGCCTCCGTGGCGACCCCGACCGCCGTGTCGAACCCGAAGGTGCGGTCCGTCGACGAGATGTCGTTGTCGATCGTCTTGGGGACCCCGACCACCGGCAGGCCCGCGTCCGACAGCATCCGCGCCGCGGTGAGCGTGCCCTCGCCGCCGATCGGGATCAGGACGTCGATGCCGAACTCGCGCGCCATGTCCTGCGCGTTCTCGCACGCCTCGCGCAGCCGGTCGCGCTGGAGGCGGGAGGAGCCGAGAATGGTGCCGCCGCGGGCCAGGATGCCGCTCACGGCGTCCAGGTCGAGGTTGCGGTAGCGGCCTTCGAGCAGACCCGCGTAACCGTCCTCGAAGCCGATGACCTCGGCGTCGTAATTGGTGACGGCCCGGTGCACGACCGACCGGATCACGGCGTTCAGTCCGGGACAGTCGCCGCCTGCGGTGAGGACTCCGATACGCATCGTGCTGTGTCTCCTGCTCGCTGTTGGCCTGTGTCTCCTGTGGCGCGAGAGCCAGTCCGATTGTTTCACGGGCGGCAATGGGCCGCTGTCAGCGCCCCGCGCGCCCCCTCGCCCCGCCCACGCGCCCCCGGCGGACCCCGCTCGCCCCTCCCCGAAGCACCCGCCCGCCCCCGGCCTGACGGGCGCCTTAACCATGCCCGGAGGTATTGTCAAGAGGACTCAGCCGACAACACCGGCCACGTTCGGTCCCCACAGTTCCTGACAGATCCTGGCCGCACAGACTTTTCCCGTACCGGACGAAACGGAGAGCATGCGTGACGCGCAGCGTGTACGTGACCGGGATCGACCGAGGTGACGGCCGCCAGGTCATCGAGCTGGGAGTCATGGAGCTCCTGACCCGCCAGGTGGACCGGGTGGGGGTGTTCCGGCCCCTCGTCCACGACGGGCCCGACCGGCTCTTCGAGCTGCTGCGCGCCCGCTACCGCCTGGCCCAGGACCCGGCGACGGTCTACGGCATGGACTACCACGAGGCGTCCGCGCTCCAGGCCGAGCAGGGCACCGACGAGCTGGTCTCCCGGCTCGTCGACCGCTTCCACCGGGTGGCCCGCGAGTACGACGTCGTCCTCGTCCTCGGCACGGACTACGCCGACACCCAGTTCCCGGACGAACTGGCGCTCAACGCCCGCCTGGCGAACGAGTTCGGCGCGTCCGTGATCCCCGTGGTCGGCGGCCGCAAACAGACGGCCGAGTCGGTCCTCGCGGAGACCCGCAACGCGTTCCGCGCCTACGACGGACTGGGCTGCGACGTCCTCGCGATGGTGGTGAACCGGGTCGCGCCCGCCGACCGCGCGGACCTCCACGAGATGCTCGACGACCGCCTCCCCGTGCCCTGCCACGTCCTGCCGGACGAGCCCGCGCTCTCCGCGCCGACCGTCGCCCAGATCACCCACGCCCTCGGCGGCAAGGTGCTGCTCGGCGACGACGCGGGGCTCGCGCGCGACGCGCTGAACTTCGTCTTCGGCGGCGCCATGCTGCCGAACTTCCTGGGCGCGCTGACCCCGGGCTGCATGGTCGTGACCCCGGGCGACCGCGCCGACCTCGTGGTGGGCGCCCTCGCCGCGCACAGCGCCGGCACCCCGCCCATCGCGGGCGTCCTGCTCACCCTGAACGAGCGCCCCAGCGACCTCGTCCTCACCCTGGCCGCCCGCCTCGCCCCCGGCACCCCGGTGGTCGCGGTCGAGGCGGGCTCCTTCCTCACGGCGTCCGAACTCTTCGCCATGGAGGGCAAGCTGAACGCGGCCACGCCCCGCAAGGCGGAGACCGCCCTCGGCCTCTTCGAGCGGTACGTGGACACCGGCGACCTGCTCAAACGCGTCTCCGCGCCCAGCAGCGGCCGCGTCACGCCGATGATGTTCGAGCACAAGCTCCTGGAGCAGGCCCGCTCCGACAAGCGGCGCGTCGTGCTGCCCGAGGGCACCGAGGCCCGCGTCCTGCACGCGGCCGAGGTGCTGCTGCGCCGCGGTGTCTGCGACCTCACCCTGCTGGGCCCCGTCGAGCAGATCCGCAAGAAGGCCGCCGACCTCGGCATCGACCTCGGCGCCGCCCAGCTGATCGACCCTCAGACCTCCGAGCTGCGCGACCGGTTCGCCGAGAAGTACGCCGAACTCCGCGCGCACCGGGGCGTGTCGGTCGAACTGGCCCACGACGTGGTCTCGGACGTGAACTACTTCGGCACGCTGATGGTCCAGGAGGGCCTCGCCGACGGCATGGTCTCCGGCTCGGTGCACTCCACCGCGGCCACCATCCGTCCCGCGTTCGAGATCATCAAGACCAAGCCGGGCGCGGCCATCGTCTCCTCGGTCTTCTTCATGTGCCTGGCCGACAAGGTCCTCGTGTACGGCGACTGCGCGGTCAACCCCGACCCGGACGCCGAGCAGCTGGCCGACATCGCCATCCAGTCGGCCGCCACCGCCGGGCAGTTCGGGGTGGCACCGCGGATCGCGATGCTCTCGTACTCGACCGGCACGTCCGGTTCGGGCGCGGACGTCGACAAGGTGCGCACCGCCACCGAGCTGGTCCGCTCCCGGCGCCCCGATCTGAGCGTCGAGGGGCCGATCCAGTACGACGCGGCCGTGGAGCCGTCCGTCGCGGCGACCAAGCTGCCCCAGTCGGCGGTCGCCGGGCAGGCGTCCGTGCTGATCTTCCCGGACCTCAACACCGGCAACAACACGTACAAGGCCGTGCAGCGCTCGGCCGGCGCGATCGCCGTCGGCCCAGTCCTCCAGGGCCTGCGCAAGCCGGTCAACGACCTGTCGCGGGGCGCGCTCGTCGGGGACATCGTGAACACGGTCGCCATCACCGCGATACAGGCCCAGAGCCAGAACCAGAGCCCCGACCAGGGCCAGGGCCCGGACCAGGCACGGCCCGCGACTCCGGACTCGGCCTCGACGCCGGACTCGACGCCGGATCCGGCCTCCCCTTCCGTCCCTTCCACCCCTGCCGCCCCTGCCGCCCCGACCCCGAAGGCTCCCACCCAGTGACCGCCACCCGCGTCCTCGTCCTCAACTCCGGCTCCTCGTCGGTGAAGTACCAGCTGCTCGACATGAGCGACGGCAGCCGGCTGGCCGTGGGCCTCGTCGAGCGGATCGGCGAGGAGACCTCCCGGCTCAAGCACACCCCGCTGGCCTCCGGCGGCGCGGCCCGCGAGACCACCGGACCGATCGCCGACCACGACGCCGCGCTGAAGGCCGTCGCCCAGGAGCTCTCCCGGGACGGGCTCGGCCTCGACTCCCCCGAGCTGGCCGCGATCGGCCACCGGGTCGTGCACGGCGGGCAGCTCTTCACCCGGCCGACCGTCGTCGACGACGCCGTCCTCGCCGAGATCGAGCGGCTCATCCCGGTCGCGCCGCTGCACAACCCGGCCAACCTCACCGGGATCCGTACCGCCCGGGCGCTGCGCCCGGACCTGCCGCAGGTCGCCGTCTTCGACACCGCGTTCCACACGACGATGCCGGAGTCCGCGGCCCGCTACGCGATCGACGTGGAGACCGCCGACAAGCACCGCATCCGCCGGTACGGCTTCCACGGCACCTCGCACGCGTACGTGTCCCGCGAGACCGCCCGCCTCCTCGGCCGGGCCCCCGAGGACGTGAACGTCATCGTGCTGCACCTGGGCAACGGCGCGTCGGCCTCGGCGGTCGAGAAGGGCCGGTGCGTGGACACCTCCATGGGGCTGACGCCTTTGGAGGGGCTCGTGATGGGTACGCGGTCCGGAGACGTGGACCCCGCGGTCGTCTTCCATCTGAGGCGCGTGGGCAACATGTCCACGGACGAGATCGACACCCTGCTCAACAGCAGGAGCGGTCTGGTCGGGCTGTGCGGCGACAACGACATGCGGGAGATCCGCCGCCGCATCGACGAGGGCGAGGCGGCCCCGGAGGGCTCCGAGACCGCCGCGGACGGGGCGCGGGCCCGGCTCGCCTTCGACATCTACATACACCGGCTGAGGAAGTACATCGGCGCGTACTACGCGGTACTGGGCCACGTCGACGCGGTCGTCTTCACGGCCGGGGTCGGGGAGAACGCCGCCCCGGTGCGCGAGGCCGCGATCGCGGGCCTGGACTCGCTGGGCCTGGCCGTGGACGACGGACGGAACGCCGTACGGTCCGCCGAGGCGCGGCTGATCTCGCCCGAGGGGGCGAGGGTCGCGGTGGCCGTCGTACCGACCGACGAGGAACTGGAGATCGCCGACCAGACGTACGCGCTCGTGGGAAGCGGGAACACCTCGGACGGGAACACCTCGGACGAGAAGCCCCCGAACGGGAACACCTGAAAAACGTCGCCGGGCCGCCGAACCGCCGGAAAGCGACCGTCGAGCGGCGGGAAAGCAGCCGGAGCGCGACCGGTTCGCGGCCGACGCGCGGCCGGGCCGGAAGCAGCTGGGAAACGCCCAGGAAAGGCCGACGGGCCCACGCCTGAGCGCACACCCGCCCATTTGTATCTTCCGCCAGACGGAATATTCCGAAGCGAAACAAACCGATAGGATCGCTCCCATGCGCCGTTCCAAAATCGTCTGCACACTGGGCCCCGCCGTCGACTCCCACGAACAGCTCGTCTCGCTGATCGAGGCCGGCATGAGCGTGGCCCGTTTCAACTTCAGCCACGGCTCGCACGCCGAGCACCAGGGCCGGTACGACCGTGTCCGGGCCGCCGCCCAGGAGACGGGCCGCGCCATCGGCGTCCTCGCCGACCTGCAGGGCCCCAAGATCCGGCTGGAGACCTTCGCCGAGGGCCCCGTGGAGCTGGAGCGCGGTGACGAGTTCACCATCACGACCGACGACGTCCCGGGCGACAAGTCGATCTGCGGTACCACGTACAAGGGCCTGCCGAACGACGTCTCCAAGGGCGACCAGGTCCTGATCAACGACGGCAACGTCGAGCTGCGGGTCGTCGAGGTCGAGGGCTCGAACGTGAAGACGATGGTCATCGAGGGCGGTGTCATCTCGGACCACAAGGGCATCAACCTGCCCGGTGCCGCCGTGAACGTGCCGGCGCTGTCCGAGAAGGACATCGACGACCTGCGCTTCGCCCTCCAGATGGGCTGCGACCTGGTCGCGCTGTCCTTCGTGCGCGACGCCCACGACGTGAACGACGTCCACAAGATCATGGACGAGGAGGGCCGCCGGGTCCCCGTCATCGCCAAGGTGGAGAAGCCCCAGGCGGTGGAGAACATGGAGGCCGTCGTGGCGGCCTTCGACGGTGTCATGGTGGCCCGTGGCGACCTGGCCGTCGAGTATCCGCTGGAGCGGGTCCCGATGGTGCAGAAGCGCCTCGTGGAGCTGTGCCGGCGCAACGCCAAGCCGGTGATCGTCGCGACCCAGATGATGGAGTCGATGATCACCAACTCCCGCCCCACGCGCGCCGAGGCGTCCGACGTGGCCAACGCGATCCTGGACGGCGCGGACGCGGTCATGCTGTCCGCCGAGTCGAGCGTCGGCGCGTACCCGATCGAGACCGTGAAGACGATGTCGAAGATCGTCGTCGCGGCCGAGGAGGAGCTGCTCTCCAAGGGCCTGCAGCCGCTCGTGCCGGGCAAGAAGCCGCGTACGCAGGGTGGCTCGGTGGCCCGTGCCGCGTGCGAGATCGCGGACTTCCTGGGCGGCAAGGGCCTGGTGGCCTTCACCAAGTCCGGTGACACGGCCCGCCGACTCTCCCGCTACCGCGCGGAGCAGCCCATCGTGGCCTTCACCACGGAGGAGAGCACCCGCAACCAGCTCGCGCTGAGCTGGGGCGTCGAGTCCTACGTCGTGCCGTTCGTGGACAGCACCGACGAGATGGTCGACCTGGTCGACAACGAACTGCGCAAGCTCAACCGCTTCACCGAGGGCGACGTCGTCGTGATGACCGCGGGCTCACCCCCCGGCGTCCCGGGCACCACGAACATGGTCCGGGTACACCACTTGGGCGGCTGACCCGCTCCGGTACCCGTAGTCATATCCGTACCGGTACCGCTCCCGTACGCCGCCGAAGGCGCCCCCTGGCTCAACAGAGGGCGCCTTCGGCGTTGCGGTGCCGTGAGAGCTACGGCAGGTCGCCGGCCAGTTGCTGCCAGGCCTCGTGCTCGGCCCGCCGGGGATGATCCCCGGCATGGGGCGCCACGGCACGCATGACCGCCAGCAGCCGCTTGGCCGTCCGGAGAGACAGCATCTGCTCCCGCTCCAACTCCTTCCAGCGCGGGGCGAGTCCGGCGGCTTCCTCACGGCTCATGGGCAGAGCGTCCAGGGCCCGGCCGAGCAACGGCCGCGGATCGAGCATGGGCACGTCCGGGCGCGGTCCCACGTTCGTCAACAGCCAGGCCCTGAGCCACAAGTCACGCATCAGCCATTCGCCGCTCTGTGGACCGGTCGACCGCTCGGCAGCCGCCATCAGGGCCGACCACGCCGCTCCGACCGCACGCCACCGCTCGGTGGGCATCTCCGACGGATCCTGCTGAAGCCGTGCGGCGAACATCTGGGCCGCGAGCAGCCACTGGTTCACCTCGCCATCGGCGCCCGCGATCTGCGGCGCCGACCAGCGACGCACGTGATCGTCCAGGCCTAGCCGGTCCAGGCCATCGAAGAGACCGTCCATCAGAACCCCACTCCGGCCGCCTCAAACATCTCTCTGCCGAGCAGTTCCGCTCCACCGCCAGGCGCCCAGAACGGGTCCCCTTCCTTGAAGAAGTGGCCACTGTGACTGTTGATGTTCAGCCGGAAGGTCGGCGGGGGCTTGCGTACGCAGTCGCCGATGGCCGCAACACCGGTCGTGGTTCCCTCTGTGACGCCCCCGTGCCGCGCATGGTCATGTGCACGACACGAAGCACCTTATGGAGTCTGCGTGAAGAATCTAAACAGGTGGTGACGGAGTACTTGTGGTGACGCGATCCGACTCGTGGAGGAGCGCTGTGAGCGCCGATCAAGGCAACGCCCCGGCTCCCGCGTCAGCGGAAGAACCGGGGCGTGACCCTGTTCAGTGCCCGAACCGGTCCCTGGCGGACTAGCCGAGCGGCGTGTTGTACTGCTTCATTCCGGGGACCGTCAGCGTTCCGCCGAACTGGGCGGCCTGGACGACCTTCACCTTCGTGAAGTAGATCAGCGGGATGTTCAGCGGAGGCGGGTTCTTCGGGTCGAACGTGATCGGGATCAGCCCGAGCAGGTTGCCGGAGATGCTCTCCGTGTACATCGTCGTCTTGCCGTCCTTGATGGTGGACGTCGTGCCGTTGCCCGCCTGGACGTGGTACTTCACCCCGGCGTCCTTGTCGTCGACGGTCTGGTGCAGGTCGCCGATGTCGGTGCCGTCGGAGATCACGTACTTCAGGACCTCCTTGACCGAGCCGTTGGCGGTCTTCACCTTGACGACGCCCTGGTAGTCGGCCCCCTTGAGCGTCAGGGAGCTGGCCTCCAGCATCCAGGGGTCGTCGGCCAGGGCCGGGATGCCCTGCTCGACGCCACCCTCGTCGTCCGTGGCGGCCGGGCAGTCGTCCGGGTCCGTCGTGGAGCCCGCGGACGGGCTCGGGGACGGCGAGGCGGTGGCCTCGTCCGCCGCGTCCTTCGCCTTCTCCGCGGCGTCCTCCGCCGCCTCGGACGCCTTGTCGGTCACGTCCTTGACCGTGTCCTCGGCCTTGCCCTTCGTGTCCTTGACGGTGTCCTCGACGTCCTTGACCGCGTCGTCGACGCCCTTCGATGCCGAGGGGGTGGCCGTGGCGGACGGCTCCGCGGTGGGGGTCGCGGACTCCTTCTCGCCGGGCGTGAAGATGTCCTCGAGCGCGTTGCCGATGTCGTCCAGGAGGTTGCCGCCGCTCTGCGAGGCAGAGGGCGCCGGGGTGGACGCCCCGCCCTCCGACCCGGCCGGCTTGCTCGTCGAGGCGGACGGCGCGGGCTCGGGCTTGTCCTCGGAACCTGAATCCGAGGAAGAGCCGTCGCCCGAGGAGTCTTCCTCGTCGCCGGAGGCGGGCGCGGTCGTCGAGGCGGAGGCGGACGGCGACGGGGTCGCCGACGCGTCCTTGTCCTTGTCGGCCTCGTCGTCCTTGGCGTCCTTGGCCGCCTTCTCGCTCTCGTCGAGCGCCGCGACACAGTCCTTGTACTCGTCGATCGTGAGGTTCTTCGCCGACGGCTTGTCGTCGGCCTGGGCGAGCGTCGGGGTGAACCCCATCCCCATGAGGATCGCGGTCGGCATCGACGCGATGGCTATCGCCTTGCCCGCGGGCACGTGCAGCCTGGTGAACAGCGGCTTCCTGGGGGCTGCGTGCCGCGGTCCGGTTCTCTCACGGGACTCACCCGCGGAGTCCGCGTATTGGACCTCGTCAGCCGGCACTGTGCCTCCCGTTCGCCCCGTTGATCGGGCTCGTATCCGACAGATCGTTCGGCCCACCCGCCCCGTCGGCCGCCACGGCCCCAGGGGCGCCTCCCTTGTCCGTACGGTCCGTCTCGGTCCGGCGTGCGGCCGACTCGTCGCCGGGCACCCAGGAGACCGCCATCCCGCCGCCCACCAGGGCCAGCAGGAAGCCGACCAGGAAGCCGCCGAGATTCGCCACGGGGATCGAGACCAGCCCGAGCAGGATCGCCGCCACACCGGCGAAGGTCCGCACGTGCTTCTGGTACCAGAGGCTGATCCCGAGGACGCCCAGGAGCACCCCGATGATGAGCGAACCGGCGCCCGCGGTCGTCGACAGGGCCAGCGTGAGATGCCCGATCTGCAGGTTCGCATACGGGAAGTACGCGATCGGGAATCCGCCGAGCAGGATGAAGAGACCGGCCCAGAACGGGCGGCCACCCCGCCAGGCACGGAACCGGAGCCGCCAGTAGATGAATCGACCGCGCGCGGCAGGAGTCCCTGCAGGAGTCTCGGCGCTCATGGAAAAACAGCTCCCTGGAACGGCGTTGCTATGAGAGGTTCACGTAATACGAAGTACACGCACGAGTACACGTACACATACACGTACTACGCAGTAGGGGACGGGCGGGCGAGGCAGCGAAGGCTCCCTCGCCCGCCCGGGGCGTGCCTAGTAGCACTCCTTGACACCCTTGGACAGCGACATCTTCAGGCCGCTGAGCTTGAAGGTGCCGGCGGTGGTCGCCCACGCCGTCTGCTTCACGTCGGTCAGCGTGGCCGAGTCGGCCTGCTGAGCGAAGCCGTAGGGGTTCGCCTGGTCACCCTTGGCGATTCCCGGGCCCTTACTCGCGTCCTTGGCCGCGACACCGATGTCGATGTTGCGGAAGGTCGCGTCGGCCTGCAGGTCCTCCACGTCGATGTAGAGGTTCTGGGCCTTCACCGGCGTGTCACCGCCGCCCGCCTTCAGCGTCAGGCTGACGGAACCGAGCAGCGGGACGTCCGGGGTGACCACGGACTGGCACATGTTCGTGATCTTGGCGGTCTTGAACGCCGACACCGCGACCGGGTGCGCCGTCTTGTCGCCCTTGAGCGTGTACCCCTGGTCGATGGCTCCGTACTGCGAGAAGCCCGTACCGTCGAGACGGTCCGCCGTCACCTTGAACGACTGACCCGACACGCTGAACGACGCGGCGAGAGCGCCTTGTGCAAGGGCGATGCCTATGCACGCCGTCGCGGCCACGCTCGGCACCATGACGACCGCGAACCGCTTCCATCTGGTCCCGCCACGCACCTGGGACTCCATATTTCCTCCTTCTCGGACGTACATCTCCGGCCCTGGCTGCCTCCAGACGGCGGCTCAGCCGGGCAGGGATGGGAGAAGTGCTACGTCCTCGGGAAGGAGAGCGCCCGACCCGGGGGCGCTCTAAGCACCCGGATCACCGGCGATCACCCCCGAGCGACAACCACTGGTCGCGCCTGAACACTTCACGCACAACCTGCTGGACAGGCTCCACCGAACGGCAGAGACCCCCCTGTCCAAGGGCCGACTCCACTGCCACCGGCCCTACTCGGTGGGGACCCAAGAGAACCCGCTGCCCGAGTGGTTGTCGGGGGGAGGGAAATGGACCGAGCGTCGCCGATCGTGGTGCATTCTGGCCGCCCGCACAAGGGGGTTCGTTACTGGCTAGTAACGGCCGGATAACCGAACAACGACCTGTCGGTATCGAGCGACAACTGAGGGTTGCCCAGAAGGAGGTGACAAAATGATCGAAGACTGGACGGAAACCGACACATCGACGCCTTCGACTTACTCCCAGTAACAGCGGCCGCGTTTACCAAGTTTTGGTAAAGCGCGGCCGCAAGTAGCCCTGTCGGCAAATCCTTCACCCGGGCATCACGAGTCCCGGCGTTTAGCGACTGGTCAGAACAGGGCGCGTGCCAGTGCCCTGCGCGCGGCCGTCACACGCGGGTCGTCGCCGCCGACGACCTCGAACAGCTCGACCAGTCGGACCCGCGCGGCCTCACGGTCGTCACCGGCCGTACGCGCCACGGTGTCGACGAGCCGCCCGAGGGAGTCCTCCACATGGCCGCCCACCAGGTCCAGGTCGGCCGCGGCGATCTGCGCCGCCACGTCACCGGGCCGGTCCGCGGCGTCCTTGCGGACCTGCTGCGGGTCGAGACCCTCCACCCGCTGGAGCAACTCCGCCTGGGCGAGGCCCAGCTTGGCCTCCGTGTTCCCCGGGTCGTCGCTCAGCACGTTCTTGTACGCCTGGACCGCGCCGCCCAGGTCGCCCGCGTCCAGCGCCTGTACGGCGGCCTCCAGCAGCGCGTCGTAGGGACCCACCGGGATCTCGGGGGCCTGCGCGGCCTCGTCGGGACCGGCGCCGCTCTGGTCCACGGTCAGGCCCGTGAGCCCGAAACGCTCCTCGGCGACCTGGACGAGCTGGTCCAGGGTGCCCCGGATCTGGGCCTCGGGAGCCGCGCCCTGGAAGAGCGGCAGGGCCTGGCCGGCCACCACCGCGAAGACCGCCGGGATCCCCTGGATCCCGAACTGCTGCATCAGCATCTGATTCGCGTCGACATCGATCTTGGCGAGGACGAACTTGCCGTTGTACTCGACGGCGAGCCGCTCCAGAAGCGGGCTGAGCTGCTTGCACGGCTCGCACCACTCGGCCCAGAAGTCGATGACGACCGGCACCTCGGTGGAGCGCTGCAGGACGTCCCGCTCAAAACCCGCTTCGTCGACATCGATGACAAGACTGGACGCGGACACCTCAGGGACGGCCCCGCCGCCCTGCCGTACCGCTTCGGCGCGCGCCTGCTCCGCCTTCGCCTTGGCCTCCTGGGCCGCTTTCACCGCGGCGAGGTCGACGACTCCGCTCATGGACATGTTCCGTGGCTGCATGCGTCTATCCTCCCCCCTCCGCGCGCCTGCGTGAAAAGCCTTGGGAAAGCCGGCTCCGACACGTCTTCCGGGCACGCTCGGCGCTCACGCTTCCGCTACGAGTCGTAGCGTAACTGTCGCGGATCGGCCGGGGGAAGGCCACCCCGGTGATCTCCCTCACCCGTCCACGAAATCCTCATGCACGGAACGCCTGCCCCCGGAAACGTCCGGATATGGTCGCCGCCATGCAGAGTCGCAGTTCCGCCCCCCGTCCGGGACGTCCGCGCAGCGTCGAGGCCGACGCGGCGATCCTGGCTGCGACCCGTGCGGCCCTCGTCGAACTGGGCTGGTCCAAGCTGACGCTGGGGAACGTGGCGACCCGGGCCGGGGTCGCGAAGACGACGCTCTACCGCCGCTGGGCGGGCAAGAACGAACTCGTGGTCGACGCGGTGGCGGTCCTCTTCGACGAGCTGGAACTGCCCGACCGGGGAAGCCTCGCCGCCGACATCGAGGTCGTGGTGCTCCAGTTCGCGGCGATCCTCAGCCGCCCGGAGGCCAAGACCGCGCTGATGGCCGTGGTCGCCGAGTCGACCGGCGACGCCGCACTGCGCGACCGCATCCGCTCCTCGATCGTCGACCGCCAGAAGCACCTCGTCACCCAGGGCCGCACCCGCGCCCAGGCCCGAGGGGAACTGCCGACCGAGAACGACCCGGAGACCGCCGCCCGCGGCTCCGACCTCATCTTCGACGTGATCGCAGGCGCGGTCGTACACCGCTGCCTGGTCAGCTCGAAACCCGTCGACACGGACTGGGCCCGCGACTTCACCCGCCTCCTGCTCGGCGGCCTGACCGCGATCTCCCCCACCTGAGCCACACCCTCCCGCGGGTGGGGCGAGGCGCGGGGAGCCCGTTCGTCGAACGCGGTGAGCAGCACCACGATCCCGCGATCTGCCACGGGCCGAGGCCCCCGGCGTCAACCGCGCGGGATGCGTGAGGCGGGGGGACGGGACGCGAGGTGGTACACGGCGGCGCACCGCGTCCGCGGTGCGCCGTACGCCGTGCGCGGAGAAGAAAGCGGACCGCGGGAGGCCCCGGGCCGGCCTGCGCGCACAGCGCGATGTGCCGCGCGGCGGCCCCGTCCCGCTCGACCGGCTGTTACGCCTTCGCCACCGCGCCCGGCTCCGCCACGACCTTCGGCTCCAGCTCCCGGCTGACCTTGCGCTCCACGAAGAACGCGGCGGTGGGGACCGTACCCGCGAGCAGGACCCACAGCAGCTTCGGCACCGGCCACTTCGCCTTGGAGCCCAGGTCGAAGGCGAAGACCAGGTAGACGACGTACAGCCACCCGTGCGCGACGCTGACGACCCGCGTGAAGTCCGCGGCGCCGTCCAGGTCGAGCACGTACTTGCCGATCATCCCGAGGACCAGCAGGACCAGCAGGACACCGGTGACGTAGGCCATGACTCGGTAGCGGGTCAGCACGCTTTTTTTCATGGCTCCGAGCCTAACCACCGCTTTCGCACGATCTTCGGGCGCCCCCGGCCCCGCTCCAGGGCCCGGTCCCCCTTCGCTTTCGCTCCGCGTCACTCCTCGTCGAAGTCCCGCGCGGCGACCCGCAGCGGCCGCAGCATCGCGAAGATCTCCTGGCACTCCTCGGCGTCGTACGCCCCGAGCCCGAACTCCATCGCCATCAGGTCGCGGGTCGCCGCGTCGCAGGCCTCGCGGCCCTTCTCGGTGATCGAGGCGAGGGTGCCGCGTCCGTCGTTGGGGTTGGGCCGCTTGTCGACGAGTCCGGACCGCACGAGCCGGTCCACGGTGTTCGTCACGGACGTCGGATGGACCATCAGGCGCTCGCCGATCTTGGACATCGGCAGCTCCCCCTCCTTGGAGAAGGTGAGCAGCACCAGGGCCTCGTACCGGGCGAACGTGAGTCCGTACGGTTTGACGACCGCGTCGACCTCGGCGAGGAGGATCTGGTGCGCGCGCATGATCGAGGTGATCGCGCCCATGGACGGCACGGACCCCCAGCGCTGCTTCCAGAGTTCGTCGGCTCGGGCGATGGGATCAAAGGCAAGGCTGAGCGGCTTCGACACGGCAAAGACCCTACCGGCCGGTCATATCGTGGTCAGCCCCGTCTCGCCCATCGGTATTCATCCCCTTCCTCACCTACCTCACCTTCTGCCCGACCCGCCTCCCTCACGCCTCTTGTGCCACCTTCGCCACCTCCACCACCTCCGTCTCCGCGGTCCTCCCGGTGCGCCGCACCTCCAGCGCCAACAGGAGACAGCACAGCGTGCCGAGCACACCGACGCCGCCCACGACCGTGCTGACCGCCCAGAACTCGGCAGCCGCGCCGGCCAGCGCCATGCCCACGCCCTGGATGGTCATCAGCCCGGCCGTGTGCACGGTCATGGCCCGCCCGCGCAGTTCCTCGGGCACGGCGTCCACGAACCAGCGGTCGAGGCCCAGGCTGTACGCCCCCGCCGCACCGGCGAGCACCAGCGCGAGCAGGATCCAGCCGAGGTCCGGGCGGAACGGGTAGGCGAGCAGCGGCAGCAGCCCGCAGCCCGCGAGGGGCAGCACGATGCGCGAGCGGGCCACCGGGGACAGGGCGGCCCCCGCGTACAGCTCCCCCGCGATCGTGCCGATGGGCATCGTGCACATCAGCAGCCCGATCCAGGCCGTGCCGACCCCGATCTCGTCCGCGTACGCCGCCGCGAGGGCCTCCGGCGCGACGACGAACATCGGCGGTACCCACAGCAGGAGGAGCAGCGCCCGGATCCGGCGGTCGCCGAGGACCTGCCGGGCGCCGGAGAGCGAGTACCGCATCAGCGATCCGCCGCCGGCCTTGGCGGGCCTGCGCCGGGTGCCCACCCGCAGGAGCAGCGCGGAGGCGAGGAAGGTGCCCAGGGTGATGACGAGCGCCCCGCGCGGCGGTACGACGATCAGCAGGACGCCGCCGAGTCCGAAGCCCACGAGCACGGCGCTCTGCGACACGATGCGCAGCAGGGAGCGGCCGAGCACGAACAGGTCGCCGTCCCCGAGGATCTGGGTCAGCGTGGCCATCCGCGTACCGCTGAACACCGGTGAGACGGCCGCGATGGCGCACCGCAGCGCGAGCAGCGCGAGTACGGGCGTGGTCGGCAGGGCCATCAGCGCCGCGCATCCGGCGCACAGGAGGTCGCACACGACGAGCACCCGCCGCGCCGGGAACCGGTCGGCCACGCCGGACAGCAGCGTCCCGCCGACCAGGTAGGGCAGAAAGCCCAGCGCGAAGGCCAGGGCGCTGAGCAGCGGCGATCCCGTCAACTCGTACACGAGGACGGTCAGTGCGATCTCGCTGACGACGACGCCCAGCAGGGACAGGGCGTACGCGGCGAAGACGAAGCGGAACTCCCTGACGGCGAAGACCCTGCGGTATCCGCTTCCGTTCCCCGGCGCGTCGACGCCGACGGAGGGCTCGGGCTCCGTCGTCACGGTCTGTGTTTCTTGTGGCATGGGCAGCAGCGTCACGTGCGCACGTCGATCGCCATAGAGTTTCGGCACAGGCCGAATCTTCGCCGCGCCGGGAGGCCCGATGCCGTTCCATCTCCACTTCGGGGAGGAAGACCTTCTCAACTGCCGCTTCGCGCTGTCCCCGCTGTGGGAGACCCACGAGGCGGTCCGCACCCTGCGGCGCCCGGCGCGGCAGGGCTACCACTCCGCGTGGCTGCGCCGCATCCGTACCGCGGCGGCGGCCCTTGACCTGGAGCCCCTGTGGCTGCTCATGCCGCACCACGGGAACAGCCCGGACTGCCTGATGCCGCCTCCGATCGGGCCCGCGGCCACGTTCGAGGAGGAGATCGCGGCCGTGCGCGCCACCGGTCCCGAGGTCGTGCGCGCCGAGCTCGCGCAGTCCCTCGCGGACACTCCCGGCGCCGCCGAGTCCCCGCTCGGCCGGAGGCTGCTCGCCGACCCGGGGTGGGCCGTGGCGGAGCTTGCGGACACGATGGAGGCGGCCTGGCACGCCCTGGTGGAGCCCGTCTGGCCCAGGCTCCGGGCCCTGCTGGAGGCGGACATCGCCTTCCACTCGCGCCGCCTCGCCGAGGTGGGGCTCGCCGGGCTGCTCCCCGGCCTCGACCGGCGGGTCGCCTGGGACGGGGGGCGGCTCACGGTCGACTCGAAGGGCGAGCACGTACGCGAACTGGGCGGCCGGGGGCTGGTCCTGATGCCCAGTGCCTTCACCTGGCCGGACGTGGTGAGCGGCTTCGACCCGCCCTGGCAGCCGACGCTGGTCTACCCCGCCCGGGGCATCGGCGGCCTGTGGGCCGAGCCGTCGAGCCGGACCCCCGAAGCCCTCGTACGGCTCCTCGGCCGCGGCCGGGCCGCCGTACTGGCCGCGCTGGAGGAACCGTCCGCCACCACGGCCCTCGCCCACCGGCTGGACCTGGCGCCCTCGTCCGTCTCCGCGCACCTGTCGACGCTGCGCGACGCGGGCCTGCTCGTCTCGCACCGCTACGGACACCAGGTGCTGTACGAGAGGACGCCACTCGGCATCGCGCTGGCCTCGGGCGGCTAGCTCCTGTCGGCCGGGGCCCGTCCGAGGGCCGGTGGCTCTCGGTGTCGTGCCCGCGGTCGATAGTTCCCTTATGTCACGATGGCCGGAAAACTCACTGACCGTCACCTTCACCCAAGGGGGCAGGATGTTCCGGCCGACCCGTACCCGTACCCTCGTGGCGCTCGCCGCGCTCGGACTCGCGACAGGCTGTTCGTCCCCGTCCGAGGTCGACAGGACCGCCCTGGTGCGCGAGACCAGCGCTCCGGCGAGCCCCGCCGCCGGTTCCCCGTTCTGGATCGACCCGGCGAGCCCCGCGGCCCAGCAGGTCCAAACCTGGGAGCGGGAGGGGCGCGGTGACGACGCCCGGCTGCTCAGGCGCATCGCGGACCGGCCGGTGGCGCTGTGGCCGGCGGGCGACGACCCCGAGCCGCAGATCAGGGCGGCGACCGGGGCGGCGGCGCGGGAGAAGCGGACGGCCGTGTTCGTCGCGTACGACATCCCGCACCGCGACTGCGGTCAGCACTCGGCGGGCGGGGCGCCCGACGCGAACGCCTACCGGAACTGGATCGAGCGGTTCGCGGGGACGCTGGGCGACAGCGACGCGCTGGTCGTGCTGGAGCCCGACGCGGTCGCACACGTGGTCGACGGGTGCACCCCCGGCCAGTACCACGCGGAGCGCGAGCAGTTGCTCTCCGAGGCGATCGTGCGGCTGAAGCGGCAGCCGCGTACGAGGGTGTACCTGGACGCGGGCAACCCGGCCTGGATCCAGGAGCCGGCCAAGCTCGTCGAACCCCTCGTCCGGGCGGGCGTCGCGAACGCCGACGGCTTCGCCCTGAACGTCTCCAACTTCCAGACGGACAAGGCCACCACACGCTACGGCCACCACCTCTCCCAGGCCCTCGGCGGCAAGCACTTCGTCGTGGACACCAGCCGCAACGGCAACGGGCCGCTGTCCGGCGACCGTTCCCAGGTCTGGTGCAATCCGCCGGGCCGGGCCCTCGGCACCCCGCCCACCACGGAGACCGGTGACCCGCTCGTGGACGCGTACCTGTGGATCAAGCGGCCCGGGGAGTCGGACGGGCAGTGCCGGGGAGGCCCCCCGGCGGGGCAGTGGTGGGCGGACTACGCCCTGGGGCTGGCCCGCAACTCCAAGGCCTAGCAGCCCTCCCGGGAGCGCGCGGCCCGTCGCCTCAGGTCACCTGGACCCACTTCGCCTCGGACGGGGTCCCGTCGCTGTCCGTCACGAACAGCATGTACCAGCCGGGCGGCACCAGCGTCCGGTCCTTCGGTACGGCCACGGTCACCGAGTCCTCGGTCCTGGTGAGCCCCAGCGCGATGGACCGCTGTTCGACGTCCGTCGTGTGCGTGACCGCGCTGGGCCGCATCAGCCGGGCGTTCACGATCCGGTCCGGGTGCCGGGTGGCGAAGGTCGCGCGGCCCCGGCCGTCCACCTCCTGCGGGCCGTCCCCGAGCACGGGGCGGCTCTTGCCGTTCTTGTGCAGGGCGGGCGGCGTGAAGATCTCCATGCGCTGCTCGAAGTGACCGAGCTTGGTGTTCTGCTGGTCGTCGAAGAGCGGGTCGGAGCCGAAGGTGGCGATGCGGCCGTCGGGCAGCAGGAGCGCCTCGGAGTGGTAGTTGCGGCCGACCCGGGGCGAGGCGGCCGAGCGGAAGGTGTTGGACTTCGGGTCGTAGAACTGCGCCTTGTGGATGTTGCTGGCGCCGCGCCCGCGGTAGTCCTTCGATCCGTTGGACGTGAACACCGAGTCGTCCGGCATGATCACGCTGTTCAGGTAGCGGGTGCCCTGCGGCAGGTCGGGGCCGTCCTCGAAGGCGGGGTTCTCCTTCTTGAGGTCGACGACGGCCGTGCGCGAGGTCGACTTGTCCGACTCTCCGACGCCTCCGCCGCCGAGGATCATCACCTTCTGGTCCTGGGCGGGCGGCAGCAGGAGCGAGGCCGAGGTCTCCGTCTCGTCCTGGTCGGTGAGTCCTGGCACCTTCTGGAACTTGTTGGTCTTCAGGTCCCACAGGCCCGGTTCACGGCCCTGGTCGTCGGGGCCGTAACCGGCGTTCGAGGCGGGGTAGAAGAGCTTGCCGCCCTTGGTGAGGAAGAGCGCCGGGTAGGTGGGGAAGTAGCGGTGCGGGCCGGGGGTCCACTTCTTGGTCTTCGGGTCGTAGATCTCGTTGTCGCCGGGGTCGATCGCGCCGACGTCGTCGAGCCCGGAGACCGCGAGCACCCGCCCGTCCTGGAGCCCGACGAGCGTCGGGTACCAGCGGGCCTTGTCCATCGGCTCGACGGGGACGTACTTCTCCGCCGTGGGGTCGAACTCGTAGGCGGCCTTGATCCCCTGGAAGTCCTGCTTGTCCAGGGTGATCTTCTCGGAGAGGCCGTACGTGTTGTCCGCGTCCTTGCCCTTGAGGCCGAGGACCTCGTACTGGGCCTGCTTGTCCGTGACCGCGACCGGGCCGTCCTTGGTGGCCTCGACGAAGACGCGGGCCTCGCTCGCCTTGACCTTCGTCTTCCACGGCTGCATGACGCCGGCCTTGTTGTAGGTGATCTTCTGGGTGCGCTCGGCCTTGGGGACGGTGACGTCGAACTTGCTGACGTACTCGACGCCGCCGGGCGAGCGGAAGCGGGTGCCCTTCTTCAGGACGATCGGCTTGTCCGGGTTCTCGTTCTTCACGCGCATGCCGCCGCCGGCCCGCTCGACCTCGCCCGGGAGCAGTTCGTAGCGGGCCGTGCCGCCGGCCACGAGCATGCGGCCGCTGGGCAGTTGGGCGTGCCCGGCGCAGAAGAAGTCGTCCGGCGTGGGGATCTTCTTGAAGGTGTCGGTCCTCGGGTCCCACAGGACGGTGTCGAAGGAGCCCTTGTCGAACTTCTTCTGTTCGTTGCCGGAGCCCGCGACGATGAGCACCTTGCCGGTGTGCAGGAGCGCCGCGTGGATGGCGTTGGTGCGGAACTCCTCGGGGATGTTCAGTTGTTTCCAGGAGCCGTACTTCGCCTTGTAGCCGGGCTGGGCGATCTTGTACTCGTAGTACTGCTCCGAGCCGAAGCCGATGGCGGCCGGGGCGTTGAGTCCGGCGAGCAGCGCGATGCCGCCGGCGCCGAGCAACCGTCTCTGGGTCTTCTTCGAGGGCCGGTGGGCCATGGCCTAGTTACCTCCTGACGTGCTGCTGGAGACCGTCCCGCCGGTGATCGAACCACTGGCCATCGAACCCGCCGTGAGGGAACCGCCGGAGAGCGAACCGCCGGCGATCGGGTCACCGGGCATCGAGCCGCTCGGGATCGAACCGCCGGTGAGCGCCGGGGCGGGTTCCGCCTCGGTGATCCGGACGGCGGGCGCGACGCGGCGGTCCGCCCGGCGCGCCCGGCTGCGGGTGCCGTACCAGACGGCCACCGGGGAGAGGGAGACAACCAGCGCGAGCACCGCCCAGGTCCGCATGGCCGCGTGGGTGTGGTCCAGCACGAACGACGCGATCAGTGAGGCCGACAGGACCGCCGCCCAGAAGAGGTGGATACGGAAGGTCAGTACGCGGTCGGGGCTGGTGTCGCCGCCCTTGGGGGTGACGACGAAGCGGCTGGGGCGACGGATCACGGCCGCACCCAGGGACTTGAGGTAGATCGGTGCGGAGAGCGCCGACATCGCCATGCCCGCGAGACCGCCGGAGCCCTCCGGCTCGTGCGGGGAGACGTTGTGGCGCCGGTTCCACAGGTAGAGGCCGACCTGGAGCGCGGCGGCGTCGCTGTAGAGCATCAGCCACACGGAGGCGGAGACCTGGGTGCCGGACGCGCCGAACCACAGGAACAGGACGCAGCTGAGGATGCCGAGCAGCCAGTTGACGGCCGTCATCGGGTAGTAGACGAGCATCAGGGTGTACGAGAAGAGCCGGCCGGGCGGCATGGTGAACGGCGCCTTCCAGTACTGCTTGAACAGCGTCTCGTAGGTGCCGCGCGACCAGCGCAGCTGCTGGGTGAAGAAGTCCGTCCAGGAGGCCGGGCCCTCACCGACGGCGAGTACGTCGGGGGTGTAGACGGACTGCCAGTGGTGGCCGGTCCTGGGGTTCTTGTGCCGGTGCAGCTCGAAGCCGGTGGCCATGTCCTCGGTGATGGAGTCGTACAGGCCACCGATCTGCTTGACGGCGGCGATCCGCACGACGTTGTTGGTGCCGACGAACATGGGCGCGCGGTAGCGGTTTCCGGCGCGCTGGATCAGGGCGTGGAAGAGGAACTGCTGGGACTCGGCCGCCTTGGTGACGGGGGCGGTGTAGTTGCCGTACACCTGCGGGCCGACGACGAAGGCGACGTCCGGGTCGCGGAAGAAGCCCATCATCCGGGCCAGGAAGTCCGGGTGCGGGACGTGGTCCGTGTCGACGGAGGCGAAGTAGTCGTACTCGCCGCCGTGCATCGCGATCCACGCGTTGTAGTTGCCGTGCTTGGTACGGGTCTTGTGGACGCCCTTGGCCCTGTTCCACTCGGGGACGCCGTGCCGGGTGAAGTGGCGTACGCCGAGCTCTTCGCACAGGGCCTTGGCCTGCGCGTCGTCGCCCTCGTCGAGGAGCCAGACGTCCAGCGGGCCCGGGTGGGTGAGCCGGACGGCACCCTCGAGGGTGCCGCGGACCATCGAGAGGGGTTCCTTGCCGGCGACGTACGTGGTCAGGAACGCGACGCGGGTGCCGCTCTCGGGGGTGACGGGGACCGGGTCCCTGGCGACCATCGTCGCGTGGGCGATGGAGACCACGTTGACGACCATGAACAGCTCGATCAGACCGATCGCCACGAGCATCGTGACGTCGAGCCCGACCAGCCAGCGGGCGCCGCCCTCGCGGGACACCCAGTGGGTGGGCCACACCAGGTAGACCAGGAGCAGCCCCGTGAGCAGCGGGGCGAGCGTCATGAGCAGGACGGCTCTTGTTCGGTGGGGCTCGCTCGACAGGAGCTTGGTGTACTGCACCCGGTAGGCCGAGCCGGACGGCTCGGTGAGCGGTCCGGCCAGCCTGCTGTGGGTGTCGTAGTCGTAGCCCTCCGGCCGCACATCGCCCTCCAGTGATCGAACTAGCCGATACCCACACAAAAGTGGCTTTCAGTCAGCCTGTCGAACGGAGAGGGTCCACACGGGTACGGGTGCCCCCGGCGGTCAGGCAGTCGAGTGCGGCCCGGCGGGGGCTGAGCGCGCAGTTCCCCGCGCCCCTGAAAACCCGGGGGCTCACGGCGGCCCGGCGCAGTCTTCTGTCACGCGGCCAGCCCCCAACCGGCCGACAGCCACACACCGCATCGAACGGAGAGGGTCCACACGGGCACGAGTGCCCCCGGCGGCCAGACGGTCGAGTGCGGCCCGGCGGGGGCTGAGCGCGCAGTTCCCCGCGCCCCAAAAACCCGGGGGCTCACGGGGACCGGCGCAGTCTTCTGTCGCGCGGCCGGGGCCAATCGGCCGACAGCCACACCGCGTCGAACGGAGAGGGTCCACACGGGTACGAGTGCCCCCGGCGGCCAGACGGTCGAGTGCGGCCCGGCAGGGGCTGAGCGCGCAGTTCCCCGCGCCCCAAAAACCCGGGGGCTCACGGGGACCGGCGCAGTCTTCTGTCGCGCGGCCGGGGCCAACCGGCCGACAGCCACACCGCGTCGAACGGAGAGGGTCCACACGGATACGAGTGCCCCCGGCGGCCAGACGGTCGAGTGCGGCCCGGCGGGGGCTGAGCGCGCAGTTCCCCGCGCCCCAAAAACCCGGGGGCTCACGGGGACCGGCGCAGTCTTCTGTCGCGCGGCCGGGGCCAATCGGCCGACAGCCACACCGCGTCGAACGGAGAGGGTCCACACGGGTACGAGTGCCCCCGGCGGTCAGGCAGTCGAGTGCGGCCCGGCAGGGGCTGAGCGCGCAGTTCCCCGCGCCCCTGAAAACCCGGGGGCTCGCGGGGGCCGGCGCGGGCTCGCGCTCTCAGGGGCGCGGGGAACTGCGCAGTCTTTTGTCGCGCGGCCGGCCCCCACCGGTCGACAGTTACACACCGCGTCAAGCGGACAGGTGGCGCTCCACCGTGTCCACCTTGGACGTGAGCCCGTCGGTCACCCCGGGACGGATGTCGGCCTTCAGGACGAGCGACACCCGAGGCGCCCGCGCCTCCACCGCGGCCACGGCCCGCCGCACGACGTCCATGACCTCGTCCCACTCCCCCTCCACGGAGGTGAACATCGCGTCCGTGCGGTTCGGCAGCCCCGACTCGCGCACGACACGCACCGCGTCGGCCACGTACTCCCCCACGTCCTCGCCGACCCCCAGAGGCGTCACGGAGAAGGCGACGATCATGCGTTCACGATCCCGTCGTTGCGCGCGCGGGACGCGATGACCGCGCTCTCGGCCTCCCGCTTGAGCTTGCGCTCGGCGAAGAACCCGCCGGTCGGCAGCACGGAGAGGACGAAGTAGAGCGCCGCTGTCCCCGGCCCCCACTTCGCGCGGTTCCAGGCGTCGGCCCAGAAGATCACGTACAGGACGAACAGGACGCCGTGCACCATGCCCATCACCGGCACCGCGTTGAAGTCCGTGGTCCGCTTCAGCACCGAGCAGACGAGCAGCAGCAGGAACGAGACGGCCTCCGGAGCGGAGACCAGTCGGAGACGACGGAGGGCGGAGGCGGTCTTGATGTCCACGGGTCACCTTCGATGGGGATCAGACGCTTTGTGAATGGGAGCACAAACTCCCGCCCATTGTGGCATTGCGACGGCGGCCCCCCGGTCCGGGGGTCGGGACCCCTTAGGGGAGCGGTCCGGGTCGTTCTCCACCCTTAGGACCTGTTGGTGGGACTTTCCGCCCGCTACCTTCACTGCGTGGCGATGTTCCGACTTCAAGGCAGCAAGGTGCTGGCCGTCGACATGACCGGGGACGCCGTGAAGGCGAAGAACGGCTCCATGGTCGCGTACGACGGTCAGATGGCCTTCAAGAAACTCAGCGGCGGCGGCGAGGGCATCCGCGGCATGGTGACGCGCCGGATCACCGGCGAGCAGATGACCCTCATGGAGGTGAAGGGCCAGGGGACGTGCTGGTTCGCCGACCGGGCCAGTGAGATCAACCTCGTGAACCTCCAGGGCGACAAGCTCTTCGTCGAGTCGAGCAACCTGCTCGCGACCGGCTCGGGGCTGCGCACGGGCACGTCCTTCACGGGGCTCAGAGGCGCCTCGCAGGGCAACGGCCTGTTCACCACGACGATCGAGGGCCACGGCCAGGCGGCGATCATGTCGGACGGCCCGGCGGTGGTGCTGCGGGTCAGCTCGCAGTACCCGCTCACCGTCGACCCGGGCGCGTACATCGCGCATCAGGGCAATCTGCGGCAGTCCTTCCAGTCCGGCGTGACGTTCCGTACGTTCATGGGCGAGGGCGGCGGCGAGGCGTTCCAGATCCGCTTCGAGGGCGACGGAGTCGTCTACGTCCAGCCCAGTGAGCGCAACTCGATCGCGGGAGACGTGTGACATGGCCTTCCGCGAGATCAACTCGAAGATGATCGAGGCCACCGTGACGCCGGGGCAGCGGCTGTTCAGCCAGCGCGGCGCGATGCTCGCCTACCGGGGCGAGGTGTCCTTCACCCCCAACGTGCAGGGCGGCCAGGGAGGCATCGCGTCGATGCTGGGCCGCCGCGTCGCGGGCGAGGCGACGCCCCTGATGACCGTGGAGGGCTCCGGCACGGTCCTGTTCGGGCACGGCGGCCACCACATCCAGGTGATCAGCCTCACGGGCGACACCCTGTACGTGGAGGCGGACCGGCTCCTGGCCTTCGACGGCACCCTCCAGCAGGGCACGATGTTCATGGGCTCGCAGGGCGGCGTCATGGGCATGGTGCGCGGCCAGGTGACGGGGCAGGGCCTCTTCACCACGACCCTCAAGGGCCACGGCTCGGTCGCCGTCATGGCGCACGGCGGGGTCATCGAGGTCCCGATCAGCCCGCAGCGCCCGGTGCACGTCGACCCCCAGGCGTACGTCGCCCACCACGGGGAGGTACGCAACAAACTGTCCAGCGCGCTCGGTCTGCGCGATCTGGTGGGCCGCGGCTCGGGCGAGGCCTTCCAGCTGGAGCTGAGCGGCAGCGGCGCGGTGTACGTGCAGGCGTCGGAGGAGAAGCTGTGACCACCTATCCGGGCACGGGCCCCGTCATCCACGACCCGGCGTCCCTGCCGGCCGACGACAACGTGAACGCGTACACCTTCTGCGTGGAGCTCAAGGGGAGCGAGTGGTTCCTGCAGAAGGGCAAGATGATCGCCTACTACGGCTCGATGGAGTTCAACGGCATCGGGCACGGCCGCCTCGACCGGCTCGTGCGCACGTCGTTCCATTCGCCGTTGCACGCGAGCGACTGGGTGGTGGCGTCCGGCTCGGGCAAGATGCTCCTCGCCGACCGGGCGTTCGATGTGAATTCCTTCGACCTGGAGGAGGGCAACCTGACCATTCGCTCGGGCAACCTCCTCGCTTTTCAGCCAACTCTCGCGCTCAAGCAGTCGATCGTGCCGGGCTTTCTGACGCTGATCGGCACGGGCAAGTTCGTGGCCGCGTCGAACGGCCCCGTGGTGTTCATGGAACCCCCCATCCGGGTCGACCCGCAGGCCCTGGTCGGCTGGGCCGACTGCCCCTCCCCCTGCCACCACTACGACCACGCCTACATGACGGGCCTGCTGGGCGGCCTACGTGCGATGACAGGGCTCGGCGGGGCCTCCGGCGAGGAGCACCAGTTCGAGTTCGTGGGCGCCGGTACGGTACTGCTCCAGTCCAGCGAGGCACTGCTGGCGGAGCACGCGGCGGGCGCCGTCCCGAACGAGCCGGGGGTACCCGGCGCCGGCACCCCCGGTCACCAGGGGCAGCCGGGCGGCGCACCACGTCTTCCCGGACAGCTGGGGGACCTCCAGCGTCGCTTCGGTCTGTGAGCGGTAGTCTGCGGAGTGTGACGTCGAACGTGTGCACGTCGTCACACCACCCTCACTAGTTCGCCTTTCAACATTTTAGGTAGACTTCATTCATGGAGACCGAGACGGCCACCCGCTGGCTGACAGATGCGGAGCAGTGCGCCTGGCGCACCCACCTGGAGGTCAACAAGCTGTTGACGTATCAGCTGGAGAAGGATCTCCAGCCGTTCGGCCTGACGATGAACGACTACGAGATCCTGGTGAACCTCTCCGAGTCGGAGGGCGTACGGATGCGGATGAGCGACCTCGCGTCCGCCACCCTCCAGTCCAAGAGCCGCCTCTCGCACCAGGTCACCCGCATGGAGAACGCGGACCTGGTCAGGCGTGAGAACTGCGAGTCCGACCGCCGCGGGCTGTACGCCGTGCTCACGGACCACGGCCTGGAGACGATGAGGAAGGTCGCGCCCCACCACGTGGGGTCCGTGCGGCGGCACTTCATCGACCTCCTCCCGCCGGAGGCCCTGGAAGACCTCCACAAGGCCCTGACCCCGATCGCGGAACACCTCCGGGGCCAGCGCGGCCGTCCGTGACGTAGGGCTCGCCGGGGTGCGCCCGCGGGCTGGTGGCGGCCGGGCCGCTCAGGCCACGGGCAGGCGGAGTTCGAACAGGGCTCCGCCCGCCGGCGCCTCCCGGACGGTGAGCGACCCCCCGTGCCGGACGGCCACGTCCCGGGCGATCGCGAGCCCCAGACCGGCCCCACCGTCGTCCCGGGCACGGGCCTCGTCGAGCCGCACGAACCGCTCGAAGACCCGCTCGCACTCATCGGCGGGCACGCCCGCGCCGTCGTCGGCGACCTCCAGGACGGCCCACTCCCCCGCCCGCCGCACGGTCACGGCGACCGAGGACCGCGTGTGCCGCTGCGCGTTGTCCAGCAGATTGCCGAGCACCCGCGCCAACTGACCGCGCGATCCGCTCACGTCCACGGTGTCCGCCGCCACCGACACCGCGACCCGGTCCCCGGCCCGCTGCCCCGCCTCCGTACGGACGAGCGCGGCCAGGTCGAAACGCGCGTCCGCGGGCCGTTCCCCCGCGTCCAGCCGGGCGAGCAGCAGCAGGTCGGCGGCCAGCCGCTGCAGCCGTACGGTGTCCTCGACGGCCCCTCCCACATCGAGCAGCTCCGGGTGCGCGGCGCCCACTTCGAGCTGGGTGCGCAGGGAGGCGATGGGGCTGCGCAGTTCGTGCGAGGCGTCCGCGACGAACCGCCGCTGGCGCTCCACGGACTGCTCCAGGGCGGCGAGCGTCTCGTTGGTGGTCCGGGCCAGCCGCGCGACCTCGTCGTGCGTGTCCGGCACCGGAACCCGCCGGGTGAGGTCCTCCGAGGCGGTGATCGCGGCCATCTCGCCGCGGATGCCCTCCACCGGCCGCAGCGCCCGGCGCGTGACGAGCCAGGTCACCAGCGCCACCAGGGCCAGCAGCAGCGGGAAGCCGATGAGCATGACGGTCAGCGCGGTGCTCACGGCCTCCTGTTCGGCGGTCAGCGGAGCGCCCGCGTGCACGGTGAGCGTGCCCCTGTCCGTCACCTCCACCGGCACGGTGGCGAAGCGGTAGTCCGCGGTGTCGCCGTCGATGGTCGCGGAGCCGTCGGTGAAGGTGGCCTCGCCGATCTCGTCGACCTCCAGCGAGTCGTCGTCGTCCGCGTCGTCGTCACCGCCGTCGTCGCCGTCGTCACCGCCGTCGTCCGTGACGGCTCCCGGGGCCTGCGGCCTGACCCGGTCGACGCCCGTGCCACTGATCCGCTCCAGGTCCTCGGTGACCGCGACGAGCCGTCCGGTGGCGTCCACGACCTGGACCGGCTGGTCGTCGTTGTCCAGCGACAGGCCGCCGTAGGACTCGCCGGTCGCCATGTCGGTGGCGACCGTCCTCGCGGCCCGCTCCGCCGCCGTACCCGCCTGTTCCCTCAGGTTGGTCCACAGCGAGAACAGGACCGCGGCGCCGGCCGCGGCGAGCGCGACGGCCACCACGACGCTCGCGGCGAGCGTGGCCCTGGCCCGTACGGACCCGAGGACGCGTGTCATCTCGCCTCCAGGCGGTAGCCGGCCCCGCGCACGGTCCGGATCAGCGCGGCCCCCAGCTTGCGGCGCAGCGTGCTGACGTAGACCTCGACGATGTTCGGGTCCCCCTCGTAGGCGAAGTCCCAGACGTGCTCCAGGATCTCCGCCTTGGACACCACGTGCCCGGCCCGTACGACGAGTTGTTCGAGGACCGAGAACTCCTTGGCGGTGAGGGCGATCTCGTCCGCACCGAGGTGCACGCGCCGGGCGGCGGTGTCGACCTTGAGGTCGCCGAGCACGTGCACGGGCGACCCGCCGCCGGAGGAGCCGCGCCGCCGCAGCAGCGCCTTCACCCTGGCCACCAGGACGACGTACGAGAACGGCTTGGTGAGGTAGTCGTCGGCGCCGGTGTCCAGGCCCTCCGCCTCGTCGTACTCGCCGTCCTTGGCGGTGAGCATCAGGATCGGCACGTCGTGCCCGGCGGACCGCAGGGCGCCGCACACCCGGTAGCCGTTCATGCCGGGCAGCATGATGTCGAGGATGACGAGGTCGTACGAGCCCTCGCCGGCCCGGTGCAGCCCCTCCAGGCCGTCGTGGACCACGTCCACGGCGTATCCCTCGGCGGTCAGGCCCTTGGCGAGCGACAGGGCGAGCCGCTTTTCGTCCTCGACGATCAGAAGTCGCATGCGCCAAGAGTCGCAAACCGAACCTGAAGAAGGCTTCAGGGAGCTTCAGGCTGCCTTCAGCGTCGCTCAGCCAGATTGGGGCTCGTCGAAACGCACCGGCACACCGTCGGCACGCAGTCGAAGCAGACGATCTCGGAGGATTCCCCATGAAGCGCAACATCGTCATCGCCGCTGTCACGGCCGCCGCCCTCATCGGAGGCGGCACGGCCACGGCCCTCGCCGTCACGGGAGACGGCGAGCCGCAGGTGAAGCAGCAGTCCAGCGTGCGGGACTCGGACGACGACAGGAACGGGACCGAGGCCGACGACCGCGACGACCGCGGTGAGCACGACGACAACGACGGCTCCGACGACAAGGCCGAGAACGCCGCCGAGGCGAAGGCCGCGAAGGTCTCCGCGGCCGACGCGATCACGGCCGCGCTGAAGAGCGTGTCGGGTACGGCGGTCTCGGCCGAGCTGGACGACGAGGACGGCAGCAGCCCGGTGTGGGACGTGGACGTGCTCGCCTCGGGCGACGTCTGGCACAGCGTCAAGGTCGACCCGGGCACGGGCAAGGTGCTCGGCTCGCACACCGAGCGGGAGGACGCCGACGACACGGCGGAGGCGCGGGCCACGCTGAAGGGCGCGTCCGTCAGCGCCGTGGAGGCGGCGAAGGCCGGCGCCGCGAAGGGCACGGTCACGTCCGTCGACCTCGACGACGACACGCGCGGCGCGGCGTGGGAGGTCGAGACGACCGCGTCGAACGGGGTCGAGAAGGACTGGAAGGTGGACCTGAAGTCGGCGAAGGTCACGCCGGACACCGAGTCCGACGACTCGGACGACTGAGCCGCGCTCCGTCACCGCCCCGGGGGCGCCGCCCCCGAACCCCCGCCGCGCGGTTCCCCGCGCCCCTCTCCAGGGGCGCGGGCCGTCAGTTCCGCCACCAGGAAGTCCGCCGCGCCGTACGGGTCCAGGTCGCCGGCGACGATGCGGGCGGCGAGCGCGCCGAGGCGGTGGTCGCCGTGCAGGTCGCCGATCCGCTCCCGCAGCGCCGTGACCGCGATCGTCTCGATCTCCCGCGCGGCACGGGCGAGCCGCCGCTCGGCGAGCACGCCCCGTTCCGCCATCCACGCCCGGTGCTTCTCCAGCGCCTCGACGACCTCGTCGACGCCCTCCCCGCGCGAGGCGACCGTCTTCACGACGGGCGGCCGCCAGTCCCCCGGCCGGCGGGACTCGCCGAGGCCGAGCATGTGGTTCAGCTCGCGGGCCGTCGCGTCGGCCCCGTCCCGGTCGGCCTTGTTGACGACGTACACGTCCCCGATCTCCAGGATCCCGGCCTTGGCCGCCTGGATCCCGTCGCCCATGCCGGGCGCGAGCAGCACCACGGACGTGTCCGCCTGCGAGGCGATCTCCACCTCGGACTGGCCCACGCCCACGGTCTCGACGATCACCACGTCGCAGCCGGCCGCGTCCAGCACCCGGATCGCCTGGGGCGCCGACCGGGCGAGCCCGCCGAGGTGGCCGCGGGTGGCCATCGAGCGGATGTACACGCCCGGGTCGGACGCGTGGTCCGACATCCGGACGCGGTCACCGAGCAGCGCGCCGCCGGAGAACGGCGAGGACGGGTCGACGGCGAGGACGCCGACCCGCTTGTCCTGGCGCCGGTAGGCGGCCACGAGCGCCGAGGTGGACGTCGACTTGCCGACACCCGGCGAGCCCGTGAGGCCCACGACGTACGCGTTGCCCGCCAGCGGGGCCAGCTCCGCCATGACCTCGCGCAGGTGCGGGGACGCCCCCTCGACCAGGGAGATCAGCCGGGCCACGGCCCGCGGCCCGCCCTCTCTGGCCGCGGCCACCAACGAGGCGACGTCCTGCGTCACAGCAAGCTCCGTTCCACTGGATCAGGCGTGTCAGGCCTTGGGTACCCGCACGATCAGCGCGTCACCCTGCCCGCCGCCGCCGCACAGCGCCGCCGCGCCCACACCGCCGCCGCGCCGCTTCAGTTCGAGGGCGAGGTGCAGGACGAGCCGGGCGCCGGACATGCCGATCGGGTGGCCGAGGGCGATGGCGCCGCCGTTCACGTTCACCTTTTCCGTGGACACGCCGAGGTCCTTCATCGACTGGACCGCCACGGCGGCGAAGGCTTCGTTGATCTCGATCAGGTCAAGATCCTCGACCCCGATGCCCTCCTTCTTCAGCGCGTGCTGGATCGCGTTCGACGGCTGCGACTGCAAAGAGTTGTCGGGTCCCGCGACGTTTCCGTGGGCGCCGATCTCCGCGATCCACTCCAGACCGAGCTCCTGCGCCTTGGCCTTGCTCATGACGACCACGGCGGCCGCGCCGTCGGAGATCTGCGAGGCCGAGCCGGCCGTGATGGTGCCGTCCTTGGCGAACGCGGGCCGCAGCCGGCCGAGCGACTCGGTGGTCGTCTCGCCGCGGATGCCCTCGTCCTGGCTGAAGACGACGGGCTCGCCCTTGCGCTGCGGGATCTCGACGGGCGTGATCTCCGCCTCGAAGGTGCCGTTCTTCTGCGCTGCGGCGGCCCGCTGGTGCGACAGGGCGGCGATCTCGTCCTGCTCGGGGCGCAGGATGCCCAGGGTCGTGTTGTGCTTCTCGGTCGACGCGCCCATGGCGATGTTCTCGAAGGCGTCGGTGAGCCCGTCGTGCGCCATCGCGTCGAGCATCTCGATCGCGCCGTACTTGTAGCCCTCCCGGGACTTGGGCAGCAGGTGGGGGGCGTTGGTCATCGACTCCTGGCCGCCCGCGACCACCACGTCGAACTCACCGGCGCGGATCAGCTGGTCGGCGAGCGCGATGGCGTCGAGGCCCGACAGACACACCTTGTTGATGGTGAGCGCCGGGACGTTCATCGGGATGCCGGCCTTGACGGCCGCCTGCCGTGCCGGGATCTGCCCCGCCCCGGCCTGGAGCACCTGGCCCATGATCACGTACTGCACCTGGTCGCCACCGATTCCCGCACGGTCGAGGGCGGCCTTGATCGCGAATCCACCGAGATCGGCTCCCGAGAAGGACTTCAGGGAGCCGAGCAGCCGCCCCATCGGGGTGCGTGCACCCGCAACGACGACGGAGGTGGTGTTGTTCGTTCCAGACATGAGGAGCGATCCCCTTCCAGCTTGCACAGCTGAGGAGTGAACGAGTCGGAGGATTTGGGAGAATCCCCCAGATGAGGGTGTCCTTGAAATGTACTGACCGGTAGGCCACCCGTCATCCGGCCCGTCGTGTGATCGCGCGCACGTTGCGTAACCACGTCCGGAGCGCTGCACTGACACCATGCTGACGCGAATCGACCACATCGGGATCGCCTGTTTCGACCTCGACAAGACCGTCGAGTTCTACCGGGCCACCTACGGCTTCGAGGTGTTCCACTCCGAGATCAACGAGGAACAGGGCGTGCGCGAGGCCATGCTCAAGATCAATGAGACGTCCGACGGAGGCGCCTCCTACCTCCAGCTCCTGGAACCCACCCGCGAGGACTCCGCGGTCGGAAAGTGGCTGGCCAAGAACGGTGAGGGCGTCCACCACATCGCCTTCGGCACGGCGGACGTGGATACGGACGCGTCCGACATCCGGGACAAGGGCGTACGGGTCCTGTACGACGAGCCGCGCAGGGGTTCCATGGACTCCAGGATCACCTTTCTGCACCCGAAGGACTGTCATGGCGTTCTGACAGAACTGGTCACTTCGGCGCCAGTTGAGTCACCTGAGCACTGACCTCCGTATATCTGGGCCGGTAGGGTTGGGCACGGCCGTCGCCTCTTCGGGGCGGTCCGGGTCCTCATCGTTTGGATCCGAGGGCCGGGGTCCAGGTTTCGGGGGGCGAGCGTCGGGGCAGGCGCCCGGGCTTCGCCGTTGATCTGACACCATTCCCCGGGGGCCCGTCCGGCCGATGGACGGTGCTCGTTTGGAGAGACTTGCGACCAGGGGACGGATGGGACCGCGCAGTGCGGGGCTACGAACGCCAGGAGCGAGAGCCGGCGGCTGACGTCGACCACCTCTCTCGGTTCGAGGCCGAGATGGAGCGGCTGAAGACCGAGCGGGAGAAGGCCGTCCAGCACGCCGAGGACCTCGGCTATCAGGTCGAGGTGCTGCGCGCCAAGCTGCACGAGGCGCGGCGCAGTCTGGCGACCCGGCCTGCCTACGACAACGCGGACATCGGCTACCAAGCCGAGCAGATGCTCCGTAATGCGCAGATCCAGGCCGATCAGTTGCGTACGGACGCCGAGCGGGAGCTGAGCCAGGCCCGCGCGCAGACGCAGCGGATCCTCCAGGAGCACGCCGAGCAGGCCGCCCGTCTCCAGGCGGAGCTGCACCAGGAGGCGGTCACCCGCCGCCAGCAGCTCGACCAGGAGCTGGCCGAGCGCCGCCAGAGCGTCGAGTCGCACGTCAACGAGAACGTGGCCTGGGCCGAGCAGCTGCGCGCCCGCAGCGAGCAGCAGGCCCGCCGGCTGGTCGACGAGTCGCGCACGGAGGCCGAGCAGGCCCTGGCCGCCGCCCGCGCGGAGGCCGAGCGGGTCGCCGCCGAGGCCCGCCAACGGCTGCAGAGCGACGCCGAGCAGGCGCGCGCGGAGGCCGAGGCCCTGCTGCGCCGGGCCCGCACCGACGCCGAGCGGCTGCTGAACGCGGCGTCGTCGCAGGCCCAGGAGGCCACCGACCACGCCGAGCAGCTGCGCAGTTCGACCGCGTCCGAGTCGGACAACGCCCGCCGCCAGGCCGGCGAGCTGAGCCGCGCCGCCGAGCAGCGCGCCCACGAGGCCGAAGCGGCGCTGCGCGAGGCGCGCGCCGAGGCGGAGAAGGTCCTCGCCGAGGCGAAGGAGGCCGCGGCCAAGGCGCTGGCCGGCGCGGAGTCGGCGAACGAACAGCGCACCCGTACGGCCAAGGAGCAGGTCGCCCGGATGGTGGGCGAGGCCAACAAGGAGGCCGAGTCCACCAAGTCCGAGGCCGAGCAGGTCGTCGCGGACGCCCGCGCCAAGGCCGAGAAGATCGTCGCGGAGGCCGAGGAGAGCGCCCGCAGTCTCACCGCCGAGGAGACCGCGTCCCAGCTCGCCAAGGCGGCCCGTACCGCCGAGGACGTCCTGAACAAGGCGTCCGAGGAAGCCAAGACGACCACCAAGGCCGCCTCCGAGGAGGCCGAGCGCATCCGCGCCGAGGCCGAGGCGGAGGCCGACCGGCTGCGCGCCGAGGCGCACGACATCGCCGAACAGCTCAAGGGCACGGCGAAGGACGACACCAAGGAGTACCGCGCCAAGACCGTCGAGCTGCAGGAGGAGGCGCGCCGGCTGCGCGGTGACGCCGAGCAGCTGCGCTCGGACGCCAACGCCGAGGGCGAGCGGATCCGCTCCGAGGCCCGCCGTGAGGCCGTCCAGCAGATCGAGGAGGCGGCCAAGACCGCCGAGGAGCTGCTGTCCAAGGCCAAGGCCGACGCGGACGAGCAGCGGTCGAACGCGACGACGGAGAGCCAGCGCGTCCGCACCGAGGCCATCGAGCGCGCGACGACCCTGCGCCGTCAGGCCGAGGAGACCCTGGAGCGCACCCGCACGGAGGCCGAGCGGCACCGTACGGAGGCCGTCGAGCAGTCCGAGGAGATCAAGGCGGAGGCCGAGCGGGCCGCCGCCGAGCTCCACGAGGAGACCGAGCGCGCCATAGCGGCCCGCCAGGCCGAGGCCGCCGAGGGGCTGGCCCGGCTGCACACGGAGGCCGAGGAGCGGGTCGCCTCCGCCGAGGAGGCGCTGACCGACGCGCGGGCGGAGGCCGAGCGGATCCGCCGCGAGGCCGCCGAGGAGACCGACCGGCTGCGCACGGAGGCCGCCGAGCGGATCCGTACGCTCCAGTCGCAGGCCGAGACGGAGGCCGAGCGGCTGCGCACCGAGGCCGCCGCGGACGCGTCCGCGTCCCGTGCCGAGGGCGAGTCCATCGCCGTACGGCTGCGTTCGGACGCCGCGGCGGAGGCCGAGCGACTGAAGTCGGAGGCCCAGGACACCGCGGACCGCGTACGGGCCGAGGCGCAGGCCGCCGCCGAGCGGCTCGCCACGGAGGCCGCGGAGGCGCTGTCCGCGGCCCAGGAGGAGGCGGCCAGACGCCGCCGCGAGGCCGAGGAACTCCTCGGTGGCGCGCGTCAGGAGGCCGACCAGGAGCGCGAGCGGGCGCGCGAGCAGAGCGAGGAGCTGCTGGCCTCGGCGCGCAACCGCGTGGAGGAGGCCCAGACCGAGGCCGTACGGCTGGTCGAGGAGGCGGACCGCCGGGCGACCGAGATGGTGTCGGCCGCCGAGCAGACCGCGCAGCAGGTACGGGACTCCGTGGCCGGGCTGCACGAGCAGGCCCAGGAGGAGATCACCGGTCTGCGCAGCGCGGCCGAGCACGTCGCGGAGCGCATGCGCGGCGAGGCGCAGGAGGAGGCGGACCGGGTCCGCGCCGACGCGCACGCGGAGCGGGAGCGGGCGACCGAGGACGGCAACCGGATCCGGCGCGAGGCGCAGGGCGAGGCGGAGGCCGCCAAGACCCTCGCGGAGCGCACGGTCTCGGAGGCGATCACCGAGTCGGACCGGGTGCGCGCGGACGCCTCGGAGTACGCCCAGCGGGTGCGTACGGAGGCGTCGGAGGCCGTCGCGGCGGCCGAGCAGGACGCCGCGCGTTCCCGGGCCGAGGCACGGGAGGACGCCAACCGCATCCGGTCGGACGCGGCGACGCAGGCGGACACCCTCATCACCGAGACGACGGCCGAGGTGGAGCGGCTCACCGCGGAGACCAACCAGGAGGCGGAGCGCGTGCGCGCCGAGTCCGTGGCGAAGGCCGAGAAGCTGATCTCGGACGCGACGGGCGACGCGGAGCGGCTGCGGGCCGAGGCGGCCGACACGGTCGGCTCCGCGCAGCAGCACGCCGAGCGGATCAGGTCGGACGCACAGCGCGTCAAGGCCGAGGCCGCAGCGGAGGCCGACCGCCTCATGTCGAACGCCCGTGACGAGGCCGACGACACGCTGGACAAGGCGCGCGGGGAGGCCAACAAGCGGCGCTCCGAGGCGGCCGAGCAGGTCGACAAGCTGATCACGGAGACGACCGCCGAGGCCGACAAGCTCCTCTCGGAGTCGCAGCAGAGCGCGCGCAAGACCACCGCGGACGCCGAGGCGCAGGCCGACTCGATGGTGGGCGCCGCGCGCAACGAGGCGGAGCGGGTGCTCTCCGAGGCGACCGTCGACGGCAACTCCCTGGTGGAGCGGGCCAGGACGGACGCCGACGAGCTGCTGGTCGGCGCGCGCCGGGACGCGACGGCCATAAGAGAGCGGGCCGAGGAGCTGCGGGACCGGATCACCGGTGAGATCGAGGAGCTGCACGACCGGGCCCGCCGGGAGTCCGCGGAGACGATGAGAGCGGCGGGTGATCGGTGCGACGCGCTGATCAGGGCCGCCGAGGACCAGCTGAAGGAAGCCGAGGCGAAGGCCAAGGACCTGGTGTCGGAGGCCAATTCCGAGGCGAGCAAGGTCCGGATCGCGGCGGTGAAGAAGGCGGAGGGGCTCCTCAAGGAGGCCGAGCAGAAGAAGGCCGCGCTCATCGCCGAGGCCGAGGGGATCAGGTCCGAGGCGGTCGCCGAGGCGCGGGCCGCGGTCGACGAGGGCAAGCGGGAGCTGGAGGTGCTGGTCCGTCGCCGGGCCGACATCAATGCCGAGATCTCCCGTGTCCAGGACGTCCTGGAGGCGTTGGAGTCTTTTGAGGCCCCGTCGAGCGGCAAGGACGGTGGCGTCAAGGCGGGCGCTGCGGCCGGTGTGACTCGATCGGGTGGAAAGCCGTCGGAGGGCTAGCCTGAGGGGCAACTTCCGTGCTCGCCGGGGTGCTTGAGAGAGCTCTCCGGCAGGCGCTCCGGCCGCCGACCATCAAAAAAGGGTGTCATTCTCCATATCAATCGGGCTACTGCTCGGTGACACACCGTCTTGACCCCTAGGATTCCACCTATCACCTCACCGGTCTCATTCGACAGGAACCCCATGAGCGACACTTCCCCCTACGGCTTCGAGCTTGTGCGGCGTGGGTACGACCGCGCTCAGGTGGACGAACGCATTTCGAAGCTCGTCTCCGACCGTGACAGCGCTCTGGCCCGTATCACTGCTCTCGAGAAGCGCATCGAGGAACTCCATCTCGAAACGCAGAACGCCCAGGCCCAGGTAAGCGACGCCGAGCCGTCGTACGCCGGCCTCGGTGCCCGCGTCGAGAAGATCCTCCGCCTCGCCGAGGAGGAGGCCAAGGACCTGCGCGAGGAGGCCCGTCGCGCGGCCGAACAGCACCGTGAGCTGGCCGAGTCGTCGGCCCAGCAGGTGCGCAACGACGCGGAGTCGTTCGCCGCGGACCGCAAGTCCAAGGCGGAGGACGAGGGCGTCCGGATCGTCGAGAAGGCGAAGACGGACGCGTCCCAGCTGCGCCAGGAGGCGACGAAGGACGCGCAGTCGAAGCGCGAGGAGGCGGACGCCCTCTTCGAGGAGACCCGCGCGAAGGCCGCGCAGGCCGCCGCCGACTTCGAGACGAACCTCGCCAAGCGGCGCGAGCAGTCCGAGCGCGACCTTGCCTCGCGGCAGGCCAAGGCCGAGAAGCGCCTCGCGGAGATCGAGCACCGCGCGGAGCAGCTGCGGCTCGAGGCCGAGAAGCTGCGTACGGACGCCGAGCGTCGTGCCCGCCAGACGGTGGAGACGGCTCAGCGCCAGGCCGAGGACATCGTCGCCGATGCGAACGCGAAGGCCGACCGGATCCGGTCGGAGTCCGAGCGTGAGCTCGCGGCGCTGACGAACCGGCGTGACTCGATCAACGCTCAGCTCACGAACGTGCGTGAGATGTTGGCGACGCTCACCGGTGCGGCGGTCGCTGCGGCGGGGGCGCCCGAGGACGAGCCGGTCACCCGTGGGGTGCCGGCTCAGCAGACCCGGTAGGTCGTACGGGTCCGTCGCGTAGAGGTTCGCGTACGGGTCCGTCGGGTACGGCTTTGGGTTGTGGGTGAGCTGCGGGTCGGCTGTGGCTGGTCGCGCAGTTCCCCGCGCCCCTTGAGCAGTTGCGGCTGGTCGCGCCCACGCGGCGGAGCCGCATATCGATGCGGCCCGCTGCCGAACCTGGTTCCAAGCCCTCTGTCACTCCGGTGGCAGGGGGCTTTGGTGCGTTCTAGCGTGGGGGCATGATCGAGCTTGAGGGGCTGACCAAGCGGTACGGCGAGAAAGTGGCGGTGAATCATCTGACGTTCGCCGTGCGGCCCGGGATCGTCACCGGGTTCCTGGGGCCGAACGGGGCCGGGAAGTCCACGACGATGCGGATGATGCTCGGGCTCGACCGGCCGACCGCGGGGGACGTCCGGATCGACGGGCAGCACTACGACCGGCTCAAGGACCCGCTGAAGTACATCGGCGCCCTCCTCGACGCCAAGGGCATGCACGGCGGCCGCAGCGCGCAGAACCACCTCCTGTGCCTCGCGCAGAGCAACGGCATCCCCAGGAGCCGGGTGCGCGAGGTCCTAGACGCCGTCGGCCTCACCGCGGTGGCGAAGAAGAAGGCCAAGGGCTTCTCGCTCGGCATGGGCCAGCGCCTCGGCATCGCGGCCGCGCTGCTCGGCGACCCGCGGATCCTGATGTTCGACGAGCCGGTCAACGGGCTCGACCCCGAGGGCATCCACTGGATCCGCAACCTGATGAAGTCCCTCGCCGCCCAGGGCCGTACCGTCTTCGTCTCCTCGCACCTGATGAGCGAGATGGCCCTCACCGCCGACCACCTCGTGGTGATCGGCCAGGGCCGGCTGCTCGCCGACACGTCCATGGCCGATTTCATCCGGGAGAACTCCCGCTCGTACGTACGGATCAGGACTCCGCAGCGGGAGCAGCTGCTCGACGAGCTGCACCGGGGCGGTGTCACGGCCGTCGAGGCGGGCGGCGGCACGCTGGAGGTGGACGGCGTCCCGTCGCAGGACCTCGGTGAGCTCGCCGCCCGGCACGGGATCGTGCTGCACGAGCTGAGCCCCCAGCAGGCCTCGCTGGAAGAGGCCTTCATGCAGCTCACGGCGGAGTCGGTGGAGTACCACGCGCACAGCGGCACGCCTCCCACCGGCGCGCCTCCCGTCGATACGTCGCTCTCCGCACCGCCGCCTCCCGGGGAGCAGCCGCGACCGCAGTGGGGCTCCGACTGGAAGAAGGGCTGAACTCCATGGCCGCGACCCAGGTCCTCAGGTCCGAGTGGACCAAGATCCGGTCGGTGGCGTCCACGGTGTGGACGCTGAGTCTCGCCGCCGTGGTGACCGTCGCGCTCGGCGCGCTGATCTCGCTGCTGTCCAAGAACGAGTTCGACAAGATGGACCGCGCCGACCGGCTCTCCTTCGACCCCACCTACATCAGCTTCGCGGGGACGAGCCTCGGCCAGCTGGCGATGATCGTGTTCGGTGTGCTGGTGGTGGGCAACGAGTACAGCACCGGCATGATCCGCACCTCGCTCTCCGCGGTCCCGCAACGCGGCACGTTCCTCGCGGGCAAGCTCGCGGTGGCGACCGCGCTCGCCTTCCTCGTGGCCCTCGTGACCAGCTTCGTCACCTTCTTCCTCGGCCAGGCGATGCTCGGCTCGCACCGGGCCTCGATCAGCGACCCGGGTGTGCTGCGCGCGGTCATCGGCTGCGCCCTCTACATGACGCTCATCGCCCTCTTCTCGATGGGCGTCGCCTCGATGCTCCGCAGCCCGATGCTCTCCCTCGGCGTCCTGATGCCGTTCTTCTTCCTGATCTCCAACATCCTCGGCAACGTCCCGGCGACCAAGAAGATCGGCCGGTTCCTGCCGGACCAGGCGGGCAGCAAGATCATGCAGGTGGTCACCCCGATCGACGACGACGTGCCGTACGGGCCCTGGGGCGGCCTGGGGATCATGGTGCTGTGGGTGATCGCGGCGGTGGCCGGCGGGTACGTACTGCTGAAGAGGCGGGACGCGTAGGGCTCAGGTTTTTTACCTGGAATTGAGGGGAACCGTCAGCGCCCCGATATCCTCCTAACCCTTACGGGGGCGTGCGCCCCGACGTCCTGAACCTTTCGATGGGTGCGGAGAATGATCGAGGCAGTCGGCCTGACGAAGCGCTACGGCGACAAGACAGCCGTGTACAACCTTTCCTTCCAGGTCAGGCCGGGCTCCGTCACCGGCTTCCTCGGCCCCAACGGCTCGGGCAAGTCGACGACCATGCGGATGATCCTGGGGCTCGACAACCCCACCGCCGGGCAGGTGACGATCGGCGGCTACCCGTACCGCAGGCTGCCCAACGCCCCGCGCCAGGTCGGCGCGCTGCTCGACGCCAAGGCCGTGCACGGCGGCCGGCACGCCCGCAACCACCTGCTGTGCCTGGCGCAGCTGTCCGGCATCCCGGCCCGCCGGGTGGACGAGGTGCTGGGTGTCGTGGGGCTCCAGGACGTGGCGAGAAAGCGCTCCAAGGGTTTCTCGCTCGGCATGGGCCAGCGGCTCGGCATCGCGGCCGCGCTGCTCGGCGACCCGCAGGTGCTGCTGTTCGACGAACCGGTCAACGGGCTCGACCCCGAGGGCATCCTCTGGGTGCGCAACCTGATGAAGTCCCTGGCCGCGGAGGGCCGGACCGTCTTCGTCTCCTCGCACCTCATGAGCGAGATGGCCGTCACCGCGGACCACCTCATCGTGATCGGCCGCGGCCAGTTGCTCGCGGACATGAACATCCGCGACTTCATCTCGCACAACTCCGCCGACTTCGCGCGGGTGCGCACCCCCGACACCGAGCCCCACCAGCGCGAGAAGCTGACGGCCGCGCTCACCGAGGCGGGCGGCCAGGTGCTGCCCGAGCAGGACGGCGGGCTGCGTGTCACCGGGCTGCCGCTGCCCCGCATCAGCGACCTCGCGCACGACGCGGACGTCCGGCTGTGGGAACTCTCCCCGCACCAGGCCTCGCTGGAGGAGGCGTACATGCGGATGACGCAGGGCGCCGTCGACTACCGCTCGACCACCGACCAGCGCGCGGGCCTCCAGCAGCAGCTGCCGCCCGGGGCGATGCCCCCGCCGCAGATGCCGGTACCGGGACAGGGCCAGCCGGGCTGGTACGCACCGCCGCCGCCCCAGCAGGGCGGGCAGCCCTTCGCGATGCCCCAGGGGCAGCCCCAGGCGGGCCCGTACGGCGCTCAGGGCGCCTTGGGCGCCGGGGAGCCCAATCCGTACGCCGCGCCCGTCCAGCCCGCCCCCGCGGGGCCCGCCGCCGCGCAGCCCTCCGCCGCCGCCGACCTGACCAAGCCCGAGGACGCCCGATGAGCACGCCCCAGCCGCAGTCGCAGCAGCAGGCCGCCCCTGCCCCGAACTGGCAGTCGGCGCCCGGGAACACGTACACCTCGCCGATCCCGGTGACGCGCACCCACCTCGGGCACGCGCTCACCTCGGAGTGGACGAAGATCAAGTCGGTGCGCTCCACGATGTGGACGATCGGTGTCTTCCTGCTCCTGGTCGTGGGGATCGGCCTCCTCGTCGCCGCCAACACGAGCGACGTCGACTACGGGGACACCCCCTACACGATCCCCGCCTTCTTCGGGCTGATCCTCGGGCAGATCTGCCTGATCACCCTGGGGGTGCTGGTGGTCTCGTCCGAGTACGGCACCGGCATGATCCGTACGACGTTCACCGCCTCGCCGCAGCGTCACCGGGTGCTCACGGCCAAGCTGCTGATCTTCTTCACCGTCGCGTTCGTCGTGTCGGCCCTGGCCATCGGGTTCGTCGGGCTGGCCACCTCGGGGATGCACAGCGGGGCGTCGGAGGTCTCGTGGATCCCGAGCGTCCTGAAGGGCGCGCTCTACGTGTCGCTGCTCGGGGTGCTCGCGCTCGCCGTGGGCTCGATGCTGCGGCACTCCGCCGGCGCGATCACCGCGATGCTCGGTCTGGTGCTGGTGCCGGCGATCCTGCCCGCGTTCCTGATGATCTCCGACAGCCTGAAGGCGATCGGCGAGAAGATGCTGGACTACAACGCCCCGAACGCGCTCGCCAAGATCTTCGAGATCGACGCCGAGGAGGGCACCGGCGGCCCGCAGCTCATCCTGCTCGTCTGTGTCACCGCGGCCGCCATCGCGGGCGCGTACGCGCTGCTGGAGCGACGGGACGTGTGAGACCCGTCCCAGGATTTGCCCCCTCGGGAGGGCGCTAGAACCTCGGCGCGTTACGGGACCGCTGCACCCTCGTGGTGCGGCGGTCCTTCGCGTTCCAGCACGACTTGTGCCAGTGCCTGCGCTCGTCCACGCCGGAGTGCTCGGGCCAGGCCACCACGTGCGGGACGCCGGAGGGGATCTGCTGGTCGCACCCCGGGCAGCGGTACGTCTTGCCCTGGGCGCTCGCGCCCGCCACGTGCCGTACGCTCCAGGACTCCCCCTGCCAGCTCTCGGACGACTGCCAGCCGCCGTACCGGTCGGACGGATCCTCGTCCGCGGCGCGGCCGGAGCCGACGGCGTGGGGACGGTTGCGACGCGGGGACACAGGACACCTCACGGAGCTATACAGGGAGCACGGGCTGTGTCCAGCCTACGCGGAGCACCCAGGGGTGCGTGTACGTCGCCTATCCACACGAATCCCCCGCACGGCCGGCTCATTCTGCAGACAATCCGCCAATCCCCCCACCAGGCCGTGTCCTTGGCACGTGTCAGACGGTTATGCGATGTGGGGGAGCCGCGTCGGCACAAGGAGGCAGGAGTGCGATGCGCGTAGGAAGTTTTGTTCTGGCGGCCCAGTTTCCCGGGCAGGGCCAAGGCGAGGCGCTGCACCGCGCGGTGCGGTCCGCGGAGGTCGCCGAGGAGTCCGGGCTCGACACGGTGTGGGTGGCCGAGCACCACTTCGTGCCGTACGGGACGTGCCCGTCGGCCGTGACGCTCGCGGCGTTACTGCTCGGCCGCACCCGTCGTATCCGCGTGGGCACGGCGGTCAGTGTGCTGCCCACCGTGCACCCGGTGGCGCTCGGCGAGCAGGCCGCGCTGCTGCACGTGACGTCGGGCGGGCGGTTCTCCCTCGGCGTGGGACGCGGCGGCCCCTGGGTCGACCTGGAGGTCTTCGGGGCAGGCCTGGAGGCGTACGAGAAGGGGTTCCCGGAATCACTCGATCTGCTGGTGCGCTGGCTGCGCCAGGCCTCCGTGGCGGGTGGCTCCGAGCGCTTCGGCTTCCGTGAGGTCCAGGTCGTCCCCAGGGCGTCGGAGGCCCTGTCCGGCGGTGAGAGCCCCGAGGTCGTCGTCGCCTGCACCTCGCCCGCGAGTATCCGGATGGCCGCCGAGCGCGCGCTGCCGATGCTGCTCGGCATGCACGTGGGGGACGAGGAGAAGGCCGAGATGGTCGCGCTGTGGACCACGTACGCACGCGCCGCGGGGCGCTCCCCCGACGAGATCGCCGGCACCTCCCACGTCTCGGCCGGGGTCGCGCAGATCGCGGACCGGCGCACGGAGGCCGTCGAACTGCTGCAGAAGGCCATGCCCGGATGGCTGAAGCAGGGCCTGGAGGCGCATGTGACGGTGGACGACCGCGCGCGGTCGATGCGCGACCCCTCCGCCTACACCGAACTCCTCTGCGGGCTGCACCCGGTGGGCACCCCCCGGCTGTGCGCGGACCGCCTCGCGGCGACCTCCGAGCGTACGGGGATCACGCGGTTCGCCCTCCTCGTGGAGGGCTCGGGCGATCTGGCCGCCACCGAGGAGAACGTGCGACGGCTGGGGTGCGAGGTACTGCCGCGGCTCCGGTGAGCCGGCCCGGCACCCGGGCCGGGCGGGCCCGAGCCGCCGGAAGCTTGCCGCTCCTGTACAGAACACCTCCCGCGTACGGAGCGGCAAGCTGTGCGGTATCACGGCATCAGCAGTCCCGGAACTCCGGCGACTGGTTCAGCAGCTGACTGCGCACTGATGTGAAGCGGGCCAGGGTGTCGTCCACCGAGCCGTCCAGCGGGAACACTGCCACGCGGTGGCAGTTCTGGAAGGCCAGCCTCACCCCGAAGTGCCTCTGCAACGCACCTCGTATCGCGTCACTCGCGAGGGCTCGCAGCAGCTGGCCCCGCGCCTGCTCGTCCGGCGGCGGCGTCTGGTTGTCGGCGAAGTTGCCGCCGTCCACCTTCAGCTGGGCCACCAGGGAGCTGATCATCTCCCATGCGTAAGGCAGGGAGGTCCGGACGCAGTCGACGAATTCCGCTTCGTCGACCTCGCCTCGCTCGGCCTTTTCGAGTAGGGCCGGTGAGACGTCCAGCGACATGGGTTCTCCTCTCGCACCCCCTCGGGAGAGGGGGCTGACGGACAGGGAAGGGGATCGCGACACCGAACACGCTGAGTACACGCATCGCGACCTCCCGTTCATACGGTAGGCAACTGTTCGTGGCCGCACCAGGACATCGGGCACACAGTGCGGTCCGGAGGTGCACACAACCGGCCACTTTCGAACAGGGCTTATCCGGGGAAACAGGGGCGCCAGGAGAAGCGCCGGTCGACGAGCCTCCTGGGCGGATCGCGCCGACCCGTACCGGTCGAGTAGCGTTGCCGACCATGCGTCTCGTCATTGCCCGCTGCTCCGTTGACTACGCGGGCCGGCTCACCGCCCATCTCCCGTCGGCCCCTCGCCTCATCCTCGTGAAGGCGGACGGCAGTGTCTCGATCCATGCGGACGACCGGGCCTACAAGCCCCTCAACTGGATGTCGCCGCCCTGCACCCTGAAGGAGGGCTCAGGAGACGACGAAGGCATCTGGACCGTCGTCAACAAGGCCGGCGAGAAGCTCATCATCACGATGGAGGAGGTCCTCCACGACTCGTCGCACGAACTCGGCGTCGATCCCGGCCTGATCAAGGATGGCGTGGAAGCACACCTCCAGGAGCTCCTCGCCGACCGCATCGAGGTGCTCGGCGAGGGCTACACGCTGATCCGCCGCGAGTACATGACGGCCATCGGACCGGTCGACATCCTCTGCCGGGACGCGGACGGCGGCACCGTCGCCGTGGAGATCAAGCGGCGCGGCGAGATCGACGGCGTGGAGCAACTGACGCGCTACCTGGACCTGTTGAACCGCGACCCGCACCTCGCGCCGGTGCGCGGCGTCTTCGCGGCGCAGGAGATCAAGCCCCAGGCCCGCGTCCTGGCCACGGACCGGGGCATCGGCTGCACGGTCCTGGACTACAACGCGATGCGGGGCATCGAGGACGACAAGCTGCGGCTGTTCTGACGGCGGCGGGGCCCGCGCCACGGCCTCGACCGCACGGCATCGCCACGACATGACGGTGGGCCGGGTCCTTCCACAGGACCCGGCCCACCGCTCTGTGTCCGGCTCAGATCACCGTCGGCGAGCCTGACGGGCCGCTGTCCGCCGGGCTGCTCGCGGGGCCGCTGCTCTCGGCGGGGCTGGACGCGGGGCCGCTGGCCGAGTCGGAGGTGTCCGGTGACGACGGAGGGTCCGTGGGGTCGTCGGTGGGATCCGGCGACTCGGGCGGGTCGGTCGGCGAACTCGGCGGCGTGGTCGGCGGTTTCGTGGTCGGCGGCTTGGTCGTCGGCGGCTTGCTGGAGGTCGGCGGCTTCGTCGTGGACTTGGTCGGGCTCGGCTCCTTCGACCCGCTCGGGTCGTCCGACGGCTCGCCCGTCGACGTCGGCGTCGGGTCGTCCGCGGTCCCCAGGACGCCGTCCTCTCCCGCGTCGGTCGGCGGAGCCACCGGCTCCACGTCGCTGCTGCCCTTCTTCGGCCGGTCGGCGTCGAGCCCGCCGTCCTCGTCGCCCGCGGTGGCCGACGGGTTGGTGCCGACCTTCTCCGCGGGGGCGTTGTCGTCCGGGTTGGAGGTCGCGCCGAGCGTCACCACCGTGCCGAGCACGGCGGCGAGCAGGGCGCCCGCTCCGACGGCCACCAGATTGCGCCGGGTGCCGTTGACCAGACGGCCCCCGACCCCGCGGGCCTTCGCCGGGGCGGCGGGACCGCCGCGGTGCGTGATCAGGGTGGCGGGCTCGCCGGGGCCCTGCAGCGAGGGGACCGCCGCGAACGCGGCCGGTACGCCGCCGGGCGGCGACGCCGACTCCTCGTACCGCGCGTCGGGCACCTCCTCGCCCGCCATGGGACCGATGCCCGTGGGCGGTGTGGTCCCGGTGCGGTCCGCCACCAGGGCGAGGGCGCGCCGGCCCGCGACGGTGCCCCGCTTGTCGGAGAGGGCGCCGCGCAGGCCGATGGAGGCCTCCAGCTCGGCACGGGCCCGGTCGAACTGTCCGCCGCAGAGCGCGAGGACGCCCAACTCGTGGTGGAAATAGGCTTGATCCGAGACCTCGCCGGCGAGCCGGGACGCCTCGCTCCCCGAGCGCAGCGCGCGCTCCCAGGCGCTCCAGTGCAGTCCCGCGGCGAAGGCGGGCGCCGCGGTCCTGGCCAGCGCCACCGCGGGGGCGCTCTCCTCGTCCTCGGCCGGCGGCGCCGTGAGCGGCACCAGGGCGGCCAGCGCGGCGAGCACGGCGTCCGCCTCGGCGGCGACCCGCTCCGGCGTGACGGACGGATGTCCGGCCCACCAGGTGTAGTGCCGGGCGGCGGCCAGGGCCGTCGCCGGAGCCTCGGCCGCGTACCCCACGGCCTCCAGCTGGGTCTGTACGCCGGCCGCGAGCCGGTAGTGCGATCCGACCGGGGTGAGCAGCGCGCAGCCCACGAGCTCCGCGAGCGCGGCGTCCGCGTGGGTGTGTCCGACGAGGGCGGGCAGATGCGCCTGGTGCGGCACCTCGCCGCCCAGCGCGACGGCGAAGCGCAGCGTGGCGCGGGCCGACTCGCCGAGCCGGGAGGCGAGCAGCGCGGCGGGCGCGGCACCCTCGGCGAGCGAGGGCAGCGGCACGTCGGGGCTGTCCTCGGCGTCCGGGGGCGGCTGCGTGGCCGCGTCGTCGTAGGTGCCGGAGTACGGGTCGGAGTACGTGTCGGGACGGGCGTCCGGATAGCCGCCGGCCTCGCCGAAGGCGTCCGGGTCGGCGCGCAGTTGGTCGCGCTGGCGCAGCAGGGCGCCGGCCTGGACGAACCGCAGCGGGAGTCCCTCGGACTCGAACCAGAGGTCACCCGCCCAGTTGGCCTCCTCCTCGGTCAGGACGCGGCCGACGGCACGTTCGAGGAGTTCGAGGCCTCCGGCGCGGCCGAGACCGCCGAGGAAGACCTCTTCGAGGAGCGAGTCGGCGGACGGCGCGGCGACCTCGGGGGTCGCGGCGACCAGGAAGGCGCACTCGGGCGCCGCGTCGAGCAGGTCGTCGAGCGCGGCGCCGCCGAACTCCACGTCGTCCAGGACGACGACCGCGCCGATGTCGCGGACGAGTGCGAGCAGTTCGTCCTGTTCCGGTCGGTGCAGCGGCGCGTCGTAGACGGCGGCGAACAGTCCGTGCAGCAGATCGTCCGCCGTGCGGCGATGGCCGCTGAGCCGGATCACGCCGTCGGGCGCGAGGTCCGCGCAGTCGTCGGCGACGGCGTCCAGCAGAACGGTGCGGCCCGAGCCCGAGGCCGCGGTGAGCCGTACGGAGCGGCCGCGCGCGAGCAGGCGTACGAGCCGCTCACGCTCCTCCTGACGCTCCAGGAGCGGAAGTCTGTGCTGCGGGGCCCCCGGCGGTACGGGAGGCCGTGCGGCGCGGGCCAGGTCGGCCCGGTCGGACGCACTGAACTTCGTGGGCCGCGGCGGCCGCTCGCCCGGCGGGCAGAGCTCGATCTCGCTGCCGTCGACGGGATTGACGGTCACCAGGTGATCGCCCGCGACCAGTCGGACGGTACGGGCCGGAGCGGGTGTGTGCTGGGCACCGCCCTGCCCCAGCGCGTGCGTCAAAGGATCACGCGGTGGGCGCTGTCGCGGCGCCGAGCCGTCGTCGTGGCCGTACTCTTCGGGTCCCCGGTTTGTCGGGTCCATAGGTCCAAGCCCCCCAAAAGCGTCGTGTGCCGAGCCCCTCCCGGCCTGCCGCACACCGCGCTGTCGCTTCTGGTCCGGTGCCCGCTCACGGGTTCTGAAGTTGCGGGCAGCCGAACCCTAAACCTTCGCACAGTATCTATGAACACACGGGGTACCGCGCCGTCCGAGACGTCACAGCTTCGTGAGGATTGTTCGCGAGGTACGGGTTTCGTACGTCGCTTCCCATCCGGTCCCCGTCCGGTCTTCGCCGTTTGCGGCAGTGACGCGGGGCCGCGTACGGAGAAGGAGGGAGTCAGACCCGGGGCAGTGACTCGACCCCGATGCCGCCCTCGATCGCCAGGATGCGGTGGAGCCGGGTGGCCACCAGCAGGCGCTGCATCTGCGGCGGGACGCCGCGCAGCACAAGCGTCCGGCCGCACCGCCCCGCCCGCCGGTGGGCCCCCATGATGACGCCGAGTCCGGTGGCGTCCCAGGAGTCCAGCTCTGACAGGTCGAGCACCAGGTCGCCGACTCCGTCGTCGACTGCCGAGTGCAGGACCGTACGGGCGTCCGCCGCGCTGCGTACGTCGAGGCGGCCCCCGACGACCAGCTCGGCGTGGTCGCCCCTGATGTACATATGCGCTCCCCGAGAGTGCTTATTCGTCCTCAGCGTCTTCTTTGCGTCCTGTGTTGCAAGGACTGACTGCCATACCGGTGCAGAAGTTGCCCTCTGTAAGCGATCCGATACCGAAACCACTCCGACGAGTGACAGAGCGACGGGTCGAGGATCACCACGGAGTCAGTACGTGGATCAGTTGCGTGGATCAGTTGCGTGGATCGATCACGTGGATCACGTTGCGTGGATCAGTACGCGTAGAAGCCCTGCCCGCTCTTGCGCCCGATGTCACCGGCGTCAACCATCCGGCGCATCAGCTCCGGCGGAGCGAACTTCTCGTCCTGGGACTCGGTGTAGATGTTGCTCGCCGCGTGCAGCAGGATGTCGACACCCGTGAGGTCGGCGGTGGCGAGGGGTCCCATGGCGTGCCCGAAGCCCAGCTTGCAGGCGAGGTCGATGTCCTCCGCGGTGGCCACGCCCGACTCGTACAGCTTGGCCGCCTCGACGACGAGCGCCGAGATGAGCCGGGTGGTCACGAAGCCGGCCACGTCGCGGTTGACGACGATGCAGGTCTTGCCGACCGACTCGGCGAACTCCCGCGCGCGGCGAAGCGTTTCGTCACTCGTCTTGTACCCGCGGACCAGCTCGCAGAGCTGCATCATCGGGACCGGCGAGAAGAAGTGCACGCCGACGACCCGCTCCGGCCGCCCGGTGGCCGCCGCGATCTTGGTGATCGGGATGGCGGAGGTGTTGGACGCGAGTACGGTCTCGTCCTTCACCAGCTTGTCGAGCGTACGGAAGATCTCGTGCTTGACTTCGAGCTTCTCGAAGACGGCCTCGACGACGATGTCGACGTCGGCGACCGCGTCCAGGTCGGTCGTCGTGCTGATGCGGCCCAGCGCCTCCTCGGCCGCGCCGGCGTCCAGCTTCCCCTTGCTCACGAACTTGTCGTACGAGGCCTTGATGCCGTCGGTGCCACGGGTGAGCGCCGCATCGGTGACATCCCGCAGGACGACGTCCCAGCCGGCCTGTGCGGCGACCTGGGCGATACCGGACCCCATGAGTCCGGCTCCGATGACGGCGAGCTTCCCTGCCACTGTCCGACTCCCCTGCTTCTTCCCGGGGGCCGCGTCGATGTGCGGCTGCTGCCGCGCGACCCCGGACCCCAGCCGGCGAGGGGCCGGCTGGGACGACTGGCGTTGACATCGCGAGACAGCCTCGAACAACGCGCCCTCGAGTTGTCTCTCCGGCGGACCTTAGCGTCCGTGCGGTGCCGTGTGACCGGTAAGTAACGCGCGTCACGTCTCATCTGACGGACATCACACCGGGCAGCTCATTCCGCCGCCCGTACGGCCTAGTTGAGTGACCGGTGAGGCGTACGCGTGTTCCGAAGTGTTCCGAACAGCCGGGGCGTCACTACGCTGGCCGCATGGTCAATCTGACGCGCATCTACACCAGGACCGGCGACCAGGGCACCACCGCCCTCGGCGACATGAGCCGCACCGCCAAGACGGATCCGCGGATCTCGGCGTACGCCGACGCCAACGAGGCGAACGCGGCCATCGGCACGGCGATCGCCCTCGGGGACCTCGACGAGGAGGTCGTGAAGGTCCTCTCCCGCGTCCAGAACGACCTGTTCGACGTGGGTGCGGACCTCTGCACGCCGGTCGTCGAGAACCCCGAGTTCCCGCCCCTGCGGGTCGAGCAGTTCTACATCGACAAGCTGGAGGCGGACTGCGACCGCTTCAACGAACGCCTGGAGAAGCTCCGCTCCTTCATCCTCCCCGGCGGCACCCCCGGCGCGGCCCTCCTCCACCAGGCGTGCACGGTGGTCCGCCGGGCGGAACGCTCGACCTGGGGAGCCCTGGAGTCCCACGCCGAAACGATGAACCCCCTCACGGCCACCTACCTCAACCGCCTCTCCGACCTCCTGTTCATCCTGGCCAGAACAGCGAACAAGCAACTCGGCGACGTCCTATGGCTCCCGGGCGGCAAACGCTGACGCCGCCGGGGGCGCAGGTCTCAGGGGCGCGGGGAACGGCGCAGCCTCGTCGTCTCAGGGCCGCGGGAAACGGCGCAGCCTTGTCGTCCCAGGGGCGCGGGAAACGGCGCAATCTTTCAGGGGCGCGGGGAACTGCGCGACCAGCCCCCACCCACCCGCACCCGACACACCACCCCAGCCACCCCTCTCCCTCCCCTCCCGCACCTCTCCCCCCTCACCGTTTCGTCAGTTCCCCCGGAACAGACCCCGGCTCCTTCTTCGGCCACACCAGATACGTCAACGCGACCACCCCGTGAACCCCGGCCACCCGCCACGCAGTGAACCGCCAGCTCTCCAACGCCCCGGTCCGCCCCGCATCCCCCACGTACCAGATGGCGAGCTGCAACAACACCGTGGCGACACCAGCCGCCACCACCGTCCCCAGCCACACCTTCCCCTCGTGCCGCGCCCGAGGCATCCCGTACCGCGGCGCGACCGCAGGCCTCCCCGCCCCGCCGAGCCGATGCGCCGCATGCCCGTCGAGCCACTTCACCGTCCGGTGCCCGTGCCCGACGGTGTACCCGATGTACAGCGCCGCCAGCCCGTGCGCCCAGTTCGGCTCGGCGCCGTTCTTCAGGTCCAGCGCCGTGACCACCAGCAGCACGACCTCCAGCAGCGGCTCGCACAGCAACAGGGCGAGCCCCGTACGAGGCATCCGCAGCAGATACCGGCAGCCCAGCCCCGCCGCCAGCAGCACCCAGAAGCCGACCTCGCAGACGACGATCAATGTGACGATCACGGCTGACTCCTCTCGATCTCCCTTCCAGGCTCCCGTGCCCCCCGCCCCCGCTCGTCGTCGGCGGTGACGAACTCGCCCTGCATCCTTCGATGTACTCACGGACCGTCCCCCAGGATCAGGCGACGAGCGGGCGCTGCGTGTTGGATGGAGTCATGGCCACGCGACGCCCCCGCCCGCACCGCGACGACGTCCGTATCGCGCTCGCGGGACTGACCGGCGGGCTCCTCTTCTGGGGTGCCGGTCTCGCCAGCCGCCCGGCCGACGACCCGATCGTGCTCTGGTCGGGCCGCTGGCCGATCCTGCTGCCGCTCGCCGTGATCGCCGGCTGCGAGCTGCTGCGCAGGACCCACCCGCGCACCGGCCTGCTGGTGGGCGCCGCCGCGGTGACCCTCGACACCGTCACCGAGGGCAACCTCGTGTCCATCGTGATGTTCACGGACCTGGTGTACGCGGTCGTCCTGTACGGGGCAGCCACCAGCGCCCGCCGGCTCCTGTGGATCAGCGGACTGCTCACGGTGCTCGCCACCGTGGTGCCCTTCGCGCTCTGGCGGAAGCCGGAGGCACTGCTCATCGGCGTGGTCATCGGGATCGTGGTCTTCACCCCCGGCGCCACCGGCTGGGTCGTCCGCAACCACCGCGACGCCGCCGAGGCCGCCCGGCTGCGCGCCGACCAGACCGCCCTGCTCGCCGAGATCGACCGCACCCAGGCCGTCACCGCCGAACGCGCCCGGATGGCAAGGGAGCTGCACGACCTGGTGGCCAACCACCTGTCGGCGATCGCCATCCACTCCACGGCCGCGCTCTCCCTCGACGACCCGGACACCTCGAAGCGGGCCCTCGGTGTGATCCGCGAGAACAGCGTCGAGGGGCTCGCCGAGATGCGCCGCCTCATCGGCATCCTGCGCGACAGCAGCGGCGACACCGAGCCGGCCGCCGCGCCCACCCTGGACGGAGTCGGCTCCCTCGTGGACCACGCCCGCGCCAACGGTCTCGACGTCCACCTCGACATCACCCGCACCGCGCGCCCGGCCCCCGCCCCGGTCGAACTGGCCGCGTACCGCATCGTGCAGGAGTCCCTGACCAACGCCCTCAAGCACGCCTCCCCCGGCCGGGTCGCCGTCCGCCTCGCCCGACGCGACCACGCCCTGGACGTCTCCGTGACCAGCCCCTTCGGGGGCGCCCGGGACGACGGGCCGCGCGCCCCCGGTTCGGGCGCGGGCCTGGTCGGGATGCGGGAGCGGGCCGCCCTGCTGCAGGGCACGTTCGAGGCGGGCCCCGAACCCGGCCCCGCGGACGCGGCGGGCGGCAAGACCTGGGTGGTCCGCGCCACCCTCCCGATCACCGAAGGAGAAACCGCATGATCCGCGTGCTCGTCGCCGAGGACCAGTCCGCCGTACGCGCGGGACTCGTCCTCATCCTGGGCAGCGCCCCCGACATCGAGGTGGTGGGCGAGGCCGCGGACGGTGAGCAGGCGGTCGCCCTGGCCAGGGAACTACGGCCCGACCTCGTCCTGATGGACGTCCAGATGCCCCGCCTCGACGGGGTCTCCGCCACCCGCCAGGTCGTCGGGGAGGACCTCGCCGACGTCCTCGTACTGACCACCTTCGACCTCGACGAGTACGTGTTCGGCGCGCTGCGCGCGGGCGCCTCCGGCTTCCTGCTGAAGAACACCGAGGCGAGCCGACTCCTCGACGCTGTGCGCACGGTGGCGGGCGGCGAAGGGCTGATCTCTCCGGCGGTCACCCGCCGGCTGATCGCCGAGTTCGCCGCGAAGCCCGTCCGAGAGCCGACGGCCGACCCCGCCGTCCTGGACGCGCTGACCCCGCGGGAGCGGGAGGTCCTCTCCTGCCTGGGCCAGGGTCTGTCCAACGCGGAGACCGGGGTACGTCTCGACATGGCGGAGGCCACCGTGAAGACGCACGTCAGCCGCCTCCTGGGCAAGCTGGAGCTGCGCAGCCGGGTCCAGGCGGCCGTGCTGGCCCAGGAATTGGGCGTGTAACAAGTAGTCGCACCCCGCCCCCTCACTGGTCTGGACCTATTGACCTCTGGTCCAGACCTTTCTATTGTCCTGCGCACCTCACAAAACTCCCCCAAGGAGACGCGGATGCGCCTCGGACACAGACTCGGACACCGATCCGGGCACAGACCCGGCCCCAGATTCGGGCAGAGAGCCGTCGCAGGACTCACCACTCTGCTGCTGCCGTTCGCCGCCCTGGTAGGGCTCGCGAGCCCCGCCTCCGCCGCCACGTCGGCGACCGCCACCTACGCCAAGACCCAGGACTGGGGCACCGGCTTCGAAGGCAAGTGGACCGTCAAGAACACCGGGACCACGGCCCTCAGCTCCTGGACCGTCGAGTGGGACTTCCCCTCGGGCACCTCGGTCACCTCCGCCTGGGACGCCGACGTCACCAGCTCCGGCACCCACTGGACCGCCAAGAACAAGTCCTGGAACGGCACGATCGCGCCGGGCGCCTCCCTCTCCTTCGGCTTCAACGGCGCGGGCACCGGCGCCCCCGCCAACTGCAAGCTCAACGGCGGCAGTTGCGACGGCGGCCCCTCGGTCCCCGGCGACAACGCGCCTTCCGCGCCGGGCAAGCCCACCGCCTCCGACATCACCAACACCTCGGTGAAGCTCTCCTGGAGCGCGGCCACCGACGACAAGGGCGTCAAGAACTACGACGTCCTGCGCGACGGCGCCAAGGTCGCCACGGTGACCGGGACCTCGTACAGCGACACCGGCCTGACCGCCGGCACCGACTACTCGTACACCGTGCAGGCCCGTGACACCGCCGACCAGACCGGCCCGGTCAGCGGCGCGACCGCCGTGCACACCACCGGCGGCACCACCGACCCGCCGCCCACCGGCGACAAGGTCAAGCTCGGCTACTTCACCGAGTGGGGCGTCTACGGCCGCAACTACCACGTGAAGAACCTGGTCAGCTCCGGCTCCGCGTCGAAGATCACCCACATCAACTACGCGTTCGGCAACGTCAAGGGCGGCAAGTGCACCCTCGACGACGCCTACGCCGCCACCGACAAGGCGTACACCGCCGACCAGTCCGTCAGCGGCACCGCCGACACCTGGGACCAGCCGCTGCGCGGCAACTTCAACCAGCTGCGCCAGCTGAAGGCCAAGTACCCGCACATCAAGGTGCTGTGGTCGTTCGGCGGCTGGACCTACTCGGGCGGTTTCGGTGAGGCCGCCGCCAACCCGGCCGCCTTCGCCGCCTCCTGCAAGGCCCTGGTCGAGGACCCGCGCTGGGCCGACGTCTTCGACGGCATCGACATCGACTGGGAGTACCCGAACGCCTGCGGCCTGAGCTGCGACGCGTCCGGCTTCAGCTCCTTCAAGACCCTCACCCAGGCACTGCGCACCGAGTTCGGCTCCAGCTACCTGGTCACCGCGGCCATCACGGCGGACGGCTCCGCCGGCGGCAAGATCGACGCGGCCGACTACGGCGGCGCCTCGGCGTCCCTCAACTGGTACAACGTGATGACGTACGACTACTTCGGCGCCTTCGACGCGGACGGTCCGACCGCCCCGCACTCGCCGCTGACCTCGTACAGCGGCATCCCGACGGCCGGCTTCAACTCGGCCGACGCGATCGCCAAGCTCAAGAGCAAGGGCGTACCGGCGCAGAAGCTGCTGCTCGGCATCGGCTTCTACGGACGTGGCTGGACCGGTGTCACCCAGGCCGCCCCCGGCGGCTCGGCGACCGGCGCGGCTCCGGGCACGTACGAGGCGGGCATCGAGGACTACAAGGTCCTCAAGAGCTCCTGCCCCGCCACCGGCACGATCGCCGGCACGGCCTACGCCTACTGCGGCAACAACTGGTGGAGCTACGACACCCCGGCCACCATCGGCTCCAAGATGGCCTGGGCCAAGAGCCAGGGCCTGGGAGGCGCGTTCTTCTGGGAGTTCAGCGGTGACACCGGCAACGGCGAACTGGTGACAGCCATCAACAACGGCCTCAACTAGCGGCCCGAGCCCCGAAGGGCGCGGGGAACTGCGCGACCAGCCACGACGGACCCGCAGAATCCACACGACCCCAGCGGCGCTGAACCAAGACCGCCCGGGCAGCGAGTGAACGGCTAAGCCACATTCACTCGCTGCCCGGGCGGCGCAGCTTCGAGCCAGGCAAGAAATCCGGTCAGCGCGTCCTCGCTCATGGCCAGCTCAAGCCGCGTACCACGATGAACACACGTCAGAATGATCGCGTCGGAGAGCAGCGCCAGCTCCTCCTCCCCCTCGGGGGCCCGCCGGCCGGCCACCTCGATCGCGGAACGTTCGAGCACCCGGCGCGGCCGAAGCGCGTACGAGAAGACGCGGAACCACTCGATCCGGTCACCGCTGTAGCGGGCGATGCCGTAACCCCAGCCCTTGCCGCTGGTGTCACCTTTCTCCGGGACATTCCAGCGCAGGCTGCAGTCGAAGGTGCCGCCCGAGCGCTGGATCACTCTGCGACGCAGGCCGAAGACGAAGAGTCCGAGGGCCACCAGCAGTACTACCGACCCGACCACAGTCAGAGCGAGGACCATCGACACCGACCTCCTCGTCTCCTAGGTAACGGAAAGGAAAAAAGCACCCGCATCGCCTCAGCCGCGACCCGGTCCGGAAAAGCTCCGGTCCTGGCCGCGGCTGAGTCACTTCCTTCTGCGCGCTGGTCTCAGTGCGCCGACACCGCCCGCAGTCGGACATCCGCGCGACGCTCGGCGGACGCGTCCGCGTCCGACTTCGCGCGCTCGAGCGCCCGCTCCGCACGCTGGACGTCGATCTCGTCCGACAGCTCGGCGATCTCGGCCAGCAGGGACAGCTTGTTGTCAGCGAATGAGATGAAACCGTCGTGCACCGCGGCGACGACCGTTCCGCCCTCACTCGTACGAATGGTCACCGGGCCCGACTCCAGCACACCGAGCAGCGGCTGGTGACCGGGCATGACGCCGATGTCGCCGGACGTGGTGCGCGCGACGACCAGGGTGGCCTCGCCGGACCAGACACTGCGGTCCGCGGCGACGAGCTCGACGTGCAGCTCAGCAGCCAAGGTGGGCTCCTCGGGTCACCACCCGGCCGTTGCCGCCGGGTGTTGGGTCTAAGTCTAATAGGGCTCCGAGCACCACAGGTGCCGGGCCCCGGGGATGGCGCGTGGGCGTGGACGAGGGGGCAGGACCTGCCCGCCCCCTCATCCTGAACGCGAGGTTCAGGAAACGCCGAGTTCCTTGGCGTTGCCCTTCAGGTCCTCGATGCCACCGCACATGAAGAACGCCTGCTCCGGGAAGTGGTCGTACTCGCCGTCGATGATCGCGTTGAAGGCCGCGATCGACTCCTCCAGCGGGACGTCCGATCCGTCCACACCGGTGAACTGCTTGGCGGCGTGGGTGTTCTGGGACAGGAAGCGCTCCACGCGACGGGCCCGGTGGACGACGAGCTTGTCCTCTTCGCCCAGCTCGTCGATACCGAGGATCGCGATGATGTCCTGGAGGTCCTTGTACTTCTGCAGGACCGTCTTGACGCGCATGGCGGCGTCGTAGTGGTCCTGCGCGATGTAGCGCGGGTCCAGGATGCGGGACGTGGAGTCCAGCGGGTCCACGGCCGGGTAGATGCCCTTCTCGGAGATCGGACGGGAAAGCACCGTCGTCGCGTCGAGGTGGGCGAACGTGGTGGCCGGGGCCGGGTCGGTCAGGTCGTCCGCGGGGACGTAGATCGCCTGCATCGACGTGATCGAGTGACCACGCGTCGAGGTGATGCGCTCCTGCAGCTGACCCATCTCATCGGCCAGGTTCGGCTGGTAACCCACCGCGGACGGCATACGGCCGAGCAGCGTGGAGACCTCGGAACCGGCCTGCGTGAAGCGGAAGATGTTGTCGATGAAGAACAGCACGTCCTGCTTCTGCACATCGCGGAAGTACTCCGCCATGGTCAGACCGGCCAGGGCCACGCGCAGCCGGGTACCCGGCGGCTCGTCCATCTGGCCGAAGACAAGAGCGGTCTTGTCGAGAACGCCGCTCTCCTCCATCTCCGCGATGAGGTCGTTGCCCTCACGGGTGCGCTCACCGACGCCCGCGAAGACGGAGACGCCCTCGTGGAGGTTGGCGACACGCATGATCATTTCCTGGATCAGCACGGTCTTGCCGACACCGGCACCACCGAACAGACCGATCTTGCCGCCCTTGACGTACGGGGTCAGCAGGTCGACGACCTTCAGGCCGGTCTCGAACATCTCGGTCTTCGACTCGAGCTGGTCGAACGCCGGGGCCTTGCGGTGGATGGACCACCGGTCGCCCTGGTACTCCTCGTCGGAGTTCAGCACCTCACCGAGGGTGTTGAAGACCTTGCCCTTGGTGAAGTCGCCGACGGGCACGCTGATGGCGGAGCCCGTGTCGGTCACCGCGGCCTGGCGGACCAGACCGTCGGTGGGCTGCATCGAAATGGTGCGGACCAGACCGTCGCCCAGGTGCTGGGCGACCTCAAGGGTCAGCGTCTTCTTCGCGCCGGCGTCGGCCGGGTCGGCCACCTCGACGTGAAGGGCGTTGTAGATCTCCGGCATGGCGTCGACGGGGAATTCCACGTCGACGACCGGGCCGATGACCCGGGCGACGCGGCCCGTGGCAACGGCCGTCTCAACTGTCGTCGTCATTTACCTGTCACTCCCCGCGGTCGCGTCGGCCAGGGCTGCGGTGCCACCGACGATCTCGCTGATTTCCTGGGTGATTTCGGCCTGGCGGGCCGCGTTGGCAAGGCGGGAGAGCGAGGTGATCAAGTCTCCCGCGTTGTCGGTCGCCGACTTCATCGCGCGGCGGGTGGCGGCGTGCTTGGAAGCAGCCGACTGGAGCAGCGCGTTGTAGATACGGCTCTCGACGTACCGCGGCAGAAGAGCGTCCAGGACGTCCTCCGCCGACGGCTCGAAGTCGTACAGCGGAAGGATCTCGTCCTTCGAGGACGACTCTTCCGCCACCTCTTCGAGGCTGAGCGGCAGCAGGCGGCTGTCGACCGCCGTCTGCGTCATCATCGAGACGAACTCGGTGTAGACGATGTGGATCTCGTCCACGCCGCCCTCCGCCGTCTCCTTCTCGATGGCCTCGATCAGCGGGACGGCGACCTTCTTCGCGTCCCCGTACGAGGGTTCGTCGGTGAAGCCCGACCACGACTCCATGACCTTGCGCTCACGGAAGTTGTAGTGGGCGAGGCCACGGCGGCCGACGATGAACGTGTCGACCTCCTTGCCCTCGGCCTCGAGACGGGCGGTCAGCCGCTCCGCCGCCTTGATGGCGTTGGAGTTGAAGGCGCCGGCCAGCCCGCGGTCGCTCGTGAGGAGCAGCACCGCGGAACGGGTCGCCGTCTCGGCCTCCGTGGTGAGCGGATGCCGGGTGTTCGAACCGGTCCCGACCGCCGTGACCGCGCGGGTGAGCTCGGTCGCGTACGGCGTGGAGGCCCGCACCTTGCGCTGCGCCTTGACGACGCGCGAGGCAGCGATCATCTCCATCGCCTTGGTGATCTTCTTGGTCGCGGTGACGGATTTGATGCGACGCTTGTAGACCCGGAGCTGGGCTCCCATGAGTCAGGTCCCTTCCGTCGTCACTTGCCCGCAGCGGCAGGGGTGTCCTCGCCGAGCAGCTTGCCGTCCGACGTCTCGAACTGCTTCTTGAAGTCCGCGATCGCGTCGGCGATGGCCTGCAGGGTGTCGTCCGACATCTTGCCGCCCTCCTTGATGGAGGTCATGAGGCCCTGCTCCTTGCGGTGCAGGTACTCCAGGAGCTCCTTCTCGAAGCGGCGGATGTCGTTGACCGGGACCTCGTCCATCTTGCCGGTGGTACCCGCCCACACGGAGACGACCTGGTCCTCGGTGGCCATCGGCTGGTACTGAGCCTGCTTGAGCAGCTCGACCATCCGCTGACCGCGGTCCAGCTGCGACTTCGACGCGGCGTCCAGGTCGGAACCGAAGGCGGCGAACGCCTCCAGCTCACGGAACTGGGCGAGGTCGACGCGCAGTCGGCCGGAGACCTGCTTCATCGCCTTGTGCTGCGCGGAACCGCCGACTCGGGAGACGGAGATACCGACGTTCAGCGCGGGGCGCTGACCGGCGTTGAACAGGTCCGACTCCAGGAAGCACTGGCCGTCGGTGATGGAGATGACGTTGGTCGGGATGAACGCCGAGACGTCGTTGGCCTTGGTCTCGACGATCGGCAGACCGGTCATCGAGCCCGCGCCCATCTCGTCCGAGAGCTTCGCGCAGCGCTCGAGGAGACGGGAGTGCAGGTAGAAGACGTCACCGGGGTAGGCCTCGCGCCCCGGCGGACGGCGGAGCAGCAGGGACACAGCGCGGTAGGCGTCGGCCTGCTTGGAGAGGTCGTCGAAGATGATGAGGACGTGCTTGCCCTCGTACATCCACTGCTGGCCGATGGCCGAGCCGGTGTACGGCGCCAGGTACTTGAAGCCGGCCGGGTCGGACGCCGGGGCGGCGACGATGGTCGTGTACTCCAGCGCGCCGGCCTCTTCGAGGGCGCCACGCACGGAGGCGATGGTCGAACCCTTCTGACCGATGGCGACGTAGACGCAGCGGACCTGCTTCTTCGGGTCGCCGGTGCGCCAGTTGTCACGCTGGTTGATGATCGTGTCGACGGCCAGCGCGGTCTTGCCCGTCTGACGGTCGCCGATGACCAGCTGACGCTGGCCACGGCCGATCGGGGTCATCGCGTCGACGGCCTTGTAGCCGGTCTCCATCGGCTCGTGCACCGACTTACGGGCCATGACGCCCGGTGCCTGCAGTTCGAGCGCGCGGCGTCCGGACGTCTCGATCTCACCGAGACCGTCGATCGGGGTGCCGAGCGGGTCGACAACGCGGCCGAGGTAGCCCTCGCCGACGGCCACGGACAGGACCTCGCCGGTACGCGTGACCGGCTGTCCCTCCTCGATACCGCTGAACTCGCCGAGGACGACCGCACCGATCTCGCGCTCTTCCAGGTTCAGCGCGAGGCCGAGAGTGCCGTCCTCGAACTTCAGCAGTTCGTTGGCCATGGCCGAGGGAAGGCCCTCGACCTTCGCGATGCCGTCGCCGGCAAGGGTGACCGTACCGACCTCCTCGCGCGAGGCCGCGTCCGGCTTGTACGACTGGACAAAGTTCTCCAGCGCATCCCGGATCTCCTCCGGCCGGATCGTGAGCTCCGCCATCTGGGTTCCCTGCTCTCCTTGTTGGGCCCGAAGTTTTCTTGGGGGGTCTGGGGCGTTTTCCCTTTGCGGCTGGGCCGCGGGCCCCCAGGAATCCTCTGCACGGCCCAACCAGGGCCGTAAGTACTGAGTGACTGCGTATGACTACGTGTTGTTACGCGTATTGAGTTGCTGCTGACTCGGCTAGCTCGCCATGCGGCGGCTGACGCCCTCCAGCCGGTCCGCGATGGAACCGTTGATGACCTCGTCACCGACCTGCACCCGGATCCCGCCGAGGACCTCGGGGTCCACGTCGAGGTTGAGGTGCATCGGGCGGCCGTAGAGCTTCGCGAGGGCGGCGCCCAGGCGCTGCTTCTGCGGTTCGCTCAGCGGGACCGCCGAGGTGACGACGGCGACCATGCGGCTGCGGCGCTCGGCGGCGAGCTTGGACAGGGACTCCAGTCCCGACTCCAGGCTACGTCCCCGGGGCGCGGTCACAAGGCGCGTGACCAACCGCTCGGTGACAGCGTTCGCGCGACCGCCGAGCAGGCTGCGCAGCAGCTCGCCCTTGGCCGTGCCCGTGGCACCGCGGTCGGTCAGCGCGGCACGCAGGCCCGTGTTGGAGGAGACGATCCGGCCGAACCGGAACAGCTCGTCCTCGACGTCGTCGAGCGCGCCCGACTTCTGCGCCGCCGTGAGGTCGGCGGTGTCGGCCAGCTCCTCGACGGAGTCGACCAGGTCGCGCGAGCGCGACCAGCGGGCGCGCACCAGACCGGCCACCAGGTCGGCGGTGGTGGCGCTGACCTGGCCGCTCAGCAGGCGTCCGGCCAGCTCGGCCTTGGCCTCGCCGGCCTGCGCCGGGTCGGTGAGGACCCGACGCAGGGACACCTCACGGTCGAGCAGCACGGTGACGGCGGCCAGCTCCTCGGCGAGCTTCGTCACGTCGACGGACGGGGAGTCCGTCAGCGCGTCGAGACGCTCACGTGCGGCAGCCAGTGCGTCGCGGCTCGCTCCGTTCATCGCGTGGCCTCGGCCTTCGAAGCGGTCTCGTCGAGACCGTCGAGGAACCGGTCGATCGTGCGGCTCTGCCGGGCGTGGTCCTCCAGGGACTCACCGACGAGCTTGCCGGCCAGCTCGGTGGCCAGCAGGCCCACGTCCTGGCGCAGCGCGGACGAGGCGGCCTTGCGGTCGGCGGCGAGCTGCGAGTGACCGGCGGCGATGATTTCCTCACGCTGCCGCTGGCCTTCCGCGCGCATCTCGGCGATGAGCGTGGCGCCCTGCTCCTGCGCCTCCTGGCGCAGACGCGCGGCCTCGTGCCGTGCCTCGGCGAGCTGGGCCTTGTACTGCTCCAGCACGCTCTGGGCTTCGGTCTGAGCGGCCTCGGCCTTCTCGATACCGCCCTCGATGGCCTCGCGGCGCTGCTCCAGAACCTTGTTGATGTTCGGGAGGAGCTTCTTGGCGAGAAAACCGAAGACGATGACAAAGGCGATCAGGCCGATGACAAGCTCCGGCCACGGCGGAATGAGGGGGTTCTCCTTCTCCGCCTCGGCCGCCAGCTGAACCAGGGGGTTCACATCAGTGCCTTTCGTCTAATACGGCTGGTCGTCGTGGTTCGTCTAGTAGACGAACGGCATGACCAGACCGATGAGGGCGAGCGCCTCACAGAAGGCGAAGCCGAGGATCTGGTTGGCACGGATCAGGCCGGCAGCCTCAGGCTGGCGAGCGAGCGCCTGGGTGCCGTTACCGAAGATGATGCCGACGCCGACGCCGGGACCGATGGCAGCGAGACCGTAACCGACGGAACCGAGGTCACCGGTGACAGCAGCAAGGTTAGACATGCCAGTTCTTCCTTCTCATTACGAACCGGTGGGGGTTGGCCACCGGACGACTATGGGGTTCGTGAGAGCGGCACTCAGTGGTGCTCGGCGAGCGCGCCCTGGATGAAGGTGCAGGTCAGCAGTACGAAGACGTACGCCTGGACAGCCTGGATGAACAGCTCGAAGGCGGTCATGACGATGACCATCACGAACGACACGGCCGAGTAGGCGATGCCGATTCCGTTCAGCATGTACCAGCTGGCGATCGTGAAGAGCAGCAGCAGCGTGTGGCCCGCGAACATGTTCGCGAAGAGTCGCACAGCATGCGTGAAGGGGCGGACCAGCAGGTTCGAGAAGAACTCGATGAGCATGGCCAGCGGCAGCACCGGGCCGAGCGACTTGTCGTAGCCCGTGAAGTTCTTGAAGGCTCCGACGAAGCCGTGCCGCTTGAAGGTCAGCGACACCCAGGTGATGTAGACGATCGCGGCCAGGACGATCGGATACGCGATGATCGAGGTGACCGGGAACGCGGCGACCGGAACGATCGACCAGACGTTCATCATCCAGATGAAGAAGAACAACGCGACGGCGAGCGGAACGTACTTCTCGCCTTCCTTCTTGCCGATCGTCTCGTACACGATCCCGCGACGTACGAAGTCGTAACCGGCCTCGGCCACCATCTGCAGTTTGCCGGGGACCAGCTTCGGCTTGCTGAACGCGGCCCAGAAGAAGCCCACCACAATGATGGAACCGAGCAGAGCGAGCAGCATGGGCTTGTTGAAGTAGAGGCCGTTGCCGTCGGCGTCGCCCATGAGCGGTTCAAACAAAAACGAGTGCAGGCCCGGGGCCGGGAAGCCACACCCGTCAAAAAGGTGGCAGTCGGTCTCGAAGGCGAGCACCTGCGTCGGGTCAGCACTCACCGCGGGCTCCTTCAGCGTGGCGCATAGGTACGGCAACCTCGTTGTGTCGGCGCGGCGCGCAGCCGCGGTTCGGCACTGGACTGGTGTTACGGATGTGAGGGCGGCTGGGGGGCATCAAGCCTCGCGATTGAGCAGGCGTCAGCTCAGATGCCCGCGCCCGCGATGCCGCAGTTGGCACCGGACGATAGCAGGGTCTGCGACGCGCACTTATCCCGGCCCTACCCCTCACGACGAGTGCCCCGTCTTTTCGGGCTTTTCGCCCTTCGAAGAGTCGGGTTCGACGTAAAGGATCTTGGCCTTCATCTGAGCACGCGCCTGGGCACCGATCCACGCGAGCGTGGTGGCGACGAGCGCGATCGCGAAGGCCTTCGGGTTGAACAGCGTCGTGTTCTTGAACGCGGCGACAAAGATGAACAGCAGAAGAATCTGTGCCGTGTAGAGCATCAGACCCATCGCCTGGAACAGGTGCGGAAGCGATTTGGCGGTGCGCTGCAGAACGTACAGCCCGATACCCATGAAGAGGATCACAACCAGCGTCGCCACAAGCGCCCCGACCACCCCCTTGCCCCCTGCGACCACACCACTGACGACGGCGGCGATCGCGCCGACGACAGCTGTGGGCACAGCGGCCTGGAGAAGGGTCCGGACGTCATTGGAGGGCATGGCGGCATCTCCGCTTTGCTTCAAGGGGGGGCAGGTGTCGTCATGGACGAGCGTAGTCCCGGACAGAGAGAGAACCTCACCGCCGGCGAACCGTCAGACTGCGGTCCCTCGGCTCTGCCCCGGGTTCTCGTGAACCGTATCACAAACTATTTGATGAGGTCTTTACCTGGTTGGTGTGCTTGGCGTCACACATGAGAGTGAACATGCACGTCTGCGCGCCCAAGCAGTCGACTTGTGTGGTATTGGGGCGTTTTCGAGGAGCCATCCGATGGATGGCTCTTGCACGATTCTTACCGGGTCAGCGTGACGTACCGGCCCTGCGCTCTTCCAGCAGACGCTCACGAGGACCAACAGCCGTCGCCCCGTTGACTCCTGAGACCCCGACCGCCACCGGAGTACGGCCCTCCGCGCCCTGGGCGGCACCGTCCCCGGCCCCGCCGTGCGTCCCCGCACTCGTCCCGCTCGTCGCCGGGGCGCCCTCCATGGACACGTCCACGGCCTTGCGCCTGCGGTAGCGGGGCGGCACCAGGTGCTCGGCCCAGCGCGGGGCCCGCGGTGTGAAGCGGGGCAGCAGGAGCAGGAGCAGGCCCACCGCGCTGAGCGCCGTGATGCCGAGCACGATCCACATGGCGCCCGAGTTCACCGAGTAGGCGAGGGCTCCGAAGGCGATCAGCGCCGACCAGAAGTACATGATCAGCACGGCCCTGCTGTGCGAGTGCCCGATCTCGAGGAGACGGTGGTGCAGGTGCCCGCGGTCGGCGGCAAACGGGGACTGACCCCGCCAGGTGCGCCGCACGATGGCGAGCACCAGGTCGGCCGCCGGGACGGCGATGATCGTCAGCGGCAGCAGCAGCGGGATGTAGACGGGCACCGTCTGGTGCACGGCCTCCTTCTCGGACCCCGCGAACAGGTTCATCGCGTCGGGGTCGATCTGGCCCGTGATGGAGATGGCACCGGCCGCCAGGACCAGGCCGATGAGCATCGAACCCGAGTCGCCCATGAAGATGCGGGCGGGGTGGATGTTGTGCGGCAGGAAACCGAGGCACATGCCCATGAGGATCGCGGAGAACAGCGTGGCCGGGGCCGCGGACTCCAGGCCGTAGCCGTACCAGATGCGGTAGGCGTACATGAAGAACGCGGCGGCCGCGATGCACACCATGCCGGCCGCGAGGCCGTCGAGGCCGTCGACGAAGTTCACCGCGTTGATGGTGATCACGACGAGTGCCACGGTCAGCAGCGTGCCCTGCCACTGGGTCAGCGAGACCGAGCCGACACCGGGGATCGGCAGCCACAGGATCGTCAGACCCTGCATGACCATGACGCCCGCGGCGATCATCTGGCCGCCGAGCTTGATCAGGGCGTCGATCTCGAACTTGTCGTCCAGGACCCCGATCAGCCAGATCAGGGCGGCACCCGACAGCAGGGCCCGCGGCTCGTTGGAGTTCTCGAAGACCACACTGAGGTTCGTCAGGTGGTCGGCGACCAGCAGGCCCGCGCACAGTCCGAAGAACATCGCGATGCCCCCCAGCCGCGGTGTGGGTTCTCGGTGCACATCACGTGCCCGGATCTCCGGCATCGCTCCGGCCACGATCGCGAACTTGCGTACCGGCCCGGTCAGCAGGTACGTCACAGCGGCCGTGATGCAGAGCGTCAGGAGGTATTCACGCACGGGCTTCCCCACAGGTCTCGCTGGCCATCTCAGCCCCACACCCTAGCTTTCCGCGCATGGGGTTGGGGACTTCCGGGTAGAGCCGATGGTTGCACGAGTGGCCGTACTCCTCTGCCCGCCCACCCCCCACTAGCCGGGATAGGGCGGAAATCTCCCGGTCAGGTCCCGCACTTCTTCACGTACCCGGCGGCCTGCGGACTCGTCGCGCAGCGCGGTGGCCAGCAGTACCGCGATCCGGGCCATCTCGGTCTCGCCCATGCCCTGGGTGGTGACGGCCGCCGTGCCCAGCCGCAGGCCCCGTACCTCGGGGCGGGGCAGCGCGCAGGTGTCGAGGACCATCCCGGCGGCGGCGAGCCGGCCGCGGGCGGTGCGCCCGTCCACGCCGAGCGGCGCCGGGTCGACGGTCAGCAGGTGGGTGTCGGTGCCGCCGGTGGTGACCACGAACCCCTCGGCGGCCAGGCCCCGCGCCAGCTCCCGCGCGTTGGCGACCACCTGGTGGGCGTACACGGTGAACGCCGGCGCCGCCGCCTCGCCGAACGCGACGGCCTTCGCGGCGACGGTGTGCATCTGCGCGCCGCCCTGGGTGAACGGGAAGACCGCCCGGTCCACCCGCTCCGCCAGCTCGCTCCCGCACAGCAGCATGCCGCCGCGCGGCCCGCGCAGCACCTTGTGGGTGGTCGCGCACACGACGTCGGCGTACGGGACCGGACTGGGCGCCGCTCCCCCGGCGACGAGGCCGATCGGGTGGGCGGCGTCGGCGATGAGGTACGCGCCGGCCTCGTCCGCCACCGCGCGGAACGCCTCGTAGTCGATGTGCCGGGGATACGAGATGGACCCGCACACGACGGCCTTGGGCCGGTGCGCGCGGGCCAGCGCCCGCACCTGCTCGTAGTCGACGAGGCCGCTCTCCGGGTCGACCCCGTACCCCACGAAGTCGAACCACCGGCCGGAGAAGTTCGCGGGCGACCCGTGCGTGAGGTGCCCGCCGTGCGGCAGACCCATCGCGAGAACGGTGTCACCAGGGCGCAGCAGGGCGGCGTACGCGGCCAGTACGGCCGAACTCCCGGAGTGGGACTGCACGTTGGCGTGTTCGGCGCCGAAGAGGGCCTTGGCGCGGTCCACGGCGAGCCGCTCGGCGACGTCGACCAGCTCGCAGCCGCCGTGGTGGCGGGCGCCGGGATAGCCCTCGGCATACTTGTTGGCGAGGGGCGAGCCCAGCGCGGCCAGGACGGCCGGCGAGGTGAAGTTCTCGGCGGCGATCAGCTGCAGCGTCGTCGTCTGACGCGCCAGCTCGGCGAGGAGGACCTCGGCCAGCTCCGGGTCCTGCCGGCCGAGCACATCGGCGATGAGCGGACCTTCAGGCATGTGTGTGACCGGCATGGCGGACTCCGGACCTCGGCGAGGGGACGACAGAACCTGGGTCCAATGTAGAACCGAGTCCCCCACCGCGCCCGGTGTCGCCACCGAGCAGCGGCCGGCCCCCACACCCCGATCAGGCAGGGCCGACCCACCCGTCAGACCCGCCCCGACGCCCCCGTCAACGCCGTCACCACAGGATCCAGCGCCTGGTTGATCTCAACCGATCCCCGACGCGCCACTCGCACCGCTGCGCCGGACTCCGTCCGCCGGAGAGCCGCACCGTGCCCCCGTCAGACCCGCCCCGACGCCCCCGTCAACGCCGTCACCACAGGGTCCAGCGCCTGGTTGATCTCATCGCCCACCGAGCGGAAGAACGGCAGGGGGGCGCCGTACGGGTCGTACACCTCGTCCGCCTCCGCCGTCGGGGCCAGGAGCCACCCGCGTAGCGCCGCCGCGGCGCGGACCAGGGCCCTGGCGCGTTCGACCATGCCGTCGTCCAGGGGAGGCAGCGTGGTGGGGTCTATCGCGCGGACCAGACGGGTGAACTCCTTCAGGGTGAAGGTGCGCAGGCCGGCCGAGTGACCCATCGAGATGACCTGCGCGCGGTGGTCGCGGGTCGCGGTGAGGACGAGGTCGGCCCTGATGACGTGCTCGTCGAGGAGCTCCCGGCCGACGAAGCCGGAGGCATCCGCGCCGAAGTCCGCGAGGACCGCCTCCGCGTTGGCCTCCATGGGCGCGCCCTCGTGCCCCCAGGTACCCGCGCTCTCCACGATCAGGCCGCCCCACAGGGGGTCGCCGAGCCGGTCCGCCAGGGCATGCCTGGTCAGCCGCTCGGTGATCGGCGAGCGGCACACATTGCCGGTGCTGACGTGGAGGATGCGAAAAGAGGAGTCGCCCGAGGCCCCGTCGCCGTAAGCCCCCGTGTACCCCGTCCCCGTACCTATGCCACGCCCCGCGTCAGGGGCTGTCAATTCGCCACCTCGAGGTCGGGTACGACCTTTCGCAGCTCCTCGGCCGACAGCGCGCCAGCCCGCAGCAGCACCGGCACCTTGCCCGTCACGTCGACGATCGACGACGGGACGATGCCGGGGGTCGGGCCCCCGTCGAGGTACACGGAGACGGCGTCGCCGAGCATCTCCTGCGCGGCGTCGCAGTCCTCGGGGGACGCGTGTCCCGAGAGGTTCGCGGACGAGACCGCCATCGGGCCGACCTCGGTCAGCAGCTCGATGGCGACGGGGTGCAGCGGCATCCGCACGGCGACGGTGCCACGGGTGTCCCCGAGGTCCCACTGGAGCGACGGCTGGTGCTTGGCGACCAGGGTCAGCGCGCCCGGCCAGAAGGCGTCGACGAGTTCCCAGGCCATCTCGGAGAAGTCCGTGACCAGGCCGTGCAGGGTGTTCGGGGAGCCGATGAGGACGGGCGTGGGCATGTTCCTGCCGCGGCCCTTGGCCTCCAGCAGGTCGGACACGGCCTCCGAGCTGAACGCGTCGGCGCCGACGCCGTACACCGTGTCCGTCGGCAGCACGACGAGCTCGCCCCGGCGGACGGCGGACGCGGCCTCGCGCAGACCCGTCGAGCGGTCGGTCGCGTCGTTGGTGTCGTATCGCCGAGCCATATCAGCAAGCCTCCTCGAACACGCGGGCCCCGTTGGCCGCGCACCTGACCTGTTTCACGTCGTACACGCAAGAAGCCGCCGAAGTCGCCGCGGTCATGGCGTCGCCCTGCGGGCGGTCGCGAACCGCGGCCGGTTGTTGAGGTCGGGGTGGTCGGCGGCGTCGGCCCACCCCCGCTCCTCGGTGAAGATCCACGGCACCTGACCGCCCTGGGTGTCGGCGTGCTCGACGACGACGACACCGCCCGGCCGCAGCAGCCGGTGCGCGGTGCGCTCCAGTCCACGGATCAGGTCGAGGCCGTCCTCGCCCGAGAACAGGGCGAGTTCGGGATCGTGGTCCCGGGCCTCCGGAGCGACGTACTCCCATTCCGTGAGCGGGATGTACGGCGGGTTGGAGATGACGAGGTCCACCTGCCCGTCGAGGTCGGGGAAGGCGTCCAGGGCGTTGCCCTGGCGCAGGTCGACCCTGGAGCCCTCGACGTTCTTACGGGTCCACCGCAGCGCGTCCTCGGACAGCTCGACGGCGTGCACGCGCGAGCGGGGCACCTCCTGTGCGAGGGCCAGCGCGATGGCGCCCGAGCCGGTGCACAGGTCGACGATCAGCGGCTCCACGACGTCCATCGCGCGGACCGCGTCTATGGCCCAGCCGACCACGGACTCGGTCTCCGGCCGGGGCACGAACACCCCCGGTCCGACCTGGAGTTCCAGGTACCGGAAGTAGGCGCGTCCGGTGATGTGCTGGAGCGGCTCACGTGCCTCGCGGCGCGCGATCGTCTCCCAGTACCGGGCGTCGAAGTCCGCGTCCTTGACCGTGTGCAGCTCGCCCCGCTTCACACCGTGCACGAACGCGGCGAGCTCCTCGGCGTCGTTGCGCGGCGAGGGCACGCCGGCGACGGCCAGCCGCTGGGTCGCCTGGGCCACTTCCGCGAGCAGCACGCCGCGGGGGTTTGGGGGTCGCCCCCCAAGATGTTGCTGCACGCTGGTCCTCCGGGCTGAGCTGTTGTCCGTCGTGCGGATGTGTACTGCGACTGTGTACTGCGGCTGTCTGCTTCTGTCGTCCGTGTACTGCGGTTGTCCGGGTACGCAGGCGCCGGTCGCGCCCGCGTGCCCTGCGACGCGCTTACGCCGCGGCGAGCTTGGCCGCCGAGTCGGCGTCCACGCAGGCCTGGATCATCGCTTCGAGGTCACCGTCGAGGACCTGGTCCAAGTTGTACGCCTTGAAGCCCACGCGGTGGTCCGAGATGCGGTTCTCCGGGAAGTTGTACGTACGGATCTTCTCGGAGCGGTCGACGGTACGGACCTGGCTGCGGCGGACGTCCGCGGCGTTGCGCTCCGCCTCCTCCTGTGCCGCGGCGAGGAGCCTGGAGCGCAGGATACGCATCGCCTGCTCCTTGTTCTGCAACTGGCTCTTCTCGTTCTGGCAGGAGGCGACGACTCCGGTGGGAATGTGCGTGATGCGCACCGCGGAGTCGGTCGTGTTGACGGACTGACCGCCCGGTCCGGAGGAGCGGTAGACGTCGATCCGCAGGTCGTTCGCGTGGATCTCGACATCGACCTCCTCGGCCTCGGGCGTGACGAGCACACCGGCGGCGGAGGTGTGGATACGGCCCTGCGACTCGGTCGACGGCACCCGCTGCACCCGGTGCACACCGCCCTCGTACTTCATCCGGGCCCAGACGCCCTGGCCGGGCTCGGTGGCGCCCTGGCCGCCCTTGGTCTTCACGGCGACCTGGACGTCCTTGTAGCCGCCGAGCTCGGACTCGGTGGAGTCGATGATCTCGGTCTTCCAGCCGACGCGCTCGGCGTACCGCAGGTACATGCGCAGCAGGTCACCGGCGAACAGCGCCGACTCGTCACCGCCCGCGCCCGCCTTGATCTCCAGGATGACGTCCTTGTCGTCGCTGGGGTCGCGCGGGACGAGGAGCAGCCGCAGCTTCTCGGTGAGCTCCTCACGCTGCTTCTCCAGCTCCTTGACCTCGGCCGCGAAGTCGGGGTCGTCGGCGACGAACTCCTTCGCCGTCTCGATGTCGTCCCCGGTCTGCTTCCAGGAGCGGTACGTCGCGACGATCGGGGTCAGCTCGGCATAGCGCTTGTTGAGCTTGCGCGCGTTGGCCTGGTCGGCGTGGACCGACGGGTCAGCGAGCTTCTTCTCCAGATCGGCGTGCTCGCCGATGAGTTCCTCGACCGCCTCGAACATCTCCGGCTCCAATGGACTGCCCCCGGCACGATCACGGACTCGGGGACGTAGGTACGGCATGGGGGGTACGGCATGGGGGTTCCCGCTGCTCGATCGGCCACGATCACGACCCCGATCGGTGTCGGTGTCGATGGCGAGAGCGGAGGGAGAGGGCTGCACCGCAAAGCGCCGGTCCCGGTGCCCCCTGGACGGAGGCACCGAAGACCGGCGCTGTGAGCTCGCTACTTCTTGGCAGCGGCTGCCTTGCCGAAGCGGGCCTCGAAGCGGGCCACGCGGCCACCGGTGTCGAGGATCTTCTGCTTGCCCGTGTAGAACGGGTGGCACTCGGAGCAGACCTCGGCACGGACGGTGCCGCTGGAGATCGTGCTGCGGGTGATGAACGACGCGCCACAGGTGCAGCTGACCTGGGTCTCGACGTACTCGGGGTGGATGTCGCGCTTCAAGGTGTCTCCTAGTTTCGGGAGGGCACCGGGTCGCTGCCGCGGATTGCGGGGGCGTGAACCGGGGCCGACTTACCAGTCTGCCAGGACTGGTGCCATCCCCCCAAACCGAGGGAGGGCGTCTGCTATTCCCCAGGCCCGGAACGCGCCGGATTTTCGTCGCTGCCGAAGGCAGCTGACGAAGGCAGGGGCGCAGCCCCTGCCTTCAGGGGCGCGGGGAACTGCGCGATCAGCCCCCACCCACCCGCACCCGGCAAACGGCCTCTCCCGCCTCCCCGCAGAGCGAACCGCTCAGCCGACGACACCCTTGGCGTCACCCGTCGCCGTACCCTCCGTCGCCGACTTCGGAACCGGGCGGTCGTTCTTCAACGCGTCCCAGACCAACTCGGCCTTGTCCTTCTCGACGAGGACCCGGTTCGCGTCCGCCGGGTCGTACGCGACGGGCATCGTCACCATGTTCATCTTCGAGGAGCTGATCCCCTTGAGCCCGTTGGCGAAGGACGCCAGGCTCTTGACCGAGGCCAGGTCGGAGTCGGTGGTGACGGTCCTGGTCGCGGTGTTCGCGAGGTCGTACAGCTTCTTCGGGCTGGTCAGCACGCCGACGCTCTTGACCTGCTCGACCAGGGCCTTGATGAACGCCTGCTGGAGCTGGATACGGCCGAGGTCGGAGCCGTCGCCGACCCCGTGCCGCGTACGGACCAGGCCCAGCGACTGCTCACCGGTGAGCCGGTGCGTGCCGGCCTTCAGGTTCAGGTGGCTGTCCTTGTCGGCGATGTCCTCGGTCGTGGTGACGTCGACCCCGCCGAGGTCGTCGACCAGCTTCTGGAAGCCGCTGAAGTCGACCTCGACGTAGTGGTCCATGCGGATGCCGGTCATCGACTCGACGGTCTTCACAGCGCAGGCGGCGCCGCCGGTCGAGTACGCGGAGTTGAACATCGCCAGGGACGAGGCGTCGTGCGTGACGCCCTGGCCGTCGGTGCACTCGGGCCGGGGCACGAGGGTGTCGCGCGGTATGGAGACCACACTGGCCTTCTTGTGGCCCTCGTAGACGTGCACGATCATCGCGGTGTCCGAGCGGGCGCTGCCGTCGTCGGTGCCGCCGCCGAGGTCCTTGTTGCTGCCGGAGCGGGTGTCCGAGCCGAGTACGAGGATGTCCTGCGAGCCGTTGTCGACGTCCAGGGGCCGGTCGGTGCCGAGGGCCTGGTCGATGTCGACGCTCTTGATGTTGTCGTTGAGGTTGACGTACACGTACCCGAGACCGGTGCCGCCCAGTGCCAGGACCCCCGCGGCGGACCAGGCCGTGACGAGCAGCGCCTTGCGACGCCTGCTGCGCGGCTTGCGGCGACGGCCTGTGGCACGGCGGCGACCCTTGGCGCCGCCGGAGGCTGAGTCGTCCGGAGCGCCGGCTTCCGGACCTGTGGGTTCCGGCGTGCTCTCTGGTTCCGGCTGGTTCTCGGCAGTCATGCGCTCCTCAGTCCTCGCTGGTTCTCTCGGTACCCCCTGCGGTCAGGGCCAGGCGTGGGTCAAATGCCGTGACGTCTCTGTCAGGACCCGTCCTTTCAGACGGTGAAACCGAAAAAAGGGTTGCACAACGCGCTGTGACCGTACTGTGCGACAGCAGATACGGTGAGTGACTGACGAGGTCGGCCGATCGGCGTTCACCTGCGGTTTCGGGGGCGGACCCGGTGCTTCCGCGAGCCGATGGCACCCTGCACATCTGTGGCGAAGGTCTCCCGTACCGGACTTGCGGCGACCCTCGCGGTCACCCACGCATGCCCTGGTCCACGACAACGCGGAGGGCCGCCCCCGATGTGACGGGGACGGCCCTCCGCGGTACCGGCTGCGCCGGCGGTGACCTCAGTCGTTGCCGTTGCCCGGCATCGGCGTGGTCTTCTGGATCTGCAGCAGGAACTCGGCGTTCGACTTCGTCTGCTTCATTTTGTCGAGCAGCAGCTCGATCGCCTGCTGCTGGTCGAGGGCGTGCAGCACCCGACGCAGCTTCCAGGTGATGGCGAGCTCGTCGCTGCCGAGCAGGATCTCTTCCTTACGGGTACCGGACGCGTCCACGTCCACCGCCGGGAAGATGCGCTTGTCGGCGAGCTTGCGGTCGAGCTTGAGCTCCGCGTTGCCCGTGCCCTTGAACTCCTCGAAGATGACCTCGTCCATGCGCGAGCCGGTGTCGACGAGCGCGGTGGCCAGGATCGTCAGCGAGCCGCCGTCCTCGATGTTGCGCGCGGCACCGAAGAAGCGCTTCGGCGGGTACAGCGCGGTCGAGTCGACACCACCGGACAGGATGCGGCCGGAGGCCGGGGCGGCGAGGTTGTACGCACGGCCCAGACGCGTGATCGAGTCGAGCAGCACGACGACGTCGTGGCCCAGCTCCACCAGCCGCTTGGCCCGCTCGATGGCGAGCTCGGCGACCGTGGTGTGGTCCTCGGCGGGACGGTCGAAGGTCGAGGAGATGACCTCGCCCTTCACCGACCGCTGCATGTCGGTGACTTCCTCCGGACGCTCGTCGACCAGGACGACCATCAGGTGGCACTCGGGGTTGTTGTGCGTGATCGCGTTGGCGATCGCCTGCATGATCATGGTCTTGCCGGTCTTCGGCGGGGCCACGATCAGACCGCGCTGGCCCTTGCCGATGGGCGCGACGAGGTCGATGATGCGGGTCGTCAGCACACCCGGGTCGGTCTCCAACCGGAGCCTGTCCTGCGGGTAGAGCGGCGTCAGCTTGTTGAACTCCGGCCGTCCGCGCCCGGATTCGGGCGCCATGCCGTTCTGCGAGTCCAGCCGGACCAACGCGTTGAACTTCTCGCGGCGTTCGCCGTCCTTGGGCTGCCGTACGGCGCCGGTGACGTGGTCGCCCTTGCGCAGACCGTTCTTGCGGACCTGGGCCAGGGAGACGTACACGTCGTTGGGCCCCGGCAGGTAGCCCGACGTACGGATGAACGCGTAGTTGTCGAGGATGTCCAGGATGCCCGCGACGGGGATCAGGACGTCGTCGTCGGCCACCTGCGGCTCGTTGGCGCCGAACTCGTCGCGGCCACGGCGGCCACGGCGGTCCCGGTAACGACCGCGGCGGCCGCGGCGGCCACCTGCCTCGTCGTCGTAGCCGTCGTCCTGCGGGCCGTTGTCACGCTGGCGGTCCTGTCGGTCCTGACGGCCGCCGCCCTGCTGCTGACGGTCCTGTCGGTCCTGGCGCTGCTGGTTGCCGCCGCCCTGACCGCCCTGGGCGCTCTGACCGCCCTGGCCGCCGCCCTGCTGCTCGTCGCCCTTGCCGCGGCGGTCGCGGTCGCGGGTCCCGCGGTCACGGTCGCCGCGCTCGGCACGGTCACCCCGGTCGCCGCGGTCACGACGCTCACGGCGGCCCTGACGGCCGTCGGCTCCGCCGTCGGATCCCTCGCCCCTGGACTCACCCTGGGACTGGTTCTGCGCCTGGTTCTGGGACGGGGCGGACTCTTCGGCCTGCGGCTCGCTCCTCACCTCGGCGGTGACCGTCTCGGGGCTGCCCGCCTGCGCGGTGGCGCGACGCCGACGGCGCTCGACCGGGGCGTCGTCGCCCCCGCTGTCACGCTCGGTCTCGCCTGCGCGGGCGGGGCCGCCGGCCGGCTGGCCCGGGATGTCGATCTGCTGCTGTGCCGCGGCCTTCTCGGCCTTGGCCTCCGCCTTCTTCTCGACGGGAGCGGCGACCTCGTCCCCCGTACGCGCCTTCGAGGTGGCCCGGCGCTTGGGCTTCGTCTCGGTGGCGTCCCCGGTGGAGGACGCGGCCTTTGCCGAGGCACCGCCCCCGGCCTGCGCCTCCTTGATGACCTCGATCAGCTGGCTCTTGCGCATCCGCGCGGTGCCCCTGATTCCGAGGCCGGTTGCGACCTGCTGCAGCTCGGCCAGCACCATGCCGTCAAGGCCGGTGCCGCGGCGCCGACGGGAGCCTGCACCGGTGGCAGGCGCGGAGGCGTCCGTGGCGGGCGCGGCAGCGGTCTCCTCGACACGTGCGCCCATCAGATCGGTGGTGTCGCTCACGAAGGGTCCTTCCCTGGAGCGGACGTCGGCCTGTCTGGCTCGGCGACCGGTTGTGCTGTCCGACAGTGGTCCTTGCTGTGTGAACCGTGCCGGGGCGGTGGTCCGCCAAAAGGCGGAGGGAATTTCTGGGATGACGTTTCCCGGGGCCGTGGACTTGAGGTTCTGTGTCCGTCGGCTCGGTCACGCCGGTTCCGGAGCGTTCTCAACACCGCTCAGCGCATAGCACCCAATGCATGGCGCAAAGCAGTTTGGGGGGCTCCCGGAAGAATGATTGTCCCGGACGGGGACGTGAAGCACCTCGCCATGGTGGGGTCGGGTGCAGACTTGAGGTTAACACTACCGGATCCAACAAACATTCCCCCTCTCGAAATCCGGCAACCGAGTGTCACGGAGCAAGCGGCAACACGCTCGCTCCGGTGGCGTCGAGGCCCAGCCTGTTGGCCGCCCAGCCCTCTCCCGCCAGTCGTGCGACCTTGTCGGCCCCGGCCTCGTCGGCGAGCGCGAGCACGGTGGGCCCGGCGCCCGAGATCACCGCGGGGATCGAATCGGCCCGCAGCCGCTCCACCAGCGCCGCGCTCTCCGGCATGGCCGGTGCGCGGTAGTCCTGGTGCAGTCGGTCCTCGGTGGCGGGCAGCAGCAGCTCCGGGCGCCTGGTCAGGGCCTCTACGAGCAGTGCGGCGCGGCCCGCGTTGGTGGCGGCGTCGATGTGCGGGACGGTGCGCGGAAGCAGTCCGCGGGCGGTCTCCGTCAGCACGGCCCTGCTGGGCACGAAGACCACCGGAACGACGGAGTCCGCGGGTTTCATCCTGATGGCGCGCGCGGCGCCGCCCTCCAGCCAGGACAGGGTGAATCCGCCGAGGAGACAGGCCGCGACGTTGTCGGGGTGCCCCTCGATCTCGGTGGCGAGCTCAAGGAGCGCGGTGTCGTCGAGCTTGCTGTCGCCGCCTATGGTCACGGCGCGTGCGGCGACGATGCCGGCGCAGATCGCGGCGGACGAGGAGCCCAGGCCGCGGCCGTGCGGAATGCGGTTGGCGCACACGATCTCCAGCCCGCGGGGCTGGCCGCCGAGCAGGTCGAAAGCGGTGCGCAGGGAACGTACGAGCAGGTGGCGCTCGTCGCGCGGGAGTGTCTCGCTTCCCTCACCCGCGATGTCGATGTTCAGGCCGGAGTCGGCCACCCGGACGACCACGTCGTCGTACAGCCCCAATGACAGACCGAAGGCGTCGAAGCCCGGGCCGAGGTTGGCGCTGGTGGCGGGGACGCGCACCCGGACGGCGGCGGCGCGGAACGCTGGACCGGCCATCGCTCGATGACTCTCCTTGAGCTTGAGCTGCGAGATTCTCGAAATCCTGCGAGACGTACGGAGAATGCGGAATACCCAAAGGCCGCAGGGACGGCGCGGCACCGCGGCATATGCGGCGGGCGGGTTCGGTACAGCCTATCGAAGGAAGGTTCTGTGGCGACATAGGGCGCACAGGAGGCGCACGATGCGTGTCGTAGGCCCCTTGTGCACCCCCTGTCAGGTGGTGCGGAACGGCGTGTCCGACGCGCCGCGCGCCGGGGGCTCGGTACGTACGGAGCCCCCGCACGCCAGCTCACGTGGGTCACATGGGTGCAGGTGGTGCGGGTGTGCAGGTGGTTCAGCGCGTCACGCGAGACCGAGGCGCTCCGCGGCCGTGACCGCGTCGACCGGGACCGTGACCGGCTGCGGGGCGCCCGCGACGGCCCAGTCGGGGTCCTTGAGGCCGTTTCCGGTCACCGTGCACACGATGCGCTGGCCGGGATCGACCTTGCCCTGCTCGGCGGCCTTGAGGAGGCCCGCGACGGAGGCCGCCGAGGCCGGCTCGACGAAAACGCCCTCCTGCGCGGCCAACAGCCGGTAGGCGCGCAGGATCTCACGGTCCGTCACCTCGTCGATGAGGCCGCCCGACTCGTCCCGCGCGGCCAGCGCGAACTGCCACGAGGCCGGGTTGCCGATCCGGATCGCGGTGGCGATCGTCGAGGGGTCCTTGACGATCTCACCGCGCACGATGGGCGCGGACCCGGACGCCTGGAAACCCCACATGCGCGGCGTCCGCGTGGCGATCTTGTCGGCCGCGTACTCCGTGTACCCCTTCCAGTACGCGGTGATGTTGCCCGCGTTGCCCACCGGAAGGACATGGATGTCGGGGGCGTCGCCGAGCATGTCCACGATCTCGAACGCCGCGGTCTTCTGCCCCTCGATACGCACCGGGTTCACCGAATTGACCAGCGCCACCGGGTAGTTGTCGGAGAGGCTGCGGGCCAGCGTGAGGCAGTCGTCGAAGTTGCCGTCGACCTGGAGGATCTTCGCGCCGTGCACGAGGGCCTGGCCCATCTTGCCGAGCGCGATCTTGCCCTGCGGGACGAGCACGGCGCAGACCATCCCGGCCCGTACGGCATAGGCGGCTGCGGAGGCAGACGTGTTGCCCGTCGAGGCACAGATGACGGCCTTCGCGCCTTCCTCCTTGGCCCGTGTGATGGCCATGGTCATACCGCGGTCCTTGAAGGACCCGGTGGGGTTGGCACCCTCGACCTTGAGGTGGACCTCGCAGCCGGTGCGCTCGGAGAGCACCTGCGCGGGCACGAGCGGCGTACCGCCCTCGCGGAGCGAGACGGCCTGCGTGGTGTCCGATACCGGCAGCCGGTCCCGGTACTCCTCGATGATTCCGCGCCACTGGTGGGTCATTGCTGGTTACTCTCCTTCAACCCGCATGATGCTGGCGACACCCCGCACGGTGTCGAGGTTGCGCAACGCCTCGACGGTCCCCGTCAGGGACGCGTCGGACGCGCGGTGCGTGACGACGACGAGGGAGGCATCGCCGCCGCCGTCCTGCCGACCTTGCTGGCGAACCGTATCGATCGACACTCCGTGTTCGGCGAAGACGGTCGCCACCTGAGCGAGAACGCCCGGTTTGTCCGCCACGTCGAGGCTGATGTGGTAGCGGGTCACGACCCCGCCCATGGGCGAGACGGGCAGCCGGGCGTACGCCGAGTCGCCGGGCCCGGTCGCGCCGCTGAGCTTGTTGCGGCAGACGGCGACGAGGTCCCCGAGGACGGCGGAGGCGGTCGGGGCGCCGCCGGCGCCCGGCCCGTAGAACATGAGCTGCCCGGCGGCGTCCGACTCGACGAACACGGCGTTGTAGGCGCCGCGCACGGAGGCGAGCGGGTGGCTCAGCGGAATCATGGCGGGGTGCACGCGCGCGGTGACGGACCCGCCGTCGGCGGCCCGCTCACAGATGGCGAGCAGTTTGATGGTGCAGCCCATCGCCTTGGCGGAGGCGAAGTCGGCGGCGGTGACCTCGGTCATGCCCTCGCGGTACACGTCGTCGAGGCGCACGCGCGTGTGGAAGGCGATTCCGGCGAGGATGGCGGCCTTGGCGGCGGCGTCGAACCCCTCGACATCGGCGGTGGGGTCGGCTTCCGCGTACCCGAGGGCGGTGGCCTCGTCGAGGGCTTCCTGGTAGCCGGCGCCCGTCGAGTCCATCTTGTCGAGGATGAAGTTCGTGGTGCCGTTGACGATGCCCAGGACGCGGTTGACCTTGTCACCGGCGAGGGACTCGCGCAGCGGCCGGATCAGCGGGATGGCGCCGGCGACGGCGGCCTCGTAGTACAGGTCCCTGCCGTGCTCCTGGGCGAGGGCGTGCAGCGCGGCACCGTCCTGGGCGAGGAGCGCCTTGTTGGCGGAGACGACGGACGCGCCGTGCTCGAAGGCGGTGGTGATGAGCGTACGGGCGGGCTCGATACCGCCGATGACCTCGACGACCACGTCGATGTCACCCCGTTTGACCAGGGCGGTCGCGTCGGTGGTGACCAGGGCGGGGTCGATGCCCTCACGCACCTTGGAGGGGCGCCGCACGGCCACGCCCGCCAGCTCGACGGGAGCGCCGATCCGGGCGGCGAGGTCGGCGGCGTGCGTCGTCATGATGCGCGCCACCTCTGAGCCGACGACCCCACAGCCCAGCAGCGCCACCTTCAGCGGACGCGTACGCATCATCCGACCTCGTTTCCTCATACCGTCACGGTGGAACCAGTCTCACTCACCGGACGGGAGTTTCTGCCCTTCGTCCGGATCGTGAGATATCTATTTCATTTGTACGGGGCTGGGAGACAGGAGATCTTCCGCCGGATGCGGCGGCCCGCTGCCCGGCCCTGTCGGTCGCCCCGATTTCCTCGGTCGGACCTGGTCAAACTCGGTCCAACCTGGTCAGCCGACGTCGAGACGCAGAAGATCCTCCTCCGTCTCCCGGCGGACGATCACCCTGGCCTCGCCGTCGCGGACGGCGACGACGGGGGGCCGCAGGGCGTGGTTGTAGTTGCTCGCCATCGAGCGGCAGTACGCGCCGGTCGCGGGCACCGCGATGAGGTCGCCGGGGGCGAGGTCGGCCGGCAGGAAGGCGTCCTTCACGACGATGTCGCCACTCTCACAGTGCTTGCCGACCACGCGGACGAGCATGGGCTCGGCGTCGCTCGTACGGGAGACGAGGGCCACGCTGTACTCGGCGTCGTACAACGCGGTACGGATGTTGTCGGACATGCCGCCGTCCACGGAGACGTACGTGCGCAGTCCGTCGAGGGGCTTGATGGTGCCGACCTCGTAGAGCGTGAAGGCGGTGGGCCCGACGATGGCGCGCCCGGGTTCGACGGAGATTCGAGGGGTTCGCAGCTTCGCCGCCTCGCACTCACGCGTGACGATCTCACCGAGCGACTTGGCGATCTCGTGGGGCTCGCTGGGGTCGTCGTCGCTGGTGTAGGCGATGCCGAGCCCGCCGCCGAGGTCGATCTCGGGGAGCTCGACGCCGTGCTCGTCACGGATCTCGGCGAGCAACGACACGACACGGCGGGCCGCCACCTCGAACCCGGCCATGTCGAAGATCTGCGACCCGATGTGGGAGTGGATGCCGATCAGTTCGAGCCCGTCGAGGGTGAGCGCGCGGCGTACGGCCTCGGCGGCCTGGCCGTCCGCGAGCGCGATCCCGAACTTCTGGTCCTCGTGCGCGGTGGCGATGAACTCGTGCGTGTGGGCCTCGACGCCGACGGTCACGCGGATCTGCACGCGCTGCCGCTTGCCGAGGCTCTGCGCGATGTGCGCGACCCGCACGATCTCCTGGAACGAGTCCAGGACGATGCGTCCGACGCCGACGTCGACGGCCTTGGTGATCTCCTCCACGGACTTGTTGTTGCCGTGGAAGGCGATGTGGTCGGCGGGCATGCCGGCGGAGAGGGCGGTGGTCAGCTCGCCACCGGAACAGACGTCGAGGTTGAGGCCCTCTTCGTGCAGCCAGCGCACGACGGCGCGGGAGAGGAACGCCTTCCCGGCGTAGAAGACGTCGGCGTCGTGCCCGAAGGCGGTGCGCCAGGCGCGCGCCCGCGCCCGGAAGTCTGTCTCGTCGACGAAGTAGGCGGGCGTGCCGTACTCCTCGGCGAGGGTCGCCACATCGATCCCGCCGACACTGACCGACCCGTTGTCGGTACGGGTCACGGTCTGCGCCCAGACCTTCGGGTCGAGGGCGTTGAGGTCGGCCGCGGGGGCGGTGTAGTGGCCCTCGGGCAGGACATCGGCGTGGCGGGGCCCGGCGGGGTGTGCGGAACGGCTCATGTCGGTAGGGCTCTCTCGGAGAAGTTCAGAGATGTCAGGGGTGTCACAGGTGTCACAGGTGTCAGAGGTGTGCCGGTGCGTCGATGCCGAGCAGGGAGAGGCCGCCGGCCAGCACCGTCCCGGCGGCTTCGGCGAGCGCGAGCCGGTGGCGGTGGGCGGCCGAGGGTTTCTCGTCGCCCAGCGGGAGCACGGTGTGCTGAAAGGCGAGCATGGCGTCGGCGGTGACGACAAGATGCCGCGCGAGCCGGTCGGGCCCGCGGTGGCGGGCCGCGGCGGAGAGGGCGTGCGGGTAGCCGTCGAGGGCGTCGAGGAGGCGCCCGGCGGCCGACGACGAATCGATCTCGCCGGGCACGCCGCCGAACCCGAGACCGGCGGCGTTCCGGACGAGCGCCCGGGACCGGGCGTGGGCGTAGCGAACCCTGAAGAGCGGGTTGCTCTCCCGCTGGACGAGGTGCTCGTCGGTGATGTGGGGCCGGTCGTGGGGCGTGGGGTGGAGCAGGGCCCAGCGGGCGGCGTCACGGCCGAGGGGGGTGGGGTCCTGGCCGGCGGGTACGGGGCGCAGGTTGATGTCGAGGGGCGCGGGGGCGCTGGGCGTGCCGGGTGCGCCGTCGGGGTCGAGGGTGACGCCGAGGGGCTTCGCCCAGGCGGGGTCGGGTCCGGGGCCTGAGCCGTGTCCGGGCGCGACCTCGCAGGACGTACGGACGAGGGTGCCCTGGGACCGCAGGATTCGGGCGAGGACCTGCGCGGAAACGGCGGCGCGCACCTCGCGGGGGTAGCGCAACCGGACGGACGAGCCGGTACCCACGTCGTCCCCCCCGGCAACGTACCCGTAAGGCTCCCCCTGACCCTCAGCTCCGCCTACTCCCCCCGCCCGCAGAACCTCGGCGACGAGGGCCTGTCCTCGCCCCCGGACGGTGATGTTGAGGAAGCCGGGCCCGGTGATCTCGACCCGCGCCACTTCCGCCACGCCGCTGAGGTGGGGCCGCAGGATCTCGGCGACCTCGCGAGGCGGCCGGCCTGCGGGGCGGGCCAGCCGCAGGGCGACGTTGGTGGCGTAGTCCCCGAGGCCACCGGCTCCTGGGGGCCCGACCTGCACTCGCTCGGGCACGACCACGGCGAGCTCACCGGCATCCACCGCACGGCGCACGGCGCGCAGAACGGTGCTGGAGAGCTCGACGGGGGTCACGGGGCAAGGGTAGGGGAGGAGGGGGGTGGGTAGGCGAATGGATTGGGGCGGAGGTCCGGGATATGGGATGGACGCGCCTATCCCCTACAGCTCCCCCGCACCAGCCCCTGTCTCCATGTCCATCTCCGTGTCCATCGATTGCCGGTCAATTGCCGGTGCGGCCGGCGCGTTCGGTCCCGCTGGGTCCGTAGACGCTCGCGGGACTGTCGAACGAGGCACCGGAACCACTGCCCGCGGTGTCCCGCCGCTCCAGCAACTGCCGTACGAGCCTGATGAGTTCGGCGGGCTCGAAGGGCTTGGCGAGGAAGGCGTCGACACCGACGTCGAGGCCGTTCTCGACCTCGGACTGGGTACAGGCGCTGATGATGGCGAGGGGGAGGTTACGGGTCCGCGGATCGGCCCGGAGCCGGGCGGCGGTACGCAGCCCGTCGAGCCGCGGCATGACCACGTCGAGGGTGACCACATCGGGCCGGACCTGGTGTATGACGTCCAGGCATTCGACACCGTCGGCCGCGGTCACGACCTCGAAACCCTCCAGCTCGAGGTTGACCCTGATCAGCTGCCGGATGACCTTGTTGTCGTCCACAACAAGCACCCGACCCGACGCGCCTGGCACAACTCGAGAGTAGGTCGACGCGCGGCACCGCGTCCGGGTTTTCCCCACTTCCACCCCGCACGGGGGACTCCCGCCCCCGCACCCCACCAAGATCCAACCAGCCTCCGACACCCGCTCCCCCACCCCCGGAAACCGTTCATGGAGACCCCGAAAGAGCTGGTAGGGTTCTACCCGTCGCCGCAAACACAGCGCCCGACACGCCCCCGTAGCTCAGGGGATAGAGCAACGGCCTCCGGAGCCGTGTGCGCAGGTTCGAATCCTGCCGGGGGCACTCGCCAGTCAAGCAGCAGAAATTTGGCTCTGACCTGTGCGGATGCCGACATGAGAGAGCGGGAGTCAGTCTCACTGACTCCCGCTCTTTCTCGTTGTTTCGCACTGGCCGCGTGTGAGTAGCGTGTGGGCCGTCGCCAGTAGCGGAGAAGCCTCACCGATCAGCCGCGCATGGGCTCGCACCGGTGCTTGGATGTCTCCATGCTTGTCGCCTCGGACGCCTTCTACACCTCAGGCACCTTCTGGGCCGCCGCAGCCGTGATCGTGGCGATCGCAGTCGGGGTTGGCGCGGTGTGGGCAACGCTTCGCGCGGCCAACCCGAAACGCAGCGTGCACATTTCAATGGTCGAGACGCGACTACTGAGAGGACGCGCCCGCCTGGGCCCAACGCTTGAGATCACTCGCGGTGGCACCGTCCTCCGCGACCCGCGACTTGTCAGCATCTATCTCCGCAATCCCAGCCGTCGGGACATAGCTAGCTCGTCATTCGATCAAGGGCTTCCCCTAAAAGTGGGACTGGGGACCAGCATCTTGGATCTCCTCGGCACTGAAGCGTTGCCAGCGACCGCCCAAGCACCAGCCGCCACGATCAGCGGATCAGAGCTACATATCAGCCCTGGGCGAATCGGACGTCAGAGCCAAATCACCTATTCAGTGCTTATCGACGGAGACGCGTCATTCTCCTGCCAGCATTCCCTGATCGATGTCGATGTCGTTGAGGCCGAGCCCTACGACTCCGGAAGGCCTACCTTCGTTACCTACGCGACCGGGGCGCTTTCTGTAGTTACTGTCGCGATGGCAGTTTCCAGCTTCTTTCGAAATTGATCCACTGCGGCTTCATGTCAACTCCCATCACGCCAACCCATGACCTTTTCAATCTTCTTGTTGTTCTCCGCTTCGCTGTCATCGATGACACCTGCGTAGCGTCGGTGGATGACTTCTGGAGAGTTGCCGGCGCGCCGAGCTACCTCAGCAACCGGGAGGCCTGCGCGGAGCCAGTTCGTTATGCATGTAGCTCGGAGATGGTAGGGCTTCCGGGCCAAGGGGGAGTCCACTTTGTCCGGCGGGAGCGCCAGCGGTCTGGCTTCTTGCCACACCCGCCAGTAGCTGGACGTGCCGAGCAAGTCCCCCCGCTCATTCGGGAAGAGCCGCCCGTCCTTGGCCGTGCCGAATGCCTTCAGATGCGCCCGCAGCATCGCTACGAGCACGGGCGGAATCGGTACCGGTCGATCTGTACCAGGCTCCCGTGATTTCAGTCCCCGCCGATCGTGACGATCTCCTGAGTCGGTCCAAATCTTGCCCGAGATCGGACGCGTCTCACTGAGAGTCAGAGTCCCCCATCCCTTTTCGGGGAGATGGCAGTCAGCCAGCTTGAGCCCGACCACTTCCGCCGGACGCATCGCCGCATAGAGGATGCAGCCGAAGAATGCGACAAGGCGCCTCCCTCTGTTCCGGTGAACCGAGCCGACATACGAGACAGCCATGAGGAGTTGTCTTCCCTGCGTCTCGTTGACCAGGACTCGACGGTCCACTCTGTCACTCCCCGGGGAAGCGAGCCTCTTCAATCCCGCAAGCGGGTTTGCGTCCAGATACCCCTCCTGAATCGCGTACTCCATTGCCGTGTTGAATCCGCGACGACGGCGCCTGTACGTATCCGTTGCTGCCAGTTTGTCGTCCAGCCGAAACGACAGCCGATAGTGGACGTCTCGAACGACTTTGGACTCCTTGAGAGCTGACAGATGGAGCGCGTGTGCCGACAGCCACGCACAGGCCTTCTCCAGATCCGGCGGAGGCTCTTCGCCCTTGTGGCTGGGCACGACTACCCACCGCACGGCACGTCGTACGTCTTCCAACTGCGGCGCCCCCGAGGTCTCCCCCATCATGCCGAGAGCCGCTGTAGCGAGGCTGTCCGCCAGTCCCTCGCGGGTCTTTGCTGCGGCAGTGCGCCAACGAACTCCCATGTACTCACGGGCAAATTCCCACCATGACGGGTCCGGTCGGGTGCTCGCCTTCGCTTTCTCTGCCGCTACTCGGAGTTCAGATTCAGGAAGCCCGGTTTCCGCATCGAAAGCCTCGCCCCTACGCATGGCTCGCCACAGCTCAGATCGTCGGCTCTCGGCAAGGGCCGACGTTGTGAAAGTCGCGTGGCGAACCTTCCCAGCAACCTTCCAACGGAGCTGGTATGGCGCCGTCTTGCTGGAAATCTTACTGACTTTCCATACTCGGACGTCTGTGGAAACCGTGGGCTCTTCGGGTGCGGCCGGGCGCTCGCCCTCGCGAGCGCCCGGAATTGCACTGGTCTTGCGATGGTTCACGCGGCTTCCTCCAGAGCAGCAATCCAGCGCTCCAATTCCGAACGACGGATGCGCACGGAACCGTTCGGGAGCTTGATGGCTTTCGGCCCTTTCCTCGTCTGCCGCCAGCGGTAGAAGGTCGACAGGGGTACGCCGATTTCCTCAATGACCTGAGAGATCGTGAGCATCTCGTCACGCGCCACGGTCAGTTCCTTCCGAGTTCTCACCAGCGGAACGGGAGTCGGACAGGTGGGACAGTCCCGATTCCAGCTGTCCCACCTGTTCGTGCAGGTCAGGGGGCGTACTGGGACAGTCGGACAGCTGGGACACCCCCGGCGTGCTCTCTGTCCGGGTCTCGGTGTCCGGGTAGTACCGGCCGGTGCCGTCCTTGGTGAGCTGTCCGTCTGCGACCATGCGGGAACAGGTGCGGCGGACGTTCTCGGCATCGAGCTGCGGCAGCGCGGCGACGATGCCCTTGGGCCGGGCACCGGGGTGGGCACGGACGTGCCGCAGAATCGCGGCGCGGGTGTCGCCGATGGTGTGGTCAGCGACCGGGCCATCGAGCATGTGCCAGGCGCCGGATCCGGCTTGGAACTGAAGCGCGTACTCGGCTTCGTCGACGTCGCGTCCGGTGACGTGCAGGATGCCGTCCGCCTGCCCGCGTGCCCGCTTCAGTACGAGCGTGGCGTCTGCGGCACCTGCAATGCCGTTGGTGCCGGAGACCTCCGTCAGGAAGTCCTCGGAAGCCATCTTGCGGACGTGGTGGACGAGCACCACGGCGATGCCGTAGTGATCGGCGATCCGCTTGGCGTAGGTGACGGCGACGTAGTCTGCGTCGTACGCGGACACGCCCTGTGGAGCGGGACCGCGCATCTTGGCGAACACGTCAACGACGACCATGCGCGCGTCCGGGTTGCGCTCCAACCATCCGGCAATGGCCTCGCTGCCACCCTGAGGGAAGGGCGGGCACTCGGTAACCAGCGTCAGCCCGGCCGGAGCCGCCTGACCTTCCAGAAGCTTGCCCATGCGGGTCTGGAGACGGCGCGGGGTGTCCTCCAAGGCGAGGTAGAGCACCGGGCCGACCTTCACGGGCAGAGAGTCAAACGCGTGTCCTCCGGCCGCGACCGCAAGAGCAAGGCCGAGAGACAGCCACGACTTGCCCACCTTGGGCGGACCGGCGAGCAGGGTTACGCCCTCGGCGAGGATGCCGGGCACGGCCCATTTCGGCTCCGGGAAGTCCGCGGCCATGAGCTGATCTGCGGTCCACGCCGTGCGCGGGCGTTCCCGCTTCGGCGGTGCCTCCAGGGCTGTCTCGGGGTCGGTGGGCACGGAGTAGAGGTGCAGTGGGGGGATGGGGTCACGGCCCTTGTCGTGCTCGTCTGAGGGCGGGGAAACGGGGTTGCTGTTCATGCCGCGACCGTTCGGGGGCGGTTGGCTCCGGCCCGCAGGCCGGAGGCGATGGTGCGCCGTGCCTCGCGCTCGCCCTGGCCGACGCTCAGCGCCGCCTCGGCAAGCTTCTCGGTCACCTCGTACGTGTCCAGTTCTCCCCCGGCGACCAACTGGCCGAGGGCGACGGAGGCGATGTAGAGCGCGTTGTTGTGCTGGTGCTCGCCGGAGCCGGTGACGCGCGCCAACTCGCCGTTGACTGCCGCGTTCAGGAACTTGCCTCGCCGGTCGCGGATCGTCAGCGGGACCGTGACCGGACGCTGCGGGGGCAGTGGTGCCGGGCGCAGCAGGTTCGTCAGCCAGTGCGGCAGGGGGGCCGCAGGCACGTCATGGACGGTCACGTACCGGTGGCCGTTGACGATGCTGCCCGGGGCGACGACGTAGCCTCCCGCCGCGCGGGTGTCGACCTTCCAGCCCAGCCCTCGGGCGCTGTCCCCGGCGGTGTTGCGCAAGGGCTCGCCCTCGGGTGCGGCGAAGTACAGATGCGTGCCGCCGCTCCAAGTGCGCACCGTGTACGTGTCGGTGGGGAGCGGCTGGCCGTGGCGCTCGCAGAGCACGGCGAGCACGTCGGCTCCGTCGGTGACGCCGTGCTCGGCCCATTCGGCCGGCGGGGTGTCGTCCGGGCCCTTGGGGGTGTCGAGGTCGACGACTACCAGGCCGGAAGGGCCGGTGGCAGTGGCGACGTTGTAGGGGGCGTGCGTCCAGCAGCGCGTGATGCGCTCGCGGTCGGCGGTGGCGCGAGCCTCCCAGTCGCGCACGGCCGGACGCTTGTCGCCGGGGATGAGGGGGAAGACCTGCCAGTCCCGCGACGCTGCGTCAAGCGCTGAGGCCAGCTGGTTGGAGGGGCTCGGTTGCGTCATGCTGGTAGCTCTCCTGTTCTTTGGAGGGACACGGAGAACCGGGGTGGGTGCAGGCTTTGGCGAGACAGCACCCACCCCGGGCGCATCTAGAACGGCGGCTCTTCGCGGTACTGCGACTCCCCAGCGGCCCCGGCTCCGGCCGGGGCCGCGGTGTTCCATGCGTCGGTGGCCGGGCCGGAGGCGGCACCGTTTCCGTTGCGCTGGACGCGGTCGACCTTGGCGGTGGCGAAGCGCAGCGAGGGGCCGATGTCGTCGACTTCCAGGGCGAGCATCGAGCGGTTCTCGCCCTGGTCGGTCTTCCAGTTGTGCTGGCGCAGACGGCCGGTGACGACCACGCGCATGCCCTTGGTCAGGCTCTCGGCGACGTGGTTGGCGAGGTCGCGCCATGCGGTGCAGCGCAGGAACATCGCGGTGCCGTCCTGCCACTGGTTGGTGGTCTTGTCGTAGCTGCGAGGGGTGGAGGCGACGGAGAACTTGGCGATGGCGGCGCCGCTGGTGGTGAAGCGGAGTTCCGGGTCTCCGGCGAGGTTGCCGACGATGGTGATGGGGGTCTCTCCCACGGACATGGGATCACTCGCTTTCGGTGTGGGTGGGGCGGGTTGCGGAGCGGTGGGCGCGGCGGATGAGGCTGGCGATCGTGGCGACGGTGGGCCAGTCCCAGCCCGCGAGCCAGTCCACGATCCGCAGGTCGTAGGTGCCGAGTTCGACCCCGGCAGCTTTGAGTTCGGCGAGCAGTGCGGCGCGCTGTCCGGGGTCTTCGACGAAGCCGTACGGCGCGCGGTGGATGGGTCCGACGGAGACGGGTTCGGGCTGCCTCATGCGGTGCGCTCCGGTGTGTCCGCGTTCAGCCGGCGGGCCACGGCGTGCAGCTTGGCGTCCAGCACGGCGGGCGCGGCGGGGGTGAAGGCGTGCAGGGCGACCGCGGCGGCGATGATGACGTCGCACAGTTCGTCGGCCACGTCGGCGTGGGTGTGGGTGGTGCCCTTGCGGGGGTTCTGGCCGGTCGTGCCGATGTATGCGGCAGCGGCCTCCCCGGCTTCCTCGGTCACCTTCATCAGGCGCATCGCGCTCTCGTGCTCGCCGGTGCCGTTGGCGGCGTTCAGGGCGGCGACGATGCGGCCCGTGACGGACCACAGGACGGCGCTCATACGGATTTCCTCTCAGCGGTGGGGAGTTGGGGCAGGCCTGCGGTTTCCAGCGTCTGGGGGTCGAAGCCGGGCAGCATCGCGCGGGCGGTGAGCGCGGCGGCGAGCTGTTCGGCGTAGGCGGCGCCGGTGCGGGCCACCTCGATCTGCGTGGTGCCGCGGATCGTCTCGACGCGCTCGATGTGGGCGCGTTCCTCGCGCCGCTCGCTCACGTGCCGCTCGAAGGCCACGCGCGCGCGGCGGTCGTCGCGCCAGTACCGGGCGGCGAGCCCGTAGGCGACGGCTGTCGCCAGCACCCACAGCAGCAGCGGCAGAGAGATGCCGTCGGCGTACCCGCCAACTCCCGCGAGGGCGAGCCCGCCGGACGCGGCGAACGCGGTTCCGGCGATGACGGGGTCTCCGGCGCGGCCGACGCTCGCGCAGGCGCCGGCCGCCGCGGCGGCGAGCGAGAGCGCGGTCATCAACACGGCGTTGCCGAGGGAGTGTTCGGCGCCGTTGGCGTTCCAGATCCGAGCCAGGATCAACACGGTGGACGTGGCGAGCGCGGGGGCGGCTTTGGGGGCGATGAGGGCGAGCCAGTGGCGCGCCACGATCTGTTCGTTCACGGCTGGCTCCTACAGGTCCGGGAGCGCGGTGACGAGGGCGCTCATGAGTTCGTTGACGGTGGTGGAGGCGCCGGTGGAGGCGAGGTAGAAGCCGAACATCACGGCGACGAACGCGGAGCCCGCTCCGAGGGTCTTGGAGCGCAGCAGCATGAACAGGACGAAGCCGAAGAGCAGGGCGAGGGAGATGGTCACGGCCATGCCGGTGACCTCCTTTCGGGTCAGTGGGTGCCTTCGCGGTAGATCCGCTGGGCGCGGTTGAAGAGCCAGCGGCCGATGCGGACGCGCTTGCCGCGGCCCTTGCAGCGGCGGCAGCGCTTGCCGCGCTTGGGGCGTCCCTTGCGGTCGGTGGTGGTGGCGAAGCCGAAGCCGTGGCACTTGCGGCAGGTGCCGAACGGGCTTCCCGCACAAACAGCCGCGTAACACAGTGTGACGGTGAGCAGGAAGGCGGTAGCAAGGGCTATGGGGGTCATCAGAGTCCCTCCAGGCCGGTTTCCGGGGTCTTCGCAGGTGGGGTGCTATCCGCTAGATCGCAGATGGGGTGCCGTTTGGGGTGCTAGCGGGGGTGCTACCGGTAGCAGGTGAGCCCGCTACCGGTAGCAGCCGTCCGGGGCTAGGCGGCGCCCCGGTTTTCGTCACGATCCGCAATCGCTGCGGTGAGGTCGTCACGGGCGATTCCGCGGCGCGTGGTGCGCTCGCCGTCGTCCGTTGTTCCGGCCACACCAGTGGTCTTGATGCCGTGCGGCTTGAGCGCGGAGGTGACGTTCTCGCCCTTCCAGCCGCCGTAGACCTCCGGCCGCAGCTCCGCGAGCCGGGCGGCGATCCGCTCGTTCCACACCCGCTTCTCCGAGGGCGGTACGACAGCGGCGACATCGGCGAGCAGGTCGTACGACGGGCCCGTGGTGGTCTCGGCGTCCTCCCCCAGCGCGTGCCCGGACAGCGTGCCCTCGGCCTTGCGCAGCGCATGCGCGCGCTGCGCAATCGCGTGGGTGGCGTTGTCGTCCAGGTAGGCGGTGCGCACCACGACCGGCAGCGCGGTCGCGCCGGCGAGGTAGCCGTTACCGGCGTCGATCTCCGGGCGGAACGAGGTGGCGCGCACGCCGTTCTTGTACGCCGACGTACCCAGGATCATGTCGTTCTCGGTCTGGCCCGCGACCTTGAGCGCGAAGCGGATGGACACGTTGCCGCTGATCCCCGTGGGCAGCGAGTCCTTGTCGGGGCGCTGCGTGGCCAGTACGAGGATGACCCCGAGCGCGCGGCCGAGCTTGATGATGAACTCGGCGTCGTCACCTGCCCCTTTGCCGTATTTGGGGTGGGCGAACAGGTTCTGGCATTCGTCGAACACGCCGACCAGCGGCCACAGCTTCAACGAGCGCTTGTCGGCAATCGCGCGGGTGATGCGCTTGTCGGGGCACAGGTCCCGCGGCAGCTTCTTGATCACGCCCGCACGCCGCATGACCTCGGCACGCAGCAGCTTCAAAGAATCCGCCGCGTACTTGATCGAGTCGTCGTCGATGCCGGACACGAACCGGTGGCTGACGCATTCGAGGGAGTCCAGGTCGCCGGTGCCCTTGTTCTCGTGCAGCCACAGTTCCACCGACGGATCCAGGGCGGCACCGCAGGCCAGCACGCGCACGGAGGCGGTCTTGCCCTGGCCGGGCAGCGAGCCGACCAGGATGTTGTGCTGGATCATCGGCACCGACTGAGCACGGCCGCGCGGGTCGATGCCGAACGGGTTCCGCTTGAAGATGTCGTGCCGACGGGCGTTCGCGAGCTGCCACTTGACGATGCCGGTCTTGGACAGGTCCCTGTCACCCACCCACAGGATCAGCCGTCCCTCGTGCTCGTCGGGGTCGGCGTCCGGCCACACGCACCCCAGCGGACGGCGCAGGCCGGAGGCGAGCCGGGAGCGCCGGTCTGCCACGTCCGCGACCGTCACGCCGAGCGGCAGGTCGATGTCCGCGCGCCAGCCCGGACCCTCGCGGGTGATGGGCGAGACGAACTTGATGCCGTCCTGGCCCTTGGCGACCGCGGAGGTGATCTGGCCGATGCCGATGGACGCCATGGCCTTGACCACGATGTCGCTGGTCAGCTTCTGCACCTCGGTCTTGATGACCGCGCGCGTGGCGAGCGGAGCATCCGCCGGCGCCCCTGCCCACCCGAAGCCGAGCACGGCCACGATGGCGGCGATGACCTGCGTCATCGGCTGCGCGCCGAACACCAGGAACAGACTCACTCCCAGGGCGAAGATGCCGCCCAGGATGGTGAGGATCATCCGCAGGCGGACGCGCCGGTCCCGCTGCCGCGAGAGCTTCAGGTACTCATCCACCTGCTCGTTCGTGGCGGTGTACTGGCGCAGCGCCTCGCCCTCGCCGTCCACGGCCCAACGCCCCACCCTGCCAAGGGTGTTGAGCGCGCCGCGCGGCGAGCGCCAGACGAGCTTGGGCAGGTAGACGAACGGCACCCGGACCGCGTGGAAGGCGACGGTATGCCAGGCGTGCCCGGCCAGCCAGCCGAGCGCCTCCTTGAACTCCGCGCTCGACTTCAGCCACGCCGGGAAGACGTCCAGCCGCTTGGAGTTCTTGATGCGGTCGATGACGCCGGGGCCGGACACAGTCGGCACGGCGTTGTCGACCAGAGTCGACCGTACGTCGGGCGACTCGGTCGGCTCCGGGTCGGCCGACTTCGACGACCGGGAGTCGGCCGACGGGTGGGCAGTCGAGTCGGGCGACCCGTCGCGCTCGGTACGGGCCTTGCCGAGGTCGACCACCTCACCCCCGGACGGGGCGCCCGGGTCGGCCATCTCGGCTTCCAGCCGGTTGAACAGTTCGTTGTCGTCGTCGGGGTGTTTCACTGAGGTTCCTTCCACTTTCGGGTGTGAGGGATGACGGGCCCGGCCGAACGCTGTAGGAGGTGAGCGGTCGGGCCCGTGCTTTGATGCTGAGCGCCCAATGGAGTGGGAAGGGGCAGGATTTCTGCCCCTCGCACACGGGTGCGCTACAGCTCGAAAAGGCCGCACTGATCCGTCGGGGTCGGGGGAAACTGCCGCTTGGCGCGCCGTGCGGCAGCGCCGTGGCAGTCGGGGCACCAGGCGCGCAGCTCGCTCGCGGGGAGGCGCGCGGCGGCGACGTCGGTGGCGAGCGGGTCGACCGGTGCGGCCATCAGCCGCACCAGGCGCCCGTGCTTGCTGGTGTAGTGGTCGTGCTCGTGCGGGCACCGGCCGTCGCCCTTGGTGTGGGGCTGGCCGCACTCGCCCTCGCACTGGCAGCGGTGGCCGGCGGCCTCCATGACCGTGACGAACACGGCGGCGCCGACGATGGGCTGAGACTTCACGCCGCAGCCCTCCCCCACCGCACGGGATCGGTCCGGCTGAGCAGGATGCGCAGGGCGGCGACCGCCTGCGGCCACACCACCCCGTTGCCGAGCGCCTTGAGCTGCGCGGTGCGCGACAAGCCCGGAACGGCCGTCACGTGGCCGTCGTCCAGTGCCATCAGCCATTCGACGAAGGGCGGGTTCAGCCGTCCCAGAGCGTCAGTTGGCCGGGGGGCGGGGCGGCCGATGACCGCCTGCCACCTTTCGACCGCCGCGGCGTACGGCCCCCAATCAACTCCGAGACCTGATGCAGCGACGGCCGCACCGTCGCCCCCGGGCTCGGAGACTGATTGCTCGGCCAGCTCGCTGCGGCCGGGGTCGGCAGCAGTTCGCCCACCTCCGCGGCCAGGCTCTTGCCGTGCGTGCCCGCTTCCTGCGAGGGGCTGCGCCGGGTCTGCCGGTTCTCGCTCTCCGACGCGCGCGGAGTGGGCAGCAGCGAGACCACGTGCCGCAGGTTCATCCCGCCCTGTGCCGCATGCCCCGCCCCCGTGTTCTCCGAGGTCGACGGCGTCGGCAACAGCGATACCGCGGTGGGCAGTTGCCCGCTCTGCCCACCGCCGCGCCAGTCCCTCGCTGCCGGAGTCGGCAGGCCAGGCCCAGAAGAACAGCCGGTTGCGCTGATGGGCGGCGCCGACGTCCGACGCTCGTACACAGCACCAGTCCGCATCGAACCCGAGGGCGGCAAGGTCTCCAAGCACGGTGTCGAAGCCGAGAGAAAGGTGCCCTGCGACGTTCTCAAAGACCGCGAGCCGGGGTCGTAGAACCCCAAGGGCGCGGGCGATGTGCGGCCAGAGGTGCCGGGCATCCTTGGTTCCCTTCCGTTTGCCCGCGGTGCTGAACGGCTGGCACGGATAGCCGCCGATGTAGATGTCGACCGGCTCGACGCCGGGCCAGTCGACGGCAGTGATGTCCCCGAGGTTGGACACCTCGGGGTGATGGTGGGCCAGGATGCGCGCAGCGCCGGGATCGTTGTCCGCCACCCACGCCAACTCCCCGCCGAACACGGCCTGGACGGCGATGTCCAGCCCGCCGTATCCGGTGCAGACCGATCCGATCCGGGGCCCGTTCATGCCGCGACCCCGACCACGGGCGCCGCCGTCCGGGCGCCGGTCCGACCGGCGCGGCGTCCGGCAACGGTGGCGAACAACCAGCCGAGACCGGCCCGGCGCATTCCGGCGCGACCTTGCTTGGCCGCGTACATCGCCTCATCCGCCCGCCGCAGCAGGCCGGACAGGTCATCGGCGGGGAAGTCCGCGGCGCGCACCCAGCCCAGCGAGACCGTGGTGCGTACGTCCGGGTCCTGACCTTCGACCGGGCGGGCGAGCACCCCGTGCAGCACGGCGAGCAGGTCGCCGGCCGTGCCGCGTTCGTCGATGACGACGGCGGCGAACTCATCACCCCCAAGCCGTCCCACAACCCCGGACGGGCCGACGTGGTGGGCGAGCCGGTCGGCGGTCGCCTTCAACAGCGCGTCCCCGGCCGCGTGCCCGTGGGTGTCATTGATCTGCTTGAAGCGGTCCACGTCGGCCAGCACGACGACCGCGCGCGGGTCCTTGAGCAGGGCGGTGGCGCGGCGGGTGAACCCGTCGCGGGTGCGTAAGCCGGTGAGCGGGTCACGCCGTGCCGTGTGCAGGTGAGCGCGCAGCCACCACACGTGGACCGCCCAACCGGCCATCAGGGGCAGTGCGGACAGCAGGACCGTGGCCAGGGTGTTCATGCCGCAGCCCCCTCGCCGTCGTCCGTGTCGTCGATGGGGTGCAGGCGTCGGCCGTCCGCGCGCTCGCTCAACAGCAGGTCCCGGAGCACGCGGGAGTTCGCTGCCGAGCAGTGCAGCGTGGTGCGGACTGCTTCGGCGTTGATCGCGTCATCCGCCCACGCGGTCGTGGCCTCGCGGGCTTCGGCGAGCAGCTCCGCGGGAGTCCGCGGCGCCTTGCCGGTCTTGGCCTTGGGCTTGGCGGTGCGCTTGCGCGGTGGCTTGGCCGCCTTCGGCTCCGGCTTCGGGTTCTGCGGCGGCACCGGCGGCAGGTCGTCACCGGCCGGGGCCAGCTCACCCAGCTTCAACAGCACCCGCTCCGGCCGCGGCGTCTTGGAACGCCACCGCCGGCCGAACCGCTCGCGCAGCTCCGCACGGGCCAACTGCCGCTCACGCTCCCCGCCGAGCGCGTCCGCATAGGAGGTGACCTCCCACAGCGTCATGCGACGCCACAGAGCGAACGTCGACAGCGGGGCGAGCAGCCAGCGAGAGCGCCGGATCTTCTCCATCCGACGACCCGTCACGGCGCCGATCCGGGAGGCGTAGACGTGCGCGGCCACCTCGGACAGAACCACCCACAGCAGCGGCATCGTGCCGTGCGCCAGCTTGGCGGACAGCGAGTGCCCGGCCGCGATGTTCAGCCAGCACGTCACCCCGGTCAGCGCCCACGGTACGAACCGCACCCAGCCCAACGGCATGTCCGTGCGGATCAGCAGCAGGAACGCCGCGGTGAACACCGGAATGGCCACGTCGATACCGACCGGCAGCATCCACGGCGAGGCGAATCCCCAACGGGCTCCGGCGTCCGACACTGCCTCGAACGAGGACGCCAGGCCCAGCCCGCCGACCCCGGCCGCGAGCACGGCGACCGCGCCCAACAGCCACAGCTCCGGCTTCGTCAGCGGCGGCACCGCAGGTGCTGCCGTCTCGGTTGCGGTGCTCATGCCGCAGCCCCCTTCCGGGAGGTGCGGCGCCGCGCGGGGCGCGGCAGCTCGATGACGTTGAACAGCTCCGGCGCATAGGCCTCGATCGCCTCGGCGGCGACCCGGCTCACGAGGTCGGGCAGGTCGCAGTACTCGGGGGCGGCGAGGATGTCACGGGCCGCGTCCAGCCGGGCCGCGCGCTCCTCCTCGCTCTCGCCGTCGACCCCGAGCCACAGCTCAACCGGGGTACCGAGGGCGAGTTCGACGAAATCGGTGTCGTTCACGGCCTGATGGCCGCCGATGTAGGCGTGCATGAACGCTCCTGAATCGGAGGGACAGGAAGCCGAAGAGCCGCAGGCTTTTGGCGAGACGACGGCCACTCCGGAAACCCCCAGCCGCACGGCGCGGCAGGGGGGCAAGCGCCCCGGAGCGGATTCGATCCGCCACCGTCACGGCTGAGCCGGGGGCAGCAGCGCCAGAGCGCTGCGAGGGGTTGCGCTGTACCTCACGCGGGACGGAGTCCAACGTGGCCGCCTACTTGACCGAGGAGAGGCGGCGTGATCCCCATTCAGTTGTCAAAGATCAATCGCTTCCGGCGAACGCGGTAACCCCTGGAGGGGCTCCCGTTTTCACGGGGTTCGTCGGGCCACTTCAAGAGGTACATGTATTACATGTCCCTCATCATGCAGAGAGGAGTTCACCCCGTCAAGCCCCTCGGCTGTTGGAGTTCGGCGAGCCCCTCGCCTCGATGTACCTACAGACTGCCGTCGGCGCCGACGACGTTCGACTTCGCACCTGTACGACTTGGGTTGCTCTTAGCTAGCGTGAAGTCGTACCAAGTCGTCCCAGCAAGACGGAGGTTGGCGTGGCGAACGAGCGACTGCGCGGCGCGATAGTGGACTTGGGTCTGACGCTTGATGAGGTCGCTCAGCGGCTCGGGGTCGCACCCAAGACGGTCGAACGCTGGATCAACGAACCCGAACGCAAGCCATACCGCCGCTTCCAGTACGCGACCGCCTCGCTGCTGAAGTGCGAAGTGTCGTACCTGTGGCCAGACGAACGCACATCAGCCGAGGTCACGGCATCCGGCAACGCGGAGTTGGTCAGGCTCTATCCGCACCGGTCCGTCGTGATGCAGACCCTCTGGACAAGCCTCTACGCCAAGGCAGCGCGTCAGTTCGACGTGCTGGTCTACTCCGGGTTCTGGCTCACTGAAGACGCGACGTTCCACCGCATCGTGAAAGAGAAGTCGGCCGACGGAGTACCTATCCGCTTCATGCTCGGTGAACCCACCTCGCAAGCCGTGGCTGCGCGCGGGGAAGACGAGGGGATCGGAGCGGCGATGGGAGGAAAGATCCGCAACGCCCTCATCAACTACGGCCCGCTCTTCGGCCTCCCCGGAGTTGACTTCCGTCTGCACAGCACCACGCTCTACAACTCGATCTACCGGGCCGATGACGAGATGTTGGCGAACGGGCACCTCTACGGCGTCGGCGCCTACATGGCCCCCGTGCTGCACCTGCAACGCGTACCCGGCGGTGAACTCTTCGACGCCTACGCTGAGAGCGTTGAGAGGGTATGGGAATCGGCCCGCCCGATCTCTTCGCCCGCCGAATGGGAAGGCGCCCCCTGATGAGCCGCATCGACTACTTCCGTGACCCGAAAGCCCCGAAGGCGAACTCAGTGGTGCCCTCGGTCACGGCGATCGTTCAAGACGACGCCGAACGGTTGTTGCTCATCCACAAGACCGACAATGATCTGTGGGCTCTGCCAGGCGGGGGCCACGACATTGGCGAACGCATCGGTGACACCGCCGTGCGAGAGGTCCTGGAAGAGACAGGCATTCAAGTTGAGGTTGACGGCATCGTGGGGCTCTACACCGACCCTGAACACGTGCTGGCATACGACGACGGGGAGGTGCGGCAACAGTTCTCCATCTGCTTCCGGGCCCACCCCGTTGGCGGCTCTCTGCGCACTAGCAGCGAGTCGAAAGAGGTCCGCTGGGTCGACCCAGCGGACCTTGGTGAATTGGACATCCACCCGTCGATGATGCTGCGCATCAGGCACGGCCTCGACGAATCACGGCGAGAGCCCTACATCGGCTGATCCCCAACGGAGACCCGCATCAATCGGTCCTCAACACGCTTCGCGGCTCCGTGGATCTCAGGCGCCGCGCGCTGGATGAACCGCCCCACGATCGTGTCCGGGCCGTACCGCTGCACAATCTCGTCCAGCCGTTCGGCCGGCGTGGTGTGCGTCCCGTCTGGCGTCGTCGTCATGTCGCAGTAGAGCAGCGCGTCAACAAGGTCCGGGCGCTCTAGCTCGAACTCACTCTCCAGTTCCTGCCTCAGCCCCCGCTCCTCGGCTTCGAGCAGGGCACAGGAGTGATGGGCAACGAGACGAACCACCCGTTCGTCCGCACTCTCCTGGTCCCGGAGGAACCGCGCTCCGTCCAGCGGGTGGAAGCCAGTCACGGCGATCGCCGGCGAGTATCCAATGTCATGCAGTACCGCGGCGGCTTCCAACAGTTCGGCATCGTCGCTCAGGATCGGACCCAAGGAGCGAGCGCGCTCAGCGACCCCCAGAGAGTGCGCCCACCGACGCGGGAGCGGATCGGACAGCAGCGATTCGGAGAGCGAGTACGCCCACTCAGTAAGTCCCATGGCGGCTAAGGCTACGGCCGAAGGCTGGGAGTCGGGAGAGTGCGCACTGTGCGCCCCTTGCCATGAACGGTGGCGAGCAAGCCGTTTCCCTCCATCTGTGCAAGGACACGACGCACGGCCGTACGGGACACCCCGAAGCGCTCACAGAGCTTCGCTTCAGACGGGTACATGTCCCCAACCGACAGCGAGTCCTCCGCAATCAGATCAACCATCCGGTCCTCAAGGGAACGGCGATCACCACCCCGTACGACACGCCACCCGATCCCTGGGGCGGGCTCAAGAACACCCTCGGCTTCAAGGACCTTGAGAGCGCGCCGGATCGTATTGCGTGAGACCCCGTACTCGCGCATCAACTCGGCCTCCGACGCCACACCATCTTCGGCCTGGTTCTTGTCGATCCGCTTCCGTAGCGCCTCCGAGATGACCAGGTAGGTTCCGCGCGGACTGGCCTCCGACACTTCAGCTCCTCTCGCTCTCTGCACTGCCCGCTGCCAAGGGTGCCACGGGGCGCGCAGCCTACCGCCGGACAGGCAGTGTCCTAGCTGTCCGACTGTCCCACTACTGCTCTTGACCTGCACAAATAGGTGGGACAGCGGGAAACCGGACTGTCCCACCTGTCCGACCGTATTGGTGGCTGTAACACCCCCGGTGTTGCAGCCATCGGCGCAACGGCCACTGCCAGGCACCAGATGCAAGAGTCGACCGCCCAACCTCGGACGGCGATTCGGTCAAATATTCGATAAAGCGTGATAGGTGGACTTCGTTAGACATCCAGGACACCAGGGGAAGACATGACCTGATGCGCCAATTCTGCGCATCGACGGAACCTCGGGCTTGGGGGTAGGCCATGGCACGTCAGCAGGCACCGGCCAAGAAGGCGACGGTTTACCGACTTTCCCGACCTGGCGATGAACCCCTCGAACTCTGCATACAGCAGAAGTACGCAGAGAACGAGGATGATTTTCAGATGCGCGAGGTATCCATCAGCGGGACCCAATCGCTTCTCATTACGGGAAAGATAAGCACAGATGAACCTCGATGGATGCCGCACCTCGTCTCGCTAGTTGGCCTCAACCCTCAACTCAAGAACATAACTTCCGCAGCAGCGCTGATAGTCCCACAGCAAGGATACGACTATGCGCTAACGTGGGGATTCGGGCACATCCTACTGAATCCCATATTCCTTGACCCCGGCTTCGGCCTTCGCTTTGCCATACGTAAAGCGAGCGCGGACCAGGTGCGATCCCTTACGAGCCACACAATGGATACGCTCGCTAGAACTGCACGTACGAGCGTTCCATCCGGTGCTTCATTGGACGCCTTCGGTGTTGAAGAAATCGGCGAGGTCATAAGCCGATTGGTCGGACGAATATCAGTCTCCGGACTGACGGCAGCCGCCGGTAAGGCAGACAGCTACGCGACGGTCAGAGGGGCCGATGGACTAAGCCTGCCGCTTGCTAAGAGTCCACGGGACTTGCTCGCCGACCTGGGCTACCTGCATGACACCGTGGAGAATGAGCCGCCTGTTAAGGGGCTCGAACACTTCGAGCACACGCGTCCGCTGCGCCCTGGGGCGCCAGAGACCACTCAACTTCAGAGGCTGCTGTCCCAGGCCCTGGAACCAGGGTCGCCACTCATTGCTCTTACGTGGCCGGCCGAGTGGCAGGAGAGTGATCACGGAGAAGCCGACAGCTACAAGATCCGTGGGTCTGGCGCAGGTCGCGAGGAACAGCCCGAGGAGTTGGAGCTGCACCACCTCCTACAACCGCTGACTCGCCGCGAGGCTTCGACTCGCTTTGACGCCCTGAAGCGAATCACTATACAGGGTCTTAACAGTGATGGATTTTCCATCTCCAGAGCCATTCACGGGGATAAGTGGATCACGTTTCAAACCGATCACGAAGGAAAGAGGTACGTATTTCACCAAGGACGTTGGTTCGACATCGGCGGCGCATACCTAGACTTGCTGCGACAGAAAGTCGCAAAAATCCTGAGTAAGAGGAGCGAACTTTCGGTTTCTGACTGGCCGCAAGAGGTAAAGAAGAGGGGAAATATTGCAGCCGCCGTTGAAGGGAGGTACAACCTCCTTGTCCAACATGATGACTCACGCTTCCTGCGCTTGGATACAAGATTGCTGTACACCACGCAGCACCCGAAGGGTTTCGAGGTCTGCGATCTCCTAGGTCCAGACGATGAACTTATCCACGTGAAGCGTATGGATGGCTCCGTTTCAGCAAGCCATCTCTTCAATCAAGCCCTCGTCGCCGCCGAAGCGCTACGTCGCCAACCGGACACGGTGCCGAAAATGCAGGAAGTCGTCAGACGAGAAAGCAAGGGGAAGCGCGAGATCCCAGACGACTTCCAGCCAACAAAGATCGTTCTCGCTTTTGGCGGGCGCCCGGCCACACCAGAAGCGCTCTTCACGTTCTCCCAAGTGAGCCTGGCCCGATGCGCCCAGAGGCTCGCTGAGCTAGAGGTCGAACTAGAGGTTCTGGAGATCAACGACACCGCCAAGATCCTCAAGGATGACTACTCGCTGGAGTAGGCCAGGCTCCTTGTCGCTAGCCGACGTGTGAGAAGCGTGTGAGCTCGCGGACCGCAGACATGCCCCAGCACTCCCATGCAGGTCAGAGCCACAATCCAGCATGTCAGGAGCGTGCTCTCCGGAGCCGTGTGCGCAGGTTCGAATCCTGCCGGGGGCACTTCGCTTCAACCAGCACGATGATGCGGTTGGTCAGCGCAGGTGCCACGTATGAAGAGCGGGAACCAGTTTCACTGGGTCCCGCTCTTTGTCGTTGCTGTGCGCCGATCGCCCTGGCTAGGTCGTTTCGTTTCTCGGTCGTGTGGCAGTCCCCGGCTGGCCGTTTCGGGTTCGTTGCATCGTGGTGGGAGCAGGGCGACGGGACGCATGCGTCGGGTCTCGTTCCCTCAGGTCAGTCGTTTTCTGAGGGGAACTTCGACAGTACGGTCCGGGCAGTGGTGAGTTCTGTTCGGTTCATTGCCGCCACTCGGGTCAGCGCCTCGTGGTTTCTGGCGATGAGTGACCGTTGGGTGGCCGTCTCGGCTGTGAACCAGATGCCGACCAGGTTCGTCCGCTTCTTGCAGTTGACGTCGGTCTTCGCTGTGGTGCGCTCGGTTGTCGACGGTGCGGTGCCCTGGAAACGGCGGTCCTTCGGCGGGTCGAGCGGGCCTGCGTAGACCAGCCCGTTCGCCGCCATGCACCGCGACCACTGTTCCGTCACAGCTCGGACGCGCTTGTCCTGGAGCGATCGTTCGTAGCTCTCCGCCGACAGCGTCTGGGCCAGGCTCCGGTCCACGTCCTCGGGGCCGCCCGCCCGTAGCCGCCGCCCCGCCTCCCCGGCGCAACCGTCCTCGGGCACCGCGCGGCCCTTGATCCGGCTTCCTCCCTCGCCGGTCAGTGCGACGCGTTCCTGCGGCCCCGGGTCGGCGGACGGGGCCGGATCGGCGGGGGCGCGCAGCCGGTATCCGCGGGCCGCCGCCTCCGTCGGGTCGGTGATCCCGTACCGCCGCTGCGTCCAGCTCGTCAGGCCGCCGCCCGTTCCCCCGGCCGTGACGGGCGGATAGTCGAACCCGAACCGGACCATGCACCGCCGTACGAGCACCCGGTGCGCCTCGGTGACCTCCGTCGTCTCGCCCGGCGACAGCAGGTACGCGTCCAGCGGGAGCCGGAGGCCGGTGCTCCGCAGCAGCACGGGTACCTCTTCGGGCTGGTCCCCGGCCGCTGCGGAGCACCCCGCGGTGAGCGCGGCGGCGGCAGTCGCGGCGAGCGCCACCACGATCCCGCGCAACGGGCTACGTCCAGTAGATGGATTCGACATTGCCCCGGTAGGTCACGTTGTACTGGCCGCCGGTGTTCGGGGGCGCGCCCGCGCAGTTGCCCGTGTAGCCGGTGCCCGTGCAGATCACGGCGCTGCGCGTCGAGTCGTAGTTCCAGCCCCAGCGCGCGGTGTTGCCCAGCGGCGTGCCCTGGCCGAGACCGGGGGTGGTGTAGACGTTGTTGTTGAGGTTGCTGTCGGCGACGGAGAAGTCGGAGAGGCTTCCGTTGCCGAGGATGTTGCTGGCGAAACAGTACTCGCCGCCGGTGCACACACCGTCCTGGTTCGCCTGGACGGACGCGGGCGCTGCAGCGGCCGGCGAGGGCATCAGTACGGCCGCCGCAGCGCCCACCGCGAGCAGGGCACCGGTTAACTTGCCAATGGTTGACGTGATCATCGTCTGCCTTCCGTGATCTCCGGGCGCCGTGAGCGCCTTGGCCGTGCACCAGCATCACGGAGGCGGCAGGGCCTCGTCTTCGTGCCTTCACCAGCAACCGGCGCCCTCAACTGCGCCGGAGTCTGTCACTTCTCACCAGCGGTCGCGGCGCGGCCCGTGCAGGCCACCGCAGCACCACGTGTCACCGCGAAACATCGCAACAGCTCAATCCACAGCGGTGGTTCACACGAACAACTGTCCAGGAGTCCTCGCCGCGAGGGCAGCGAAGGCGGCGAGGCCGGACACGGGTGAGACCGGGAGGACGAGATGGGGAATCTCTTCGCGAGGCTGATGACACGGGTGGACGCCAACGCACGGCACGCGATGGACGTCTACCGGCAGGAGGTCCGGGAGTACGAGGTGCTGGAACGCGACGTCCGCTCGCGGGCGGAGGCGCTGGAGTACACGGTGTGGCTGCGGCGCCGCACCGTCGAGCTGGCGGAGCGGGAGCAACCGCTCAGCTCCGACGATCTCGCGTTCATGGCGTCGGTCGGGAGACAGCGAGCCGAGAGAGGGCTGTCCCTGCGGTCACATCAGCGACTGGTCGTCTCGCACACCAGCCTGATGCTGCGCGAGATCCAGGAGGCGACCGAGCCGGGCGACGGCGACGAACTGATGCGCCTGATGCGGTGGTTCGGACCGCAGGGGACACGCGGCGGTGACGCCTACATGTCCGGTCACGTCGAGGGGCAGGGACGTCGCGCGTCCGTCGTCAGCCGCGTCCGGACGCTGGCCGAAGCGCTGCTCGCCGACGATCCCGCCGCGTCGCATCTGGCACACGGCGTCCAGATGCGCCTTCATCCGGGATATCTGGTGACCGTGATCCGCCTTCCCGCCCGGCCGTGTCCCACCGCCGCCCGCCGCGAGGAGATCACCGAGGCTCTCGTACGGCGCCGGGGGGTGCCGGTCATGTGGCGCGATCCCGAGGAACTGGTGGCGCTGATCCCTGGCTACCCCGTCCAGCCGGACGGCACGAACCCATCGACTGGCACGAACCGGTCGCCCGGCACGGCCTCGGCGGTCGTGGAGGACCGCGCGCTCTCCTTGGTACGCGATGTCGCGGAAGGAGTGGGAGGCGCCTGCGCGATCGGCGTGAGCGCAGGGCCCGTCGGCGCGTTGGCCGAAGCACTCACCCGGGCGCGCGGTGTCAGCCGCGTGGCCCCGATGCAGAGGCGACCGCATCGCCTGCACACCCTGGGCGATGTCTTCCTCGAACTCGGCGTCGCGCGGCTGCCGGAGGCCCAGGGCTGGCTGCGGGACATCGGCGCGCGGCTCTCGGACGGGCCCGACCTCATCACCACGCTGGAGACGTATTACCGGAACGACATGAACCGGACGCACGCGGCCGCGGCGTTGAACGTCCATCCACGGACGCTCGACTACCGCTTACAGCGTGCTCGGGAGCTCACCGGGATCCATCCTGGGTCCACTCATGGCGTACGGGTCCTGAGCGTCGTGGTGAACCGGGCGCTCTCGGGGAGCTCGCCGAGCACGAGTTGAGGGCGGGGCGGAGCGGAGCAGCGGATCAGTCCTGGTCCGTCAGGTTCTGGGCCTGTTGGCGCAGGGCCCGGGTCAGGGACTGTGCCGGGGGCGTGGGTGGGGTCGGTGTCGATGCCAGGCTGATGCGACGTAGTTCCTCTCCCACTCCCTCCACCTCGATGAAGCGGACGCCGGGTGGGACCACCGGCAGGAGGGCCGGGGAGGCTGTGGTGATGCCCGCTCCGGCCGCGACCAGGTGCAGTTTTGTCAGCCAGTCGCGGGCGGTGTGGCTGATCCGGGGGCGTCCGGGCAGTCCCGGCCAGACTCCGAGCAGGGGTTCCCCCGGGCTGCCGGGGCTGGCGATCCACTGTTCGCCCGCGAGGTCGTCGGCGCTGACACTGGCTCGGCCGGCCCAGCGGCCGCCTGTCGGAACCGCCAGGGCCAGGCGGGTTTCCAGGAGCGGTTCGACGCGTAGGGGCGGGTCGTCCGTGTCGGGGGAGCGGTGCGGGGGCCGGGAGGACAGGAGGGCGAGATCGAGGGTGCCGCTGCGCAGTGCGCGTACCAGTGCGGGCGTGCTTCCTTCGCGCGTCGTCACCCTGATGTGCGGGTGCTCCTCGCGTAGGTCCTCGACGGCGCGGGCCACGATCACCGCTCCCGCCGACGGGAAGTACCCCAGCCGGACCCGGCCGGTGCCCGGCTCCGCTCCGCGCAGCTCCCGGTCGGCCGCCTCCAGGGCGTTCAGGGCGGAGACGGCGTGGCCCAGCAGGGCACGGCCCGCGGTGGTCAGCCGTACCCCGCCCGGGTAGCGGTCGAAGAGCCGGGCACCCGTCGCCTGTTCCAGCGCGGCCACCTGCCTGGAGACGGCCGACTGCGTGTACCCCAGCGCCTGCGCGGCTGCCGTGAAGGTGCCCCGCTCGGCCACCTCGCGCAGCACCCGCAGTCCGGCCAGCGTCACATCGGCGAATCCCATGAGCAATGAGCATACCCATCATGCTGAACATTCGATGGCGGAATGCCTGTGCGGCTCCTTAGCGTGGAGGCATGAACCAGCGACCCGCCGGCGACGACCGGCTGTTGGGCGGCCGGCTGCCCCTGATCCACCCCGCCTCCTTCGACGACGCACAGCGCGCGTTGCACCACCGCCTGCACGTCACACGGGTACGCGGTGCGGAGGACGCGGGCTACGCGGCCGTTCTGCCCGACGGGCGGCTGATCGGTCCGTTCAATGCCATGCTGCGGGCCCCGGAGCTCGCCGGACCCCTGTTGGAGTGGGCCCAGGCCATTGCCGGGTCCGGCATTCCGGCGGACGTCCGCGAGGTGGTCGTCCTCACCGTCGCAGCACAGTGGCGTGCCGAGTACGTGCTCTACGCGCACACCCTGGCCGCCGGAAAAGCGGGGGTACCCGGGCCCGCCGTCGCCGCCCTGGTCCGTGGCGAGCCTCCCCTCGGTATGCGCGCCGAGGCCCATGTCGCCCATCGGCTGGCCGTCGCACTGGTCGGCGACCACCACGTACCGCAAGGCCTTTACGACGAGGCCGTCACGGTGTTCGGCACGGACCTGCTCGTGGCCCTGGTCAACCTGATCGGCCAGTACCTCAACACCTCCGCGCTGCTGGCCTGCTTCCGGGTTCCCGCTCCATCGCCGCACCACACGACTCAGCAACGACACGACTCACCAGAAAGCCGCGAACAGCCATGCCTCTGATCACCGTCTCCCTGCGTCAGGGCACCACGCCCGAGTACCGCCGCCTCGTCTCTGCGGCCCTGCACACCGCCATGGTCGATGTCCTCAAAATCCCCCAGGACGATCAGTTCCACGTCTTCCACGAGGTCACGAGCGACAACTTCGTCATCCAGCCGGTCGTGTTCGGCCTGCGGCGGCGAAGTGAGCGCACCCTGTTCATCCAGTTGTCCTTCAACCGGCGCGGCCCGGAGCAGAAGGCCGCGCTGTTCCGGGCGATCGTCGACAACCTCCGGCTCTTCGCGGACGTCCCCGAAGAGGACGTCATGCTCGTGGCCTTCGAAACAGCAAGCGAGAACTGGTGGGCCGCGGGCCGCGTCGTCGACCCCGACACCGGCTACGACGAGCGAATGACCGAGCTCCCCGCCGGCATCGGCGCCGACTCCGATTCCGACACCACGGTCACGGCTTGAGCCCAGCTCTGCTGCCCCGCCCGCCCGCCCGGCACGAGCCCGAGCGCCCCGCACCGGACCCTATGAAGTCCTATGAAGACGGTGACGAGTGGCTCCAGGGTCTGGTGCGGAGGGTGTGCAGACGTCCGTGCCCGAGAGCGAACCTCGGTAGCCGGACACCGAACTCGGCCGCGAGCGCCCGCAGGGCACGCCGCTCCCCCAGTCTCTCCGGGTCGGTCCCGGCCCGGGAGAAGAGGCGGTCCGGGTCGAGCGCGATCGGCACGGGCCCTCGTCTGCCGATGGTGTCCCCCAGGACGGTGAACGCGTACCGCTCCTCGCCGTTCTGTGCGACGGACAGCTGGAAGACACGGAAACGGGGGTCGTTCGAAGGGTCGCTCCACACCGTCACCGCACGGGCGTTGCCACAGGCCCCGGTGGCCGGAGAGGCGAACCGCCGCTCACTGAAGGAGGTACGGGGACGCGGTTCGAAGGCGAAGCTCCAGCCCGGACCCGCCCGGCCGACAACCGTCAGCACCTCGTCCTCCCACGGCAAGACGGACCGGACGCTCTTGCCACCGCCACCACCACTGCCACTGCCACTGCCACTGCCACTGCCACTGCCACTGCGGTTACGCAATCGCGTGGACGCCTCCCACAAGGTCACCGGTCCGTTCAAGGCAGCCGTCTCGTCGGCGCCGATACGGGCGGGCAGTTCGTGCGGCTCCGTACCCTCCATGAGGACGAAGCGGTACGACGTCAGGAAGTTGCCGGGATCTCCGTCCGCCAGCCATTCCAAGCCCGGCGGATCCAGGTCGGGCGTGGGAGGCGGCGCGTCGCCCCGGTGTCCGGGTCTGGGCGTGGCCAGCAGTTCCCGGCCCCGCTCCACAGTGAGCAGCGGGCCCAGGAGCGGATCGGCCCACAGGCCGACCGGGGCAAGGTGGTCGGGGCCGACCGGCCGCCACTCGGGCAGGGCGGCACGCAGGGTGCGCCAGGCCGCGTCCGTGTCGCCCCAGCGCGCCTGTTCACGCGCCTCCTCCACGGCGCGGCCGAACGGGCCTTCGGACGTGTAGCGGTAGGTGCCCGCCCTCATCCGCCGCAGGAGTTCACCCGCCGCCACCCGTATCTCCTCGGAGGCGCCCGCCAGGAGGTGGGACAACGACCCGTCGTCGCGGCGCTGTTCCACGTGGCCGGCCGCCAGCAAGGGCAGTACCTCCGGCGCGTACAACGGGTCGGCGGTCAGACCGCGGAAGTACACCATGTAGGTCTCCCCGAGCAGCCGGCGGATCTGGTCGCGCAGCCCTCTCGCCCGTGGCCTGCCGTACTCGATCGCCTCCGCCAGGGTCTTCGAGGCCCGCTCGTACCGTCCGTCCAGGGCGTCCAGTCTGGCGGCTTCGACGGACGCGTCCAGGGCGCGTGTCGTGGCGTTGGCGAAGGCCGTTGTCCCGGCGCGTTCGGGGCGGCTCGCCTCCAGGCTGTGGAACTGGCGGTACATCGCCTCCATGAACGCCCGGAACGACGCGTGCCGTTGGGGCTCGCTCCCGCTCCACGACGCCCAGGAGTACACGGCCCACTCGCCTGCGGCGTCCACGTCCCCCGGGTCCAGCAGTACGTGGACCATGTCCGACTCCACGTCCAGTTGCAGCGCCCGCTGCCACATCCCGGCGAGCAACTCCTGCTCGGGTGTGGAGTCGTCGTCCAGTTCCCCGGGAAAGTACTCCGACAGGCCCGCCGCGTCCTCGTGCCACCGGGCCTGCTCGGTGCCGGCCAGCAGCCACACGAAGCCCCCCGCGTCGCGCCAGCCGTCGCTGACCGCCAGGAAGGTCCGGTAGGAGGGCGGCAACCGGTGTCCCAACCGGTCCTCAAGAGCCTTGATACGCTCCTCGGGCGCCGGCTGGAACCCCAACCAGCGTGCGCGCAGGTCCTCTTCGGACCGCACCGGCACCTCGTCGGCCGACGCGTCCCGGGCCTGCGCATCCGCCCACTCCTGGCTCCACCGGTCCAGGAAGGTACGCCAGTCGTCGCTCGTGTCCGTCATGACCAGGATCCTGGCACCCGCCACTGACATCGCCGGTGCCACCGGCACCGGCACTGGCACCGCGACCGACGTCAGGCGCTGACACCGCGGTCGGCACCGGCACAGGTGCCGACACCGGCCGACGGTCCCACCCCACCGCAGAGTGCAAAATTTACCCTGAGCAATGATTGCCTCGGGCCTCCCGTACGTACCCCCTTGTGGACCGGTCCGTTCACCTCAGGAGGCAGCATGCGTGTGACGCAACGCACGGCAGGAACCGTATTCGTGATCGGCGGATTGGTCGTGACTCTCGCCGCGCTCGCGTATCCCGCCATCCTCGGTGTGGAGAAGACGTCGACCAGCCAGGACCGGATCATCGCCAACACCCGGTACGGGCCGCTGACCGAGGCCGACCGGGACTTCGTCGTGAAGGTTCGGGCCGCCGGGCTGTGGGAGCACCCGCTCGGCCTGATGGCCATGAAGCGAGGCACCACACCGGCGATGAAGGAGGCCGGGGAGCACCTGGTCGCGGGGCACTCCGGGCTCGACGAGATGTGCCGCAAGATCGCCCCCGAGCTGGGCATCACGCTGCCCAACCAGGCCAGCCCGCAACAGCAGCAGTTCGTGGCGACCGTGGACGGGAGTGAGGGCAAGCAGTTCGACACGACCGCCGTGAACATCATGCGTGTGACGCACGGTCAGATCTTCCCGGTCATCGCCAAGGTCCGCGCCAACACCAAGAACTCCATGATCCGTGAGCTGGCCGACCTGGCCAACGACACCGTCCTGGACCACATCACGGTGCTGGAGAAGACCGACCTCGTCAACTACGACCAGGTCAACTTCCAGCAGACCACCCCACCGAAGCTCCCCAAGAGCGAGATGACGCCGCCCGCGCCGCAGCCGGGCGCGCCGGTCCTCGTCCTCAACGAGCCGGAGGGACTCGACGTCAACACGACCTCGCCGACGCCCAGTCCGTCCGTTGGATGAGGGAGCCGGGCGAGCCGGGCCCCAGGTCATATGTCGCGCCGCGTCGTCGTGTCCACCCAGCCCAGCGGGTGCGGCTCCGCGTCCTCGAAGCCCGGGACCGGGGGCTCGCCGCCCGCCTCGTTGAAGGCGGTCAGCGCCTCGACGATCGCCGTCCGCTGTCGCGGGGTGAGCCGTTCGACGATGGTGGCGATCTCGGTACGCCGGCGGACGGTCACGTTCTCGACGGTGCGCCGCCCCTCCGCCGTGAGCTGGAGCAGGGTCTCGCGACGGTTGTCCGGGTTGGTGCGGCGGTCGGCGAGACCCGCGGTGATGAGCCGGTCGACCATGCGCATGGCGGTGGACGGCGCGACCTGGAGCAGTTCGGCGAGGGTGACCAGCTTCGTGGCGCCGCGCGTGGACAGCACGACCAGCATCCGGACCTGCGGCAGTGTCACCCGCTCCTCGACCTCGGCGAGCGAACGGGCCGAGACCGCGACCAGCACGCGCGAGGCCGTCAGCACGGCACGGGTCACCGCGTCGACGTCGTCGACATCGTTGAAGGCGACCGCGGCCTCCATGTCCACGGCCTCCATCGCCGCGTCGTCCATGGCTGCGTCGTCCAACGCGGCGTCGTCCATGACCACATCGTCCATGCCGCTCATGACATCGACGTCGTCCATGGCTCCGACAGGGGTCTCGCGCTCCGGCATATGTCCTTTCTATCTCGCCGCAGCACCTGCCCACTCACCTGATCCCCACAGATTTTCCCTGTCCATGACCAGAGTTGACGACCCGGACCGACGCCCCGAGCCGACGCCCCGAGCCGACGGCCACGGTCCATGAGCACGGTCCATGAGCACGGCGCACGATCCGGGTACGTGGTCGGCCCGGCCGCGTGGTCAGCGGCCCGGCGCCGGGCCCGTGCTTCTGCGCACGATCAGTTCGACCGGTACCACCTGCTCCGGCGCCGGCTGGGTGGAGCCGTCCAGCTGGGACAGGAGCAGCCGCAGGGAGCGCGTGCCGATCTCGGGGAAGTCGGTGCGGACCGTGGTCAGCGGCGGGAGCAGGTGGGCGGCCTCGGGGATGTCGTCGTAGCCGACGACGCTGACGTCGCCGGGGACGTGGCGGCCGGACTCGTGGAGGGCGCGGAGGACGCCCAGCGCCATCTGGTCGTTGGACGCGAAGATCGCGGTGACGTCGGAGCGGCCGGCCAGCCGGCGTCCCAGCTCGTACCCCGAGTCGGCGCTCCAGTCCCCGACGAGGGGCTCGTGGACCGGGGCCCCGGCCGCCTCCAGCGTGGCCCGCCAGGACTCCACCCGGCGGTCCGCCGACAGCCATCCCGTGGGACCCGCGATGTGCCGGACCGTCGCGTGGCCGAGGTCCAGCAGGTGCTCGGTGGCCTTGCGGGCCCCCGCCCAGTTGTCCGCCGTGACGAACGACGCGTCCTTGCCGAGGTCGTTCTCCAGGACCATCAGCGGGGTGTCGAGCTGTGCCTCCGCCAGCGCCCTGCCCACCCAGCGCTGCGGGGCGATGGCGATCACACCGTCCGCGCCCTCGGCCGACAGCGTGTCCACGGCGCGTGCGACGGTGGCCCGGTCGGCCGTGTCGAGCGCGATGGAGCTCACCAGGTAACCGGCGTCCTGGGCCGCGGTGTTGATCGCGGTCAGGATGGAGGCAGGTCCGAAGCGGGCCGCGTCGAAGGAGATCACGCCGAGCATCCGGGTCCGGCCGCTGGCCAGGGAACGCGCGCTGCGGCTCGGCCGGTAGCCGAGGGTGCGCATGGCGGCCAGGACCACCTCACGGGTCTCGGGGCGGACGGCCGGGTTCTCGTTCAGTACGCGGGACACCGTCTGCTTGGAGACACCGGCCAGCCGTGCCACGTCGTCCATCACCGGGCGCGCTCCCGCGAAGTTGCGCCGGCTGCGGCCCTTGGGGAGGTCCCCGGCAGGGTCCTGGGGCGGCGCGCCGTCACCGGCACCTCGGGTCATTGCGGGTGACGTCCTTCGAGTTCGCGTACGGATACGAGTACGAGTGCGGGTACGCGTGCTCGTACGGGTACGGGTACGGGTTCGTCCCGGCGGTCGTGCCCCGCCCGGCTGGCCCACAGGATAGGCCGCCGGGCGGGAGGTCGACGCGGTGGTGGCGGGGTGGTGACGCGGGGGGGGTGTGGTGCTCAGCCCGCCCCGACCGCCCAGGTCCGGGTCCGCACGCACTCGACACGCCCGACCGCCGCCACGGCTCCCCCGGCGCCGGTCTCGGCCCCGGTCCCGGGCCCGCCCTCGAAGCCGGCCTCCTCCGCCGCCACGTACACGCGGGCGTCCTCGTGCCGCGGCAGCACCCTCAGCCGCAGTCCCCGCTCGCGAAGGGCCCTCTCCGGGAGCCGGTCCAGGGCGATGTCCCAGACCCGCCCCGCCTGGAACTGGTCCGCCACGAGCGTGTCGCCCACGTAGGCGCGCGCCACGTCTCCGATCCAGTGGACGCGCAGGAGGGTTCCGGTGAGCGGCAGTCCGTCCGGGACGTCGACGACGTACTCGGCCGCCGCCGTGTCGTAGTACTTGTCGGCGGGCGCACTCGCCCGCCCCAGCACACCCGTCACGGGCTCGGGCGCGGGCCCGGCGGCCCGGACCTTCCGAACCGCCACCCCCTCAGAAAACCCATCACGACGCACGCCCACGCCCTCCTGCACGGCCTGCACGCTGTAACGCGTGAACACCCCGTCCATCGACTCCAGCACACCGGCACCCTCCACCACGGGAGGCCGTCGCGGCGCGGGCAGCACGGCGAACGACGGTTCACCGGCCGGGCTGTGCACCCGTACCTCTCCTCGCCCGCCCCGCGCGTGCTCGTCGAAGACGACACCGGCACCGGCACCGGCACCTCCGTCGCAGAGGACCAGCCGCTCGGCTCCCCAGGCGACACCCCGGTAGGCGGTACGGGCCGTCGTGGCGTCCAGGACCAGCAGGCCGACCCGTGCGCCGTCCGCCGTGTCCACCTCGACCAGGGCGTCGGTGCCGGGACGCAGCCCCGTGACCAGGAGGCGGTCGCCGAGCGTGGCGCACTGTCCGGAGGGCACGCTCACCGACGCCACCGTCCGCGCGTCCAGGGCGAGTTCGACGGGAATGCCCTCGGTCGCGGCCAGCACCAGAACCGTACGACCATCGCCACCACTGCCACTGCCTCCGTGGTCGTCGATCATGCATACGGGCTGGGCGGTGGCCCAGTCCAGGCGCAGACCGCCCACGTCGAGGCGGAGTGGCCAGCAGAAGTAGGCGCCCGACGGGACGGTGACCGGCGTACTGGGGAGCGTGAGCGTGGGCGCCTGCGGGAACTCGACCGTGAACGAGGTCTCCGGGTGGTCCGGCAACGGCTCGTGCGGCTGGTGGTTGTTGACGAAGAGGAAGCCGGCGTCCCCCGAACTCCGCACCGCCCAGCGCAGGGTGTCCCGGTCGTCCTGCCCCGTCGGCTGCTGTTCGGGGAGGAAGGACTCCATCGGGGCGACGAGCCGGCCGAAGTCGGCCAACAGCAGGTGCTGGAGCCGGAGTTCGTCGTACGAGGGCCGGTACTGGCCGAACTCGCCCAGCGGGGCCTGGAAGTCGTACGTGCGGACGGGGAGGTCGTTGGGGTAGTCGGTCGCGTGGGACTCCTGAAGTGTCGTCAGTTCACCGGCCGGGTTCGTACCGCCGTGGAACATGTAGTAGCCCTGCCACACGGAACCGCAGCCGATCTTCGTGAGCCCGAGCGCGCCGACGTCGGCCGCGTCGACGCGCGGACGGCGATGGTAGGAGACCGCCATGCCACCGCCCAACTCACAGGTGGCCCAAGGGAACCGGTCGGCCGGAGCCGTCAGGTCCGCCGGAGCCGCGCCGCGTGCCGTCGTCGGACGCAGGTCGGAACCGATGCCCTCGTCGTCGCGCTGGTGGGTGAAGAAGAAGTGCTTGCGACAGGTGTCCGGCCAGCCGCCGTCGGCCTCGGTCCAGAAGGTCTCCGGGTAGCCGCCGTACAGCGGAACCAGTTCGTCGGGCGGGAGCCGGACTCCGCCCCACGCCGTGGACGTCCAGAGCGGGGCGCTCAGCCCGGCCTCCTGGGCCATGCGCTTCAGGGTCAGCAGATGGCCGGGCCGGTCATAGAGCTCGTTCTCGATCTGGATGGCGACGATCGGGCCGCCGTGCGCACGGTCGAGCCCGCGCAACTGTCCGGCGATCGCCTCGAACCAGGTGCGTACGGGTGCCAGGTAGGCCGGGTCGTCGGTGCGCGGGCTGCGGGTGCGGGCCGACAGCCAGTCGGGGAAGCCGCCGTTGCGTACCTCCGCGTGGGACCAGGGGCCGATGCGCGGGACGAAGTCCAGCCCGTGCCGGGCGCACAGCTCGGCGAAGCGCCGCAGATCCCGGTCGCCGTCGAAGCGGATGTGTCCCTCCGTCTCCTCGTGGTGGATCCAGATGACGTAGCTCGCGACGGCCGTCACCCCGCCCGCCTTCATCTTCAGGAGTTCCTCCGCCCACTGCGCCGCCGGGTAACGGCTGTAGTGGAACTCGCCGGAGACCGGGAACCAGGGCCGGCCGCCCCGGGTGAGACAGCGGCTCGTCACCTCGATCGGGTCGGGGACGCCGGGCGCGTCGGCGAAGGGGAGATGTCCGGTGAGCGGCGGCTCCGCCGGGGTGGACACCCTCAGGCGAAGGGGCATCAGGGCTTCACCGGCCCGAGGTCGGGTGTGTCGGTGAGCAGGGCGCGCGGTTCGGTCGTGGCCTGCGACTCCAGCAGGACCAGGTCGTTGGTGCCGGGGCGCAGGACGGGCGCGGGCACGTACAGCGTGCGCTGCGGGCCGCGGTTCCAGTAGCGGCCGAGGTGGAAGCCGTTGATCCAGGCCTGACCCTTGGTCCAGCCCGGCAGGGAGAGAAAGGTGTCGGCGGGTGTCAGTACCTCGAAGGTCCCGTGGTGGAAGGCGGGCCCGACGTCCAAGGCCGCCGACTCGGCCTCCGCCCCGCTCACCGGGCCACCAGTGCCCGCGCCCTCGCCGACGCCGTCCATGGGCAGGGGATGGCAGTCCCAGCCGTGCAGGGGGGTGCCGTCGAAGGTGACGGGCCCGAGCAGCCCCTTCGGGGAGCCGATGCGAGGGCCGTAGTTGACACCGCCCAGGTTCTCGACGAGCACGTCCAGCGCGGCGCCGGCGCGCGGGACCCGTACGGGCAGGGCCTCTTCATGGCGTTCGCGTTCGAGTACGCCGACGGGGGCGCCGTCCAGGAAGACCTGGGCGCGGTCGCCGACACCGCCCGCGAAGTGCAGCACACCGTCGCCGGACACGGGAACCGTGGTGCGGTACAGGGCGTACCCCGCCCGCAGGCCCAGCTCCTCCATGGTCACCGGGTCGGCGTCGACGCGTACCGGCTTGGCCAGGGTGTCCGCGTGAGCGAGCAGCGCGACGCGGCGCTCCAACTCCACCACCGTGCGCGGCAGTTTGGGCGACGGCGCGGGGGCGGGCTCGGTGGGCACCGGGGCGTGGCGGGCGATGACCTCGCGGAAGGCGTGGTACTTCGGGCCCGGGTCGCCGGACTCGGTGAGGGCCGCGTCGTAGTCGTACGAGGTCACGATGGGCTCGTACGCGTGGTCGTGGTTGGCGCCGTTCGTGAACCCGAAGTTGGTGCCGCCGTGGAACATGTAGATGTTGACCGAGGCGCCCGCGGAGAGCAGCCGGTCGAGGTCGGCGGCGGCGTCCGCGGCGTCACGCACATGGTGCGGTTCGCCCCAGTGGTCGAACCAGCCGATCCAGAACTCCGCGCACATCAGGGGCCCTTCGGGCTGATGGGCCCGCAGCCGTTCCAGGGATTCCGTGATCCTGCTGCCGAAGGTGCCGGTGGCGAGGACGCCGGGCAGGCTGCCGGCCGCCAGGTGCCCGGGGTCGGCCTGGTCGCAGGTGAAGAGGAGCTCGTCGACGCCCCGGGTGCGCAGGGACTGGGCGAGGTGTTCGAGATACGCGGTGTCGTCGCCGTACGCCCCGTACTCGTTCTCCACCTGGACCGCTATCACCGGGCCGCCGTTGGCGGCCAGTTGGGGCAGGAGCGGGGGCAGCAGCAGATCGAGATAGCGGTCGAGGGCGTCCGTGAAGCGCGGGTCGCTGGTGCGCAGCCGGATGTCGGTGTCCGTGGTGAGCCAGGAGGGCAGACCGCCGCCGTCCCACTCGGCGCAGATGTACGGTCCCGGGCGCAGCAGGACGCGCAGGCCCTCGGCCTCGGCCAGCCGGAGGTAGCGCGGCAGGTCCAGGAAGCCGTCGAGGACGAGTGTGCCGGGCTCGGGCTGGTGGAGGTTCCAAGGGACGTACGTCTCCACGGTGTTGAGGCCCATCAGCCGGGCCTTGCGGAGCCGGTCGGCCCACTGGTCGGGGTGGACGCGGAAGTAGTGCATCGCACCGGAGATGATCCGGAAGGGCTCTCCATGGAGCAGGAAACCGTCGGACGACGTACTCAGAGCGGGCATGGGCATGCTGCGTCCCTTCGACTCGACAGTACGAGACCCATGGTGTTACCGGTAACTTAAGCCGTCAAGATCCCGCGCCAGGACGACCAGGATGATGATGCGAGGGTTCAGGCCGTGCCGGCTCGCAGGGCGGCGTGGAGGTGGACCGGGTCCGTCCAGTGGCGGGTTCTGGTGGGCGGTACCCGCCAGTGCAGACCGGGGGCGTACGTACGGTGCCGGGGCGGGACGGCCACGTGGGAGCCGAGGCCGAGGATCTGGGCCGGGGGTACGTCCCAGGCGGCGGCCTCGCCCGGTGGGACGAGCCAGTAGAGGACGCCGCCGTAGCTGTCCTCGATCACCGCGCCGGTGCGTGAGCCCAGATGTTCGAGGATGCGTACACCGGTGGCCGACGGGACCCGTACCGCGTCCCACCACTGGCCGGCCGGGAGGGTCCGCACCTCCGGGCCGAGTGGCCGCAGCCACCTCGGCACATCACTGCTCGACATGGTTCTGCCGCCACCGCCCCTCGCCCGCGATCATGACACCAGAGCGGACTCTAGACCTCAACTTACCTGTATGCGGAGGGAGTTGCCGACAGACGCAGTGGCTCGCGCACGGCCGCGTAGCGTCACTCCAGGAGTTGGTTCTCGGGGAGGTGGGTGATCCGGAAGGGGGAGGCGACTCTCGCGGTGGACGCCGACCGGTTCGACGTGACTCGGCTCGGAGCCTCTTGCCTTCGGGCACGGGGTGCATTTCTGTCTCGGTGCTCCGCCGGGCCAGCTTTTCGAAAGGCACCCGGACGTTCGACTCGCCGTCCCTGGCGCGGGGTTGGAGCCGGTGGCGTCGCCCATATCGAACGGTCACCGTGCACTGCCGGTACGGCTGGGGATGACCGGCTGATTCTCTCCCGTCCGCCCGGTGGGGGTTGCTCGCGCAGTTCCCCGCGCCCCTGACGGGGCACGCCCCCCGGATCGAACGCGCGCGCCGCCCTGGGCTGAGCGCGCAGTTCCCCGCGCCCCTGACGGGGCACACCCCCAGATCGAACGCGCGCGCCGTCCCTGGCTGAGCGCGCAGTTCCCCGCGCCCCTGACGGGGCACACCCCCGGATCGAACGCGCGCGCCGTCCCTGGCTGAGCGCGCAGTTCCCCGCGCCCCTGACGGGGCGCACCCCCTGAACGAACACTCGGACCGTCCCTGGCTGAGCGCGCAGTTCCCCGCGCCCCTGACGGGGCGCACCCCCTGAACGAACACTCGGACCGTCCTGGGCTGAGCGCGCAGTTCCTCGCGGCGGCCCCCTCGTTGTGTGTGTGGGGGGGGATCCACCGGGGGGCGGGCGCTGGGCGGCGGTAGGGGGTGGGTCGGGATGTCCGGGCGTCGCGGCAAGATGCGTTCACCTGTAGGCCAGAGAGCGGCGGTCGGATGTCCCGGGCCGGCCCCGACCCCACACGCACCCGCAGGCGCGCTTTTAAGGGGCGCGAGGAACTGCGCGCCCAGCCACACTCAACCCGCACCCTCCACTCCCCCTATCCCTATCCCTATCCCCCCGACTCCCCACGCCACCACGCCCTCAGCCGACCCCACCCACCCCCCGGACGGACGGACACCAGAACCGGCGACGGATCCGACGAACCCAACGGCTCAGCCACAGGCCGCCGCGGCCGCCGACGCCGCACCCCCTCCCCCGAACCCGCCGCCACCCCCGCAAACCGCACCGGCAACGAAACCAACCCCCGATGAAACGGCCCCGGCCGCCACTCCAACTCCTCCACCCCCACCGCCAGCCGCACATCAGGCAACCGGTCGAGCAGCTTCTCGACCGCCACCCCCGCGATCAGCCGAGCCGTACTCCGCGCAGGACACGTGTGCGGCCCCGCACTCCACGCCAGATGCCCCCGATTCCCGGCCCGCTGTTCGTTCGCCGGCGCCGGATCCGTGTTCGCGGCGGCCAGACTCACCACGACCGGCTCCCCCGCCCGCAGCAGCATCCCCTCGTACACGACATCCCGAACCGGGTAGTGCACCGCGCAGTTGGCCATCGGCGGATCCGTCCACAGCACCTCGTCGAGCGCGTCCTCGACCGGCAGGCCGCCACCCCCCAGACCGCCCGCGAACCGGTCGTCGGACAGCAGCAACCGCAAGCTGTTCGCGATCAGGTTCTGCTGGGGCTCGGTGCCCGCCCCCATGAGCACGACCAGTTCATGGATCATCTCCTCGTCGGTCAGCCCGGCAGGATGCGCCATCAGCCACGAGGTCATGTCCGCCCCCGGCCGCGCCCGCTTCAGCGCGACCAACTCCCCCAACGTCGCCGTCAGCAACTCGTTCGCCCGCTCCGCGTCCACTCCGTCGAAGATCCCCGACATGCCCTCGACCAGCCGCTCCCCCAGCTCGGCCGGACAACCGAAGAGCCGGTTGACCACCAGCAGGGGCAGCACCTGGGCGTACTCGCCGAGAAGGTCCGCGCACCCACGCGGAGCGAGCAGGTCGATGAGTGTGTCGGCGCTGCGTTCGACGTACCCGCGCAGCGTGCCGGCCTCCACACGGGCCAGGCTGTCGGTGATGGCGCCGCGCAGCCTGCGGTGCTCCTCGCCGTCGGTGAACAGCGCGTTCGGCCGGTACATCATCATCGGCACGACGGGGCTGTCCGGTGCGACGGCACCCTCGGCGAGGTCACGCCAGCGACGCGGGTCCTTGGAGAACGTCTCCGGGCTGCGCAGCACGTGCAGCGCGGCCTCGTACCCGGTGACGAGCGTGGCACGGACACCGGGCGCGAGCTCGACGGGCGAGGTCGCGCCGTGCGCCCTCAGCTTGTCGTAGAGCGCACCGGGATCCGCCGTGAACTCGGCCCCGTACATGGAGTGGCGAAGGGGACACCCGCCACCGGACGGGGGTTCGGGAGGAGTCACGCATGCTCCAGGAGGTCCATGACGGCGAAGTGCCCCACGATCAGCAGTTCGACAGCGATCCGCACGCCACCCGCGAGACGAACACCCCCACAGGGGCTGCCGGGACCGTCTTCAGAGGCGGGCACGGAGCCCATCGAGGACCTCCTGGAGGATGTGGGCGTCGGACCGCAGGGCGGACGGAACGGGCGCGCGGGTGACGACATGGCCGCTGTCCATGAGGTCGGCGATCAGCACTTTGGTGACACTGACCGGCAACGACAGATGTCCGGCCACCTCGACGACCGACAGCGCCCCGGGCCGGCACAACTCCAGCAGCACCCGTTTCTCCGGGCTCAGTCCCGCCGACGGCGGACCGTCCACGGCGATCAGCAGCGTGACCAGGTCCAGGGTGTTGCGACTGGGGTGGGAACGGCCGTCCGTGACGACGTACGGCCGCACCAGTCTCCCTCCGGGACGTCCGGGCGGTGTCATGCCGGACTGCCGGCGTCCCGACGCGCGGGGCTGCTCAGTTCGGCGCCGAGCCGGTCGACGAGTCTGTGCATGCGGTACGTGACGGCCTCCATGTCCACGTGTTCGGTGGTGGACACGGCCAGGTGGGCGCCCTCGCCCGCGGCCACGAGGAAGACGTAGCCGTGCGCGAACTCGATCAGCGTCTGCCGCCAGGGCGTCTGCGGGCTGCCGCAGAACTCGGCCGTGCTGCGGCTGATCGACTGCACACCGGAGAGCCCCGCGGCGAACCGCTCGGCGTCGTCCCTGCCGATGTCCGCGGAGTGGGCGCGGAGCAGGCCGTCGGCGGAGAGCAGGATCGCGTGCCGCGCCTCAGGAACCTTCAGGACCTCATCGAGCATCCAGCTCAACTCGTCGTTCGCAGGCTCGATCATCCCTGGATGTTCCCTTCGTCTTCGTAGGGGGTGGTGCGCTGTGCCGCGCGGCCGTGCAGCGTGCCGCGCGCGAACGCGCCCATCCGACGGGCGGACTCCTCGGCCGACCGCACGACGGGCACCTCGACCGATTCGGACACGGCCCCAGACCCAGACCCGGACCCGGCCACGGACCCGGATTCCGCCTCCTGACTCGGTTCCTGACCCGGTTCCTGAACCCGCCGCCTGCGCTTGGGCAACCCACCCGCCGTGGTCACGACCCCATCGCCGGACGCCGCGTCGGACGAACCGGCAGACGCGGTCACGGAGGTCGACGCGTCCGACGTACCACCGGAGCCCCCAGCAGCCCCCGCGCCCACGCCCACGCCCACGAGCGGCAGCGCCTCCGTCGCGTCCCGGGGCGTGAGCAGCACGGACGGCAGGAACACGACGGCGCGGACCCCGCCGTACGGGGACCGGGTGTCGGCGGAGACGCTGAACCCGTAGCGCGCGGCGAGTGCTCCGATCGCGGGGAAACCGAACTGGGGCGGGTCGTCGAGCCGGGTGACGTCCACCGCGTGCCGGCCGGACAGCAGGGCGGTGGCGCGCTCCGTCGCCTGGGCGTCCATGCCCACGCCCGCGTCGTCGATGACCACGCAGGCGCCGTTGTGCACGGCCTGGACGTCGACCTCGACCTTGGTGTCGGGGTGTGAGTGGCGGGCCGCGTTGTCGAGCAGCTCGGCGACGGTGAGGACGACCGGCTCGACGGCCCGGCCCGCCACGGCGGTGTCGGCCTGTCCGTGGATCTGGACGCGCCGGTAGTCACGGATGCGGGAGGTGGCGCCGCGGACGACCTCGATCACCGCCGAGGTGGAACGCTGACGGCCCGGCCAGGACCCGCACAGTACGGCGACGGCCTGGGCGCGGCGGCCGAACTGGGCGTTGCAGTGGTCGATCGCCAGCAGGTCGCGCAGCACGTCGGGGCGGTCGTGCCGGTCCTGCATGTCGGAGATGGCGACCTGCTGTTCGTTGGCCAGCGCCTGGATCGAGCCCATCGACGCCTTCAGGGCGGCCTTCGCGGACCGGTCGGCGCGGGCCCGCGCGTGCTCCACGGCGCTGTCGAACCGTGCCAGGACATGGTCGAGGCACTTCGCGAAACCGCTGCCGGCCAGCCTCGCGTCGAGCAGCCCGGGGCCGGGGGCCTGCCGCTGAGGCCCGTGGTCCTCCAGTGCCGGGAGACGTACGGCGACGAGGTGCCGTATCTCGTCCTCCCGGGTCCGCAGGTCCTCGGCCAGCTCGGCGCTGTGCCGGCGCAGCCGGGCGGTGATGCCTCGCTGGCGTATCAGCAGCACGGTGACGGCGAGCAGCGCGAGGGCCGCGCACCAGAACACCGCCTCCGGTATCTGTTCCTTCATGAGGTCCCCAGGGGCAGGTGAGCCGGGACGGAGGTCGCGGCGCCCGACGGTACCGGCGGGGCGGGACGCGCGCTTTCCCGAGCGCGCAAGGAAGTTGCCCGCAGACGAACCACCCACAACAGGCACACCACACGCATCGCATGCACCGAACGCACCACACCCGCCTTTCGTCTCCCGCACCACGCGAACAGAGGGTCTGTACTACGCTTACGGCCCGTAACTACCTTTGCGTTCAATCCAGTTGATGGAGGCGGAGGAAGCACAGTGCCCGCGGGGACCTACATCGTGGAGTCGCAGACGACATGTGAGGTGGCTCCGCACGAGCGGACCGATGCCTACCAGCTGGTCGAGTTCCGCTCGGACGGGATCGAGTACAGCCGGACCCGGCACCAGGTGCGCGAGGATCCCGACGAGGACTACCGCCTACTGCTCCCCCTCTCCGGCGAGCTCGTACTGCGGCAGGACGGCCGGGAGGCGCGACTGACGCCGGGGCAGGGAACGTTGCTGACCTTCGGGGAGCCCTTCGAGTGCCTCCAGGACGCGTCCACCCGAGCGTTCGTCTTCACCATTCCCGCGCGTGAGCTGGACGGCCCGCTGCGGCGCAAGTCCCCGCTGGTGACCTCGCTCGATCTGAGCAGGGGCCTGGGGCGGGTGATCGGTTCCATGCTGAACGACCTGCACGAGGAGCGTGAGGTCCTCACCGATCCCCAGTTCAACGCCGTCTCCGAGCGCGTGGTCGAGCTGCTGTGCATGCTCGCTGTTGGCGACGACCGGCCGGACGCGCCCGGCCATCTGACGGAGGTCGAGGCGGTGGTCCGCCGCCATGTGCGCGCGCACGCGGCCGAACCCGGTCTGACCGGTACCTCCATGGCGCGGGCCCTCGGCTGGTCCCTGCGGCAGATCCAGCTGGCCCTGCGACACGCGGGCACTACTCCCCGGGAACTGATCCGCGAGGAACGGCTGCGGCTGGTCCGCGACCGGCTCCGGTGCGGCGGGTGCGAGCACATGACGATCACGGATCTCGCGTACGCCTCGGGCTTCTCCTCCGCGAGCGCGCTGAGCACGGCGTTCAAGCAGCGGTACGGGGTGAGCCCGCGGGAGATGCGGGCCGGGACCCGCTGACGCCCTTCCCCCCTCGGATCCCGAATCCCGGGCCGCGGATCCCGGGCCGCGGGCCGCGGGCCGCGGGAGAGTTGTTCACAACTCGGGCGAGTGACACTGGAGTTTGTTCCTTGCTACCGAAGTGCCACGCCACCGAGCGAAGGAAGCAGCAGTCACATGGACCGTTCGCACGACGACGCGCCCCTCTCCCCCCACTCCACCACTGCCGCCACCCTCACCTCCTTCGCCGCCTTCGCCGTCACCACCGTCACCGCCGCCGACATCCACTCGGTCGAGCTGCGGGACGGCGACCGGTTCACCGCGCTGCGCACCGTCGGCCCGCTCGCCGTCGAGGAGTCGTACACCCGGAGGTGGGGTGTCTGGCGCCAGGACCTGGACCGCCCCTCCGAAGTGCCGCTCCAGGACCCGGAGCTACGGACCTGGGCCACGGAACGGCTGGAACAGGAGTGCCTCGTACGCCATCACGCGCGGCCGGATCACCCGCGGCCCGCGGCGACGGCGTCGGGCCGGGCCTCCTCCCCCGGCCCCGTTCCCGCCGGGCCGCGCCGGGTCGTGGTCACCGGGCTGGGAGCGATCACCCCGCTCGGGGTCGGCGTCGGGGAGCTGTGGCAGGGCCTGTTGGACGGGCGGCACGGGATACGTGAGCTGGACGGGCCGGAGTTCGACGGGCTGCCGGTGCGGACCGGGGCGCTCGTGCCGGGGGACCTCACGGATCTGCTGCCCCGGCAGCGGGCCCGGCGGATGAACCGGTCCGCCCAACTCGCGCTGATCGCCGCGCTGGAGGCCTGGCAGGACGGCGGGTTCGACCCGTCGGGTACGCGGGAGAGCGGGCTCGACCCGGAGCGGGTGGGGGTCTCGGTCGGCACGATCATCGGCGGGGCGCCCGTGCTGGTGGAGGGGGACCGGCGGCTGCGGGAGAAGGGGCCTCGGTCGGTCTCGCCCCTCACCACCCCGATGACCGTGCCCTCGCAGGCCGCGTCGCAGGTGTCGCTCAGGCTGTACATCACCGGGGAGGCGCGGACCGTGACGAGCGCGTGCGCCTCCGGTACGGAGGCGATAGGGCAGGCGATCGACCGCATCCGGTACGGGCATGTGGACGTGGCGCTCGCCGGGGGCACGGAGGCGGTGGTGACGCCGGCGCTGATGGCCGCGTTCGCGTCGATGCGGGCGTTGTCCACGCTCGGCGTGGCGTCCGGGGTGACGCCGTCGCGGCCGTTCGCCAGGGACCGGGACGGCTTCGTGAACGGGGAGGGTGCCGGGTTCCTGCTCCTTGAGGCGGAGGAACACGCGCGTGCCCGTGGGGCGCGGATCTACTGCGAGGCGGCGGGGTGGGGGCTGTCGGCCGACGCGCATCATGTGGCCGCGCCCGATCCGAGCGGGGCGGGTATCACTCGGGCGGTGCGGCTGGCCGTGCGGGACGCGGGGGCGCGTCTTGTGGACGTGGTCCACATCAACGCCCATGCGACGGCGACGGTCGACGGGGATCACGCGGAGGCGGTTGCCCTGGCGGGGATGTTCGGGGTGGGGCGGGTTCCGGTGACCGCGCTCAAGGGGCATCTGGGGCATCTGCAGGGGGCGGCGGGGGGTGTGGAGGCGGTGGCTGCGGTCCTCACGCTTCAGCACGGTCTGATCCCGCCGACGATCGGCTGCGTCGAGGTGGACGAGGGGCTGGGGGTGGATCTGGTGATCGGGGCGGCCCGGGTGCTTCCCCTGGCGGGGGATCTGGTGTTGAGCAACTCGTTCGGTTTCGGGGGCCACAACGCGGTGTTGGCACTGCGGCGGCAGTCTCTCGGCTGACGCCGCGCGTCCTGGCTGGGGCCTTCGCCGGGGGGGGGCGTGCGGTTCGTCGCCCGGGCTGCGGGCCGGTGGGGGCTGGTCGCGCAGTTCCCCGCGCCCCTTCGGGCGCGCGACCCCAGTTCACACGCGCGCCGCCGCGCCGCTGAGAGGGGCACGCCCCCAATCACACGCACGCGCGCGCCGTCCTCGGCTGAGCGCGCAGTTCCTCGCGCCCCTGAAGGGGCGCGCCCCGGATCGCAGGCGCGCGTCGCGCCATCTGAAGGGGCACGGCTCCCAGTTCGCACGCCCACTCCGTCGCGCCACTGATGAGGGACGCGCCGCCCTCGGCCGAGCGCGCAGTTCCCCGCGCCACTGAAAGGGGCACGCCCCCGATCACACACACGCGCGCGCCGTCCTCGGCTGAGCGCGCAGTTCCTCGCGCCCCTGAAGGGGCGCGGGCCGTCGGGGGGTGGGGGTGTGCTTTGGTTAGGCTGAGGCTTTTTTTCTGGGGGTGGTCTTCTTCTTCGTGGTCGATGCCTTCTTGGTCGTCGACGCCGTTGATGCCGTTTTCTTCGCCGCCGTCTTCTTCGCCGTGCCCGTAGTCGTCGCCGTCGACTTCTTTCCCGCCGCCGCCTTCGGTGCCGAGCCCTTCCGGAGCGGCTTGACCTCTGCTTCGGCCCCGACCCCGGTCTCGGACCCCTCCCCCCTCGCCACCCGAGCCTGCCGCACGCTGTTCTCCAGCGCCGACATCAGGTCGATGACCTTCCCCCCGGACTTCTCCGCGGCGGGAGCCGCCGGCGCCTGCTCGCCGGAGGCCTTCGCCGCGATCATCTCCTCCACCGCCTCGCGGTAGTCGTCGTGGAGGTCGGCGAGATCGACCTCCCCGAGCGTGTCCATCAACGCGTCGGCCAGGTCGAGTTCCTTGTCACGGACGGTGACACTCGTGTCCGGCGCGACACTCTCGGTCGCGCGGATCTCGTCCGGCCAGAGCAACCCGTGCATGGCGATCACGTCGTCGACCACCCTCAGCATCCCGAGCCGCTCCCGCCCACGCAGTGCGAACTTCGCGATGGCCACCTTCTGGCTGCGCTTCAGAGCCTCCCGCAGCAGGGTGTACGGCTTGGCCGCCGGCACCCCGTTCGCCGACAGGTAGTACGCCGTGTCCATCTGGAGCGGGTCGATCCGGTCGGCCGGCACGAAGGCCACGATCTCGATCGTCCGGGCGGTCGGGATCGGCAGGGAGGCCAGATCGTCCTCCGTGATCGGGATCATCGTGCCGTCCGCGTCCTCGTACGCCTTGCCGATCTCCGCGGACGTCACCTCGCGCTCCTCCGCCTCGCACACCTTGCGGTAGCGAATGCGGCCGCCGTCCTCGGTGTGGATCTGACGGAAGGAGATCGAGTGGTTCTCCGTCGCGTTCACCAGCTTGATCGGGATGCTGACCAGGCCGAAGGAGATGGCACCGTTCCATATGGATCTCACGTTTCGACACCCTTCAGGCAGGTTCCAAATTATTTGTCACTATTGTCGTCAATGCGTGGGATTCTCATCTTATGACGCCGATCACGGAGGTGGCGGGGCGACGGGTGGCCCTGAGCAACCTGGACAAGGTGCTGCACCCTGCGACGGGCTTCACCAAGGGTGAGCTGCTGCACTACTACGCGACGGCCGCACCCGCGCTGCTCCCCCACCTCCGCGACCGTCCCGTCTCGTTCCTGCGCTATCCGGACGGCCCCGACGGCCAGGTCTTCTTCGCCAAGAACGTCCCGCCCGGTACGCCCGACTGGGTCCGCACGACGGAGGTCCCCCGTTCGGAGGGCCCGGCCCGGATGGTCCTGGTCCAGGACCTGCCCTCGCTGATGTGGGCGGCGAACATGGTCGCGGAGTTCCACACCCCGCAGTGGCGGGCCCACGCGCCGGACCTGGCCGACCGGCTGGTCCTCGACCTGGATCCCGGCGCTCCGGCCACCGTCGTGGAGTGCTGCCGCGTCGCCGTGTGGCTGCGCGACCGGCTCGCGGCGGACGGTCTGACCGCCTGGCCGAAGACCTCCGGCTCCAAGGGCCTGCACCTGCTGGCCGCTCTGGAGCCCACCCCCTCCGCCGAGGTGACCGCCTACGCCAAGGCCCTCGCCGTGGAGGCCCAGGCCGACCTTCCCGAGCTGGTCGTCCACCGCATGACGCGCAGCCTGCGCCCCGGCAAGGTCTTCGTCGACTTCAGCCAGAACGCGGCCCGCAAGACCACGGCGGCCCCCTACACGCTCAGGGCCCGCACCGCTCCCACCGTCTCCACCCCGGTCACCTGGGACGAGGTGGAGTCCTGCACCACCCCGGCCGGACTGAGTTTCCGGGCCGAGGACATAGCGCCCCGGCTGGAGCGCCACGGCGATCTGCTGGAGCCCCTGCTCGACCCCGGCCGGGCGGGATCACTGCCCTGAGACCCGCGCCTCTAGACCCGCGCCCACGTCTCCCGGTCCCGGGCCATCGCGTGCAGCGCCTCGACGTCCGCCGGCTTGAGGACGCCACCCAACCGGGCCAGCGACGTCACATCCGTGTCCAGCAGGACGCGCATCTCGCGCAGCGGCGCCGTCACCGCCACGTCCCTGGGCCCGAAGAGCGCCAGTACGGGGCGCACCTCGGCGGTGAGGGCGTACGAGGCGCGGTCCGCGTCCGCGCGGATCAGCCGCAGCACCGGCCGGGCCTGCCGGCGCCCCACCGTGACCAGGGGGTCGGCGACGAGAACGCGCTGCTTACGGGCGTACAGCGTGTGTACGGCGAACAGTCCTCCCGGGCCGATCACCAGGTGGTGCAGGCGGTCCCCGCCGGGCAGCGGCACGGAGTGCAGGGTGTGCCACCCGGCCCCCTCCAGCCGGTCCAGCGCCTCACCCACCGCGAGTTCCGCCGCGAGCGCGCGCCGCCTGGGGTCGGCCCGCAGTCGCCGCTGCGGGCCCGGATCGTGGTCGAGTACGGCCTGCAGGGCCTCTCCGGGCCGGTTCGGCGCGAGGTCCTCGTCCGGGTGCAGGGAGAGCCGCGCCAGCTCGGCGGGGGTCGGTACCGGTGGCGGCCCGACCGTCACCGATCCGCTCAGGAACGGTCCGAGCACATCGAGCACGTCCTGGCGCCGCTCCTCGCTCAGCAGGTTGACCCGGCCCGCCTCCCTGTCGTACCAGGCGACGTTCCTGCCGTCCGTGCGGCAGACGTAGAGCCGTTCCTGACCGTGCCGCCAAGTCGGTACGACGCGCAGTCCGTTCATGCACCACCACCCCACGACCATGGGAACAGGCGGGGTGCTCCCCGGGCAAGAAGGCGGTTACCTTTAGGGACAGTTGAGGGGGAGGCGCCGTTGCGGGCTCGCAGGAAGCAACCCGATGTGCCGGTCCCGGACAGCCCGTGGAGCGAGATAGTGCCCGGCCTGTGGATGGGCGGGCACGAGTACACGGGCCGGTCAGGAGAACCGGAGTTCGCCGTCGTGCACGACGAGTTCGACCTGGTGCTGACCCTGTTGCGACTGCCCGGCCACGGGCCCGACACGGGCGTGGAGCACCATGTGTGGCCGATCCCCGACGGGCCCCTGGACGGCACCCAGCTGGCGGGCGTGATCCGGCTCGCCCGGACCGCGAGGGAGGCGCTCGACGACGGCCGGCGCGTCCTGGTCCGCTGTTACCACGGCTACAACCGTTCGGGTCTCGTCGTCGCCCACGCCCTGGTCCTCGCCGGACGCCCGGCCGACGAGGCGATCCGGCTGATCCGCTCCCACCGCTCCCCGTGGGCCCTGCACAACGACCTCTTCGTGGAGTACCTGCGGACGGGGCTGGTCACGGCCCGGCTCCTGGAGGAACTCGCCGAGTAGCCGGAGCGGTCCCGCCGGGACCCGGCCCCGATGGCTCAGCATGGCGGGCGCGCGCCGAAACGCGCTCTTAATGTGGCGATGAGTCCACCTCTGTCCCCGATCTCCGGAGGAGCCCGCCATGTCCCTGCGTACCGCCCTCACCCGCCTCGGCATAGCCGCCGCCGGCGGCGCCCTCATCGTCGGCGCCGCGAGCCCCGCCCTCGCGGGCGACGACCGGGGCCACCACGACAGCGGCCACCCCCAGTACTACAAGGGCCGCGTCAGCGCGGCCGGCGGACTGAACCTGCGCGACAAGCCGACCCGCGGCGGCGCCGTCATCGGTTTCGCGGCGTACGGCGAGGTCGTCTCCATCTACTGCAAGACGCCGGGCGAGACCGTCCAGGGCAACCCCCTCTGGTACCTCCTCGCGGACGGCACCTGGGCCTGGGGAGCGGCCCGTTACATCGACAACATCGGCCCGGCCCCGCGCTGGTGCTGAGCACTCCTCCGAGGGCCGGCGCCCTGCGGCCCCGGTCACCCCGGTCACCCCGGTCGCGGTGATCGCCGCGACCGCCGCGATTGTCTCGGTATAACAGGACATCTGGCGATCATCTTGCTAACTTCCGGACATGCTCTCGCCCGGAACGACCGTGCAGGCGGACCCGCCGGCTCCCGTTGTACGCCTCCCCCGGCGCCGTGGCATCGAGTTCACCCTCATCGTGCTGGCCGTCCTCCTCTCCTGGTACGGCTACTGCGATGTCGGCCTCGCCAGGACCGGATCCGTCCCGCCCGGCGCCCTCGGCTACGGCGCCGGGCTGGGCGTGCTCGCGCTGGTCGCGCATCTCGCGGTGCGCCTGCGCGCCCCCTGCGCGGATCCGCTGCTGCTGCCGATCGCGGTCCTGCTCAACGGGCTGGGCCTGGTCCTGATCTACCGGCTCGACCTGGAGACCCCCGCCGACCGGGCGGCGCCCACGCAACTCGTCTGGTCGACGCTGGGCGTGGGCCTGTTCATCGCGGTCGTGGTGGTCCTGCGCGACCACCGGGTCCTCCAGCGATACACGTACGTGTCCGTCGTCGCCGCGCTGGCCCTCCTCGTCCTGCCGATCTTCTTCCCCGCGGTGAACGGCGCCCGAATCTGGATCAGGGTCGACGGATTCTCCATCCAGCCGGGCGAGTTCGCGAAGGTCATGCTCGCGCTGTTCTTCGCCGGCTACCTCGCCGCCAACCGCAACGCCCTCGCCTACACGGGCCGGCGCGTCTGGCTGCTCCAGCTGCCCACCGGACGGGTACTCGGCCCGATCCTCGCGGTCTGGCTGCTGAGTGTCGGCGTCCTGGTCCTCGAACGGGACCTCGGCACGTCGCTGCTCTTCTTCGGCCTCTTCGTGATCCTGCTGTACGTCGCCACGGGCCGCACCGGCTGGATCGCGGTGGGGCTGCTGCTCGCGTCGTGCGGGGCGGTCGCCGTCGGCTGGCTGGAGCCGCACGTGCACAGCCGGGTCGAGGACTGGCTGCACCCGTTCGCGTCGATCGAGGCGGGCCAGGGGCCCAACCAACTCGCCCAGTCCCTCTTCGCGTTCGCCGCCGGCGGCTTCCTGGGCACCGGGCTCGGCCTCGGCCACTCCATCCTCATCGGCTTCGCCGTCAAGTCGGACTTCATCCTGGCCACGGCGGGCGAGGAACTGGGCCTGGCCGGGCTCTGCGCGATCTTCCTGCTGTACGGGCTGCTGGTCGAGCGCGGCATCCGGGCGGGACTGGGCCTGCGCGACCCCTTCGGCCGGCTGCTCGCGGTCGGGCTCGCCTCGATCGTCGCGCTCCAGGTCTTCGTGATCGCGGGCGGTGTGACGGGGCTGATCCCGCTGACCGGGATGGCGATGCCGTTCCTCGCGCAGGGCGGTTCGTCGGTCGTCACCAACTGGATCATCGTGGCCCTGCTGATCCGCCTCAGCGACTCGGCACGCGGCCGGTCGGAGGAGCAGCAGGAACCTGACACGCAGGCGCAAGCACAGACGCAATCACAGACGCACACGCAGGCACAGACACAGACGCACCCTCGGCGCGGCGGGAAGGCGACGCCATGACGGGCAACGGCCGCCCCATGACCAGGTACATCCGCCACGCCGCCGCCTTCTGCGCACTGCTCCTGCTCGCCCTCCTGGTGAACGCCGCCCGCGTCCAGATCGTCCAGGCCGGCACGTACGACGAGAACCAGGCCAACCGCCGCCCCACGATCGCCCGTTACGGCCAGCCGCGCGGCGACATCCTCGTCGGTGGCCGGGCGGTCACCGGCTCGAAGGACACCGGGGAGCAGTTCCGCTACGAACGGACCTACAAGAACGGCCCGTTGTACGCGCCCGTCACCGGCTTCGCCTCGCAGGTCTACGGGACGACCCTCCTGGAGGGTGCCGCGGACGGCGTCCTGTCGGGCACCGATCCGATGCTCTCGCCCTTCCCGCTGTGGAACGACTTCACCCGGGCCCGCAGCCCCGGCGGCCACGTCGTCACGACCCTCGACGCGAAGGCACAGCAGGCGGCGTACTCCGGGCTGGGCTCGCGACGGGGCGCGGTGGCCGCGCTCGAACCGTCCACCGGCCGGATCCTCGCCCTGGTGTCCACCCCCTCCTACGACCCCGAGAACCTCTCCGGGACGGACTCGGCGGTGGCCAGGGCCTGGGCGCGGCTGAACGGTGCCGCCGACCGCCCGATGCTCAACCGGGCGGTGCACCAGACGTATCCGCCGGGCTCGACGTTCAAGGTGGTCACGGCCGCGGCGGCGCTGGACTCGGGCGTGGTGCGCGATGTGGACGCGCCGACCGAGTCGCCGGACCCGTACCGGCTGCCGGGCAGTACGGCGCGGCTGACGAACGAGGTGGAGGGGTGCGCGGACGCGTCGCTGCGCTATGCCTTCCAGTGGTCGTGCAACACGGTCTTCGCCGGGCTGGGCGTGCGGGTGGGCCGGGACGCGATGCGGAGCGAGGCGGCCGGATTCGGCTTCAACGACCGGTCGTTGGGGATCCCGTTCCCGGTCTCCCCCAGCACCTTCGACACCCGGGTGGACCAGGCGCAGCTCGCGCTGTCCTCCATCGGCCAGTACAACACCCGTGCCACTCCGCTGCAGATGGCGATGGTCTCCGCGGCGGTGGCGAACCAGGGCTCGGTGCGTACGCCGCATCTGGTGGAGCGGACGACCACGGACGACGGCGACACGGTGTCCGTCCCCGGGCGGCGCACCCTGCACCAGGCGATGCACCCCGCCACGGCCGTACGGCTGCGCGAACTGATGACGGACGTCGTGGAGAAGGGCACGGGCACGAACGCCGCCGTCCCCGGCGCCACGGTCGGCGGCAAGTCGGGCACGGCCCAGCACGGCCTCCACAACTCCGGTACGCCGTACGCCTGGTTCATCTCCTGGGCGCAGGCCGAGGACGCGATGGAGCCCGCGGTGGCGGTCGCGGTCGTCGTCGAGGACGCGGCGGCCGACCGGGGCGACATCAGCGGCGGCGGGGACGCGGCGCCGATCGCCCGAGCGGTGATGGAGGCGGTGCTCGACCGGTGAGCCGGGCGCACCGGGCCACCGCCCCGCTCTTCAGGAGCGCGGGGAACCGCGCGACCGGCCACAGACGACCCGCACCCTCGCCTCCCGGCCCCGGCCCTGCGCTGCCCTGACGCTGCCCCTGGCCCTGTCCCTGGCCTTGATCCGGCCTGTGTCTACGGCTGCGTCTCCCCCTCCTCCGCCCCCGCGCCCGCGCCCGTGCCCGCCCCCGCCCGGATCGCCTCCTCCACCTCGGCGACACGCGCCTGTTCCTCCCCCGCGAAGCGTTCCGCGTCGAGCTTCTCGGCGAGTTCCTCGTCCTGGGACATGAGGAGGTCGAGGTTGGAGTCGCCCATGCCGAAGACGCCCATGTCGACGTAGGCCTGCTGGAGGCGTTTGCCCCACAGGCCGATGTCCTTGACGCACGGCACGATGCGGGAGAACAGCAGCTGCCGGAAGAGGGCGAGGTACTCCGACCGCTCGGTGCACTCCGCGGCTTCCGCCCGGGGAACGCCGAAGTTCTCCAGGACCTCCAGCCCGCGCAGGCGGTCCCGCATCAGGTAGCAGCCCTCGATGACGAACTCCTCGCGTTCGCGCAGTTCGGCGTCGGACAGCTGCTTGTAGTAGTCGCGCAGCGCCATGCGTCCGAAGGCCACGTGCCGCGCCTCGTCCTGCATGACGTAGGCAAGGATCTGCTTCGGCAGTGGCTTGTCCGTGGTGTCCCTGATCATGCCGAACGCGGCGAGGGCCAGCCCCTCGATGAGCACCTGCATGCCCAGGTAGGGCATGTCCCAGCGTGAGTCGCGCAGGGTGTCGTCGAGCAGCGACCGGAGGTTGTCGTCGACCGGGTAGAGCATGCCTATCTTCTCGTGCAGGAAGCGGCCGTAGATCTCCGCGTGCCGCGCCTCGTCCATCGTCTGGGTCGCCGAGTAGAGCTTGGCGTCCAGGTCGGGCACTGACTCCACGATGCGGGCCGCGCAGACCATGGCGCCCTGCTCACCGTGGAGGAACTGGCTGAACTGCCACGAGGCGATGTGCTTGCGGAGTTCGCCCTTGTCGCGGTCGTTCATTCTCGCCCAGTGCGGGGTGCCGTGGATCGCGATCGCCTCGTCGGGGGTGCCGAGCGGGTCGCACGGGTCCACCTCCAGGTCCCACTCGATCCTCTTCTGCCCGTCCCACTGCTTGTCCTTGCCCTTCTGGTAGAGGGCCAGCAGACGGTCGCGCCCTTCGTCGTACTCCCAGCTGAACCGTGCCGCGCCGGTCGCGGGCACCTGCCAGAGGGGAGCTCCGGGGTCCGTGGCGTACAGGTCGTAGGTCGGCATGTCTCGCAGGCTCACACGGGGTGGACGAGCGGTCAACAAGTTGCGCATGAGGGATTGACGAGCTTGCTGACAAGCAGTCTCATAAGACGTGACCGGCGGTAACCCTGATCACTTTCGTACACCGAGGTACGACGAGTACGACGAGGTGGGCACAGCGATGACAACCGTGACGGAGGCCGAGGCCCTGCGTGACGCACTCGGCCTGCTGAAGGACCGGGAGCAGGTGGCCGAGCGGCTGCTCGCCGCCTCGGCGAAGCGCTCCTTCGACCCGGACAAGGAACTGGACTGGGACGCGCCCTTCGAGGAGGGCAAGTGGTTCTGGCCGCCGGAGCTGGTGTCGCTCTACGACACCCCGCTGTGGAAGCGGATGAGCGAGGAGCAGCGGATCCTGCTCTCGGCGCACGAGGCCGCGGCGCTGGCCTCGCTGGGGATCTGGTTCGAGCTGATCCTCATGCAGCTGCTGGTGCGGCACATCTACGACAAGGCGGCGACGAGCGCGCACGTGCGCTACGCGCTGACCGAGATCGAGGACGAGTGCCGGCACTCGAAGATGTTCGCGCGGCTGATCAGCAGGGGCGGCACACCGCACTACCCGGTGAGCCGGGCGCACCAGAACCTGGGCCGCCTCTTCAAGACGATCTCCACGACCCCCGGTTCGTTCACGGCCACGCTGCTGGGCGAGGAGGTGCTCGACTGGATGCAGCGGCTGACGTTCCCGGACGAGCGGGTCCAGCCCCTCGTCCGGGGAGTGACGCGGATCCACGTGGCGGAGGAGGCACGGCACGTCCGGTACGCGCGTGAGGAGCTCCGCCGCCAGATGCAGACCGCGCCGCGCTGGTCGAAGGAGTTCACCCGGATCACCTCCGGCGAGTTCGCGCGCGTCTTCTCGGTCGCCTTCATCAACCCCGAGGTCTACACGAACATCGGCCTGGACAAACGCGAGGCCCTGGCCCAGGTGAAGGCAAGCGCCCACCGCAGGGAGATCATGCAGACGGGCTCGAAGCGCCTCACGGACTTCCTGGACGACATAGGAGTCCTCCGCGGCACAGGCCGCCGCCTGTGGAAATCATCGGGCCTCCTGGCCTGAGAGGCAGGGGCGCGCAGCCCCGTCTTTCAGGGGTGCGGGGAACTGCGCGCCCAGCCCCACCGGCCCCGCGCCCTCTCCCCCCTCCCGACCCCCAAACCCCCAGCAAACTCCCACCTCACCCCACACCCCCCGGGACGGACTACCCTTCGAGACATGACCTCGGAGGCCCCCACCCGCGCATACCGACGCCTCAGCGTCGAGGAACGACGCAGTCAACTCCTCGACGCCGCGCTGTCGCTGTTCGCGGTGCGGGCACCGGAAGACGTCTCCCTGGACGACGTGGCGGAGGCAGCCGGCGTCTCACGCCCCCTGGTGTACCGCTACTTCCCCGGCGGCAAGCAGCAGTTGTACGAGGCGGCCCTGCGCTCGGCCGCGGAAGAGCTGGAGCACTGCTTCGCGGAACCGCCGGACGGCCCCCTCACCCGGCGGCTCTCCAACGCCCTGGACCGCTACCTCGCCTTCGTGGACCAGCACGACGCGGGGTTCAGCGCCCTCCTCCAGGGCGGCAGCGTGGTCGAGACGTCGAGGACCACGGCCATAGTGGACGGCGTACGACGGGCGGCCGCCGAGCACATCATGAGCCATCTGGACGTCGAGGAACCGGCCCCCCGGCTGCGGATGACCGTCCGGATGTGGATCACGGCGGTCGAGGCCGCCTCGTTGATCTGGCTGGACGAGGAGAAGGAACCCCCGCTGGACGAGCTGCGCGACTGGCTCGTGGAGCAGTTCGTGGCGTGCCTGGTGGCGACCGCCGCCCGCGACGCCCAGGCGGAGGCCGCCGTGCGGGCCGCGCTGGCGCTGGAGCCGAAGGACGGGCCGATGGGCTCGCTGGCCCGCCGCGTCCTGCCCGTGGTGAGCGACGCGGCGCACCTGCTGTGACACTGGCCCGGTGAAGAGCGAAGAGACCCCCTTCGAGGGCGGCCCCCTGGACGGCCGGGTGCTGCCGATCCTGCTCGGCCCGACCGGCCATCCCCCGAAGACGTACCGCGTCCCCGTGCCGGACGGCGCGGGCGGCCCGCCCACGGTCCTCGTCTACCGCCGCGTGCAGGCGGGCGCGAGCAGGAGGCTCGGCCTGCACCAGGGCTGGAAGTACGAGTACGACCCCACCGGCAGGATCGACAAGCTCAAGTGGCCGTGGTCCAAACCGGAGACCGAACCGGTCGCCGGGCCGGACCGCAGGCCGGACGCCACGCCGGACGGCAAGCCGGAGGACACCCACGAGTGACGTCGTTGGGCCGGACCGCCCACGCTCGGCGCGCGCGGCCGGCGCGGGCGTCTGATGCTCACGGTGCGGAGGAGCGGAGGTACCGCCCCGCACCGGAGGTGATGACGTGTCAGGAAGGCTTCTGCGACTGGTCTGTACGGCGGCGATCGCGGCCGGCGCCACCCTCGCACCCGCCCCGTCGGCAGCCGCGGCCGTCCCCGCGCCCACGCCCACGCCGACGCCCACGGCGACCACCGCTCCGGGCGAGCGTTCCGTGGCCGAGCTGCTGACGGACCTTCAGCGGCTGTACCGGGAGGCCGAGAAGGCCACCGAGACGTACAACGCGACCGAGGAGCGGCTGAAACGGCAGCGGACCGAGGTCACCAGGCTCAACGGCCGGCTCGCGGCGGCCCGCAGCACGCTCCGGGACAGCCGCGGCGCCGCCGGCCGGCTCGCCCGGCAGCAGTACCAGGGCACCAGCGAGATCTCCTCGTACGTACGGCTGCTGCTCGCCCGTGATCCGCAGCACGCGCTGGACCAGGGCCATGTGATCGGGCAGGTCTCGAAGGAGCGGGCCGGCACGGTGCGGCGCCTGGCGGGCAGCGAGCAGCGGACGGACGACCTGGCACGCCGGGCCCGCACCGCCCTGGACGGCAGGCTCACCCTCGCCGAGCGGCAGCGCAAGGACCGCGACCTCGTACGCGAGCGGCTCAAGGACGTCGAGGAGCTGCTCGCCTCACTGACCGCGGAGCAGCTCTCCCGGGTGGCCGAGCTGGAGAGGTCCGGGGTGGCGAAGGCGCAGGACGAACTGGTGGCGTCGGGCGCGCTCAGCAGCACGCGACGCCCCTCCGCGGCGGGCGGCGAGGCACTGCGTTACGCCGTCGGGCAGATCGGCAAGCCGTACGAGTGGGGCGCCGAGGGCCCGGACACGTACGACTGCTCGGGGCTCACGTCGCGGGCCTGGGGCAGCGCCGGCCGCCCGATCCCCCGTACCAGCCAGGAGCAGTGGGCCCGGCTCCCCCGGATCGACCTGGGCGAGCTGCGCCCCGGGGACCTGGTGATCTACTTCCCCGAGGCCACCCATGTGGCGATGTACCTGGGCGACGGCATGGTGGTCCAGGCCCCGAGGCCGGGCACGAGGATCAAGGTCTCCCCGGTCGCGGCCAACCCGGTCCTCGGCGCGGTACGCCCCGACCCGTCCGCCGAGCCCCTGAGCCGGTACACGCCCCCGCGGCTCCCCGAGGCCGCGACGGACGGCTCGGACGAGGGCTACGACACCCCGTAGGAGCACCCAGATCCCAGCCCGCCCGCTCGCCTCCCTCGGCCCCCACGGCGCCGCAGGGGCGAGGAGTCTTCAGCGTCCGGTCACGGAGGTCAGGTACGCCGCCGTCTTCTCGGGCTCGTAGAAGAAGTTCTCGAAGTCCGCCGGGTCGTTGAAGCCGTTCGCGACGCGTTCGGCGACCGGCGGGTGCTCCACCGCCGCGCCGAGCAGGTCCAGGACGTGCTCGGGCGGCTCGCCGAGCATCGTGTTCGTCCACTTCGTGACGTGCCGGGCGGTGTCCCAGTAGCGCTCGAAGGTGTTCCGCATCCACGTCTCGTCGAACTCCCGCTCCCCGTGGGCGAGTATCGAGTCGAGGTAGGAAGCCGCGCATTTCGAGGCCGAGTTGGAGCCCTGTCCGGTGGTCGGGTCGTTCGCCACGACCACGTCGGCCACGCCGAGGACCAGGCCGCCGCCGGGCAGCCGGCCGACCGGGTCGCGCACGACGGGCGTGTACCGGCCGGCCAACGTGCCGCCGGCGTCGGTGAGTTCGACGTTCGTGGCCCTGGCGTACTCCCACGGCACGAACCGCTCCATGAGCCCCAGGGTCAGGGAGAGGTGTTCGGCCGGGTCCTTCACACCCCGGAAGACGTCCAGCGGGCCGCCGACCAGGCCCTCCAGGAAGAGGATGTCCGCCCGCCCCGAGGTGGTGAACGTGGGCATGACGAAGAGTTCACCGACGCCCGGCACGAGGTTGCAGCGGACCGCGTCGAACCCCGGGTGCTCGGGGCGCGGGCCGACCCCGTGGACGTACGCGACGGCCAGGGCGCGCTGCGGCTCCGTGAACACGGAGCGAGAGGCGTCGCGGTCGAACATCGACACCAGTTCGCCCTTGCCCGCCGAGACGAGGACCAGGTCGTACGTACGGGCGAAGTAGTCGAGGTCGGAGACCGCGGCGCCGTGGATGACGAGCTGGCCGCCCCGCTGCGCGAACGTCTCCATCCAGCCGGCCATCTTCACGCGCTGGTCCACCGACTGCGCGTACCCGTCGAGCCTGCCCACCCAGTCGATGGCGCGCTGCGAGGGGCCCGGGTCGAAGGAGCCGGGGACGGCGACCGAGAGGCCGAGTGCCTCGATCCTCGGGGCCTGGGACTCCCAGAAGTTCAGCTGGAGATCGCGCTCGTGCTGCAGTCCCGTGTGGAACATGCACTGGGTGGACATCACGCGGCCGGTACGGATCTCGTCCGCCGTCCGGTTGGACATCAGGGTGACCTCGTACCCGTTCGACTGGAGTCCGAGGGCGAGCTGGAGTCCGGACTGGCCGGCTCCGACGACGAGTATCTTCCGCATACGGGTCCTCACTCTGCCTATGTCTTGTGCGGGGCCGGCGCCGTCCGCTCCGCGCTCCGGGCCGGCGTCGCGCTATGCGGGGCTGACGTCGAGCGCGTGCGCCACCAGCGCCAGCAGCGTCTCGATGACCGAGAACCTATGGCGCGCGTCCATGATCATGACAGGTACATGCGGCGGGATCGTGAGGGCCTCCCGGACATCGCCCGGCTCGAACCGCTCGCTGCCGTCGAAGTGGTTGACGGCGACGACGTACGGCAGAGCGCAGCTCTCGAAGTAGTCGAGCGCCGGGAAGCAGTCCTTCAGACGCCGGGTGTCGGCGAGGACCACGGCGCCTATCGCACCGCGCACCAGGTCGTCCCACATGAACCAGAACCGCCGCTGTCCCGGCGTGCCGAACATGTACAGCACCAGGTCGTCGTCGAGCGTGATGCGGCCGAAGTCCATGGCCACCGTGGTGGTGAGCTTCTCCGGGGTCGACGTGAGGTCGTCGGTGTCCTCGCTCGCCCGCGTCATCAACGCCTCCGTCTGGAGGGGCGTGATCTCGGAGACGGCGGTGACCAGGGTGGTCTTGCCCACTCCGAAACCGCCCGCCACCACGATCTTGGTGGCGATCGGCGCGCGCGTGCGGTCCTGCTGCCAGGCCCTCAACTCCTCGTCGGGCTCCATGACTTCGGGGAAGCCGGACGACCGGGAGCCGCCCTGGACGCGGGAGACGTCAGAGACGACGGAGTCCACTCAGCACCCTTTCCAGCAGAGCACGGTCCGGCTGTCCCGGGCCGTGGCCTGTTCCGTACACACGGATCTTTCCCTGGTCCGCCAGGTCGCTGAGGAGCACCCGGGCCACGCCGAGCGGCATCTTCAGGAGGGCCGCGACCTCGGCCACCGTGCGCATCCGGCGGCAGAGTTCGACGATGGCCGCCATCTCCGGCATCACCCGGGCGGAGAGTGGGCCTCCCCCGGAGCCGAGCGCCTGGGGGGTGCTCCCGTCGAGTTCCCGACGCTCTTCGGGCGCCTCCAGGGCGGCCACGAACGTCTCGACCAGCAGCACGTGTCCGAAGCGCGTACGGCCGCCGGTGAGCGAGTAGGGGCGCACCCGGGCCGGCACAGAGGTCGCCCCGCGCGAGCGGGACCGGGCGGGGCGGGGACGCGCGGCGCCGCGGACCGGCAGTTCGGTCGTGCCGGTCGTGCCGCTCGCGTCGCTCACTTCGCGCTCTCCGTCGTCGTGGTCTCGAGCGACTGGCGCAGCTCACTGCGGACTTCGGGGGTCAGGGCGTGTCCCGCACGGCCCACGAAGAGCGCCATGTGGTACGCGACGACGCTCATGTCGCAGTCGGGGGCGCCGTGCACACCGAGCAGCGAGCCGTCGCTGATCGACATGACGAAGAGGCCGCCCTCCTCCATCGCGACCATCGTCTGCTTGACCGCGCCGCCGTCGATGAGCCGGGCGGCGCCGATGGCGAGGCTGCCGATACCGGAGACGATGGCCGCCAGGTCCGCCGCGGAGCCCCGGGGGCTCGTGGGTCTCCGCTCGTTCTGGCGCGCCTGCGCGTTTCTCCCGGGGTCGGAGGAGAGCAGCAGCAGACCGTCGGAGGAGACCACCGCGACCGACAGGATGCCCGGGACCTCCTCGACCAGGTTCGTCAGCAGCCAGTGGAGATTACGGGCCTCACGGCTCAGTCCGAAGGTCGCGGTCAACTGCTCTCCTCCTCGACGGTGTCCCCCTTGGTCTCTACGGCATGTGCGGCGGTCGTCTGCAGCTCCGACGTCTGTTCGGCCGCGTTCCCGGCGTCCGGACTCGCGGCGTTCTCGGTGATCTCCGCCTCGACGTCACGGCGGCCCTCGCTGGCTCCCCGGTGGAACCCGCCGAGGCGGTGGCGCAGCGCCTCGGCGTCGACGGCCGCCTTGTGCGGCCCTTCGGCCGGCGCGGGGTCGGAGATCCTCGGGGTCCGCTTGGGCAGCCCCTTCTCGGTGACCCGCTCGGCCGGTCCCTGGGACCCCCGCACGGCGTCCGGGACGCGCTCGTGGGCGTCCGGGCCGATGGCGTACGGGTCGGTGGCGCCGGGGCGGGCGGGGTGGTCCGTGGTGGCCTGAGCGGGAAGCCGGACCGCCGGGGTGTCCTCCGGACCGTCCGCGGGGAGGTCCGCCGGGGGCACCGGCGCCATGAGCACCATGGTCGTCTCGGGCCCGGCGTGCTCGTCCGGGTCACCGGATCCGACCGGCTCGGGGGCGTGGGCGTGCTGCACGGGCTCGGGCAGCTCCACGGCCTCCGCCGGTCCCATGAGCCCGGACGCGTCCACGGGCGCCACCGCAACCGCGGGCTCGGGATGCTCCGCTGATGCGGGCAGTTCCACGGCCTCCACCGGCTCAGCCGACTCCGCGGGTGCGACCGCGGCCTCGGCCGCAGGCTCGGGCTGTTGCGCAGGGGTGGGCAGTTCCGCGGCATCCGCCGGTTCCGCGGGTACGGAGGCGTCCGCAGGCGCGTGCTCGGACGCAGCCGCGGACTCGGGCTGCTGCGCGGCTCCGGGCAGTTCTGCGGCATCCGCCGGTTCCGCCGGCTGCACAGCCTCCGTCGGTTCCGCGGGTACGGACGGTTCCGCAAGTTCGACCGCAGCCGCGGACTCGGGCTGCTGCACGGCCCCCGGCAGTCCCACGGCATCCGCCGGCTCCACGGCTTCCGTCGGGTCCGCGGGTGCGGCCGCAGCCGCAGCCGCGGGCTCGGACTGCTCTGCGGACCCGGGGAGTTCCACGGTCTCTGCCGGCTCCGCCGATTCCGCGGGCCCGGAGGCGTCCGTCGGGCCGGTCGCGGACGTGGGGGCGGCGGCGAGAGCGGGGGCGGCGGTGGGCTCGGCCGTGGTCGCGCCGTCCGTCGGTGGCGCGGGCGCCTCCTCGGCGCCCGAGTCGGCTGCGGCGCCGGTCGCGCCGGTGTCGGCGGACTCCCGCAGGCTGTCCTCCGCCGCTGTGATCAGTGGGTCCCGGCCGGGGCGGGTGTACAGGACATTGGAGTTGACCTCGGCGTCCGCGCCCGGGAGGGACAGCGCGGCCGCGCCCGAGGGGGTGCGGGCGGTGGCCACCTGGGGGACGGCCACGCCGGGCCCGGCGGCGAGCAGCGCCTTGGGCAGGACCACGACGGCCGTGATGCCGCCCTGCTTCTGCTCGCGCAACTGCACCCGTACGCCCCGCCGGTGGGCGAGCCGCGCCACCACGTACAGGCCGAGCCCGAGCCCCTCGCCGCTCTCCTCGTCGTACGCGTCCTGCGGGTCGAAGGCGGTGAGGCGGGTGTTGAGCCGCTCCAGCCGCTCGCTCGTCATGCCGATGCCCTCGTCCTGGACCGAGAGCATGACTTCGCCGCTCTCCAGGAGCCAGCCGGAGACCTCCACGGGGACGTCGGGCGGCGAGAAGGAGGAGGCGTTCTCCAGGAGCTCGGCCACCAGGTGACTGACGTCGTCCGCCGCGAACCCGGCGAGATGCGCGTGCGGCGGCAGCGCCGAGATGCGGACCCGCTCGTACCGTTCGACCTCGCTGACGGCCGCCCGGACGACGTCGACCAGCGGGACGGGACCGGGGTGCTGGTGGCCGTTGTCCGCGCCCGCGAGGATCAGCAGGTTCTCGCTGTGGCGGCGCATCACGGTGGCGAAGTGGTCAAGCTTGAAGAGCGTGGCGAGCCGGTCGGGGTCCTGCTCGCGCTCTTCGAGGCCCTCGATGACTCCGAGCTGCCGCTCGACCAGGCTCAGGGTGCGCAGGGCCAGGCTGACGAACGTGCCGTGGATGCTCTGTCTGACCTGCTCCAGGTGAGCGGCGGCCTCGGTGAGTTCCGTACGGAACGTGTCGCGCTCGTCGGCCATCTTCTGGCGCTGGCCGATGAGGTGCTTGCGGTCGCCCTCCAGCGTGGCCAGCCGCTCCTGGAGCCCGAGGGCGTGCGTGTGGAGCGTGTTGACGGAGCGCACCACCTGCGCGAACTCGTCGTTGCGGCCGGTGAACTTGACCGGTTCGCCGGTGCCGGGCTCGGCCGCGAGGCGTGCCGTGCCGCGGCGCAGGACGGACAGCGGGCGGGTGAGCGAACGGGCCATGCCCGTGGAGACGCCGACGGCGAGCAGCATCAGCGCGCCGAGGACCGCGACGCGGATCTCCAGCGCGGTGACGTCGTCGTCGCGCAGCTGCGCGAGGTCCTTGACGCGCCGGGTGTTGAGGGACGCCTCGACACCGCGCATCAGCTCGACACGGGCGGAGAGCGCCGCGTCCAGCTTCTTGGTGCTGGTGGCCAGTTCGGCGTCGGAGAGCGTGGGCTGGTCGGCCAGGTCCGCGAGGTACTTCTCGGCCGCCGTGACGTCCGGCCCGTTGACCGTGGATTCGTACGAGGCACGGTCCGCCGCGGGTGCCGCGCCGCCGAAGTCGGCCAGGGCCGCCCGTTCACGGACGTATCCCTGCTGGGCCGCGGCCGTGAGCGCGTCGCGCTGCTTGGTCTCGGCGGCCGACGACGTGGGGGTCGTGACGGGCAGGCCCGTGATCGGGTCGGTGGTGGTCCGGGGGGTGGTGGGCACGTTCAGCGCGGCGAGGAGCAGACCGCGGGTCGAGGCAGCCTGCTGGACGGCGGTGTCGAGGTCGGCGAGGGCGTGCGCGCCGGAGCCCGCGCGGGGCGGGAGCTTCTCCGCCAGGTCCTCGGCGAGGGCGTGGAGTTCGGTGAGGGCGGCCGAGTACGCCTGGTGCGCTTCGAGAGCGCTGCCCTCTCCGGTGAGCGCCGCCCGGCGGACGACGGCGATCGCGTCGAGCGCCTTGAGGAACGACGCGGGGGCGTCCGTCTCGACGGCGTCGACACGCAACTCGTCGACCTGGCGGTCCACCCGGGCGCTGCGGCGCTCGGAGGGTGCCTCGCCCTTGGGCCGGCCGGCCGCGAGGTAGGAGGTCACCTCGTCGCGCTCGTCGGCCAGCGAATGGGCGAGGGCCAGCGTGTCCTGGGTGCGCTCGGCGAGCGTCACCAGGTTCTGGGAGTCGTTCAGCTGTCCGGAGGCGGCGATCACCGACGGAGCGCCCGCTCCGGCGATCGCGGCGGCCACCACGGCGACGGCGACGATCAGCCGGCTGCGTACGTGAGCGGGCCGGCCTCGTCCCGAGGGCTCCGGAGTGTCCTGCGGTGCCGGTGAGTTCGGTGTGAGCCCGGAGGCTTCACCCGAGGCCGACTGACCGTCTTTGCGCCGAGGCCGCTTTTTCTGCACCGGTGCTCGCATTCTTGACTCGTGTCCCCATGGGCCCGGGTGACTGACCGTCAGCTCGCGTGTCGTCCCGGTACGGCTCCCGACCCTCCCAGTGCCACTGGGCAGGGGTCGCGCATCGCCTGACCCGCCACACGAAGGAGTGAACCTCGCCGGGGAGCGGACCGGCAAGTTCCCCCGGCGCGTGCGACACCCCTGCGTGGCGGGTCGGTTGGACGTCCACGGCGACCGGTGGCAGGATGCGCCGCCACGCTTCGCCCACGGCGCCGTATCCGCCCTGAAACAGGCGCCTGACCTGCTCGTCCAGGTCGATCGACCGACCGTGACCGACCCCTGACGAAGCGTGTGACGGGCTCGTGCAGACTGGCCGGATGCGCTCGGAACTGATCTCGGTGCCCGGTGACCCCGCCCGCCCCGACGAGGACTACGTATCGGTCGGGCTTCCGGCCTCAGGACAAGGCGGTTCGATCGTCGTCCTGGACGGCGTGACGCCTCCCGCGACGGATGACGGCTGTCTGCATTCCGTCCCCTGGTTCGTCGCGCGGCTCGGTGGCGCGTTGAGCGAACTGTCCGTTTCACGGCGGGATCTGACGCTCACTGAGGTCCTGGGGCACGCCATCGCGCGTACCGCCGACGCACATCGGACAACCTGTGACCTTTCTCACCCGCGTACCCCGCAGGCGACGGTGGTACTCACCCGCTGGTCAGCGGATTTCGTCGAGTACCTGGTCCTCTCCGACTCGGCGCTCCTCGTCGAGTCCACCGCCGGCACGGTCACCGCCGTCCTCGACGACCGCCTCTCCCATGTCCCGCGCGCCACTCTGACCTCGCACGCGGCGACGGACGCGACCCTGCGCAACAAGGAGGGCGGCTTCTTCACGGCCGCGGCGGACCCCTCGGTCGCGGCCCGCGCCGTCACGGGCGCCTTCCCGCGCTCCGAGGTCCGCGCCGTGGCGGCCCTCACCGACGGCGCGACCCGCTGGGTGGAGAAGTTCCACGAGGGCGACTGGACGGACCTGTTCACCCTGATCCGCAAGGAGGGCGCCCGGTCCCTGATCGACCGGGTCCGCACCCTGGAACGCGCGGACACATCCCGCACAGCCCTGGGCCAAGCCAAAACCCACGACGACGCAACCCTGGCCTACACAGAACTGTGACCCCCACCCCCCCAGGGGCGCGAGGAACGGCGCACCAAGCCCCCACCGACCCACACCCGACAAACGACCGCGAGCCCCCTCCCCTCAGGGGCGCGAGGAACGGCGCGCCGAGCCACAGACAACCCGCACCTGACACACCACACAACCCCCCACCCCCTCAGGGGCGCGGGGAACTGCGCACCAAGCGACAGACAACCCGCACCCGACAAACAACCGCGAGCCCCCACCCCCGCTCCCAATCAGCCGCGCTCAACCCCACGATTCAGCTGATGCAGCAACCGAGCCAGCTCAGCCACCTCCCGCCGCTCCCAGCTGGCAAGCTCCCGCACATACCGGGCCCGCCGAGCATCCCGGACCCGACGGAACCGCTCCCGCCCCACCTCCGTGAGATGGACGAGCCAGGCCCGCCCGTCCGCAGGATCGGGCTCGCGGGCGACGAGCCCGAGTTCTTCGAGCGCCCGCAACTGCCGCGACATCGTGGCCTTGCCGACACCGATGTACGCGGCCAGCTCGGTCGCCCGCTGCCGGCCGCGTTCCTCCAGGCGCACGAGCAGCCCGTACGCGGAGGACTCCAGGTCGGGATGGACCTCACGGACCATCTCGCCGGAGGACGCCCGCGCCCGCCGCAACAGAACGGTCAGCTCACGCTCCAGAGCGAGGAACTCCTGGTCCACGGAGCGCGGATCCACCGAGCCCGGATCCACCGAGCGGGGATCCACGGCCCCCGGATCCCCATCACTCCCCGTGGCGCCGGCCCCCACCCCGTGCCCCTCGCCGTTTCCGCCCTCGTGCACGTCAGCACCCATGACCCGGTTTTCCCGATCCTGAAAGTTTCCGCCAAAGACAACCGTTGCCGCAGCTGAGCCAGTATTTCGCAGGAATAGACCAACGGCAGCCTCCGGACCCCCTTCCCCGCCGGCCGTCCCCGTACGTAGCGTCTTCACCGGACCCCACATGGCATGCCCACGCCACACTTGCCAAGCCTTCGGAGGCACGCACATGTACGTGCACAGATCCGGAACGGCCCACCCCCCACACGCACTCGACCGTCTCAGGACCCGCCTGAGCGCGGTGGGCATCCTGCTCGCCGCCTTCTCCCTGCTCCTCACCCACCCCGTCCGGGCGGCCGACGTCCCCGCCCGCGGCTCCGCCCACCTGGGCATCGGCGTCCTCGCGCACGACGGCCAGGACGGCCTGCCCACCCCCGGCGACGCCACGCAGACCGAGGGCGTGGACGTCAGCAGCCACCAGGGCGACGTCGCCTGGTCGACCCTGTGGAGCAGCGGGGTGAGATGGGCCTACGTGAAGGCCACCGAGGGGACGTACTACACGAACCCCTACTTCACCCAGCAGTACAACGGCTCGTACAACGTCGGCATGATCCGGGGCGCGTACCACTTCGCGACCCCCGACACGACGGGCGGCGCCACCCAGGCCAACTACTTCGTGGACCACGGCGGCGGCTGGTCGCGGGACGGCAGGACGCTGCCGGGCGCCCTCGACATCGAGTGGAACCCCTACGGGGCGGCCTGCTACGGCAAGACGCAGAGCGCGATGGTCACCTGGATCCGTGACTTCCTGAACCAGTACAAGGCCCGCACCGGCCGCGACGCCGTCATCTACTCGGCCACCAGTTGGTGGACCGAGTGCACCGGGAACTACTCCGGCTTCGCCTCCGCCAACCCGCTCTGGATCGCCCGCTACGCCTCGACGGTGGGCACGCTGCCGGCGGGCTGGAGCTTCTACACGATGTGGCAGTACACGTCGTCCGGCCCGACGGTGGGCGACCACGACAAGTTCAACGGCGCCCTGGACCGGGTGGTGGCACTGGCCAACGGCTGACCGTCCGTCCACACAGGTGCGCATACATGCGCATACATACGCATGCAGAAGGCCCGGCCCCCTCGCGAAGAGGGACCCGGGCCTTCCTCGACCGGTGGCGTCCGTCACGCCGCCACCGGAACCTCCGTCGCCGCGCCGTTGGTCGCCGGTGCCAGCGCCAGTTCCAGGACCTGGCGGACGTCCGTCACCGCGTGGACGTCGAGCTTCTCCAGGACCTCGGCCGGGACGTCGTCCAGGTCGGGCTCGTTGCGCTTCGGGATCACGACCGTCGTGACCCCGGCCCGGTGCGCGGCGAGCAGCTTCTGCTTCACGCCGCCGATCGGGAGCACCCGGCCGGTGAGCGAGACCTCGCCCGTCATGGCCACGTCCGTACGGACCAGGCGGCCCGACAGGAGCGAGGCGAGCGCCGTCGTCATCGTGACACCGGCGCTCGGGCCGTCCTTCGGCACCGCGCCCGCCGGGAAGTGGATGTGCACGCCCCGGTCCTTCAGGTCGGCGACCGGCAGTTCCAGCTCGGCGCCGTGGGAGCGCAGGAAGGAGAGAGCGATCTGCGCCGACTCCTTCATCACGTCGCCCAGCTGGCCGGTGAGCGTCAGCCCCGCCGCGCCCGTCTCCGGGTCGGCCAGCGACGCCTCGACGAAGAGGACGTCACCGCCCGCGCCGGTGACCGCGAGGCCGGTCGCCACCCCGGGCACCGCCGTGCGGCGCTCGGCCGGGTCCTGGGCCGACTCGGGCACGTGGTGCGGCCGGCCGATCAGGGCGCGCAGATCGTCCGCGCCGACCGTGAACGGCAGCTCCCGCTCGCCGAGTTCGTGCTGTGCGGCGATCTTGCGGAGCAGCCGTGCGACGGCCCGCTCCAGGTTCCGTACGCCCGCCTCGCGGGTGTACTCGCCGGCCAGCCCGCGCAGCGCGCTCTCCTCCAGGGTGACCTCGTCCTTCTCCAGACCGGCCCGCTCCAGCTGGCGCGGGAGCAGGTGGTCCCGGGCGATGACGACCTTCTCGTCCTCGGTGTACCCGTCGAGCCGCACCAGCTCCATGCGGTCCAGGAGCGCCTCCGGGATGGCCTCGAGGACGTTGGCCGTGGCCAGGAACACCACGTCGCTCAGGTCGAGCTCGACCTCCAGGTAGTGGTCCCGGAAGGTGTGGTTCTGGGCCGGGTCGAGGACTTCGAGGAGGGCCGCCGCCGGGTCGCCCCGGAAGTCGGAGCCCACCTTGTCGATCTCGTCGAGGAGGATCACCGGGTTCATGGACCCGGCCTCCTTGATGGCGCGCACGACCCGGCCGGGCAGCGCGCCGACGTACGTACGCCGGTGGCCGCGGATCTCCGCCTCGTCCCGTACGCCGCCGAGGGCGACCCGGACGAACTTGCGGCCCATCGCGTGGGCGACGGACTCGCCGAGCGAGGTCTTGCCGACGCCGGGCGGCCCGACGAGCGCGAGCACGGCGCCACCACGACGCCCGCCCACGACACCCAGCCCCCGGTCGTTGCGCCGCTTGCGGACCGCCAGGTACTCGGTGATGCGCTCCTTCACGTCGTCCAGGCCGGCGTGCTCGGCGTCCAGGATCGCCTTGGCGCCCTGGATGTCGTACTCGTCCTCGGTGCGGTCGTTCCACGGGAGTTCGAGCACGGTGTCGAGCCAGGTCCGGATCCAGGAGCCCTCGGGCGACTGGTCGCTGGAGCGCTCCAGCTTCTCGACCTCCTTGAGCGCGGCCTCACGGACCTTCTCGGGGAGGTCGGCGGACTCGACGCGCACCCGGTAGTCGTCGGACTCCTCGCCCTCCGCCTCGCCGTTCAGCTCGCGCAGCTCCTTGCGCACGGCCTCCAGCTGCCGCCGCAGCAGGAACTCACGCTGCTGCTTGTCCACACCTTCCTGTACGTCCTTGGCGATGGACTCGGCGACGTCCTGCTCGGCGAGGTGCTCGCGCAGGTGCTCGGTGGCGAGCTTCAGCCGGGCCACCGGGTCGGCGGTCTCCAGGAGCTCGACCTTCTGGGCGGTCGTCAGGAACGGCGAGTAGCCGGAGTTGTCGGCGAGGGTGGCCACGTCGTCGATCTGCTGGACGCGGTCCACGACCTGCCAGGCGGCGCGCTTCTTCAGCCAGCTGGTGGCCAGCGCCTTGTACTCCTTGACCAGCTCGGTCACGGAGCCGGGCAGCGGGTCCGGGACGGTCTCCTCGACCTGGACACCCTCCACCCACAGCGCCGCGCCGGGACCGGTCGTACCGGCGCCGACCCGCACCCTGTCGCGGCCGCGGATCAGGGCGCCGGGGTCGCCGTCGGCGAGGCGTCCCACCTGCTCGACCGTGCCGAGCACCCCCGTGTTCGCGTACGTGCCGTCGATCCGCGGAACAAGCAGCACCCGTGGCTTGCTGTCCCCACTGGAGCGCGCGGCGGCCTGTGCGGCCTCCACCGCGGCGCGTACGTCGGCGTCGCTGAGGTCCAGAGGCACCACCATGCCGGGCAGCACGACCTCGTCGTCGAGCGGCAGCACGGGCAGAGTGAGCGGTTCGGACGTCAAAGTCATGATCTCCCCTTCGGCATTCAAGTTGAGCTATGTCGACTCAATGCACGTGAGCCCTTGATTGTTCCCCCCGCGCTGTTCGCTGTGAGCGATCGTCTCCACAGCCGGGCGGCCGGGCGCGGCTCAAATCCGCTGCCCGGTCAGGGCGAACTTGCCAGGATGGGGCCATGACCACCCCGTACGACGCTGCTCACGGCCTCCCCGAAGTCCTCGACCGCCGCGAAGGCCCGTACGGCGAGGTCGTGCTGCGCCGGCACGGCCGACTGCTGCAGATCATCGCCAACGGCTGCTTCCTCATGGACACCTCCGACGGCCGCTCGGAACGGCGGCTGGTCGACGCCGCCCTGGGCGCGCTGGACGGCAGGACGGGCCCGCGGGTCCTGATCGGCGGCCTCGGTGTCGGCTTCTCCCTCGCCCACGCGGCGGCCGAGCCGCGCTGGGGCCGTATCGCGGTCGTCGAGCGGGAGCGGGCGATCATCGACTGGCACCGGTCGGGGCCGCTCGCGGAGCTGTCGGCCCACGCGCTGACCGACCCGCGCACGGAGGTCGTCGAGGTCGATCTCGTCACGTACGTCAATGAGACATCCGACACGTACGACGTACTCTGCCTCGACATCGACAACGGCCCCGAGTGGACCGTCACGGAGGGCAACGGGAGCCTGTACTCGCAGGCCGGACTCGCCGCGTGCGCACGGGTGTTGACACCTGGGGGGGTACTGGCCGTTTGGTCGGCCAAACCTTCGCCTGATTTCGCAAGAACCTTGCGGAATGCCGGGTTCCAACGGGTGCGTACCGAAGAGATCCCCGTTGCCCGGGGCGTTCCGGACGCGGTGCATCTCGCGGTAAGACCTGGATAGCCGAGCGGCGGTCACTGCCCGTACCCTGCTGCTCTGACGCGGATCATTCAAGCGTCAAGCGCAGTCATGGGATCACCCCACTGGTTCCGGAAAGCACACTCAGGGGCGGGCGATGGAGCAGACACACACCTCGCACAACGGCACGGCGGCCACGCCGGGCGCTCAGCGCCGGGTGCTGGTGGTCGAGGACGATCCGACGATCGTCGACGCCATCGCCGCCCGACTGCGCGCCGAGGGATTCCTCGTGCAAACAGCGGGTGACGGGCCGGCCGCCGTGGACACGGCCGAGGCATGGCAGCCAGACCTGCTCATCCTCGACATCATGCTGCCGGGCTTCGACGGCCTGGAGGTCTGCCGACGGGTGCAGGCGGCCCGTCCGGTGCCGGTGATGATGCTCACCGCCCGCGACGACGAGACGGACATGCTGGTCGGGCTCGGCGTCGGCGCCGACGACTACATGACCAAGCCGTTCTCGATGCGTGAGCTGGCCGCGCGCGTGCACGTGCTGTTGCGCAGGGTGGAGCGGGCCGCGCTGGCCGCGTCCACACCGCGCTCCGGCATCCTGCGCCTCGGCGAGCTGGAGATCGACCACGCACAGCGGCGGGTACGGGTGCGCTCCGAGGACGTGCACCTCACGCCCACCGAGTTCGACCTGCTGGTCTGCCTGGCGAACACGCCGCGCGCGGTCCTCTCGCGCGAGCAGCTGCTGGCCGAGGTCTGGGACTGGGCCGACGCCTCGGGCACCCGGACCGTGGACAGCCACATCAAGGCGCTGCGCCGGAAGATCGGCGCCGAGCGGATCCGTACGGTGCACGGCGTGGGCTACGCGCTGGAGACCCCGACGCCCTAGAGTCGGGCACCCTGATCGAGGGGGCGGATGTGATGCGAGGTCTCGGCGTACTGCGCAAGGGCGTCAAGGCGGGCGCGGGGCTGCTCACCGGAGCGGGTCCGGGCCACAGGCCGGGCTCCGGTTCGGCTCCCGAGCCGGCTTCCGGTCCCGGGACCGACCCCGGTACGCCCCCCGGTACAACCCCTGGTCCGCCTTACGGGCCGGGCGCCGAGCCGAGTTCCGGGTCCGCTTCGACCGCCGGAGCGGCTTACAGGCCGGGCTCCGGCACCGCACCCGGGGACGAGGTCCCCGCTTCCGGCCCGACGGCCACCGGCGTCGGCCACGGTCCCGGTCCTGTTACGCCCCCGAGCCCCGGTCCGAGCGCCGCACCCGGCGCCGCCACCCGGGTCACCGGAGTCACCGGCGGTCCCGCCTCCGGCGCGGGCCCTGGGACAGGCTCCGGCCCCGGAGGGTCGGGCTCCTGGGGTGACGTACGGCCCTTCTCGATCAAGACGAAACTCGGCACGCTCGTCGTCGTCTCGGTCTTCATCACCACCGGTCTGCTGATGATCGCGGTGCGCACCGAGACGGAGCTGCGCTTCATCACGGTCTTCTCGATGATCGCGACGCTGCTGATCACCCAGTTCGTGGCGCACTCCATCACCGCCCCGCTCGACGAGATGAACACCGTCGCGCGCGGCATCTCGCACGGCGACTACACGCGCCGGGTCAAGGGCGCCGACCGCCGCGACGAGCTGGGCGACCTGGCCCAGACGATCAACCGCATGGCGGACGACCTGGAGGCCCAGGAGCGGCAGCGCAAGGAGCTCGTGGCGAACGTCTCGCACGAGCTGCGCACCCCCATCGCGGGCCTGCGGGCCGTCCTGGAGAACGTGGTGGACGGTGTCTCGGCCGCCGACCCCGAGACCATGCGTACGGCCCTGAAGCAGACCGAGCGGCTCGGCCGGCTGGTGGAGACGCTCCTTGACCTCTCCCGCCTGGACAACGGCGTCGTACCGCTGCGCAAGCGCCGCTTCGAGGTGTGGCCGTACCTGTCCGGTGTGCTGAAGGAGGCCAACATGGTGGCCTCCGCGCGCGCGGGCATCGCCTCGGGGTCCGGCAGCCACACCCGTACGGACGTCCACCTGCACCTCGACGTGTCACCGCCCGAGCTGACCGCGCACGCGGACCCGGAGCGGATCCACCAGGTCGTCGCCAACCTCATCGACAACGCGGTCAAGCACAGCCCGCCGCACGGCCGCGTCACGGTGAAGGCCCGCCGCGGGGACGGCCCCGAGTCCCTGGACCTCGAAGTCCTGGACGAGGGACCGGGCATTCCGCGCTCGGAGTGGCACCGTGTCTTCGAGAGGTTCAACCGCGGCGGGGTCGTCGCGCCGCACGGTCCGGGCAGCGACGGCGGCACCGGTCTGGGCCTCGCGATCGCCCGCTGGGCGGTCGATCTGCACGGTGGCCGGATCGGCGTGGCCGAATCCCAGCGAGGCTGCCGGATCCTGGTCACCCTTCCGGGAGTGCCTTCGCTGGACAGGTTGACGTAGGGTTCGAAGCGAGAGCCCAAGATCCACGTGATGGGGCAGCAGGACACGTGTCATCGTGCGTTTCCAGGCACGGAGGCTCGGCCTTTCGGGGTCGCAGTCTTGAGTAGGCGCGTCCGCTTCACATCGGAACCTCGCTTGTTTCCCGCCATTTCTATCGCCGAAACACGATTTTCGATGTGACTTACGCGACGATGACCAGGCCCGGACTGACCTACGCGGTCCAGGGGGCGTAGCCTTTATTCCCGCTGTCCATCACCTTGTGAAGCGGAAGAGGGCGGTTGCCGCCGTGTCGCCACAGTCCCCCAGTAACTCATCGAGCGTCTCGACCGAGGACCAAGCCGGGAAGAACCCTGCCGCAGCGTTCGGTCCCAACGAGTGGCTCGTCGACGAGATCTATCAGCAGTACCTCCAGGACCCGAATTCGGTAGACCGAGCCTGGTGGGACTTCTTCGCCGACTACAAGCCAGGCGGTGTCGCCGCCTCGGTTCCGGCAGGTGCCGCGGCCGCGGGGGCCGCGGGAACCACCGCCGCCCCATCGGTCGCCCCGGCGGCTCCGGCCGCCCCCGCCGCGTCCCCGGCCCCGGCTCAGGCCGCGCCGGCCCCGGTCAAGGCCGCTCCGCCGGCACCCGCCGCACCTGCGGCCGCGAAGCCCGCGGCCGCCGCACCGGCCAAGGCGCAGGCCGCGGCTCCGGCCGCCGCGCCCGCGAAGCCCGCAGCGGCCAAGCCGGCCGCCGCCAAGGCCGCCCCGGCGTCCGGGGCCACCGCGTCCTCGGACGGGCCCCAGTACGTGACGCTGCGCGGCCCGAGCGCCGCGGTCGCGAAGAACATGAACGCCTCCATCGAGGTCCCCACGGCGACGTCCGTGCGCGCGGTCCCGGTGAAGCTGCTCTTCGACAACCGCATCGTCATCAACAACCACCTGAAGCGTGCCCGGGGCGGGAAGATCTCCTTCACCCACCTCATCGGCTACGCGATGGTGCAGGCCATCAAGGCCATGCCGTCGATGAACTACTCCTTCGTGGAGAAGGACGGCAAGCCGACCCTGGTCAAGCCGGAGCACATCAACTTCGGCCTCGCCATCGACCTGGTGAAGCCCAACGGCGACCGCCAGCTGGTCGTCGCGGGCATCAAGAAGGCCGAGACGCTGAACTTCTTCGAGTTCTGGCAGGCCTACGAGGACATCGTCCGCCGGGCCCGCGAGGGCAAGCTGACGATGGACGACTTCTCGGGCGTCACGGTCTCCCTGACCAACCCGGGCGGCCTCGGCACCGTCCACTCGGTGCCGCGTCTGATGCCCGGACAGTCGGTCATCATGGGCGTCGGCTCGATGGACTACCCGGCGGAGTTCCAGGGCACGTCCCAGGACACCCTGAACAAGCTCGGCATCGCGAAGGTCATGACGCTCACGTCGACCTACGACCACCGGGTCATCCAGGGCGCCGCGTCCGGCGAGTTCCTGCGCGTCGTCGCGAACTACCTCCTCGGCGAGAACGGCTTCTACGACGAGATCTTCGAGGCCCTGCGCATTCCGTACGAGCCGGTCCGCTGGCTCAAGGACATCGACGCCTCGCACGACGACGACGTCACGAAGGCCGCCCGCGTCTTCGAGCTGATCCACTCCTACCGGGTCCGCGGCCACGTCATGGCCGACACCGACCCGCTGGAGTACCGCCAGCGCAAGCACCCCGACCTGGACATCACCGAGCACGGGCTCACCCTGTGGGACCTGGAGCGCGAGTTCGCGGTCGGCGGTTTCGCGGGCAAGTCCCTGATGAAGCTGCGCGACATCCTCGGTGTGCTGCGCGACTCGTACTGCCGCACCACGGGCGTCGAGTTCATGCACATCCAGGACCCGAAGCAGCGCAAGTGGATCCAGGACCGCATCGAGCGCCCGCACAGCAAGCCGGAGCGCGAGGAGCAGCTGCGCATCCTGCGGCGGCTGAACGCGGCGGAAGCCTTCGAAACGTTCCTGCAGACGAAGTACGTCGGCCAGAAGCGCTTCTCCCTGGAGGGCGGCGAGTCCGTCATCCCGCTGCTCGACGCGGTGCTCGACTCCGCCGCCGAGTCGCGTCTGGACGAGGTCGTCATCGGCATGGCCCACCGCGGCCGGCTGAACGTCCTGGCGAACATCGTCGGCAAGTCGTACGCGCAGATCTTCCGGGAGTTCGAGGGCAATCTCGACCCGAAGTCGATGCACGGCTCCGGCGACGTCAAGTACCACCTGGGCGCCGAGGGCGTCTTCACGGGTCTGGACGGCGAGCAGATCAAGGTCTCGCTGGCCGCCAACCCCTCGCACCTGGAGGCGGTCGACCCGATCCTGGAGGGCATCGCCCGCGCCAAGCAGGACATCATCAACAAGGGCGGCACGGACTTCACGGTCCTGCCCGTCGCCCTGCACGGTGACGCGGCCTTCGCGGGCCAGGGCGTGGTGGCCGAGACCCTGAACATGTCGCAGCTGCGGGGCTACCGCACCGGCGGCACGGTCCACGTGGTCATCAACAACCAGGTCGGCTTCACCGCGGCACCGGAGTCCTCGCGTTCGTCCATGTACGCCACCGACGTGGCCCGCATGATCGAGGCCCCGATCTTCCACGTGAACGGCGACGACCCGGAGGCCGTGGTGCGGGTCGCGCGCCTCGCCTTCGAGTTCCGCCAGGCGTTCAACAAGGACGTGGTGATCGACCTCATCTGCTACCGCCGCCGCGGTCACAACGAGTCCGACAACCCGGCCTTCACCCAGCCGCTGATGTACGACCTGATCGACAAGAAGCGTTCGGTGCGCAAGCTCTACACCGAGTCGCTGATCGGCCGGGGCGACATCACGCTGGAAGAGGCCGAGCAGGCCCTTCAGGACTACCAGGGCCAGCTGGAGAAGGTCTTCACGGAGGTCCGTGAGGCGACGTCCGCCTCGTCCGAGGCCCATGTCCCGGACGTGCAGCCCGAGTTCCCGGTGGCGGTCACCACGGCCGTCTCCCAGGAGGTCGTCAAGCGGATCGCCGAGTCCCAGGTCAACATCCCCGAGCGCGTCACCATCCACCCGCGTCTGCTGCCCCAGCTGCAGCGCCGCGCGTCGATGGTCGAGGACGGCACGATCGACTGGGGCATGGGCGAGACGCTCGCGATCGGCTCCCTGCTCCTGGAGGGCACCCCGGTGCGCCTCTCGGGCCAGGACTCCAGGCGGGGCACGTTCGGCCAGCGCCACGCGGTCCTCATCGACCGGGAGACGGCCGAGGACTTCACCCCGCTGCAGTACCTCTCGGAGGACCAGGCCCGCTACAACTGCTACGACTCGCTGCTCAGCGAGTACGCGGCGATGGGCTTCGAGTACGGCTACTCGCTGGCGCGTCCCGAGTCCCTCGTGATGTGGGAGGCGCAGTTCGGCGACTTCGTCAACGGCGCCCAGACGGTGGTGGACGAGTTCATCTCGTCGGCGGAGCAGAAGTGGGGCCAGACGTCCGGCGTCACGCTGCTCCTCCCGCACGGCTACGAGGGCCAGGGCCCGGACCACTCGTCCGCCCGCCCGGAGCGCTTCCTCCAGATGTGCGCGCAGAACAACATGACGGTCGCCATGCCGACGCTCCCGTCGAACTACTTCCACCTCCTGCGGTGGCAGGTGCACAACCCGCACCACAAGCCGCTGGTGGTCTTCACCCCGAAGTCGATGCTCCGGCTGAAGGCGGCCGCGTCGAAGGCGGAGGAGTTCACGACGGGCGGCTTCCGTCCGGTCATCGGTGACTTCTCGGTCGACCCGGCGGCGGTGAAGAAGGTCGTCTTCACGGCGGGCAAGGTCTACTACGACCTCGACGCCGAGCGGAAGAAGCGCGGCATCACGGACACGGCCGTCATCCGCATCGAGCGCCTGTACCCGCTCCCGGGTGCCGAGCTCCAGGCGGAGATCGCCAAGTACCCGAACGCCGAGAAGTACCTGTGGGCCCAGGAGGAGCCGGCGAACCAGGGAGCGTGGCCGTTCATCGCGCTCAACCTGATCGACCACCTGGACCTGGCGGTCGGCGCGGACGTCCCCCACGGGGAGCGGCTGCGGCGCATCTCGCGTCCGGCGGGCTCGTCCCCCGCGGTGGGCTCCGCCAAGCGCCACCAGGCCGAGCAGGAGCAGCTCGTGCGGGACGTGTTCGACGCGTAGCCCGGACGGACACGGAGTACCACGCCTCTGTGCGGGTGGGGCCCGGTCGTGAGCGCTGTACGGCTCACGACCGGGCCCTTCGTGTTGTTCCCCCGGTCAGCTCGTGTGGGGTTCGAAGTTCCAGTAGAGGCGTGCCCGGTCCCCGGGCGCCGGCGTGTGCTCGTCCCGCAGCGCCGACAGGTCGGTGTCGAGGGCCCGGCGGGCAACCCGCGCCAGCGGATGGCCCCGGCCCAGGATCCGGCCGGCGCGCTCCACCGTGTCCCGGCTCAGCTCGGCGGCCCCCTCGACGCGGCCGGTGAGGTGCCGCGCCATCGCGGCGTTGACGGCGCAGCCGAGCGCCCAGGGGTGGTCGGGCCCGACGGCACGCGTCATGTCGGCCAGGGCCCGCTCGGCGAGATCGCGGGCCTGGGTCCGTTCGCCGACCGCGCGCAGGATGAGCGCCTGGTTGCTCCGTACTCCGGCGACGAACGGATGGGCAGGCCCGAGCAGCCGCAGATAGCGGGCGACGACCCGCTCGCTGAGCGCGTGGGCCTGGTCGATGTCGGCGTGCTCCCGCATGAAGCAGCTGTGCGCGACGGCGAACAACAGGGTGAACGAGTTGCGCTTGCCGCGGACCCGTTCGCTCTTGGCCCGTACGGTGTCGAAGAGTTCTCCCGCCTCTTCGCGGTCGCCCGTGCGGTACAGGCACTGGGCCAGGTTGTAGTCGGCCTGCAGGGTCTGGGGGTGATCGTTTCCCAGGGCGTCCTTGTGCCGGGCCACACTGCGCGCCTGCAGGTCCAGGGCCTCCTCGTAGCGGCCGAGGAGCCGCAGGTCGGTCGCACACCACATCTCGCTGTACAGCGTCCAGACATGGCGCGGCCCCAGGACGTCCCTGCGGCTGTCGAGCACGCGCCGGCCGATCTCCAGAGCCTCCTCGTAGCGGCCGAGCAGCCTGAGCGAGGACGCCTTGTTGTTCTGCGCCGCGAGGGTCCAGGGGTCCTGGTCGCCGGAGAGTGCCGCGTATCCGTCGCAGACCTCCTGCGACAGCCTCAGCGACTCCTCGTAGCGCCCCAGTTCGCGCAGGTCGGCGGCGAGACTGCTGACCGCGCGCAGATACCGCTCGTCGCGGGCGCCGCCCTTCGCGCGGTGTTCCTCGACGGCCGCCCGGCTCACCGCTTCGCTGTCCTCGTAGGCGCCCATGCTGCGCAGCAGGTTGGCGTAGTGGTGGCCGAGGTCCCACAGCAGGTCGGCGTGCTCGTCCTGGCGCCCCTGCCAGGCCGCCAGGGCCCGCTCGGCGAACCGCACGCCGGTGGCGTACTCGCCCGAGAGGTAGAGATAGCGGAGGCAGTTGAGGACGAGCCGCTGGGTGGGCGGGTCGATGGACGAGAGCAGGTCCGCGTGCTCCAGGTGCGGGACGAGTTCGGCGTACCGGTGCCACAGGGAGGCACGGCTGGGGTCGTCCGGGTCGGAGACGACGAGCACGTACCTCGCCGCCTCGGCGCAGCTCTCGTACTCCTGGGGGGTCATGTCGTGCCGGACCGTCCGGTGGACCATCCGGTGCAGGGAGAGGAACTCGCTCGACGGGTCCTGCGGCGGGTGCTCGACATGGACCACCGAGTACTTCCGCAGCTGCTCCACGGCGCGGTCCCAGGTCGCGTCGTCGCCCAGCAGGTGCGCCACGGCGGGCGGCAGTCCTTCGGCGGGTGCCCCCCTCAGCAGCCGCACGGGCACCGCGTCGGGGGCGAAGAACGTGCACAGCCTGAGCAGCCGCACGGACTCCGGCGAGGTGGTACGGAACTTGTCGAGCAGGATCGCCCAGGCGGTACGGAAGGTCATCGGGAAGTCCGCCGACACCTGGACCAGGGCGTCCCGGTCCACGTCTCCCGTCAGGAGTTCCCTGAGGTACTCCGCCACGGGCATGCCGGACTCCTCCAGCCAGCCCGCGGTCTGGTCGAGGAGCAGCGGCAGGTCCTCCAGCGCCTCGGCCAGCTGCCAGGAGTCCTCCTCGGTCAGCCGGGGCGCGCGGCGCCGGATGAACGCCATCGACTCCGCACGGTCGTAGCCGGAGACCTCCACGAGCGCGCCGGGCACGGGGTTCCAGTCCGGGTTGCAGGAGGTGATGAGGACGTGCCCGGTGCCCGTCGGCAGGAGGTCCCTGATCTCGTCCGGTTCGTCGGCGCCGTCCACGACGAGCAGCCAGCGCGGGTAGGGCTCGCCCTGCGCCAGCGCGTCCCGGACGGCCCGCAGCCGCTCGCCGTACTGGAGCCCCGTCGGCAGTCCCAGGGCCGGGGCCAGCTCCGCCAGGCCCTGCCGGAACGCCGCCCTGTTGCCCGCGTGCACCCACCACACCACGTGGTATCCGGAGGCGAAGCGGTAGGCGTACTCGGCGGCCAGCTGGGTCTTCCCGACGCCCGACATGCCGTACAGGATGATCCGGCTCTCGCGCTGGAGCCCTTCGTAGACCGTGTTCAGCAGCGGTACGCGGCCGGTGAAGCGGTCGTTGCGCTCAGGCACCCGGCCCCAGACGCGCAGGGTGTGCACCGGGAAGGGCGGGCCCGGCCGGGTGTCCTTCGGCTGTTCCGCAAGCGGCTCCGACGGCAGGTCCAGCCGGTCCAGGAAGCGGCGCTCCGCCTCCTCGGCGCCCACGTCGTGCAGGGTGACCGCGTCGAGCACGGCCGCTGCCGCAGGGGGCGGGACGGAGGGCGCCACCGTCACCGCCGCGATCCGCCGCAGGTTCGGTGCGACGACCCGGTGCAGGGCCTGGCTCCACTCCTGGGCCGTATGGGCGTCCAGCCGGAAGTACTGGTCGCTGAGGAGCAGCAGGACGGGTCCCGGGGCCAGCAGGAGGTCACGGAGCGATTCCTCGACCGACGCGCCGGACGGCGGGTCCCACCGCTGGTGCACGACACGGTGACCGCGCAGTTCCAGGTGGTGGCCGATCCAGACGGCCCAGGCCCGGTGGACCCCGGCGAAGCTGAGGGTCACGGTCTGCCGTCCGGTCCGCAGCCGCCGTGGTGGGCTGCGCCGCGGGACCAGCTCCGGCAGACCGCCGTCCGGGGCCTGCCGGCCCGACGTGCGGTGGTCCACGGCCCGCCGCTCCGCGTCCCCCGGCAGGTCGCCGAGGCGTTCCGGCGTCCGGGGGGTGAGCACGTGGTCGGCGGTGGCGGCCCGCTGGCGCATGACCTCCGCGAGGCGCGCGGCGGGTGCGCTGCCGGACACGCGTTCCCGGATCTCGGAGTGCAGTTCCGCCTTGCGGACCGGCACGCCCCACTGGTTGTTGACCGTCAGCCACAGCGACGCGTGGCCGGTCGCGCGTCCGGTCGACACCCGGAAGTGGGCGGGGCCGTACGTGCCGCCGAACCGGTGCAGGACGACGCTCGGTTCGTCGAGCGCGGTGCAGACGAAGTAGGGGGAGCCGTCGAGGGTGACGGTGAAGGTGAACTCCTCGTCCGGGTAGGGCCAGCTCCCGGCGGTGTCCTCGTCCTCGGGGAGGGGACCTCGCAGGTCGACGGTGACCAGGTACTCGCACTCCGTCTCGGCGGTCCGCGGCCAGGCCACGACGGGTTCGATCAGGAGGGTGTGGTCGTCGAGGTTCGTCACGGACTCCCTCCCCAGGCGTTGTGCCCTTTCTCGGTCATGAGTCGCAGTGTGGTGAGCGGATGTCCGTAGTACTGGAAGGCGAAGGCGTACAGCAACCTCATGACGCGCTTTTGACCGACTTCGTCCACCTGACCGTCATCGTTGCGCGTTGTCGGGATGGCCGCCAGAGGGCCGAAGTCCCGGAGGGCGCCCGCCCGGAAGGCCCGCAGCGTCTCGGGGACCGGGTGGTCGGGACGGCCGGTCACCTCGCGCACCAGGCGCCGGATCAGTACGCGCGCCTCGTGGTCGCCGACCTCCCCCGCGGTGACGATGCAGCCGCTCGCGCCTTTGCGCAGGAAGAGTTCGGCGAATCCGCGCAGGACGTTCTCGCCCTGGCTCCGGTTGTCCACGAAGCGTCCCGAGTGGCACGCGTTGAGGCACACGATGGAGCGGTCCCTGTTCAGGACGTGCATGGCCTGGCCGTTGTACTCGGCCCAGGTGCGCTGCGCCAGCGTGAGGCGCATGACGGCGTCGCCGTAGGTGCCGTGGCAGCCCATGTAGACGAGGCCGGTGGGGTCCTCCTGCTCCGTGGCGTCGAGCGCCCGCAGGAAGGACGTCATCTCGGGATGCGTGCGGTGGACGTACGGCGCGAAGATGTGCGAGTCGTCCGCCATGTCCTCGTGGAGGTAGGCCAGGACGTTGCCCCGGCACTCGCCGGTGGCGCGCGGCAGCCCCTGGCTGCCCTCGTGCACGGTGGTCCAGCGGGTCAGGACCAGCAGGGCGCCCAGGAGGCCGCCCGGCAGGCCGTGTTCATGGTCCGGTGGCACCCAGAACGCCTCCCACGGCAGTTCGTACCCCGTGTCGTCCCACACGATGAGGCGCAGCACGTCGCCGTGCCGGGCGCGCGCCCGGTTGATCCAGTCGGCCAGTTCGCCCTGGTTGCCCGACCAGTGCTGGATCCCGCGCAGGATCTCGGAGGGGAACTCGCCGCTCGGGGCGAGGTTGCCGAGTCCCACGGCGGGGGCCGTGAGCCGGGTCGGCCCGGCCGCGCAGGCGACCTTGAGGTCGCCGCACCAGCCCTGGAAGCGGTAGCCGTCCTGTCCGCCGACCCCGGCCGCCCGGAACACCCGCAGCAGCGCGTACCCCTCCTCCAGGCGTTCGTGGAGCCTGGCCTCGACCCGGCCCGTCCCGGTCGGGCCCTCCTGGGGACGCAGCAGGTGGAGCAGCGCGGGCAGTTCCTGGCGGATGGCCGTCTTGGGGCGGGGCAGGGGCGCCCGGCGGATCACGTTGCCCGCTCCCGTCAGCCAGCGGGGGCCGCGCTGCGGCTCACCACTCACCGCTGTCTCCTCCTCCGTCCACGTCCGGGCCCCCGCCTCGTCCGTCGATCACGATGCCGCCCAGCGTCTCCGCCAGGGTGAACGGCAGGGTCCCGTACGGCTCGCGGCCCGCGTCCACCACGACGACGTGCAGCCGGGTCCGGTCCATGGCTCGGATGTCCGCCGCGGCGAGCAGCGCGTCCTCCACGCCCGCCGCTCCGACCGGGCCGGTCAGCCGCCCGGTGTGGCTGGCCCGCAGCGGGATGTTGCCGCGGCCGTCCGTGATCACGACCAGCCAGGCCTCGGCCAGGCCGCTGCCGTGCTGCCGGAAGGCCCGGCGCAGGGCACGCGCCGCCTGTTCGATGCCGTGGGCCAGCGGGCTGGCGCGGCCCGCCGGCCGGTACAGCGCCGCGAGGAGCCGCTGGTCGCGGACGCTGCGCAGGGCGAAGGACTCCGCCCGCCGCTCGTCCGCCGTCCGCGCGCCGCCCACTTCCACCACGTGGACGGCGGCCCGCGCGGTGTAGGCCCACTGCAGGTACGGGTCGAGGGTGTCCTGCCAGTCCCAGTCCCAGCCGCCCCGGCACGTGTGGTCGAGGACCAGCACGAGCATGTGCTCCGGCGCTCCGGTCCGGACGTAGCCGTGCAGATCGGTGGCCGAGACGGTGAAGCGGTCGGCTCGGCGTACCCGCTGCCGTACGGCCGCCTCGCGCACGGTGCGCACGTAGGCGAGGTCGTTCAGGTCCCTGGCTCGCCGCGAGCCGATGACCACTCCGCGCTGGGAGTTGGTTCCCGCCGTCCGCTGCCACGGGCTGCGCAGCGGGGCGAAGTCGCGCAGCACGTCGGCGCGGTCCTCGGGGTAGGGGGTGGCCGGGGTGGCGGGGGCGCCGCCGGGCGCGCTGCCGATGCCTTCGGCCGGCTCGGTCTCCAGGAGTGTCTGTCCGGCTTCCGCGCGGCGGCGTTCGGCCTGGTCGCCCGGACCGCGCCGGGCGGCGTCACGGCGCGGACTCGGAGCGACGCGTGGCGGCGGCGGTGCGGGTTCCGCCGTGTCCGGAGCCGGTTCGAAGGCCCGGGGTGTCTCGACGACGGTGAGCCCCATCAGCCGGGCTGCCGCGTCGCAGTGTGCGGCTGTCGCCGTGTGCTCGCCCTCCAGTGCGGCGAGGGCACGGGCGAGCCGGGCGAGGGCGAGCTGTCTGCGGACCCCCGTGTCCGGGCCCAGGAGGCGGCCGACGCGGGTGACGGCCTCGTCGGTGACGGTGACGGCCGGGGCGCCGGTGCCGTCCACGGCGCGGGCGGCGGCGTCGAGCCAGGCCGGCGGAAAGGCGGCGAGCAGCCGCTCGGGTCCGAAGGTCCGCAGGTCACCGACGGGCAGCCGGATCGCGAACCGGTCGAGCAGGTGGTTGCTGAGCCGGCCCGCCTCGGCCGAACCGCAGGCGGCCAGCCAGCGGGCCCGGGGCCTGGCCTCCTGGCGCAGTCCCGCCTGTTCGACCACGGCCACGTCGGCGCCCAGCAGTTGGACGGCTCCGCGCATTCCGGCGACGCTGAGCCGGCACAGGTCCGGTACGACGACCACGGGCGGCACCGCTCCCGGCCGGTCGTCCGCCTGGATGAGCGGGCCCGGTTCCACGCGGAACGCGATGCCGTCGGTCTCCTGCCGCAGGACGGGCCGGGTCCACAGGTCCTCGTCCCTGCTGGTGGCGCCCAGCATGACCAGGGGGGCGGCCGGCTGCCGGGGCCCGGCCAGGATCCGGCCGAAGAGCCGGGCCACCGGATCGAGCAGCTGGGGCTCCAGGTCGAACAGCAGCACGCTGCCCAGAGCGGGGTCGACCGCGGCGCAGACGAGCGCCCGGCACAGGCGCAGCGCGAGATCCGGCGGCTCCTCCCGCGGTGCGCGGGACACACCGGGATCCGGTACGGCGCCGGCGTCGGCGCCCGGGACGACGTCGCTCGGAGGTTCCTCGGACATGGCGTGGCTCAGCCCGCGTCGAAGAGGTCCCTGACACGGGCCTCGTCGTCCGGGGTCCAGTCGAAGGCGCCGCCGTGGGCGGTCTCCGGCCTGCGGTGCCGGAACGCCATCGGCATGACCCGGTGGAGATGGCCGGGCTCCACGCCGTCCGCGTCCTCCAGGGCGGCGAGCGCGCGGGCCGCCAGGGTCGCGACGATCTCGCCGCGCTGTCCGACGGCCTCCACCCGCTGGGCCACCTGGGCGCACAGCTGGACCACCTCGTCCGGCACCTTCATCGTGGCCACCCGGCTCCTGGCGCGCTCCAGCAGGTCACGGGTCGCGGAGTTGTCCCGCTCGGCGTCCTCCAGCCAGGGCGACTGCTCCTTCTCGTGCTCCTCCTCGAAGGTGAGCACCGTCTTGATCGTCCGATGCCGGGTGTCGGTGTCCTGCTGCTGCGCGGTGACCATGAGCCCGAAGCGGTCCAGCAACTGCGGCCGCAGCCAGCCCTCTTCGGGGTTCATCGTGCCCACCAGGCCGAAGGAGACGTGCTTGGCGGTGGCGAGCCCTTCGCGCTGCACGGACAGCACCCCGGTGGAGACGACGTCGAGGATGACGTTGACGAGGTGGTCGTCGAGCAGGTTGACCTCGTCGATGTAGAGGAGCCCCTTCTCCGCCGCCTCTTCGAGCAGTCCCGGCTGGGGGCGGGCCTCGCCGCGCATCAGCGCCTCCAGCTCCCAGCCGCCGACCACCCGGTCGTCGGTGGCGTTGATGGGGAGGGTGACGGGCAGTTCCGCGTGTGCCATCAGGGCGAAGGCGCGCACCAGGGTGGACTTGGCGGTGCCCCGGGCCCCGGCCATCAGGACACCGCCGATGCGCGGTGCCACGTAGTTCAGTTCCAGTGCCAGCTTGAGGTCGTTCTGCCCCACCACGCGGCTGTAGGGAAGGATGCGTATGGCTCCGGTCGTACGGCTCACGAGTCGGTTCCCCCTCCGCTGTCCGGCGACGTCCCGGTCTCGGGGGCGGTCCGCCACCGGAACGTGACCTGCAGCTGTGCCTCGGCCTTGCTGGTGACCAGCGCCGCCATGCCCGCGTCGATCTTGATCGACAACTGCATCTCGATCTCGTCGGGGCGCAGGTCGTCGGTGAGTTCACCGAACCGGCTGACGGCCTGCGCGGCGCATCGTCTGGCCAGCTCCAGCCCGTCCGTGTACGCGTCATGGGCCACCGCGACGACCCGCTGGGTGGCCCGCCCCCTGACCTTCACGTCACCGTAGACAGCGCCGAGGCCGTCGTCGGTGCCCTGATCCCGGTCCGTCTCGATCTGGACGGGGATCGGCCCGTCCGCGCCCTCCGGCACGGGCCCCACCAGAATCACCACACGTCCCCCCGGTTCAACTCTCCGGATTTCTGCGGCTGTTGGACGGGAACTGGCTTCATTCCCCGGTGCGCTCGAAGGTATACGTCGGCGAGCCCACTTCCCCGGCTCAGGTGGTGTGCGGCTCGAAGTCCCAGAAGGGCCGTCTGCGGGAACGGGCCGACACGACCTGGGGATGCTGGGAGCCGAACGTGGCGGTCAGGTCCGTCAGTGCCTCCTGCTCGATCTTGTCGGCCTGCTGGCTGCTCCTGAGTCCCCGCAGGTCGTCCGCGAGGGCGACCCGCGCGCAGAGCGTCAGCGGATGGGTGCGCCCCAGGGCCGCGGTGGCCCTGGACGCGGTGGCCTGGCTGAGCTCGGCGGCCCCGTCGAAGTTGCCCATGGTCCTGCGCACGGCGGAGACGTTGACGGCACAGCCCAGTGTCCAGGGGTGGTCCCTGCCCACGGCCGCCGTCAGGCCCGCCAGCGCCTGCTCGGCGAGTTCGTGGGCCTGCTCGCGTTCACCCACGTCGTGGAGGATCAGCGCGTGGTTCGCCCGGGATCCCGCGATGTAGGGGTGGCCCTCGGGGAGCATCACCTCGTAGCGGGCGATCACGGACTCGCTGGCGGCGCGCGCCTCGTCGATGTCACCGTCGCGACGGGCGAAACAGCTGTGCCCGGTGGTGATGATCAATGTGTAGGGGTGGGTCTCCCCCAGGACACGCTCACTGCGTTCCCGCAGGTCGGCGAGGAGCGCCACGCCCTGGCGCCGGTCGTTGCCGCCGTACACGCACAGCGCCAGGTTGTGCTCGGCGGCAATGGTCTCGTGATGGTCCGGCCCGACGGCCTTCCGCAGTTCACGTACGTTCTCCCGCTGGATCGATCCAGCTCTCTTGTACTGGCCCAGCAGGCGGAGGTCCGTCGCGTAGGACCTCTCGGAGGACAGCGGGTCCACGTGCCCCTCGCCCAGGAGCGCTCGTCGCTCCTCCAGTGTGCGCCGGTCGCGTTCCAGCGCCTCCTCGTACCGGCCGAGGAGCCTCAGGGAGACCGCCAGGTTGTTCTCGGCGCGCAGGGTCACCACGGAACCCTCGCTCAGCGAACTGCGGCACGCCGAGACGAGCCACTCGGAGAGCTCCAGTGACTCCTCGTACCGGCCGAGCGCGCGCAGGTCCGCCGCCAGTCCGTTCACCGCGCGCAGGTGCGCCAGCGAATCGGCGCCCTGCTCGCCCCTCAGGTACTCGACGGCCGCGCGCGCGACCGCCTCCGAGCGCTGGTAGTCGCCCACCGCACGCAGCAGGTTGGCGTAGTCGTGGGCCACTTCCCAGACCCTCGGGTGGTTCTCGCCGAGCAGCGCGCGCCAGGCCTCCATGGCACGCTCGCCGAGTTCCAGGCCGGCCGCGTGCTCACCCGAGCTGTACATGTAGCGCAGGCTGTTGAGGACGAGGCGCTGCACTCCGCGGTCCTCGCTGCTCAGCACGTCCGCGTGTTCCAGATGGGGAACGAGCTGGGCGTAGCCGTCCCAGGACCTGGGGTTGTCCGGACTGCCGGGATCGGCCGACACCAGGGCCCGCCGCACCACGTCGGTGAAGAGCTCACGGTCGTCGTCCGGCATGTTCTGGCGGACGATCTGGTGGACCATCCGGTGCAGGTAGAAGGGCTCGTCCGAGGCTGCGGTCTCGTCGGGGTCGGCCGTCTGGAACTCCTCGGGGATGACGGAGTAGCGCCGCAGCTGTTTGACCGCCTTCCCCCACAGCTGCGGGTCGTCCAGCAGGGCGGCGACGCGCTCGGGCAGCCGGTCGGTCGGCATCTGCCGGAGCAGGCTCACGGGGATGAGGCCGGGCGCGAAGAACGTGCACAGCCGCAGCAGGTCGACCGATTCCGGAACCGCCTCGTACAGCTTGCCGAGCAGTATCGACCAGGCCTGTTGGAAGGGCATCGGGAAATCGGGGGACACCCTCACCACGTTCTGGTCCATTCTCCCCTTCAACAGGTCGATGTACCGCGCCACCGACATGTCCGAGTCGTTCAGCCAGCCGGCCGTCTGGTCCAGCACCAGCGGCAGGTCCTCCAGCGCCTCGGCGAGCTGTCCCGCCTCGGCCATGGTCAGCCGCGGGGCACGGCGGCGCACGAAGGCCACCGACTCCGCCCGGTCGTAGACGGGCACTTCCAGCAGTCTGCTGTTGTGCTCCCGCCACTGCGGGTTGCGCGAGGTGATCAGGACGTGGCCCGTACCGGTCGGCACGAGGTTCGAGATCTGCTCCGGCTCGTCGGCGCCGTCCAGGACCAACAGCCATTTCGCGTAGGGCTCGCCCCGGCGCAGCGAGGTACGCACCGCGCGCAGCCGCTCGCCGTAGTCGGCGCCGGTGGACAGCCCCAGTTTCGGCGCGAGTTCGGCCAGGGTCCGCCGGTAGACGGCCCGTTTCTCGGCGCGCACCCACCAGACCACGTCGTACTCCAGGCGGAACCGGTACACGAACTCGGCGGCCAGCTGGGTCTTGCCCACTCCCGGCATGCCGTGGAAGGTCACGACCCCGGCGCCCGGCTCGGCGTCCTGCAGCAGTTGGTACGCCTCGTTCAGCAGCTCTTCGCGCCCGGTGAAGCGGGTGTTGCGGCGCGGGACCGTCGGCCCCCAGACCTCTGGCGTGGCGGTCGGGAAGCGCGGCACCCGTCGTGCGCCGATCTGAGGTTCCGACACGGGGCGGTCGAGCAGATCGAGCCGGTCGAGCACCCGTCGTTCGGCTTCCTCGGCGCCCATCAACGTGAGGTCCGTTGCGGCGAGCACGGCGGTCGCCGTCGGCACCGGCTGTGTGGTCACCAGGACCGCGGCGAACCGCTCCGGATCGGGGGCCACCACCTCGCGCAGTGCGGCGTTCCACTCCTCGTGCGTCCTCGGCCCGAGCTGGAAGTACCACTCACTGACGACGATGAGGATGCGTCCACGGGCGAGTTTCAGGTCCCGTAACTGGTCCGCCAGCGGGACCTCCGAAGGGCCCACCCACCGCTGGTACACGACATGCTGCCCGCGGCGCTCGAGCACATGGCCGATCCAGGCCGCCCAGGCCCGGTTGTAACCGGCGAAGCTGATCGTGACGGCTTCTTCCTCGCGGACACGCCTGCCGGGCGGTCCGACCGGCGCACGGCTTCCGGACATGCATCGGCCTCCCCCGCGTTTCAAAACGCGTGAAGTCTAGTGGAGTCCGGACGCGTACGGGAATGACCAACAGCGGCTAGTCCGACGCCAGTTGACAACTCCAGCAGTCTCACTCGCACACTTTCGAGAAAATTGCCCCGCACACGTCGTCTCATGGGTAATTTTTCAGCGATCTTGACTTGTCAGCACCCGTCACACCCTGCTGAACACACCTCCCTCTCACCCGTTCGGAGGGCGTACGGAAGCGAGCCAGCGCTCCCGGGCGGCATTCACCGCCGCCTCCGCACCGATCCGTACGCCCCGAGGAGGCGGATGCTCACTCATCCGCTCGCATTCCTCGGCCAGTCGCTCCACCAGCCGGTGCCCCGACGGCGTGAGGCTGCCGGCCCGCGCGATCACCGGCAGCGTCGTTCCGACCTGGGCCCGATAGCGCGCGTGTTCCCGCCACGCCGCGTCCCGCTGCCCCGGCCGGGCGCCGGGGTCCAGTGCGCAGCGCTGGAAGAAGTCCGCCAGCGCCACATGGCTGTAGACACCCTGCAGAAGCCCGTCGTACGGCCTGGGGTCCGGCCGCCACGGCGCGAAGTACCGTTCCTGCGGGCCCTCGCGGTGCAACACGACCATGTCGCTGAGGGCCGCGAGCTTGGCGTGCTGCACCTCGTGCACGAGGGTCGCCGCGAACGTGGCCGCGGTGGGCGGGGTGCTGCTGAGCACCGCGCCGAAGGCCTCCCGCCGGGTCCCGCTGCAGCTCCCCGGTGCCCGGCCGTGCTCCCCGGAGGCGGCCGGCGCGACCAGCGGCACCAGACAGCGCAGGAGGGCGGCGACCTCCGCCACCCGGTGCTCACCGCCGAGCCGGAGCACCGGGAGCACCCCCGACCAGGAGTGGAACCACCGCTCCCGGTCGGCCCCGTCGAGGGTCGCGGGGCCGCTCAGCCCCTGGTGCCGGAAGCCGCCGTTCACCATGCGGTAGGGGTCGAGGTCGTCCAGGGGTACGGGAGCGGAGCCGGGCAGCAGACCCGGCAGGCTGTACGCCGGGATCCAGCAGCCGGCCCGGGAGTACGTGGCCGCGCTGACCCCGCGAACGGTGCCCGGGTGGCCCGCCTCGTGCACCACGACATCGGCGTGGCCGGGCCGGCGCAGCGTCGTACGGCCGCCGCGGTGGACGACGTCGACGGTTCCCGCGGCTCCCTCGCCGGACCCGGGCGTCCGCAGCGCCCCCAGCGACGGCAGGCCCAGCGTGTCCTCGCCCGCTGTCAGCCGTACGGAGAAGGACACCCCCGCCCGCGCCGCGGACGCCGCGGCCAGCGCGCCGAAGTGGGCGAGACCGCGGCGCACGGTGTCGGCCCGCTGCCGGAGCGCCGTGGGGGAGGCCGCTCCCGTGCCGAGCGCGCGCAGGCAGTCGCGGGCCCACGGGCCGACGAGCGGGTACAGGATCCGGGCGTGGGCGGGCGAGCTGCGGACGGCGCCCTCCGCGCCGGGCACCGCGGTGTCCGCCCCGCCCGCCCGGTCCGCCTCCTCCAGCAACGACCAGTCCTCCCGCAGCCGTTCACGCAGCGCCTGCGGGCACACCTGCGGGTCGGCCGCCTCGACGGCGTCCAGGACCGCGCGGAGCAGGAGCAGGCGCCGCGCGTGCTGGTCCCTCGCCAGAGCGGCCAGGGTGTCGGGTCCGCCCGCTGTGCGGCCCAGTTCGGTGAGGGCCTGCTCGGTCAGGGCCCGCTCTGTCAGCGCCGACGGGATCACGGGCTGTCTCCTCGGTGAACGGCCGGTCCGGTCAGGGTCCGGCCCGCGTCCGCCGCCTGCGCCAGCCGGCCGGCCACATGCCGGATGAAGCGCTGCAGGTCGGCGCAGTAGACGGAGGGATTGGCGAACCCCTCTCCGGCGCGGTAGCGGTGGGCGTAGTGGCCTCCCCCGCACACCGTCAGCAGGGGGCAGGCCCGGCAGCGGGCGCCCAACGCCGCGGCACCCGCCTGCCTGGCCGCGACGCCGGGATGGCGCAGCGCCTCGTCGAAGCCGTGCCGGAAGACGTCGAGGCCCGTCCGGGCGGCGCCGTCGAAGGCCGACTTGAGCGAGTCGACCTGCTCGATGCTTCCGTCGGTCTCCACGACGACGGCGTCGAAGGGGGCCAGGCCCAGCGACTCGGTGGCCGCGGGAAGTCCCATCAGCAGGGCGATGCACTCCTCGAAGAGACGTACCCGGACCTCCCTGCGCCGCCCGCGCCACCAGCGGTCGAAGACCGCGCACAGCCAGTCGCCGTACGGCGTCCGCGCCGAACCCGGTCCGGTGTCCGGCCCCGGCCCGATGTGGGGCGGTGGAGCCGACCAGTTCCCGTGCGGCAGCAACAGGTCGACGGCCGGCGGGCGCAGGGCCAGCAGGGACTCGTAGACGGCCACGGGGTCGGTGTCCGGGTCGATCACCGTCAGCACTCCGGCGTAGGCCTGCGGGAAGCGGTCGGCCATCAGACTCGCGCCACGTACCGCGGCGGGCCAGGAGGGACGGCCGGCGCGGTCGACGCGTCGGGCGTTGTGCGCGGGAAGGCCTCCGTCGAGGCTGATGCCGACGCGTACGCCGTGCCGGGCGAGCGCGCCGACACGGTCCCCGGTCAGGAGGGTGGCGTTGGTCTGGACCGTCGCGTGCACCGTGCAGGCCGCAGGGACGCTCCGGCGTACGCGCGTGGTGAATCGGGTGAGCGTGTCCGCCCCCGCGAGGAGGGGCTCACCGCCGTGCAGGACGAGGGAGAGGTCGGTCAGTCCGTGCGCCGCCGCGTGCTCGGCGATGCGGTACGCGGCACGCTCCAGCACCTCGGGAGGTGTGGCGGCGGGCCGGTCCCGCCAGGTGCTGTCGGGGCCCTCGTAGAGATAGCAGTAGCGGCAGGCGAGGTTGCACCTGCCGTGCACCTTCACGATGAACTGCCGGAAGGGAGCGTTCGGGACGCCTGCCTGTGCGGGCATCACCTGACTGTCCACCGCACCACCCCCAAGCTGTCGGGTCCTTGTCCCGTGTCCCTCTCCGGCACGCCCCGCGCGTCGGACCGCCCACCGCCCCGCCCTCCGACCGTCCGCAGGGCCATTCCCGGCACCTTCTCCACCGCAAACGCGACCCGGCCGAACCTGTCCGGTTCGACCGGGTGACCGACCGGAACCGACGGTGCCCAGGCGCGAGGGCCATGCCTGTCCCGGCCTCCTCCCCCGGCCTCAAAAGGCGTTGTTGAACCCCCACAACATCTCGCTCGGCTGCTCCGCCCTCTCCCGGAGCTCCGCCAGCACCTCGGCGAGCACGGGGTGGTCGATCGTCCTCAGCTCCGCGAGCCCCATCGCGAGAAGGTCCGGAAGCGGCTCCCCGGCCTCCTGCTCGTCGTCCCGTACGCCCATCCCCTGACTCCCTCCCTCCGGCCCACGGCGTCACACCGTGGCCGGCGACGGCGGCCGGGCCGCCTTCGCCGCCCCACCGGTCCGCGGATCGCGCGTGTCGTGTGCGAGCGCACCCCCGTCCCGTAGGGCATACCCCGTCAGCCGTGCGCCTGCGCACCCGACAGGGCGGCGGGCATCCGGAGCCGGTGTGCGCCCGGAGCGCGGACGCGCTCCGCCTATCCTGCTCTACAGCCTTTCAGCGAGAACGACGGAGCACCACGCATGTACTTCACCGACCGCGGTATCGAAGAGCTGGAGAAGCGGCGCGGCGAGGAAGAAGTCACCTTCGAGTGGCTCGCCGAGCAGCTGCGTACGTTCGTCGACCTCAATCCGGACTTCGAGGTGCCGGTGGAACGCCTGGCGACCTGGCTGGCACGACTGGACGACGAGGACGACGACGAGGAGTAGGCGCGCACCGGGAGGGGCGCGGAGGGGAGGGCTGAGGCGCGGCGGGGTTTTCAGGAGGCGCGAGGGAGCGCGAGGGAGCGTGAGGGGCTCGCAAGGTGGCTCGCGGTGGACGTGCGGCGGCGTGCCGATGCCGGTCGCGGGGCTTCACGAGTCAGTCGCGAGCCTTCCTGAGGTCGTACGCCAGTCCGAGGGCGCCGTGTGCCATCAGCAGCGCCCCCGCCGCCAACCAGCCGTCCCCGCGCCGCCGTAGCCCCCGGACGGTCAGTGGCAGGCCCGCCGCCACCTGGGCGAGCGCGAGCGCCCTGGCTCTGCGGGTGCCCGCCCAGGGCAGCCAGGGGCCGAGCCGGCTGCTCCCGACGGCGTCGAGTTCGGCGCGGACGATGTGGCGCCGGCCGGGCCGTTCGACGGTCCGCGCCCCGGGCCGGGCACGGGCGACGTCGAGAAGCCGGCCCGCCGGGTCACCGGGGTCGAGCCCGGCGGGCAGCGTGACACCCGCGCGGGTGAGGACGGCGAGGAGTGCGCGCAGCCGGGCCGTGGCGTCGGCCTGCGGGTCGGGTTCCGTGAGGTGGTCGAGGGACTGCGTGTCCAGAACCGGGTCGAGACCGAGGCGGACGGCGAAGGTCCGCATGGCCTCGTCCTCGCCCACCGGGGTGCCGTTCGCGAGCCATTCGTAGCCGACGGTGCGGCGGAATCCCGAGGCGAGAGTGCAGCCGCTGTGGTCGCTGTCCCACCACAGCGCGAGTACGGGCCAGGGGGCGCCCACCGCGAGCGCGGCCGCCCAGCCGCCGAGGACGCGGTCGACCGGCTCGTCGCCCCACAGCCAGGGCTTGCCCTCCGGGACCAGCGCGCTCCACTCCCGGCCGGCCGGGACGAGCAGCATGCGCTCACGCAGCAGGCGGGCGACGGGTTCGACCGCCTCGGGGTCCGCGCGGCAGAGCAGCAGGGCACCGGCAGCGTGAGCGGGGGACGGGCGGGAGGACTGCGGTGACGCCTGCGGGTCATGGGACGGCATGGGGACAGATTATGCGTTTTTGTCCTGACCAGTACCTTCTGAATCACCGGAACGGGTGCCTTGACTTCACCGATCCGCGATATATCGTGTTCAGAAGAAGACGCGATATGGCGTGTCGTGTCCGCCCCTGTCGAGGAGGTCTGCACCATGTCCGAGTGGTCCGTCGCAGAGCCAAGGAAGCTCACGTTCGACGAACCGGTGACGGCTCTCCATGTGCGCATCGCCAGTGGAACGGTGAACGTCGTGGGAGTCGACGAGGGTTCCGCCCGCCTCGAAGTGTCCTCGATAGAGGGCCCTCCCCTGATAGTCACCCAGGAGAACGGCACACTGACGGTCGCCTACGAGGACCTGCCCTGGAAGGGCTTCCTCAAGTGGCTCGACCGCAAGGGCTGGCGCCGCAGCGCGGTGGTCTCCCTGGCCGTACCGGCGCACACACGTGTCGAGGTCGGCGTGGTCAACGCCACGGCCGTGATCTCCGGCATCGACGGACGGGCCGTGGTGAAGGGCGTCTCCGGCGACACCACACTCGTGGGGCTCTCCGGCCCGGTCCGCGCGGACACCGTGTCGGGGAACGTGGAGGCCCAGGCGCTCACCGGCGACCTCCGGCTCAACTCCGTCTCCGGCGACCTGACCGTCATCGAGGGCTCCAGCCCCTCCGTGCGGGTCGAGTCGGTCAGCGGCTCCCTGATCGTCGACCTGGATCCGGCCGGCCGGGCCAGCGACATCAGCCTGACCAGCATCTCGGGTGAGATCGCTGTCCGCCTGCCGCATCCGGCCGACGCCGAGGTCGAGGTGGACTCCGCGAGCGGCAGCGTCTCCAGCGCCTTCGAGGACCTCCGGGTCCGCGGCCAGTGGGGCGCCAAGAAGATCACCGGCAGGCTCGGCGCGGGGAACGGACACCTGAAGGCGACCACCGTCACCGGTTCGATCGCACTGCTGCGCAGGCCCCCGGCGGAGGACGAGCCGTGGGACGAACCACAGGACGAGAAAGTGGACGGGCAGGTGGATTTCGAGAAGGAGCCGGACGTCGGAGAGGATGAACCGAAGAGCACGGCCCCGAAGAACACGCTCCCCACCCCGTCCGAAGCCGTCACCGACCCCACAACCGGAATCAAGACCGGAACCGCGAGCGCCGCCGAACCCACATCCGGGACCACACCGGGCGCCGAGCCCTCCACTCCCGCGAAACAGCCAGCTGCCGACGTCACCGACGGATCACCCGACGGTCCGACCCACCAGAAGGGGCTCTGACATGGCTCCCGTCTTTGCCCATGGCCGCCTGCGGCTCTACCTCCTGAAACTGCTCGACGAGGCACCGCGCCACGGTTACGAGGTGATCCGCCTCCTGGAGGAGCGCTTCCAGGGGCTGTACGCACCGTCGGCCGGCACGGTCTACCCCCGACTGGCCAAGCTGGAGGCCGAGGGCCTGGTCACCCACACCACCGAGGGCGGCCGGAAGGTGTACGCGATCACGGACGCGGGCCGCGCCGAGCTGGCCGACCGCAGCGGTGAACTGGCCGACCTGGAGCTGGAGATCCGCGAGTCGGTCGCCGAACTCGCCGCGGAGATCCGTGCCGATGTGCGCGGCGCCGCGGGGGATCTGCGCCGCGAGATGCGGGCGGCGGCGAGCGCGGCACGCCGGGGTTCCACGGGCGCCGGCGCCAAGGGCCACGGCGACCACGACACCGCCCACGGGGACTTCACGGACCTCGGGGACAAGGAGTCCTGGCGCGTCGCCAAGGAGGAGATGCGCCGCGTCAAGCAGGAGTGGAAGGAACAGGCCCGGCGCGCCAAGGACGAGAGCCGGCGAGCCCGTGAGGAGGCCCAGCGGGCGCGCCACCAGGCCAAGGAGGCCCAGGAGCGGGTCCGGGCCCAGGCGCAGGAAGAGCTCCAGCGCATCGCCAAGCGTGTCCAGGACCAGGTGCAGGACCACTTCACCCGGGGCGACTGGCCGACGGGCGTGCGGGAGGGCATCACCGAGATCGCCAAGGAGTTCGGTGACTTCGGGAAGGACTTCGGCAAGGGATTCGGAAAGGACTTCGGCTTCGGCCGCCCGGACACACGGACCGGCACCGGTGCGGGTGCCGGTACGGACACGAGCAAGCCGGGCCACCCCGACTACACGGACACCCCTGAGGACTTCCCCGCCGGTTACGAACCCTCCTGGGCCCATGAGGACTCCACGGGCGATCCCGCCCGGGACCTGGACCGGCTGCTGGACCGCTTCCGCGACGACATCCGCGACGCGGCCCGCGATCACGGGGTGACGGAGGAGCAGTTGCGCGATGCGCGACGCCACTTGTCGTCGGCGGCGGCGCGCATAGGCGCGGCGCTGCGGACACCCAAGGGCTGAGCGGCGGTCCGAGGGCCGCCCCGTCCGCCCGGAGGCCGGGGCGGCGTACGGCGATCGGGGCGGCCCTCGGGCGGGACCGTCCCGGAATCGACCTCAGCCCGCCTTGGCCTCTCCCCCGCCGTACAGCACGCGCTGGAGTGACGCGTAGGTCACCCCGTGGTCGGCCAGGACCTCCGCGGGGACGCCGGGACGGGCGGCGAGGGCGAGGAGGAGATGCTCGTCGCCGATGTACCGGTCCTGCTGCGCGAGAGCGATGCGCAGGGACTTCGTGAGGAGGTCCTTGGCCCCCCGGGAGAAGGGGCGGCGCCCGCCGGCGAAGCCGGACCACCACCCCTTTCCACGTCCACCGTCCCTGCCGTCGCCCTTCCCGGTTCCCTGGGCAGCCTCCAACGCGCCCTCGCCGTGGGCCTCTTCGACGTGCGACACGATCGCCGAGACGTCGATACCCAGCCCCGAGAGAGCGTCGGTGTCGGCGCGGGAGAGCCCGCCGCGCCGGCGCGCCTCGGCCAGTGCCCGCTCGACGGATTCCCGGCGTCCCCCGAGCCCCAGCGACACCAGGGCGAGCGACGCCCGGCCGGCCTCCCGGTCGAGAAGCGCCAGAAGCATGTGCTGTTCCTCGACCGTCTCCGCGTCCAGCCGCTCGGCATGGCCGACCGCGCCGAGCACCACCGTGCGGGCGCCCTTGGTGAACCGTTCGAACATCACTGCCTCCCGTACTTCTTGTGCACGGCCTGCCTGCTGACGCCCAGTTCCGTGGCGATCTCCTGCCACGACCAGCCCTGATTGCGCGCACTGCGCACCTGCACCGCCTCGAGCTGCTCAAGGAGTCGCCGCAACGCGGTGACGGCCCGCAGCCCGATCCGCGGATCGTGGTCGCCTGCGCGTGCGGCGAGATCCGTTGCTTCGGTCATGACGTCAACATAGGTTGACACACCCGGGTGTGTCAACCGTGATTGACACCGCAGTTCAGGATGCGGTCAGAACGACCTTGCCGAAGAGTTCGCCGGACGCCATCCGTTCGAAGCCCTCGCGGGCCCGGTCGAGCGGCAGGACCTCGTCGACGACGGGGCGGACGCCGGTGGCGGCGCAGAAGGACAGCAGGTCCTCAAGCTCGTCCTTCGTGCCCATCGTGGAGCCGACGACCTTGAGTTCGAGGAAGAAGATGCGGGTCAGTTCGGCGTGCGAGGGCCGGTCGCCACTGGTGGCACCCGAGATGACCAGGGTGCCGCCCGGCTTCAGCGACTTGACCGAGTGGGACCAGGTGGCGGCGCCGACCGTCTCGAGGACGGCGTCCACGCGCTGCGGCAACCGGGCCCCGGTCTCCACGGCCTCGACGGCGCCCAGTTCGAGGGCGCGCTTGCGCTTGGCCTCGTCCCGGCTGGTGGCGAAGACCCGCAGCCCGGCGGCCTTGCCGAGCACGATCGCGGCGGTGGCGACACCGCCGCCGGCGCCCTGGACGAGAACCGAGTCGCCGGGCCGTACGCCCGCGTTGGTGAAGAGCATGCGGTACGCCGTCAGCCAGGCGGTGGGCAGGCAGGCGGCCTGTTCGAAGGAGAGCTCGGGGGGTTTGGGCAGGACGTTCCACGTGGGCACGGAGACCTGTTCCGCGAAGGTGCCCTGGTAGCGCTCGGTGAGGATGGAGCGGGGCTCCTTCGGCCCGACTCCGTGCCCCGTCTGGCCGATGACGGAGTGGAGTACGACCTCGTTGCCGTCCTCGTCGACGCCCGCGGCGTCGCACCCCAGGATCATCGGCAGCTTGTCCTCGGCGAGGCCCACCCCGCGCAGGGACCACAGGTCGTGATGGTTCAGGGAGGCGGCCTTGACGTTCACGGTCCTCCACCCGGTCCGGACCTCCGGAGCGGGGCGCTCGCCCAGCTCGAGGCCGTTCAGAGGCTGGTCACGGTCGATACGAGCAGCGTAGGCAGCGAACATCCCCCGACCCTAGGCCGCACACGCCCCCGGCGATACCACCCCACCCTGTGACACACATCCCGCAGCCCCGACAAACGAACCCGAGAGGCGAGGGCGAAGCCCCGCCTCCAAGGGGCGCGAGAAACGGCGCGCCCAACCACACCCAACCCACACCCAACGCACAAACCCAAGGAGGCGAGGGCAAAGCCCCGCCCTCAAGGGGCGCGAGGAACAGCGCGCCCAACCACACCCAACCCACACCCAACGCACAAACCCGGGGAGGCGAGGGCAAAGCCCCGCCCTCAAGGGGCGCGAGGAACAGCGCGCCCAACCACACCCAACCCACACCCGACGCACAAACCCGGGGAGGCGAGGGCGAAGCCCCGCCTTCAAGGGGCGCGGGGAACTGCGCACCCAGCCCCCACCAACCCGCACCCGCCAACGCCCCCGCACACACAAAAGGCTCGGGCCCCGCCCACCAGGACGGAACCCGAGCCACACAGACCGAGCAACCTACCGCCGAGCCACCCCTTCAGCCCGAGCGGCAGCGGCAACCGCCGCGGTGACCGCCGGAGCAACCCGCTCATCGAACGGCGACGGAATCACATAGTCCGCCGCAAGATCGTCCCCGACGACCGCAGCCAACGCCTCAGCCGCCGCGATCTTCATCCCCTCGGTGATCCGAGAGGCCCGCACCTGAAGCGCCCCCGCGAAGATCCCGGGGAACGCCAGCACGTTGTTGATCTGGTTCGGATAGTCGGACCGCCCCGTCGCGACGACCGCCGCGTACTTGTGCGCGACATCGGGATGCACCTCGGGATTCGGGTTCGCCATGGCGAAGACGAACGCCCCCTCGGCCATGGAGGCCACGGCCGGCTCCGGCACCGTACCGCCGGACACGCCGATGAAGACGTCGGCCCCGGCAAGCGCGGCCTCCAGCGAGCCGGACAGCCCCGCCTTGTTGGTCATGACCGCGAGGTCCCGCTTGACCGGAGTCAGATCGTCCCGGTCGACCGACACGATCCCCTTGCGGTCCGCGACGGCGACATCCCCGAGCCCCGCCTCCAGCAGGAACTTCGCGATGGCCACCCCGGCCGCCCCCGCGCCCGAGATCACGGCCCGCAGCTGCCCGAGCGACCGCCCGGTCAGCCGCGCAGCGTTCCGCAGGGCCGCGAGCGTGACGACCGCCGTCCCGTGCTGGTCGTCGTGGAAGACGGGAATGTCCAGCCGCTCCTGCAGCTGACGCTCGATCTCGAAGCACCGGGGCGCCGAGATGTCCTCCAGGTTCACGCCGCCGAAGGACGGCGCGAGCCGCACCACGGTCTCGACGATCTCGTCGACGCCCGTGCAGTCCAGCGCGATCGGCACGGCGTCGACGCCGCCGAACTGCTTGAACAGGATCGCCTTGCCCTCCATCACGGGGAGCGAGGCCTCGGGCCCGATGTCACCGAGCCCCAGAACGGCGGTCCCGTCCGTCACGACGGCGACCACGGACGACTTCCACGTGTAGTCGTGGACGAGCTCGGGCTGCTCCGCGATGGCCATGCAGACCTTCGCGACACCGGGCGTGTACGCCAGGGACAGGTCCTCCTTGTCGCGGACGGGCACGGTGGCCTGCACGGCCATCTTGCCGCCGCGGTGCAGCGCGAACGCCGGGTCGAAGGAATCGAGGGGCTCGGCCCCGCCGTCCTGATCCGTACTGCTGTCGCTGCGAGGATTGACGATCTCCGCTGCCACTTTGTTTTACCCCTTAAGTCTTTATGGTCGAGGGTTGCCACTCCTGGTGAGGAGCGGGCGGGCACCGCGCATGTCCCTGATGACTGTTAAGTGCGGAACATGCGCGACGGGCGCGCCGCACACGCGCCCTGAGCCCCGGATGAGGGGTGTAAGGAACCTTCTTACCGGACGGACCGCACCGCGGACGAGTCCATAAAGCGAAGGTCACACGCGAGCGGCCGAAGGGCGCGCACCGAGGGCTCCCGGGTCGTATACCGGAGAGCGAAGGTCACATACCGGTGACATGACTCATTCCCGAATGCGCAAAAAAGGACCGTTTCGCAACCAAGCGACCACTAGGTGACGCAACCCACCAAGCGCCCGAAAGTGATCGCTCACATCTCGGCATCCACCGCATATCTTCCGGTCCACGCGGAGGTTTTCCGCACAAGATCCGGTTCAGCCGGACCGCTCGGGTCCGGTTCGGGGGTCACCCGTTATCCGATTTTGACATGGCAGGCACCCTGAAGGGTCCAGTCCGAATGGCAAGATGCCGTAATCACACGAGGTCGCGACACCCGAAGGTGTGTGTTCTCGTCGACCCATCGGCTACTGCCGGCCCATCGGCAACTCCACCCACCCGCCGGAGGAACCCACCATGACCGCAAGCTCCACCCGTCGTACGACCTCCGCGCAGTCCCGAATAGCCGCGGTCGGTGCGATCGCGGTCGCAGGCGCCCTGCTGCTCACCGGCTGCGGTGACCAGACCGACGACAAGGACAGCGGCGGCTCCGACAGCGCGGGCTCCAGCTCGGCCCCGCTGGCCGACCAGCTGCCCAAGGCCGTCCGCGACAAGGGCGTCATCAAGGTCGGCTCGGACATCGCGTACGCGCCGGTCGAGTTCAAGGACGACTCCGGCAAGACGGTCGGCATCGACCCCGACCTCGCCGACGCGATGGGCAAGCAGCTCGGCGTGAAGTTCGAGTTCGAGAACGGCACCTTCGACACCCTGCTCACCGGCCTGCGCTCCAAGCGCTACGACATCGCGATGTCGGCGATGACGGACACCAAGGACCGCCAGGAAGGCGTCGACGCCGAAACCGGCAAGAAGGTCGGCGAGGGCGTCGACTTCCTCGACTACTTCACCGCGGGTGTCTCGATCTACACCAAGAAGGGCGACGACCAGGGCATCAAGACCTGGGACGACCTGTGCGGCAAGAAGGTCGTGGTGCAGCGCAACACCGTCTCCAACGACCTGGCCAAGGATCAGGCCAAGAAGTGTCCGGCCGGCAAGAAGCTCTCCATCGAGGCCTTCGACAACGACCAGCAGGCCCAGACCCGGCTGCGCGCCGGCGGCGCCGACGCCGGTTCCTCGGACTTCCCCGTGGCGGCGTACGCGGTGAAGACCTCGGGCGGCGGCAAGGACTTCCAGGTCGTCGGCGACCAGGTCGAGGCCGCCCCGTACGGCATCGCGGTGGCCAAGTCGAACACCGAGCTGCGGGACGCGCTGAAGGCCGCGCTCGACGCGGTCATCAAGAACGGCGAGTACGGCAAGATCATCGAGAAGTGGGGCGTCAAGGACGGCGCCGTGACGGAAGCCACCATCAACGGCGGCAAGTGACCGCGGAGCCGGCGGCGCTGAAAGGCAACATCCGTGACTGTTGACATCGACAAGACGGCCGACCCCGACGACACTCCCCCCACGCCCCCGGGCGGACCGGAGGCCATCAAGGCCATCCCGGTCCGGCACTACGGGCGGTACGTGTCGGCCCTCATCGCGATCGCGCTCTTCGCGTCGATCATCTACGCGTTCGCCCAGGGCAAGATCAACTGGGGTGCCGTACCCGACTACTTCTTCGACGACCGGATCCTCAAGGGCGTCGGCCAGACGATGCTCCTCACCGTCCTGTCGATGCTGATCGGCATCGTGGGCGGCATCCTCCTCGCGGTGATGCGCCTGTCGAGCAACCCGGTGACGTCGTCCATCGCCTGGTTCTACATCTGGTTCTTCCGCGGCACCCCGGTCCTGGTCCAGCTCGTCGTCTGGTTCAACCTGGGCCTGGTCTTCGAGTACATCAACCTCGGCCCCGTCTACAAGGACGAGTGGTCGAGCTTCATGACGCCGCTGCTGACGGCGCTCCTGGGGCTCGGTCTGAACGAGGCCGCGTACATGGCGGAGATCTGCCGTGCGGGGCTGCTGTCGGTCGACGAGGGCCAGACCGAGGCCTCGCACGCCCTGGGGATGAGCCAGGGCAAGACCCTGTGGCGGATCGTGATCCCGCAGGCGATGCGCGTGATCGTGCCCCCCACGGGCAACGAGGTCATCAACATGCTGAAGACGACCTCACTGGTGTCGGTGGTCCAGTTCGCCGAACTGTTCCGGTACGCCCAGGACATCGGCCAGTCGTCGGGCGCACCGGTGGAGATGTACTTCCTCGCCGCCGCCTGGTACCTGGTCCTGACGTCGGTGCTGAGCGTCGGCCAGTACTACATCGAGCGGTACTACGCGCGCGGTTCGAGCCGTGCTCTGCCGGCCACCCCGCTCCAGAAGATCAGGGCGAACGTGCTGTCGCTGTCCAACCGCTCGGGCACAGGAGCAACCGCATGACCTCCAACGTGACCAACGAGACCGACGCGGCCGGGGCGGACTCCGGCACACCGATGGTGAAGGCCGAGGGCGTCCACAAGTCGTTCGGCCCGGTCGAGGTCCTCAAGGGCATCGACCTGGAGGTGCGGCCCAGCGAGGTCTTCTGCCTCATCGGCCCGTCCGGCTCCGGCAAGTCGACGTTCCTGCGCTGCATCAACCACCTGGAGAAGGTCAGCGCCGGGCGGCTGTACGTGGACGGGGAGCTGGTCGGCTACCGCCAGAAGGGCGACAAGCTGTACGAGCTCAAGGACAGCGAGGTCGCGCTGAAGCGGCGGGACATCGGCATGGTGTTCCAGCGCTTCAACCTGTTCCCGCACATGACGGCGCTGGAGAACGTCATGGAGGCGCCGGTCCAGGTCAAGGGCGTCAGCCGGGCCGAGGCCCGTGAGCGTGCGGCGCAGCTCCTGCGGCGGGTCGGCCTCGCCGACAAGGCGGTCAACTACCCGTCGCAGCTCTCCGGTGGGCAGCAGCAGCGGGTCGCCATCGCCAGGGCGCTCGCGATGGAGCCGAAGCTGATGCTCTTCGACGAGCCGACCTCGGCGCTCGACCCGGAGCTGGTCGGCGACGTCCTCGACGTCATGCGCGACCTCGCCGAGTCCGGTATGACGATGGTGGTCGTCACCCACGAGATGGGCTTCGCCCGGGAGGTCGGCGACTCGCTGGTCTTCATGGACGAGGGCGTGGTGGTGGAGTCCGGACATCCGCGCGAGGTACTGACGAACCCGCGGCACGAGCGGACGCAGTCGTTCCTGTCGAAGGTGCTTTAGCCGTCCGGCGGTTCAGCCGGAGGTTGTGTTTCCAGCCCGTCCGACGTTTGAGGACGAGCGCGTTCAGCGCGATGGCGGGGGCCTGGGGGCGCAGCCCCCAGGGACGGGAAGGGGTAGGGGCGGCGGGGGCGAGAACCCCCGCTACCTGACGGCCAGGACCATCGCGTCGGACGGCGACCGCCACACCTCCCGCGCCTCCCCGAACCCCTTCTCACGCAGCACGCGCGCGTGCCACTGCGCGGACGGCGTGTCCCCCTCCGCGTGCTCACCGTAGATCTCGAAGCGCCGCGCCGTGGGCTCCGCGAGAACCGGGTCCTGGGCGGCGAGCCGCCACCAGTCGGCCCAGTCCAGGACACCCGCCGCCTTGGCCTCGTCCATCCGCGCGTGCCGCAACGCACGGTCCGCCGCGTTGATCCGCGGCGTCGTCTCGTCGGCCATGTGGTCCGCGTTCATGAACACCCCGCCGTCGCGGACGAGCCCGCCGAGCTGCCCGTAGAGGACCGCGAGCGGCTCACTGTGCAGCCAGTGGAGCGCGGTCGCCGTGAGCACGGCGTCGTACGAGTCGTACGGCAGCAGGGACGGCCAGTCCGGGTCCTTCAGGTCCGCCGTCACGAACGTGACCCGGCTGTCGCCCGCGAAGGTGCCCTCGGCGATGGTCAGGAGCGCCGGGTCGAGGTCGACACCGGTGCTGACCGCCTTCGGGAACCTTTCGAAGAGCCGGGCCGTGATACTTCCCGTACCGCACGCGAGGTCCAGGACACGGGGTTCGGGGCCCACGAGTGCCTCGACCATGTCGAGCATCACGCGGAAGCGCTCCTCGCGGTCCGGCATGTACCACTCCTGCTGCCGGTCCCAGCTCTCCTGCCACGCGCGCCAGTCGGACCCGAGGGTGGTCGTCATGAAAGCCCCTTTCCCCTTCAGCATGTAATACCCTGGAAGCACCATTAGCCATTACGTGTCCGCATCACGACCATAGAGCGCCGCCGTAAGGACTACAAGTGGAACTGGCCTATTACTCGGATTACGCCGTCCGTCTCGTCAACAGCGAGGAACCGGCCCGGGGCAAGGACGCGCTCACCTCGGTCGACGCCATCCGCGACCTCTTCGGGGGCAACGCGTCGGCGGCCCGTCGCGCCACGGACTCGGACGTGACCCGCTTCCGCGGTGTACGGGCCCGGCTGCGCGCGGTCTTCGAGGCGGCGGACACCGGTGACGAGACGCTCGCCGTGGACCTGCTGAACTCACTGCTCCTGGAGTTCCCGGTCAGCCCGCAGATCTCGGGCCACGACTTCCGCGACGACGACGGCCGCCCGCTGTGGCACATGCACCTGGCGGACCACCCGTCGAACGCGACCGCGGGGTACGCGGCGATCGCCGCGATGGGCCTGGCCTTCCACCTCACCGAGCACGGCGTGGACCGGCTCGGCCTGTGCGAGGCCGCACCGTGCCGCAACGCCTACCTCGACACCTCGACGAACCGCTCCCGGCGCTACTGCTCGGACCGCTGCGCGACCCGGGCGAACGTCGCCGCCTACCGCGCCCGCAAACGCCTGGAGGCGGACCGGCCGGAGAGCACCGGCCTGGCGGCCGACAGCAGCCAGCGCGCGAGCGCGAACGGCGAGCGCTGACCCTTCTTCAGCGGGCGGTACCGGAACCGCACCTTCCCGAGGACGAGTTCCTCGGGCACGGTTCCGTAGTCGGTACTGTCCCCGCCGGCGTAGGTGTTGTCACCGCGCACCCACCAGCCTCCCTCGCGCCGCTCGACGGCCCGCTTGACGACCAGCAGGTCCTGCTGGAACGGATGGCGCAGGACGACGACGTCACCGGGCCTGACCCTGGCCCCGTACTGCACGACGAGGAGATCCCCGTGATGCAGCGTGGGCACCATGGACGGCCCCGTCACCTCGGCGGTCCCGAAGGGCAGGACGGCCCTCCCGCGCTCGGTCTCCTGCGACAGCTCCGGCACCTCCCCGGTCCTATCCTCCACGAGTCCCAGTCTGACCCTGGACTTTTGTCCTAAGCCCATGGGGGCACTCGCGAAAACCCGTCACTCACGGAGTAATGTCCCACCTGAGAAGACGATCACGAGGAAGGACAGCTCAATGCTTTCCCGCCTGTTTGCCCCCAAGGTCAAGGTCAGCGCACACTGCGACCTGCCCTGCGGTGTGTACGACCCTGCCCAGGCCCGCATCGAGGCGGAGTCGGTGAAGGCCGTCCAGGACAAGATGGCCGGCAACGACGACCCGCACTTCCAGGCCCGCGCCACCGTCATCAAGGAGCAGCGCGCCGAGCTCGCCAAGCACCACGTCTCGGTGCTGTGGAGCGACTACTTCAAGCCCCCGCACTTCGAGAAGTACCCGGAGCTGCACCAGCTGGTCAACGACGCCCTCAAGGCCCTCTCGGCCGCGAAGGCCTCGACCGACCCGGCCACGGGCCAGAAGGCTCTGGACTACATCGCCCAGATCGACAAGATCTTCTGGGAGACGAAGAAGGCCTGACACCACGTCAAGCTCTCTGACCTGCGACCGCTTCGGCCGCAGCTCTCCTTGACCGCACCCGGTCCGCGGGCCGCCGAACACGGCGTCCAGAGCGGTCCGGGTGCGGTCGTTTCCCCTCGGTCAGGCGGGAATGCCGCGGCCCGGGGCCGGGTCCCGGGGGAATCCGGGCTCGTCCAGGAACGTGAAGGTGCGCTCCAGACGGCAGAGGTGAAGTACCCGACGGGCTTTGGCGGGGGTGCGCGCGAGCCGTAGCTCGACGCCGCTCAGGCAGGTCCGGTCCCTGAGGCGGACCAGCAGGCGCAGGCCGCCGGCGTCCAGGAAGGTCACCGCGCCGAGGTCCACGACGACTCCGGAGACGGCCGGGTCCCGGGGGCGGTCGAGGAGCTCGGCCACCTGGGGGAACAGTTCCTGGTCGGCCCAGGCGTCCAGTTCCCCGCGGGGCAGGAGCACCAGCGTGTCTCCCACCGTCCGGTGGCGCAGACCGAACGGGACGTGATGGGTGCCCATGGCACACCTCGGTGTTCTCTCCAGGAATGACGACAACGCGATCGCGCGACGGGGGACGCGCGGCGGACGCCACCAGGGTCCTGGGCGGCACCGAAGTGATTACTGACCATCGTGCCCGGCCGAAAGCGTCCGTACGCCGCACCGGCGGTGGCTCTTGTTGCTTGCCGGGGACAACGGGCGCCCCTGCGCGCGCTGGTGCGCAGGGGCGTGCACAACGGCTCGTACGAGGCGGATCACGCCAGGGCGGCAAGCACCAGGGCCGGTTCGAGAGTGCGGCGGACCAGTGCCTGGGCGGTGATGGTGAGCCTGTTGCCGTTGCGGCCGCTGTAGGCGAGCAGCGCCTCCATGGCGCGCGCCGGGTCGACCTGGCCGTGTTCGGCGAGCATCCCCTGGGCCATCTCCACGGTGGCCTTCGCGGCGACGGCCGCCTGGACGTGGGTGAGGATGTCCATGGGCCGGGCGGGGTCCGGGCTCCAGTGGACCAGGGCCACGGCGGCCACGTCCGCGAGCGCCTGCGCCAGCCGCAGGTCGCCGGGCAGGAGGCCGGAGGGCGAGGTCAGCAGGAGACTCACGGAACCGATGGTCTGGTGGTTGACCCGCAGCGGCAGCGCGTGCGCGGCGCCGTAACCCGCTTCCTGGGCCTGGGCCGTGAACCGCGGCCAGCGGTCGTCGAGCCCGTCGAGGTGGGCGGCGTCCACCGGCAGCCGGGTCCGGTAGCAGTCCCGTCCGGGGCCCTCCCGGGTCTGCGTCCGGACCAGCTCGGCCGAGGCCGACCGGGCGGAGACCGACATCGTACGAAGATCACCGCGCACGGTGGCCATCATGACGCTGACCGTGTCGGCGCCCACGATGTCGACGCAGTGTCCGGCCAGGCGGTCCAGCAGGACCACCGGGTCGAACCCGGCGGCAAGGGTGTCGGCCAGCCCGACGAACGCGTCGGCGAGCTGCTCTTCACGGGTCATGACCGGTCACCGTCTCCTTCGTCGCCGAGCCGACCGCGGCCCTTCAGCTGATCGTCGTCCGCTTCCGACTGGAAACGCAGAGTGCGGGCCAGGATCTCCTGTGCCACCTCGGTGACCGTTCGCCCTTGGGAGAAGGCGTGTGCTCGCAACCGGTCCAGGGCTTGCTCGGGATCGATCCCGAGTTGGACCATGACCATGCCGACGGCCTGATGGACCTCGATGTGGTCGGCTTCCGCGGCGTCTACCCACGACGCTACTCCTGCTTCGTCCGCTGACACGAAACCGTCGTCCGCCGCTTCGAGATTGAGCACGGCGAACGTGACGGCGTCCCGCGCCAGGAGCGCGATCCGCAGCTCCCGTGGAGACAGTGGCCCGGCGGTGTTCCGGTAGAGGTCGAGAGTGCCGATGGCGAGCGCGCCGGCGCCGAGCGGCAGCGAGAAGACCGCCCTGACCCCCAGGTCGACGGCCTGGTGGGCGAAGACCGGCCAGCGCCGGGCGTCGCGGCCCTCGGTGAGATCCGGGGCGAGCACCGGAGCGGCCCGGTCGAGAGCGCTCTGACAAGGGCCGTCACCCAGCGTGTACTGCGCTTCGGCGAGGCGCGCCGCCGTGTCGTCGCTGGCACACCACAGCGCCCGTGCGGTCCTGCTTCCGGTGATCGAGATCGAGGCGCCGGTGACCGGGAGCAGGTCCACGCAGGCCCGGCACAGCAGCTCGGGCACTCGCTTCACCTGGGCCGACGAGGTCAGGGAGGTGAAGGCTTCGGTGACCCGGCGGCGGTCCTCCGCGTCGGACGGCTGTATACGGTCGGGCATTTCGTTCCCACCGCCACGGTTCTCAGGTCGCATCGGCTTCACCTCCGCCCGGTCTCACGGCCAGCAGCATGATCCATCAGTATCGCCCACGCCGGCACCCGGGAAGACCGTCGCCCGCCCGTCGCGTCCTGTCGCACCACGGCTCTCGCGCCCGTCCCAGTCTGGTCCTCCGCCGCCGCTTCCGACTCGTTCAGGTTCCGACTCGTACTGATTTCGGCCGTACTGACGGTCGACCCGTGTCACTGGCGACGCGTACGCCCCTCGGCACATGGCCGCGCCGCCGCCGCCCGCGCACCGTGCGGGAGCGGTTCCAGGAGTGGCCGGTGCCCCTCTGTTCGGCACCGCCGGCCGGGCCTAGGGTGGCCGGTGCCCAGGTCCCCGGCAGAGCACATCGTGTGTCAGCGGCTCATGGGCCGAAACCGAGGCGAGAGTCCCTGCGAACGGGACCGCGCGCCCGAACGCGTCGGCACGCGGCGACCTGTTTCGCTTCACCGGGCGGCTCGCCCTTCCCCCGCCGTGCGCCGTTCGGCCACCGCCCCGGTCGTCTCCTCACGCCTCCACGCACCCGCCGTCACGGGTCACAGGCCCGACCACGTGCCGACGGAGAGGTCCGGCCTTCCGCGGGCCTTCCCCTGTCCCTGGCCCCGTGCGGCTCCGGGACAGGGGAAGGTCCAAGGCGCACGACCCACGGCCCACGGAAGGCCATGCCCCACCCCCCTCCACCCGCATCACGGACAGTCCCTGCCGCGGGAAGCACCGGCACCAGATTCCCTACGCCGAACAGAGAGTGATCCGACCCGATGGCGGTCCTGGTCGCCTACGCCGGTACGCGCGGCCCGACCTGGCCGATCGTCGGACGCCGCACGACCGGACCGGTGGGGCACGACCACACCGCGGTCACCACGGGACCCGGCGCGGCGCGGAAGGCGTTCGGGTATCCGGACGGGCGGGTACCGCGGGGAAGCCGCCTCGGCAGAACCGGCCATGAACTGCGGCGCCTGACGGATCATCAATTCGGCCGCGCACGAGCCCACTCGGCGTCGCACGCGCGAGCTGCACGGGGACAGCGGGCTCCGGGCGCCACCGAGCGCAGGGACGTATGCCCCGTACGCGCCCATGTGTTCCCACCATTCGAGACGGGTCCGGGGCGCGCAGGGCGTCACGTCGCCGAAGGGACGCGGCCGGGAAGATACCACTGCCCTCGTCTCGCCGTAGTGGCGCGGTGGCGCCATGTGCTTGGCTGTCGGGTGGAACGAACAACAGCCCCTTGGCTCCAGGGGCGGAATCTGGGCGCCTGGGAGCCGTTCGTTCCGGCTCGGCCTCCCCATCCCAGCCGTCAGGACACGTGATGAACACCGAACCGCTTGATACCAGCCGGGCGCAGGACGTGGCCGCGAACCTGCTGACCCTGGCCGACGCGCCGACGCGGGGCGAGAACGAGGAGAACCTGCTGCGGCGGCTCGCGCGGGTCACCGCACTCGTGCCGGGTGTGGAAGCGGCTGCCTGCAGCCTCCTCGCCCCGGAGGGGCTCCCCGGGCACATGGCGGCCTCCGACGAACGGACCCGCCGACTGGAGTGCCTTCAGGCCGAGTTGCGGGAGGGACCCTGCCTGGACGTCTCACGTGGCGAAGGACCCCTGACCAACGTTCCGATGACCCACCCGCACAGCCGGACGCGTTGGCCCCGCTTCACGAGCCGCGTCCTGGCGGAGGGTTTCACCGCCGTCACGGCCCTGCCGCTGACCCATCGGGACCGGCCCCTGGGCGCACTCGATCTCTACCACCAGCACGGCCGGCTGGAGCCGTCGGGCATACGGTGGGCGCAACTCCTGGCCGACGCCACGGCCGTCGGACTGGCCCATCGCGATGTGCTGCGTGACGCGCTCGTCCGGGCCGACCAATTGCAGCACGCGCTGAACAGCCGGGTCGTCATCGAGCAGGCCAAGGGCATCCTGGCCGAACGCTTCGACTGCGACGTCCAGGCCGCGTTCGAGCGACTGCGCAGCCACGCCCGTACGAACCGGATGAAGCTCGCCGACCTGGCCGTGCTGATCGTCGCCAACCCGTCCGACGGGCCTCCTTTCCCGCGGCTGCACCCGGCCGGCTGAGGACTGCCGCACCGGATGCGGGCCGACCAGTGGCCGACTACGCGCCGACTGCCGTCGAACGGACGGTCGTCGGCGGCTGGTCGACCGTCGATGTCTCGCCGTCGTCGTCGTAAAATCGAGGCCGATGGACGCCGACCCAACCGCGAGTCCTGGCGGGTCGAGGCCCAGAAAGACCAGAAAGCCCAGCGACAAGACCAAGCAGAACCAGACAGTGCGAGCCAGAGCGACAGACTGGCGGAGAGAGGCACGGCAGAGGGGGAGGACGCCGGAATGCCCAACCAACCGCGCGAGGAGCGCTTCGCCGCCGCTTTCGTGTCGCTCGCCACCACCCTGGCGGGCGACTTCGACGACATTCACTTCCTGCGCACCTTGTCCGAGCGCTGCGTGGACCTGCTGGACGTCGCCGCCGCGGGTGTCGTCCTGGCCGCGCCGCAGGAGGGCAGAGCGGAGGTCACCGGCTCCGACGCCCGCACCCGCGGTCTGGAGCGAAGCAGCGTCGACTGGGACGAGGGACCCTGCCAGGACTGCCTGCGCACCGGCCGCCCCGTCGAGGGGATCGCCCTCACCCACCCCGACGCGCGCAAGGCGTGGCCCCGCTTCGCACGCCGGGCCCGGCAGCTGGGCTTCCACTCGGTCGCCGCGACACCGTTGCGTGTACGGGACCAGGTGGTCGGCGCCCTCAGCCTCCTGCTGGACGAGCCCGGCACACCCGACCCCGGACAGCTCAGGCTGGGCCGTGCCCTCGCCGACTTCGCCGCGATCCCGATCGTGCAGCAGCGCGAGCTGCGCCGGCAGATGCGGCTCACCCAGCAGCTGGAGACCGCGCTGGAGTCCCGCATCCTCATCGAGCAGGCCAAGGGTGCCCTGGCCCAGCAGCGCCGGATCAGCGTGGACGAGGCCTTCACGCTGCTCCGCGGCCATGCCCGTGCCCGTCAGCGCCGGATCTCGGCCGTGGCGCGGGAGGTGCTGGACGGCACCGGCGACCTGTCGCTCTCCCAGTCCGCGGACTGACCGGCCTGCTCAGGGGTGCTGTCAGTGGGCCGTGGGATGCTGAGGGCATGACCATGGAGGACTTGGTCCGACTGCGCAAGGCACGCGACCGGATGGACCGGGAGTACGCCGATCCGCTGGACGTGCCCCTGCTCGCGCGCACCGCGCTGATGTCGCCCGGCCACTTCCAGCGCAGCTTCCGTGCGGCCTTCGGCGAGACGCCGTACGGCTATCTGATGACGCGCCGCATCGAGCGGGCGAAGGCGCTGCTCCGGCGCGGCGACCTGAGCGTCACGGAGGTCTGTTTCGCGGTGGGGTGTTCGTCGCTCGGTTCGTTCAGCTCCCGCTTCACGGAGCTGGTCGGCGAGACACCGAGCGCGTACCGGGCCCGCTCGCACGAACCGGGCGCGGCGATACCGGCCTGCGTGGCGAAGCTGTACACACGCCCGGTGCGCCGTGCCGCGGCGCCTGCGGCCATGGCGCCGCGCGGGAACCCAGGGCTCACCCCTTGCGCTGGGTGAAGCGCAGCAGATTGCCGGCGGGGTCGCGGACCGCGCAGTCGCGGACTCCGTACGGCTGGTCCATCGGCTCCTGGACGACATCGGTGTCCGCGGCGAGCAGCCGCTCGTACGTCGCGTCGCAGTTCTCCGTGGTGAAGATGACACCCCGGAGCTGTCCCTTGGCCAGCAGCTCGGCCACGGCCCGCCGGTCCGCCTCCGGGGCGTTCGGATCGGCCAGGGGCGGTTCCAGGACGATCTCCACGTCCGGCTGGAGCGGGGGACCGACGGTCACCCAGCGCATGCCCTCGAAACCGACGTCGTTACGGACTTCCAGGCCCAGCACGTCACGGTAGAAGGCAAGCGCACGATCGTGGTCGTCCACCGCGATGAAGCACTGCGAGATTTTCAGGTCCATGGCTTCACGCTAGAGGCTCTTCACGCCGAAGGCTCAGGGCGGCAGGGGTTCTGAGGTAGTGCTGCTCCGGGAGGCTGAGGGTCTTGCCTGCCGCCGACTCGTAGGCGGCGCGGGCGGCTGGGCGCGGACCGTGCACCATCGCGACGGCCACCCCGCGGTTGAGACATCCCACCGGGCCGCGCGCCCTTCACCTTCTGCTTGGCCCGGCTGATCCTCCCCCACTGCCTTAAGGGCGTGGGGACCCCCAGCCATCGTCGCCTCGGGCACGAGATGCGCGCGGGCGATCGTGTCGTCCTCGGGCGGGGCGCGGCCCGCCCCGGGCGGCGGCGTGGTGAACGCGTCGCGCGGGGTGAGCGCCGCAGCACGTCCGTGAGCCGCCACGGCGTCCTCCGCGGAGTCGAAGTGCCCGTACCGCCGCACGAGCGCACTGCGGCGCGCTGTGGCGCAGCAGGCCTCCGATCGCGGCCGTACGACCCGACGGGCGCCCCGGCCCACCTCCCGACGGATGTCTCGGGGGACGGCTCACACGTCGCCGCCGACGTCGAAGATCTGCCGGATGACGACCGGGTACTCCGTCGTGCCCTCAGGGCCGGGGCACTCGAGGATCCGCGTCACGATCTCCGTGACGCGCTCCAGGCTGTCGCAGTCCAGGACCCAGTAACCGGCGAGCACTTCCTTGGTCTCGCTGTACGGCCCGTCGGTGATCACGGGCTTTCCGTCCGGGCCAGCTCGACGGTCCGGGCCTTGGCGGGCTCCGTCAGGCCATTGCCGTCGACCATCTCACCGGTCTCGGCGAGGTCGTTGTTGATGGCGCTCATGTGCGCGTACATGGCCTGGAGGTCCTGCTCGGTCCAGGCGGGCGCCCCGGGGGACGCCGTGCCGCGCTGCGCCGCGTAGCCCGCCTGCGTGCCCTGGATCATCACGAGGTACTTCATGAGGTCCGCTCCTTCGGTCGGGACCGCCCGTGGTGGGCGGTTCTCACAGGGGACGTCGGAGCGGGCCCGCGGTTCTCTACACACGCGCGGAAGAACCTTCCACGCGGCCCAGGAGCCGCCCCGGACCCAGGAACCCCGCGGCGGCAGGACTCCGCGGGCCCAAGAATCCCCGAACTCAGAAGTCCAGTGGCCAGGAATTCCTGGCGTCAGGAACTCCAGGGTCAGGAATCCGGTCCCGCGGCTGCCGGGGGCACCTCGGGCGTCCCCGGGTCGGCCATGAGCACCGCCCCTGCCCCTGGCCCGGTCCCTGAGGTCCCTGTGCCGGAGGCCGCCGGGTCCGGCCCCGTCCGGGTCTCCTCGGACTCGTCACCCTCCTGGTAGCTCGCGCACCGGGAGTTGTGGCAGGGGCCCGGGGCCCACACGGGCACGAAGACCCCCAGGGTCTTGTGCCGACGCACGACCATGTCGACGGGCTGCTTGCAGACCGGACAGGCGGGTTCATCGCTGGCCATGGTTCGAGGATATTGCGGGAGAAGTCGGGCCGACAGCCGGGCGACGGCCCGGAATCAGCGCTTCCGTCCACGAGCCCCGCGAGCCCCGCGGGCCTCCCGGACGGCGGCGAACCTGAACGCCTGCCACCAGCGCCGCCGAGCGGCACGGCCCGGAGACTCCGCTGATCACCCCGGGCAGAGGTGACGGGTCCCGCACGCCGTGGGGATGCGCGGGACCCGCCATGACCGGAACCCCTCCACCTCGCCGCGCCGTCAGGTACCGCACGACGGAGAGAACTCCGGTGTCTCGGAGGCGGCCCCACGTGCCGCACCGCTTCGGACCGCCGAGGGAGCCGGCGCACCGACGCCCCCACTTGATGCGTCAGCCGACAGAACCGGCGCCCGGACCGCTCCCGTACCGGCGGAGCCGGACCGACCGTTCCCGGACCGGCAGACCGTCACCGGCGGAGCCGTGCAGGCCGGGCCCCACCCGCCTTGCGACCGGCACGGCGGACGATCCTGCCGACGCCCCTTCAAGCCGAGCCGGCAGCACACGAGGTCAACAACTGCCCGCCCCCACCCGCGCCACAGGCCGTTGCCGCTCCCCCTCGGCTCCCCTGACCGGCCCGGCACTCCGCGGTTCGGCTGCCGCGTCCCCACGAGCGCCACCCGGTTTCGCCCCCCGGCCGCTGCGCAAGGCCCCGCCGGACCCTCTACCGATCTCCCGTCACATGTCTCCCGCCCCTCCCCTCACCCCTCCCTGGTCCGTCTCTCATCCCCCTCGACTCCCTTCGATCCCCCGCCGTCGCTCCCTCGGGCACCTCCCCGTCACACGTTCCGGCGCGTCACGAACTCCGCCAGCGACAGCAGACCTCCCGCCGCCTCCGGGTCCGGGATGGCCCGGGACAGGTGGTCCAGAGCCCGTGCCATCCGCTCGGCGGCCTGGATCTGGGCCCAGTCACGGCCACCCGCCCGCTCGACGGCGAGGACCGTGCGCTCCAGATCGCCGTCCCGGTAGGGAACCCGGTACAGCTCGGCGAGTTCGGCGCCGGCCGGTGTGCCGGAGGCGAGCGCGGCGACGACGGGCAGGGACTTCTTGCGGGCTATGAGATCCGCTCCCGCCGGCTTGCCGGTGCGCCTCGGATCCCCCCAGATACCGATCACGTCGTCGATGAACTGGAAGGCGAGCCCTGCCTCGCGCCCGAACGCGTCGAGCGCCTCGACATCCGCGTCGTCGGCGCCCGCGTACAGCGCCCCGATCGCACACGCGCACCCCAGCAGTGCCCCCGTCTTGGCCTCGGCCATGGCGAGCACCTCGTCGAGCGTGATGTCGTCAGGACCACGACGCTCCATCGCGGTGTCCTCGTGCTGTCCGGCACAGAGCTCCACGACACACTTCGCGAGCCGCGCGGCCGCAGCCGAGGACGCCGGATGCGGATCGTCGGCGAGCAGCCGATGGGCCAGCGCCTGCAGGGAGTCCCCCGCCAGGATCGCGTCGGCGTCACCGAACACGGCCCACGCGGTGGGCCGGTGCCTGCGGGTGGTGTCCCGGTCCATCACGTCGTCGTGCAGCAGCGTGAAGTTGTGCACCAGCTCCACCGCCGCGGCCGCTCGGACGGCTGTCGCCCGGTGCCCGCCGAGTGCCCCGGCCGCGGTCAGGACGAGCGCGGGCCGGATGGCCTTGCCCGCGTTCCCCGCCGCCGGGGTGCCGTCCGCGTGTTCCCACCCGAAGTGGAAGAGCGCGATCCGCCGCATCGAAACGGGCAACGAATCGATGGCTCGGCGCAGTTCGGGGTCGACCACGGACCGGGCCCGCTCCAGGATGACGGCCGCGTCCTGTCCGTCGGGCGGACCGTGCTCCCCGACGGGTGCGGCCCCTTGACGCGGGAGCGACCCTTCCGCCGTGGGCGACGGGCTCTGTCGCGTCTCCGTCATGAACTCACCCATGGATCCGCCTCGGAGGATGCGCGGACGGTGACGGTTCCGCTGACGCTGGGCGCGTACCCCTGTGGTCTACCCGCTCCGGCGGGCGGGGACACCGCACGTGGTTCACCGGAGCTCACCGCCAGCGGCCGATCTCGACGTTCTCCAGGACACCGAGCGCGTCGGGGACCAGGACCGCGGCCGAGTAGTACGTCGTCACCAGGTACGACATGATCGCCTGCTCGCTGATCCCCATGAACCGCACGGACAGGCTCGGCTCGATCTCGTCCGGGATGCCGGCCTGCTGGAGCCCGACCACGCCCTGCTCGGCCTCGCCCGTACGCATGGCGATGATCGAGGTCGTCCTCGCCTCGGTGATCGGGATCTTGTTGCACGGGTAGATCGGCACGCCCCGCCAGGTGGGAATGCGGTTGCCCGCCACGTCCAGGGTCTCGGGGACGAGCCCCCGCTTGTTGAGCTCACGGCCGATCGCGGAGATCGCCCGCGGGTGGGCCAGCAGCAGCTTCGTGCCGCGCCGCCTGGTGAGCAGCTCGTCCAGGTCGTCCGGGCCGGGTACGCCGTCGTGCGGCTGGATCCGCTGGTCGTACTCGCAGTTGTGGAGCAGCCCGAACTCCCGGTTGTTGACGAGCTCGTGCTCCTGACGCTCCTTCAGCGCCTCCACGGTGAGCCGCAACTGCTGCTCGGTCTGGTTCATCGGCTGGTTGTAGAGATCGGCCACGCGGGTGTGGATGCGCAGCACGGTCTGGGCGACGCTGAGTTCGTACTCCCGTGGCGCGGCGTCGTAGTCGACGAACGTCCCCGGGATGGCCGGCTCTCCGGTGTGGCCGGCCGAGAGGTCGATCTCCTTCTCTCCGTAGGTGTTGGAACGCTGCTCGGGAATCGCGCGCAGCTGACTGAGGTGCTCGCGCAGGGACGTGGAGCGCTCCGCGATCTGGTCGAGGTCCGCGCGGGGCAGCGCGAGGACCGTACAGGCGGTGGCCGCACGCGCCGTGTACTCCCAGATGGCGTCCGGGTCGGTGATCGCCTGGTCGCCGAAGTAGGAGCCGTCGGCGAGGACCCCGAGGACGGCGTCGTCCCCGTACGGTCCGGTGCCGATCTTCTCGACCCTGCCGTGCGCCAGCAGGAACACCTCGGCGGCCGGGCTGCCGAAGGAGGCGAGTACGTCGCCCGGTCCGAACTCACGCTGCTGGCAGCGCTGGGCCAGCTCGGCGAGCACCTCCTGGTCCTCGTAGGTGCGCAGCGCCGGCAGCTCGCCCAGCTCCGCCGGGATCACCTGGACGCGGTCACCGGTCTTCACGAACGTGACGCGGCCGTCTCCCACGGAGTAGCTGAGCCTGCGGTTCACCCGGTACGTACCGCCCTGCACGTTCACCCACGGCAGCATGCGCAGCAGCCAGCGTGAGCTGATCTCCTGCATCTGCGGTGCGGACTTGGTGGTGGTGGCCAGGTTCCGCGCTGCGGATGTGCCGAGACTCTTCTGCGGCTGGTCCTGGTCCGCGCGGATCTCTTCGCCTACCGACATGAAAATGTCCTCCCCATCGTGCAATGGCCTGCGGCGACAACACTTCCATCACGGACCGTGCTGGTGCTATTACACGAAAGAGGGGGAATGGATCTTTGAGAAGTGGGGCATATCGCGCGCCCCCGATCAGACCGTCAGGAACTCCAAGATCGGGCCGCCCGTTCACCCGGCAACACGAACCACGGCCGACCGACGACCGACGACTACGGAGGAGACGGCAATGGCAGGATTCCTGGACCGCGCCAAGGAACAAGCTCAGCGCGGCATCACGCAGGGCAAGCAGAAGATCGACGACGTACAGGCACAGCGGGCCGGCAACGACCTGCTGAAGAGCCTCGGCGCGGCCTACTTCGCGGAACAGCGCGGCAGCGGCTCCCCGCAGACCACGCAGCAGGCTCTCCAGGCCCTGGAGAGCCACATCGCGGCGCACGGGGACGGCTTCCTGCGCGCCTAGGCGGCTCATCCGTGCCGTCGGCGGCGCGGCCCGCACGCCGTGCGAACACACGGTCCCTCCCGGCGAGTTCCGGGTACAAGCAGCGGTACGAGACGGTCACGAAGGGTGGCCGTCGCGCCCTGTGAGGAGGCGGCCGTGGCCCCACCCATGTCCGCGGGCAGCTTTCTGAGCCGGCTCGAGGCGGAAGGAATCATCGTCGTCGAGGTCGGCGACTGGAGGCATCACAACCGCAATCACCAAGGCCCCTGGGGCTCGGTCCACGGCGTGATGATCCACCACACCGTGACGTCGGGCAGTCTGCGGACCGTCGAGATATGCCGCGACGGCTACAGCGGGTTGCCGGGTCCGCTGTGCCACGGCGTCATCACCAAGGACGGCCGCGTCCACCTCGTCGGTTACGGCCGCGCCAATCACGCGGGGCTCGGCGACGACGACGTACTGCGGGCGGTCATCGCCGAGACGGCCCTGCCCGCGGACAACGAGGCGAACACCGACGGCAACCGCCATTTCTACGGCTTCGAGTGCGAGAACCTCGGTGACGGCAGGGATCCCTGGCCGGCGGCCCAGCTGGAGGCCATAGAGCGGGTCTCGGCGGCGGTCTGCCGCCACCACGGCTGGACCGAGCGCTCGGTGATCGGTCATCTCGAATGGCAGCCCGGCAAGATCGACCCACGCGGCTTCACGATGGCCGCCATGCGGGCCCGCATCCGTGACCGCCTGAATTGACGGGTGGGGCGGTCCCCAGGGGGGCAGAGCGGGTTCCCCGGGGGAAGCCGTCGACCGTGCGATGTCGGCGCAGCCCCGCGTGTCGCTCGGACGCATGTCCGACAATGGGGGTGTGACCGGCCCCGACACCTCCGAAACAGTCACTCCTGGAGTGCTCGCGCCCGCGGCGGGCGGGCCTGCGGCGGGCGACCCTCGCGCAGCCCACCCTCAAGCGGCCGGCTCTCAAGCGGTCGGCCCCGCCGTCCTACGGCCACGGCTGCCGTCGCCGCTCCAGGAGGTCGTGGACGAGCGCTTCGAGCGGCGGGGCGTGCGGCTGCTGCTCAAGCGGGACGATCTGATCCACCCGGAGCTGATCGGCAACAAGTGGCGCAAGCTGGCGCCGAACCTCCTCGCGGCCGACGGCCGTACGGTCCTCACCTTCGGCGGCGCGTACTCGAACCATCTGCGGGCCACCGCCGCGGCCGGTCGTCTCCTGGGCCTGCCCACCGTCGGCGTGGTCCGCGGCCAGGAGCTCGCCGACCGCCCCCTGAACCCGTCGCTGGCCCGATGCGCCACGGACGGCATGCGGCTCCATTTCGTCGACAGATCGACTTATCGCCGCAAGAGCGAGCCGGGAACCCTGGCCGCCCTGCTCCGAGCGACCGCCTGCGAGGAGGCGTACGTGGTCCCGGAAGGCGGCAGCAACGCCCTTGCCGTACGCGGCTGCACCGCCCTGGGTGAGGAGTTGCGCGACCACGCCGACATCGCCGTGCTGGCCTGCGGCACGGGCGGCACGCTGGCGGGCCTGGCCGCGGGTCTGTCCCCCGGCCGGCGCGCGCTGGGCGTGCCGGTCCTCAAGGGCGGCTTCCTGGGCGCCGAGATACGCGCCCTCCAGGAGGAGGCGTTCGGCGGCCCGCGCGGCGACTGGTCCCTGGACGACCGGTTCCACTTCGGCGGCTACGCCCGTACGCCTCCCGAACTCGACGCGTTCGCGGCCGACTTCGAGCGACGCCACGGCCTGCCCGTCGAACGTCTCTATGTCGCCAAGTCGCTGTACGGACTCATGACTCTCACGGAGGAGGGCGCGTTCCCGCGCGGGACGACGGTCGCGGCCGTGATCACGGGCAGCCCGGACGGCGGCGCCCCTGGGACGGAGCCTAGGTCGCTTCCCTGAACGCCGCCGCCTCCTCCAGGTCCAGTCGCCGCAGCAGTGTCCGCAGCATCTCGTCGTCGATGTAGCGGCCGTCCCGCAGCTTCACGAACATCTCGCGTTCGGCGCTGATCATCTCCCTGGACAGCCGCCGGTACGTGTCGTCCGCGGTCTCTCCGGTGACGCTGTTGACCTGGCCGAGACGTTCCCAGACGGCGTTGCGGCGGCGCTCCAGAACCGTGCGGAGACGGTTGGCCAGGGGTGGCGGAAGCGTGTTGCGCTCGTCGGAGAGGAGCTCTTCCAGCCGCCCCTCGGCGGCCCGGGAGGCCTGCGCCTGGGCGTTCGCCTCCGCCAGTGTCTCGGCCTGCTGGTCCCGCTCCGGGAGTTTCAGCATGCGGATGAGCGGTGGCAGCGACAGTCCCTGCACGACGAGGGTCCCGATGACCGTCGTGAAGGTCAGGAAGAGGACCATGTCGCGGCCCGCGAAGTCCTCGCCGCCGTCCACGGTGAGCGGGATCGAGAAGGCGATGGCGAGTGAGACCACACCTCTCATGCCGGCCCAGCTGATGATGAAGGGGCCCTTCCAGGTGGGGTTGTCCTCCCGTTCCCTGATCCGCGCGGACAGCGGGCGGGGCAGGAAGGTCGCCGGATACACCCAGGCGAAGCGGGCCACCACGACGATCCCGAAGAGGGCCACCGCGTACCAGGCGGCGCTCAACCCCTCGTACGCGCCGAGGCCCTGGAGGATCACCGGCAGCTGCAGGCCGATGAGGGCGAAGACCGCCGACTCCAGGATGAACGCGACCATCTTCCAGACCGCCTCCTCCTGGAGCCGCGTCGCGAAGTCGACCTCCCAGTTGCGGTGGCCGAGGTAGAGCGCGACGACGACCACGGCGAGCACTCCGGAGGCATGCACCTGCTCGGCGACCGCGTACGCGAAGAAGGGCGTCAGCAGCGACAGGGAATTCTGCAGGAGCGCCTCGGTCAGCCGGGTGCGCATCCAGTGGATCGGCACCATCAGGACGAGCCCGACACCGACGCCGCCCAGCGCCGCGAGCAGGAACTCACCGATGCCGCCCGCCCAGGTCGCGCCCTCCCCGACGGCGGCGGCGAGCGCCACCTTGTAGGCGGTGATCGCGGTCGCGTCGTTCACCAGCGACTCGCCCTGCAGGATCGTGGTGACCCGCGACGGCAGCCCGACCCGGCGCGCCACCGCCGTGGCCGCGACCGCGTCCGGCGGCGCCACGACCGCGCCGAGCACCAGCGCCGCGGTCAGCGACAGGTCCGGCACGAGCACGTACGCGGCCCAGCCGACGACGAGCGTCGCGAACAGCACGTACCCGACCGACAGCAGCGCCACCGGCCGGACCTGCGCCCGCAGATCGAGGTACGAGCTGTCCGTGGCCGCCGTGTAGAGCAGCGGAGGCAGCAGCAGCGGCAGGACGATGTGGGGGTCCAGGGTGTACTCGGGCACCCCGGGCACGTACGAGACGACCAGGCCCGCCGCGACGAGAAGCAGGGGCGCCGGCACCGGAGTACGGCGCGCGGCGCCCGCCACCGCGGCACTGCCCGCGATCAGCAGGAGCAGGGGCATCACATGCATCGGTATCGGCCCGCTTTCATTTCCGCGCGGATTCCCGCACACCCGACGTAATCTGGCAATCATGAAACAGTGCACGCACGCCGACGCGCTGCCGCATACGGAACCAGCTCCCCTGAGCGACACGTGTCTCGAGTGCCGGGCGGCGGGCACGCACCCGGTGCAGCTGCGGCTGTGCCTGGACTGCGGTCACGTGGGTTGTTGCGACTCGTCGCCGCTGCGGCACGCCACGGAGCATTTCGAGAAGACGGGGCATCCGATCATGCGAACCTTCGAGCCCGGCGAGAGCTGGCGTTGGTGCTTCGTCGACCATGTGCTGGTGTGACGTGGGTTCCGGACGGTTCGACCCTCTGACGTCTGGGTACGTCAATCCGGCGCGCCCTCTTCCCAATTGGGCCCGCAGACCCCTAGCCACTGTGCGTATCCATAGGTTTACTATGAGTGACAGCAAGGGGTTGGGGTCCCGGGGACAGGAAACCTGAGAGCGCGATAGCGTCACCGCTGAACCACGTAGCGCGTTACCCCGGGGGGCGACCCTCGGCCCCCGAAAGAGCTTGTACCACCTTGGAGGTGAGGGTGTCCCAGATCGCAGGCGAGCCCGCGACCCAGGACTTCGTGGAAGTCCGGCTGCCGGCTGCGGGTGCCTACCTGTCGGTGCTGCGTACGGCCACGGCCGGCCTCGCGGCGCGCTTGGACTTCACCCTCGACGAGATCGAGGATTTGCGCATCGCCGTGGATGAGGCATGCGCGATCCTGTTGCAACAGGCGGTGCCGGGCTCCGTGCTCAGCTGTGTCTTCCGCCTGATCGACGACTCGCTCGAGGTGACTGTCTCGGCCCCGACCACCGACGGCCACGCCCCCGCGCGGGACACCTTCGCGTGGACCGTGCTGTCGGCCCTCGCAGGCAAGGTCTCCTCTTCGGTGGCCGACGACAAAACCGTTTCGATCAGCCTCTACAAACAGCGCGGCGCGGGACCCGGGCCGGCGTGAGGAACGGGGACGGGCCGGTGCGGGACGAAGAGCGCGGCACACGGGAGCTCTCCGCCGAGGGCGAAGGCGGCCCCGGCGGGCCCCGGCGCCTGGCGGAGGGCGTCGACGGCATCCCCGAGCAGCAGGCCCGGCCGCACCCGGAGGACGGCAGTTCTCCGGCGGCGGCCGGGACGTCTCGGGACGAGCCGATCGGCAAGGGCGAGCGCGAGGCGCTTTCCGGCAGTGACGGGCGACAGGATCCAGACGTTGCCGCGCAGTGGGGGTCCCCCCGGACGGAGTCTGGGGGGACGTCCTTGGAAGGGCGGCGGCGGGTGACGGGCGGGATCATGAGCGAGCAGCACGAGCACGAACGAAACGCCGACAGCGGCGCGGCGGGTACACAGCACGATCCCCACAACCGAAGCGGGGCGCGGGCCAAGTTCATCGAGCTGCGCAAGCTGGACCACGACAGCCCGGAGTACGCGGAGCTGCGCAACCAGCTGGTCCGGATACATCTGCCGCTCGTGGAGCACCTCGCCCGTCGTTTCCGCAACCGCGGCGAGCCGCTGGACGACCTCACGCAGGTCGCGACCATCGGCCTGATCAAGTCGGTCGACCGGTTCGACCCGGAGCGCGGTGTCGAGTTCTCGACGTACGCGACTCCTACGGTCGTCGGTGAGATCAAGCGGCACTTCCGTGACAAGGGCTGGGCCGTGCGCGTACCGCGCAGGCTGCAGGAGCTGCGGCTCGCGCTGACCACGGCGACGGCGGAGCTCTCGCAGCAGCACGGCCGCTCCCCCACCGTGCACGAGCTGGCCCAGAAGCTGGGCATCTCGGAGGAGGAGGTCCTGGAGGGCCTGGAGTCGGCCAACGCGTACTCCACGCTGTCCCTGGACGTCCCCGACACGGACGACGAGTCACCGGCCGTCGCGGACACCCTGGGCGCGGAGGACGAGGCCCTGGAGGGCGTCGAGTACCGCGAGTCCCTCAAGCCGCTCCTGGAGGACCTTCCCCCGCGCGAGAAGCGCATCCTGCTGCTGCGCTTCTTCGCGAACATGACCCAGTCGCAGATCGCCCAGGAGGTCGGCATCTCCCAGATGCACGTCTCCCGGCTGCTGGCCCGGACACTGGCCCAGCTCCGCGAGAAGTTGCTGGTGGAGGAGTAGACAGCACGGCTCGCGCCCCGTGAGGGGCGCGGGGAACCGCACGGCCCTGGGCCACGCGCCCCGCGCGCGCCACGTGCCCATGCGCCCCACGTATCCGCGCGCCCCGGCCCGAGGCTCGGAGGGCAGGCCGGACCAGAGGGCCACGGTCGGCTTCGAGGAACCGCCGACGCCAGCCGACCGCCGCCGATCGCCACCGGCGGTCTCGGAGGTACACGCACCGGCCACTGCATCGGCATCGGCGCAGCCTCGGCCTCCCGGCAGCCCGGGTGCCCGCAGCCGTCCGGCTCCCGTACTCCCGTACGCGGACCCGTACTACTCCGGTTCCCGTGCCCCGCCCGGTCCGGTGATCCCCAGCGCCCTCGTCGTCTCGGGGTTGAGGATCAGCACCAGTGCCGCGATCGCCACCACCGCCAGGGCGATCCCCCCGGGAATGGCCAGGCTGTCGGCCTGGAGCAGGTTGTACGCGACGGGCAGCGCCATGATCTGTGTGATGATCGCCGGCCCCCGGCTCCAGCCGCGCCGCAGGAGCAGCCCTCGCGCGGCCAGCAAGGGCAGCAGGGCGAGCACGATCAGCGTCACGCCCCCGGTGACGGCCTGACGGCGGTCGTCCGGATGACCCGTGAGGCCCATCACGAGCAGGTAGCCGCCCCCCGCGACAAGGGCGATCCCCTCCAGCGCGGCGAGCGCCGCCGCCGCGGTCAGGCGCCCGGGGCGGGGCTCGGCGTCAACGGTTTCCGGGGTGGGATTCTGCTCAGAGCTCACCCGTGAAGGGTATCCCTCACCCCTTGCCCGACCACGGTCCCGGGGCTCTCCCCCGGGCCGTGGGACCACGGTCCCCGGGCTTCTCCGGGGCTCTTTCCGGGGCTCTTTCCGGGGCTCTGTCCGGGGCTCTGTCCGGGCTTCCTCTCGGCTTTCTCCGGGTGCTGCGGTTCTCATCCGATCCTCACCTCGGTATGGGGCGAGTACCACGCGGTAGGTACGCTGCATCGCATGCGTGCACTTCTCGTGGTCAATCCGGCAGCAACCACTACCAGCGCACGCACGCGTGACGTCTTGTTCCACGCACTGGCGAGCGAGATGAAACTCGAAGCGGTCACCACCGAGTACCGCGGCCACGCCAGAGACCTCGGCCGGCAGGCCGCGGAGAGCAAGGACATAGAGCTCGTCGTGGCCCTCGGGGGCGACGGCACGGTCAACGAGGTCGTCAACGGCCTGCTGCACAACGGCCCCGACCCCGACCGTCTGCCCGGCCTCGCCGTCGTACCCGGCGGCTCCACCAACGTCTTCGCCCGTGCCCTGGGCCTGCCCAACGACGCCGTCGAGGCGACAGGCGCCCTCCTGGACGCCCTGCGCGAGGGCCGGGAGCGCACGGTGGGCCTCGGTCTCGCCGCGGGGACCCCGGGCAGCGAGGACGAAGGTGTCCCCAAACGCTGGTTCACCTTCAACGCGGGCCTCGGCTTCGACGCCGGCGTGGTCGGCCGCGTCGAACAGCACCGCGAACGCGGCAAACGCTCCACGCACTCGCTCTACGTGCGCCAGGCGATGCGCCAGTTCTTCGGGGAGACCCACCGCCGCCGCGGCACCATCACGCTGGAGCGGCCGGGTTCCGACCCGGTGACCGATCTGGTGCTGTCGATAGTGTGCAACACCTCTCCATGGACCTATCTGGGCAATCGCCCGGTGTACGCGTCACCTAAAGCCTCGTTCGATACCGGCCTCGACGTACTCGGACTCAGCCGTATGTCGACGCCCGCGGTTGCCCGGTATGGCACCCAGTTGCTCACTTCGTCCCCCGACCGAGGGCCCCATGGCAAGCACGCGGTGTCCCTGCACGATCTGACCGACTTCACCTTGCATTCGAAGGTCCCGCTCCCCCTCCAGATGGACGGCGACCACCTTGGACTGCGTACGAGCGTCGCGTTCACAGGCGTTCGCCGTGCACTGCGTGTGATTGTGTGAGCGGAACGGGCTAAAGTCCTTCCACTCGAACGTTTAGGCCAGGATCCACCCCATGGAAGTACGGCTGTGACCTAGTCGACACCGAGGAATCAAAAAAAACTTTCCGGTAGGGGTTGTATCCGCCGCTGAGGTTTGCGAGTCTCTACGTGGCGCTCGGGACGGGCCGCAACATCGCCCCCACAGAGCGCCGGAACCCCTCCTCACTTAAAAGGACCACACCAGTCCGTCTGGTAGTCGGCCCTTCACTTGTTGAGGGATTCGTGAAAGCGTTCACATTCACAAGCAACGTGCATGTAATACCAAGGAGAGGTAGCAGCCATGGACTGGCGTCACAACGCCGTTTGCCGCGAGGAAGACCCCGAGCTCTTCTTCCCCATCGGCAACACCGGTCCTGCGCTGCTGCAGATCGAGGAAGCCAAGGCCGTTTGCCGTCGCTGCCCCGTCATGGAGCAGTGTCTGCAGTGGGCGCTCGAGTCCGGCCAGGACTCCGGCGTCTGGGGTGGTCTCAGCGAGGACGAGCGCCGCGCGATGAAGCGCCGCGCCGCTCGCAACAGGGCCCGTCAGGCCTCCGCCTGACAACCCGCCCCACAACAGCCTGAGCTTGGCGGCGCGTACAGCGAGTACGCATCTCCCGCCCCCGAGCCGCAGCCGCGCAGTACCCCCGATGCGCACAACCGAACGACACGGTGAGCCCCGGACCACTCAGTGGTCCGGGGCTCATTGCTGTTTGCGATCGCGGGTTCGGCGGCCGGCCGAGCCCCGCTCCCCCGCCGAGCCAACCCACGAGGGTCACTCAGTGTGTCCATGACGTCATGGTGCGAAATTGTTCGCGAGGGGCGCGTGGAGCTGATGGGGACTCAGACCGCCTTGAATACTCAGGCGGCATACGTGACATGGGTTACTCGCGTCACTTGGGGGTCTCGACCGGGATGTCCAGTACGACCTGTGTGCCGCGCTCCGGCGCCGCGACCATGTCGAAGGTGCCGCCCAGCTCGCCCTCGACCAGCGTCCGTACGATCTGCAGGCCGAGATTGCCCGAGCGGTGCGGGTCGAAACCCTCGGGCAGGCCCACCCCGTCGTCCTGGACCGTGACCAGCAGCCGGTTCTCCTTCGATGTGCCGCCGCGGACCGCGGACACCTCGACCGTGCCGCGCTCGCCTTCACGGAAGCCGTGTTCCAGGGCGTTCTGCAGGATTTCGGTGAGGACCATGGAGAGCGGGGTCGCCACCTCGGCGTCGAGTATGCCGAAGCGGCCCGTGCGCCGGCCGACGACCTTGCCCGGCGAGATCTCGGCGACCATGGCGAGCACACGATCGACGATCTCGTCGAACTCGACCCGCTCGTCGAGGTTCTGGGAGAGCGTCTCGTGCACGATCGCGATCGAGCCGACCCGGCGCACCGCCTCTTCGAGGGCTTCGCGGCCCCGGTCCGACTCGATGCGGCGGGCCTGCAGGCGCAGCAGCGCCGCGACCGTCTGGAGGTTGTTCTTCACCCGGTGGTGGATCTCCCGGATGGTCGCGTCCTTGGTGATCAACTCTCGCTCGCGCCGGCGCAGTTCGGTCACGTCGCGCAGGAGGACCAGGGAACCGACGCGGGTGCCCTTGGGTTTGAGCGGGATCGCACGCAGCTGGATCACGCCGTCGTTGCTCTCGATCTCGAACTCGCGGGGTGCCCAGCCGCTGGCGACCTTGGCCAGCGCCTCGTCCACCGGGCCGCGGGACGGGGCGAGTTCGGCGGTGGTCTGGCCGAGGTGGTGGCCGACCAGGTCGGCCGCGAGGCCCAGTCGGTGGTACGCCGACAGCGCGTTCGGTGACGCGTACTGGACGACGCCGTCCGCGTCCACCCGGATCAGGCCGTCACCCACACGTGGCGAGGCGTCCATGTCGACCTGCTGGTTGGGGAACGGGAAGGAGCCGGCCGCGATCATCTGGGCCAGGTCGGACGCGCTCTGCAGATAGGTGAGTTCGAGCCGCGAGGGGGTGCGCACCGTGAGCAGGTTCGTGTTGCGGGCGATGACCCCCAGGACGCGGCCCTCTCGCCGGACGGGGATGGACTCGACCCGTACGGGGACCTCCTCACGCCACTCGGGGTCGCCCTCGCGCACGATCCGGCCCTCGTCCAGCGCGGCGTCCAGCATGGGGCGGCGGCCGCGTGGGACGAGGTGGCCGACCATGTCGTCCTGGTAGGAGGTGGGGCCGGTGTTGGGTCTCATCTGGGCGACCGAGACATAGCGGGTGCCGTCGCGGGTGGGGACCCACAGGACGAGGTCGGCGAAGGAGAGATCGGAGAGCAGCTGCCACTCCGAGACCAGCAGATGCAGCCACTCGAGGTCGGAGTCACCGAGTGCGGTGTGCTGGCGTACGAGGTCGTTCATGGAGGGCACTCTGTGAGCGTACCCGTCGCGTACGACAAGGCCCGAAATCGGCCATCGGCGGGGCCCCTGGAGACACCCGCGGGCCGCGGCGCCTGAGAGGGACCCTCAGCCCTCCCGGCACCGCAGCCCGGAGCAACATCAGCCGCGGGGTGTGCGGTCCCGATCGGCCGAAGGATGAGGATCCGGTGCAGTCAGGGCAGAGAGCGCCGGCTCCTCGATCCGCCTTCCTGTGCGGGGAAGGCGGAGGCTCGGTCATTCAGTGGTCGGTCACGGAGATCGTTCCCCGTGGTCGTCGATCACCGTGGTATTCCGATGGCTTGATCGTGCAGTTACGTTCTCAAGCTTTACTTACAATTGTGGACTAGACCACTCTGACTGTCCATGCGCCGCCGGATGTTTGTTGTTGTCTCTTGATCCGATCGATCCAGTCGAGCCGGTGACTCGGCGCCCTACATCCACCACGCAGCCTAGCGCCGGGCGGTTCACGGGCGGGGCCAGATTCGCATGGCGAGTTCCACCAGCGCTTCCAGTTGTTCCCTGGTCGCTCCGTCCCGGGCCTGCTGGGACATTCCCTGGATCATGGCGCCGGTGTGCCGGGCCAGGGCCGCCGCGTCCGTGTCCGCGGGGAGTTCGCCCGCGGCGACACCGGCTCCCACCCGGCTCTCGACGGCGGCGATGTTGGCATTGCGCCGTTCCCGCAGGAAGCCCTCCACCTCGGGGTTGGTGCAGTTCGTGGCGGCGTGGACGACCAGGCAGCCGCGCGGACGGCCGGGCTCGGTGCACTCCGCCGCCGCCTCGCGCAGCATCCGCTCCACGGCGGCACGGGCCGTCGGCTCCTCCGCGAGCGCACGGCCACCGAAGGAGCCGTACCGCGTGCCGTACACGGTCACGACCTCCTCGAACAGGGAGCGCTTGTCGCCGAAGGCCGCGTAGAGGCTGGGGGCGCCGATGCCCATGACCTCGGTGAGGTCGGCGACGGAGGTCGCGTCGTAGCCACGCTCCCAGAAGGCGAGGATCGCCTTCTCCAGCGCGGTCTCACGGTCGAATGAGCGGGGGCGGCCGCGGCCGCGCGGCCTGGGTCCGGGTCTTGGCGTGGCCGCGACCCCTGGAACGGGTCCTGACGCCGAGCCCGGCGTGGATCCTGGCACGGGTCCCGGTGCGGGTTCCGACACGGGTCCGGGCGTAGATCCCGGCGTGAGACCCGGTGCAGGCCCACGCACGGGTCCCGGCGTGGATCCTGGCGCAGGCCCCGGCGTGGCCACCGGTTTCGGTCCGGTGTCGAGATCCTGATCGATCTCGGGTCCCGGACCGGGCCCGCGTCCGATCTCAGGATCCGCACCGATCTCGGATTCCGGACCGGTGCCGGGTCCCGGACCGGCCTCGAATCCCCCTGCGACCTCGGGTTTCGGCCTGGCCTCGGGTCCCGGACCAGCCTGTCTGCCGGCTGCCTGCCTGTTCACCATGGAGTGGATTTTATAGCGGGTGCTAGAGAAATGTCCGCGTCGTGTGTACGGTTTTTTCTGTAGCGACCGCTAGGGAAATCTGGAGGGGCGGACATGGGCGTGCTTGCGGGCAGGACCGCGCTGGTGACGGGCGGCAGCAGGGGGATCGGGAGGGGAATCGCCGAGCGGCTCGGGCGGGACGGAGCCAGGGTGGCGGTGCACTACGGGAGCGACGAGGCGGCGGCCAAGGCCACCGTGGACGCGATCCGGGCGGCGGGCGGCTCCGCGTTCGCGCTGCGGACGGAGCTGGGGACGCCGGGCGACGCGGACGAGCTGTGGCGGGAGTTCGACCGGCACGCGAAAGGCCTGGACATCCTCGTGAACAACGCCGGGATCGGCACATCCCGCCCGTTCGACGAGATCGACGAAGCCGAGTACGACCGGGTCTTCGCGGTGAACGTGAAAGCACCGCACTTCATCACCAGACTCGCCATGACCCGCATGCGTGACGGCGGCCGGATCGTCAACATCTCATCGGGCCTCGCGCGCACCGCGGCGATGCCGGACAAGATGGCGTACGCGATGACGAAGGGCGCCCTGGACATCTTCACGCGGGACCTGTCCAAGGTCCTGGGACCCCGAGGCATCACCGTGAACACAGTGGCGCCGGGCATCGTCGCCACCGATGCCAACGCCGGCTGGCTGCGGTCGGATGACGAAGCCTGGGCGCGGGCCGCGTCACTGTCGGCGCTCGGACGGGTGGGCACGCCTGCGGACATAGCCGACGTGGTGGCGTTCCTCGCCTCGGACGAGGGTCGCTGGGTGACAGGTCACTGGATGGACGCGACGGGGGGATCTCTGAGCTGAGCAGCCTGGGGCACCGTCCCGGGAAGACGCGACCGGGGAAGGCCATTCTGGTAGATTGGTCTATACCACATATGCAGGTGAGTTCCCCTTCAGAACGGCAGGCCCAGCGTGGAAGTTGTCATCGTTTCGGACGTCAAGGCGGGTGGCGAGCTCATAGCCGGGGCCATGGCGGAGTTGCTCCAGCACAAGCCCGACGCTCTGCTCGGCGTGGCCACCGGTTCGACCCCGCTGCCCATCTACCAGGCGCTGGCCGCGAAGGTGGGTTCCGGGGCCGTGGATGCCTCACGGGCGCGGGTCGCGCAGCTCGACGAGTATGTGGGGCTGCCGGCCGAGCATCCCGAGTCGTACCGGTCCGTGCTGCGACGCGAAGTGCTGGAGCCGCTGGGACTCGACATGGCGGCGTTCATGGGCCCTGACGGGACCGCCGAGGACATACGGGCGGCATGCGAGGCGTACGACAGGGCCCTCGCCGAGGTGGGCGGGGTCGACCTGCAGCTGCTCGGTATCGGCACCGACGGGCACATCGGGTTCAACGAGCCGTGTTCCTCGCTGGCGTCCCGTACCCGGATCAAGACGCTGACCGAGCAGACCCGGGTCGACAACGCGCGGTTCTTCGAGGGCGACATCGAGCAGGTGCCTCAGCACGTGATCACCCAGGGGATCGGGACGATCCTGGAAGCGCGGCACCTGGTGCTGCTCGCCACGGGTGAGGGCAAGGCCGATGCCGTGGCCGCGACCGTCGAAGGGCCGGTCGCGGCGGTGTGCCCGGCGTCCGCGTTGCAGCTTCACCCGCACGCCACGGTGGTCGTGGACGAGGCAGCCGCGTCCAAGCTGAAGCTGGCGGACTACTTCCGGCACACGTTCGCCAACAAGCCTGCGTGGCAGGGCATCTGACAGCGGTCTCGGCTCGGGCTCGGGGCTCAGGGCTCGGACTGGCAACGACGTTGTAGGTCGAGTCGCGAGTTGGCGGCGTCGGCAGAGCGGTCGACCGGCTGCGGGGCGGTTCCGGGGCACCGTTGCTGGGCTTCGCCGTAGGTCCGCTGCGGAGGGGGTTCGGGGCGGGTGCGGGACGTGGGGGTTCAGCCGGCGTCGTAGGCCGTCGGTGCGGGGCGTTGCCGTCGTGCACGGCGGACGATGACGGTTCGGTCGGCCGGGTCGATCACTCCTGCGGTTGACGGCGCCCGTCTTGGGGCCGTCTCAGAAGGGCGGCCTGGTCGGCCTGGTGGACCGCCCGCTCAACCGGCGCGGCGGTAAGCCTCGGTGCGCGGTGCCGGGGAGTGGTGCGAAGGGGCCGGATTCCTCTCGCGGAAGAATCCGGGACCCCTCCTCATCAAGGCGGACACGAGGGGGAGGTCATACCCCTGTGATGACCTCCGCCGCTGCCAGTCCGCATACGCGGGCCGCGCCGTGTGTGGCGATGTGGAGGGCGCCGCGGGGCGGGGCCTGGGGCACTCCCATCTCGACCACGACCGTGTCGGGGCGGGCGGCGATCAGGGTGTCGAGGGCCTCGGCCATCCAGGCGTGGCGGTGGGCGTCGCGGACCACGGCCACCACACGGCGCGGTCCGGCGGCCGTGAGCGCCTCGGCCCCGGCCCCCTCCCCCGTGAAGCTGCCGGTCGCCGTGCCCGGCAGCGTGCGGCGCAGTTCGGCGGCGACGCCCCAGGGGGTCTCGTCCCCGACGGCGATGTTGGCGACGGGGGTGAAGGCCGCGACGTACGGCGCCTCGGTGACCGGTGCGTAGTGCCGGCCGCGGGTGACGGTCAGGGCTCGGCGGGCCGCGACCAGGCCGATCTCGGTGCCGTCGGCAGACGAGGAGGAGGTTCCGCTCGGCGAAGTTCCGCTCGGTGTGGCTCCGTTGGTCGCGGTCGCGGTCGTCCAGGAGGCCAGGGTGCGTACGCGGGACGCCGCGTCGGCCAGGCGTTCCTCGGGGAGTTCGCCCGAGCGGACCGCGGTGACCAGCGCGTCCCGCAGTCGCAGGACGGTCGCCTCGTCGGCCAGCCCGCCGCCCACGCAGATGGCGTCGGCGCCGGCGGCGATCGCGAGGACGCTGCCTCGTTCGATGCCGTAGGTGGCGGAGATGGCCTGCATCTCCATGCCGTCGGTGACGATCAGCCCGTCGAAGCCGAGTTCCTCGCGCAGCAGCCCGGTGAGGACGCGGCGGGAGAGGGTCGCGGGGTGGGCCGGGTCGAGGGCCGGTACCAGGATGTGCGCGCTCATCACGGCCCGGCTGCCGGCCGCGACGGCCGCGCGGAACGGGGCCAGTTCACGGGAGTCGAGGAGCGACGGGTCCGCGTCGATGCGCGGCAGCGCGTGGTGCGAGTCGACCGCCGTGTCGCCGTGGCCCGGGAAGTGCTTGGTGCACGCGGCGACTCCGGCGGACTGGAGGCCGGTGACGTAAGCGGCGGTGTGCCGGGCCACCAGTGCGGTGTCAGCGCCGAAGGACCGTACGCCGATGACGGGGTTGTCGGGGTTGGAGTTGATGTCGGCGGACGGTGCCCAGTTGAGGTTCACGCCGCAGGCGGCGAGGCGGCGGCCCAGTTCGTGGGCCACGGCCTCGGTCAGCGCCACGTCGTCGACCGCGCCCAGCGCGTGGTTGCCGGGGAACGACGACCCCGTGCGCGCCTCCAGGCGGGTGACGTCGCCGCCTTCCTCGTCGATGGCGACCAGTACGTCGTCGCGTTCCGAGCGCAGTTGGGCGGTGAGGGAGGAGAGCTGATCGGGGGAGGCGATGTTGCGGCCGAAGAGACCGACGGAGGCGAGGCCCTCGCCGAGCCGCCGGAGCAGCCAGGAGGGAGCGGAGGTCCCGGTGAAGCCGGGCTGCAGGACGGCGAGGGCGTCACGCGTGAGCGTGTCCGTGCCGGAGGTGATGGTGGTCATCGGGTGGCGTTATCCCTTCACGGCGCCGGAGGTCAGTCCGCTGACGGCCTTGCGCTGGAGGAAGACGAACAGGACCAGGATCGGGATGGCGAAGAGCGAGGCGGCGGCCATGGTCGCGCCCCAGTCGTCGCCGAACGTCGTCTGGAAGCTGGAGAGCCACAGCGGAAGCGTCTGCTTCTCCGCGTCCTTGTTGAGGATCAGGACCAGCGGGAACTCGTTCCACGCCGTGATGAAGCCGAAGAGCGAGGTGGCCATGAGACCCGGGGCGAGCAGCGGGAAGATGACCTTCACGAAGGCCTGTCTGCGGGTGCAGCCGTCCACCATCGCCGACTCCTCCAGTTCCTTCGGCACGGCGGCGACGTATCCGCGCAGCGTCAGGACGGTGAAGGGCAGCACCATGATCATGTAGAAGACGGTGAGCGGTACGAGGCTGTTGAGCAGGTCGGCGTCGCGCACGATCATGTAGATCGCGATGACCATGACCTCCCACGGCGCCATCTGCGCGATCATGAAGGTCAGGAGGAATCCGCGACGGCCCTTGAACCGCATGCGCGCCAGCGCGAACGACGCGAGCAGCGCGATGACGAGGGAGAAGACCACCGCGAGGACGGTCACCGTCAGGGAGTTGCCGACCAGCGTCCAGAAGTGGTCCGCGTCCAGGGCCCGCCGGAAGTGGTCGAAGGTGATGTCGGTCGGCACGAAGACCGGGTCGTCCGAGATGATGTCGCCGGTCGGCTTCAGCGAGGTCGCGAACATCCAGTAGACGGGGAACGCGAAGACGACGAAGAGGACGACGGCGGTCGCGTTGGGCCACAGCCGGGCCATCGGAGAGCGCTTCACAGCTCGTCCTCCTCTTGCTTGAGAACGGTACGCAGGTAGTAGGCCGTCAGGCCGAGCAGGATGAGGATCGTCAGGAACGAGATCGCCGCTCCCATCCCGTAGTGCTGGTTGCCGGGGCCCTCGACGAACGCGTAGATCGGCAGGGTCTCGGTGAGCCGGTCGGGGCCGCCCTTGTTGATGGCGAAGATCTGCGGGAACGCCTTGAAGACCCAGATGACCTCCAGGAAGGTCGTCGCCCACAGGAACGGCCGCATGAAGGGAAAGGTCACGGAGGTGAAGCTCTTCCAGGTGCCGGCCCCGTCGATGGACGCGGCCTCGTACAGCTCTTTGGGGATGGTGGTCGTGGCGGCGTACAGGTTGATCGCCACGAACGGGATCGACTGCCAGACGATCAGCAGGGTGATCACGGAGAAGGTGGAGAGCTGGGTGCCGAACCAGTTGTAGTCGGCCATCGACGACCAGCCCGCCTTGGCGAGCAGCCAGTTGACGACGCCGAAGCGCTGGGCGAACAGCCACTGGTAGACCGTGGTCGCGGCGATCACCGGCATCGCCCAGGCCAGCACCAGGCCGAGCATCAGCAGCAGCCGCATGTTCTTGCCGAGCCGGGCGAGGAGCAGGCCCACGAGGGTGCCGAGCACCATGATGAGGACGACGTTCACGGCGGTGAAGAGGACCGTCCGCTGGACGACCTTCCAGAAGTCCGAACTGCTCAGGACGTCCGTGTAGTTGTCGAACCCTCTCCACTCGGTGAGGTGGAGGATCAGCTGGCGCGGGTTGAGGTTCTGGAACGACAGCATGCCGTTCTTGATCAGCGGCCAGCCGAGCAGGATCAGCGTGGCGAGCAGCGCGGGCAGCAGAAGCAGATACGGGGCGGACGCACCGCCGCGCCTTCTGGCCGGGCCCGTGCCTGTGCCCTCGGTGGGCGGGGGTACGTCGGTCTTACGGACACCGGGCGCCGCGGCCGTGCCTGTGTCCGTGCGTTGGGTCTGCACTGACATGCTCGCCATCTCTTCCACCGTCGGGGGATCGCAGTTCGATGCGCCGTCGTGCCGGGGACGGGCAGGCCGTCCCCGGCACGAAGGTGATCAGTTGCTCTGCGCGAGCCGCTTGTTGATCTCGGCCTCGACCTGCTTGGCGGCGGCGGCCGGCGACTTACCCTTCAGAACCGCGGTCATGTAGGCCTTGACCGGGTTCGGGTCGTTCTCCACGGCGGCCCACTCGGGGATCAGCGGGGTGGTGCCACCGCCGGCCGCGGCGGGGGCTGCGGCCTCGGCCGCGCCGTTGCCCACGAGGTTGGTCTGCAGCGACTCCTTGTTCGGGATGACGCCGTTCTCCTTGGCGAGCGCGCCCTCGAACTTGTCGGACAGGGCGAGCTTCAGGAACTCCTTGGCGAGCTCCTGCTTCTTGCTGCCCGCGGCGACCGCGAAGTTGGAGCCGCCGAGGAAGACACCCTCGGGCTGGTCGGCCGTCTCACCGGGGATGGTGAAGTAGCCGATGTCCTTCTCTATCTTCTTGTTGGCCGCGATGGCCGTGCCGGCCTCCCAGCCCATGCCGACGAAGGCGCCGACGTCGCCCTTGGCGAAGACCTCGGCCTGCTGCGGGGTGGCCTCGTCCTTGTCCTTGGGGGCCTTGGAGTAGGACTGGTAGTCCTGGTAGATCTCCATGGCCTTGCCGACCTTCGGGTCCGCGAGGTTGGAGACGTACTTGTCCCCTTCCTTCTTCACCAGGTCGGCGCCCTGGCCGATGGTCAGGCCGTCGAAGAAGTACCAGTTCTGGCCGGGCAGGTAGATCGGCTCGGCGTCGGTCTTCTTGTCGATGGTCTTGAGGGCGTCGAGGAACTCGGCCCGCGTCTTGGGGGTGTCCTTGATGCCGGCGTCGGCCCAGACCTTCTTGTTGTAGATGACGACGCGGTTGGCGAAGTACCACGGGGCGGCGTACTGCTTGCCGTCGAAGACCGAGGACTCGTTGAGGGCCTTGGTCCAGTCGGCGCCGATCTCCGCCTTGAGGTCGCTCAGATCGGCGAGGCCTCCGGTGGCCGCGTAGGCGGGGGTCTGGGTGTTGCCGACCTCCAGCACGTCCGGCGGGTTCTCCTCGGAGAGCGAGGTGGTGATCTTCTGCTGGATGCCGTTCCACTGCTGGGTCTCGAACTTCAGCTTGGCCTTGGTCTTCTTCTCGAAGGCCGCCGTGAGGTCCTTGGTCCAGCCGGGCGGCGTGGAGCCGTCCATGGCCCAGACGGTCAGGGTCTGACCCTTGTAACCGTCGGCCCCCGCCTTGCCGCCACCGTCACCGTCGTCGCCGCCACAGGCAGCGACCGACATCAACATGCCCGCGACACCGACGGCCGCGATGAGCTTGCGATTCACGTCATCCTCCTCAGGGATGCCAGCAACCCCCCTGCCCACCGCGTGACTTACGACGAGTACTGCCCGTGGGGCTGGGACCTGGTCCTCAATGGTTTAGACCAGTACGGGGAGCTTGGCCTAGACCTAGAAGGGTGTCAAGGGTGGAAAAGGCCCTCCCGACCGTCCGTTACGGGACCTACATATGCAGGGACCTTTCACTGCACGCGCGGCAGATCGGACACACTCGCGCGCGGGTACGGCCGTACGCGTGCGCAGGTCATGACAGGGTCCGCCACCTGCCCCGGCCTCCTGGTGGACTAGACCAAAAGGGACCCCGACGGTATATAGAGGGGATCACGCAGCGTGCGGGGAGGACACTCGCACGACTGGGCGTGCCACGATGTGAGCCGTGGCCGGCGCGTACATCGGCCGCGACGGCACCCGGAGCCGGGAAGGCAGAGTATGAGCACCGACGTCAGCAGTGCGGAGAACGAGGGTGGGGCCCCCATCCGTACCGCGCGCGTGCCCAAGTACTACCGCCTCAAGAAGCACCTGCTCGACATGACGGACACGCTGCCGCCCGGTACGCCGGTACCGCCCGAGCGCACGCTCGCCGCGGAGTTCGACACCTCGCGCACGACGGTGCGCCAGGCGCTCCAGGAGCTGGTCGTCGAGGGGCGCCTCGAACGCATCCAGGGCAAGGGCACGTTCGTCGCGAAGCCGAAGGTGTCGCAGGCGCTGCAGCTCACCTCGTACACCGAGGACATGCGGGCGCAGGGGCTCGAGCCGACCTCGCAGCTCCTGGACATCGGCTACATCACCGCGGACGACGCGCTCGCGGAGTTGCTCGACATCACGGCCGGGGGGCGGGTGCTGCGGATCGAGCGGCTGCGGCTCGCCAGCGGGGAGCCGATGGCGATCGAGACGACGCATCTGTCCGCGAAGCGGTTTCCCGCGTTGCGGAGGTCGCTGGTGAAGTACACGTCGCTGTACACCGCGTTGGCCGAGGTGTACGACGTGCATCTGGCGGAGGCGGAGGAGACGATCGAGACGTCGCTGGCGACTCCTCGGGAGGCGGGGTTGCTCGGGACGGATGTGGGGTTGCCGATGCTGATGTTGTCGCGGCATTCGCTGGACAAGGATGAGCAGCCGGTGGAGTGGGTGCGGTCGGTGTACCGGGGGGATCGGTACAAGTTCGTTGCGCGGTTGAAGAGGCCCACGGAGTAGGTGCGCGGGGGCGTTGTCGGGGGCGGGTGCCTTGTGGCTGGTCGCGCCCACGCGGCGGAGCCGCATATCGACACAGCCCCGCGCCCCTAAAGGATTGCGCCGTTCCCCGCGTCTCAAGACAAGAGACCGTGCCTGGTGTGGCGTTGGTGCTCGTCCTGTTCTACCGTCCTCCCGTCATCCATGGACGGGAGGACGACCCGTGCACAGCGACAGACCTCGTAAGGCAACTCCTCGCAGCATCGTCATCTGGACCCTCGTCGCGCTGGTGAGCGCGGCCGGGTGGTCCGTGCTCGCGCTCTCGCGGGGCGAGGAGGTCTCGGCCGCCTGGATGGTCGCGGCCGCCCTCGGCTCGTACGCCATCGCCTATCGCTTCTACGCGAAGTTCATCGCCTACAGGGTCCTGAAGGTCGACAAGACCCGGGCCACGCCCGCCGAGCGGCTCAACAACGGCATCGACTTCCATCCCACCGACCGGCGGGTGCTGCTCGGCCACCACTTCGCGGCGATCGCGGGCGCGGGGCCGCTGGTGGGGCCCGTGCTGGCCGCGCAGATGGGGTATCTGCCCGGCACCATCTGGATCATCGTCGGCGTGATCTTCGCGGGCGCGGTCCAGGACATGATCGTGCTGTTCTTCTCCACCCGCCGGGACGGCAGGTCGCTGGGGCAGATGGCGCGCGAGGAGATCGGCCCGTTCGGCGGCGCGGCCGCCCTGGTCGCCGCCTTCGCCATCATGATCATCCTGCTCGGGGTGCTCGCGCTGGTCGTCGTCAACGCGCTCGCCCAGTCGCCGTGGGGCACCTTCTCCATCGCGATGACGTTCCCGATCGCCCTGCTGATGGGCTTCTATCTGCGCGTCCTGAGGCCCGGCCGGGTCACCGAGGTCTCGCTGATCGGTGTGGCGCTGCTGCTGTTCGCGCTGGTCGCCGGACGCTGGGTCGCCGAGTCGTCCTGGGCCGGCACGTTCACGCTCGCGCCCTCGACACTGGTCGTCTGGCTGGTGGCGTACGGGTTCATCGCGTCGATCCTGCCCGTGTGGATGCTGCTGGCGCCGCGCGACTACCTCTCCACCTTCATGAAGATCGGCACGATCGTGCTGCTCGCGCTCGGTGTCGTGGTCACGCTGCCGACCCTGAAGATGGACGCGGTGACGGACTTCGCCTCGCAGGGCGACGGGCCGGTCTTCGCGGGCTCGCTCTTCCCGTTCGTCTTCATCACCATCGCCTGCGGTGCGCTCTCCGGCTTCCACGCCCTGATCTCCTCCGGTACGACGCCGAAGATGATCCAGAAGGAGACGCAGGTCCGGATGATCGGGTACGGCTCCATGCTCATGGAGTCGGCCGTGGCCGTCATGGCGCTGGTCGCGGCGTCCGTCATCGATCCGGGGCTGTACTTCGCGATGAACGCGCCCGCCGGGGTCATCGGGGACACGGTCCAGAACGCCTCACAGGTCGTGGGCGGCTGGGGGTACCAGATCTCCCCCGGGGACCTGGCCGCCGCGGCGAAGAACGTCGAGGAGGCGTCCCTGCTCTCGCGGACCGGCGGCGCGCCCACCCTCGCGGTCGGCGTCTCGGAGATCTTCTCCGAGGTCACCGGGAACGGCCTGCGCGCGTTCTGGTATCACTTCGCCATCATGTTCGAGGCGCTGTTCATCCTGACCGCGCTGGACGCGGGCACCCGGGTGGGCCGCTTCATGCTCCAGGACACCCTGGGCAACCTCTACAAACCTTTCAAGAACGTGAGCTGGAAGCCCGGACTCGTCATCACGAGCGGCATCGTCTGCGGTCTGTGGGGCTACTTCCTGTGGGTGGGCGTCCATGAACCGCTCGGCGGGATCAACCAGTTGTTCCCGATCTTCGGCATCTCCAACCAACTCCTCGCCGCCGTCGCCCTGGCGGTCTGCACGACCCTGCTGGTGAAGTCCGGCCGCCTCAAGTGGGCCTGGATCACCGGCATCCCACTCGTCTGGGACGCCACCGTCACCCTGACCGCGAGCTGGCAGAAGGTCTTCTCCGGCGACCCGCGCGTCGGCTTCTTCGAGCAACGCTCGGTCTACCAGGGCGGCATCGACCGGGGCGAGGTCATCGCGCCCGCCAAGAACATGGACGACATGCACACGATCGTCACGAACTCCACGGTCGACGGCGTCCTCACGGCGGCGCTCGCCCTGCTCATCGTGATCGTGATCGTGGACGCGACGAGGGTGTGCATCCGGCATGTACGCCGTCCCGCGCTCTCCACCCTCAGCGAGGCACCGTACGTCGAGTCGCAGATCGTCGCTCCGGCCGGGCTGATCCCGACCAAGGAGGAGAAGGAGGAGGTACGCGATGCGGTCGGCGCTGCACCAGGCGGTTAAGGCGGTGAGAGGCGTGCGCTGGTACGTACGGGAGTTCACCGACGAGTCCGCGTACGACCGTTACGTCGCGCATGTGCGCAGGGACCGGCCCGATGCCGATGTGCCCTCGCGGCGTGCGTTCGAGCGGATGCGCACGGACCGTCAGGAGGAGGATCCCCGGCGGGGTTTCCGCTGCTGCTGAGGGCTGCTGTCGGAAGCCGTTCTCAGAGCCGCTGTCCGGCATGGTGTCGAGCGAGCGGCGCGGCACATCCGTTATGCGGACAGGGGTTCCATAAAGCGGAAACGTCCCTTAGATTTCCTGCGCGTTGCACAGGTGATCAGTGAGGGGACGGAGCCGCCGTATGTCAGAAACACCGGATGCGCCAGGAGCGCCCGAGGGGAATCCGCCGGTGGTGACACCGGTCCGGGTGGTGATCGCCCTCTGCCTGATCGCGCCGTTCGTGGCACTGCTCTGGGTGGGGTCGTACGCGAAGGTCGACCCCACCTTCATCGGCATCCCGTTCTTCTACTGGTACCAGATGCTGTGGGTGCTCATCTCGACCGCGCTCACGATGACCGCGTACTTCCTGTGGAACCGTGACCAGCGCGCCCGCAAGTCGCAGAACGGGGGCGTGTCCGCATGAAGGACGGCGTGAACGGCGTGGCACTCGCCGTCTTCATCTTCTTCTTCCTGGCCGTCACGGTCATGGGCTTCATGGCCTCGCGCTGGCGCCGGTCCGCCAACGAACAGACCCTCGACGAATGGGGCCTGGGCGGAAGATCGTTCGGCACCTGGGTCACCTGGTTCCTGCTCGGCGGCGACCTCTACACGGCTTACACGTTCGTGGCGGTCCCGGCGGCGATCTACGCGGCGGGCGCGGCGGGCTTCTTCGCCGTCCCTTACACGATCCTGGTCTACCCCCTCATCTTCACCTTCCTCCCCCGCCTCTGGTCGGTGTCGCACAAGCACGGGTACGTGACGACGTCGGACTTCGTGCGCGGGCGCTTCGGCTCGAAGGGGCTGTCGCTCGCGGTCGCCGTCACCGGCATCCTCGCGACGATGCCGTACATCGCACTGCAGTTGGTGGGCATCCAGGCCGTCCTCGACGTGATGGGCGTCGGCGGCGGTGAGGACACCAACTGGTTCGTCAAGGACCTGCCGCTGCTCATCGCCTTCGCCGTGCTGGCCGCGTACACGTACTCGTCCGGGCTGCGCGCACCCGCCCTGATCGCGTTCGTCAAGGACACGCTGATCTACATCGTCATCACGGTCGCGATCATCTACATCCCGATCAAGCTGGGCGGCTTCGACGAGATCTTCGCCAAGGCCGGTGAGGCCTACAGCCAGACCAACCCCGCGACCGGCGCGCCACGCGGCGCCCTGGCACCGGGTGAGGCGGGCCAGTGGACGTACGCGACGCTCGCGCTCGGCTCCGCGCTGGCCCTCTTCATGTACCCGCACTCGATCACGGCGACGCTGTCCAGCCGCAGCCGTGAGGTGATCCGGCGCAACACCACGATCCTGCCGCTGTACTCGCTGATGCTGGGCCTGCTCGCGCTGCTCGGCTTCATGGCGATCGCGGCCGGCATCAAGGTGGACAACGGGCAGCTGGCGATCCCGCAGCTCTTCGAGACCATGTTCCCCGACTGGTTCGCGGGGGTCGCCTTCGCGGCGATCGGCATCGGCGCGCTGGTGCCGGCGGCCATCATGTCCATCGCGGCGGCGAACCTGTTCACCCGCAACATCTACAAGGACTTCATCAAGCCCGACGCGACGCCCGCGCAGGAGACCAAGGTCTCCAAGCTGGTCTCGCTCCTTGTGAAGGTGGGCGCGCTCGTCTTCGTCCTGACCATGGACAAGACCGTGGCGATCAACTTCCAGCTGCTCGGCGGCATCTGGATCCTGCAGACCTTCCCGGCGCTGGTCGGTGGCCTGTTCACCCGCTGGTTCCACCGGTGGGCGCTGCTCGCGGGCTGGGCGGTCGGCATGGCGTACGGCACGATCGCCGCGTACGGGGTGGCCTCGCCGACGCAGAAGCACTTCGGTGGCTCTTCGGACGAGATCCCCGGGATCGGCGAGATCGGGTACATCGGCATGACGGCGATCGTGCTGAACGTGATCGTGACCGTGGTGCTGACGTTCGTCCTGCGGGCGGTGAAGGCTCCCGAGGGTGTCGATGAGACGTCGCCCGCGGACTACACGGTCGACGCGGGGGACAAGGGGGTTCAGGTGGAGCTGCCGCCGGCCACGGCCGGGAGCAGCCACTAGGGGTTTCGCCCCCGCCGCCCCTGCCCGATCCCGTCACTCACTCGGGGGCTCCGCCCCCGGACCCCCGCTCCTCAAACGCCGGAGGGGCTGGAAGAAGGCGCCGGAGGGGCTGGTTCTCCTGAGAATCAGCCCCTCCGGCGTCGTGCTGCGGCCTAGAACTCGTCGTCGAACGACACCGAGCCCTCCACCGCGACCTGGTACGCCGACGGCCGGCGTTCGAAGAAGTTGGTCAGCTCCTGGACCCCCTGCAGCTCCATGAAGGAGAACGGGTTCTCGGAGCCGTAGACCGGCTCCAGGCCGAGGCGCTGCAGACGCTGGTCCGCCACGCACTCCAGGTACTGGCGCATCGACTCGGTGTTCATGCCCGGCAGGCCCTCACCGCACAGGTCGCGCCCGAACTGCAGCTCCGCCTCGACCGCCTCGCGCATCATGTCGGTGACCTGCCGGCGGAGTTCGTCGTCGAAGAGCTCCGGCTCCTCCTTGCGGACGGTGTCGACCACCTCGAAAGCGAAGGACATGTGCATCGTCTCGTCGCGGAACACCCAGTTGGTGCCCGTCGCCAGGCCGTGCAGCAGACCCCGGCTGCGGAACCAGTAGACGTACGCGAAGGCCCCGTAGAAGAACAGCCCCTCGATGCACGCGGCGAAGCAGATGAGGTTCAGCAGGAAGCGGCGGCGGTCGGCCTTCGTCTCCAGCCGGTCCAGCTTCTCCACCGAGTCCATCCACTTGAAGCAGAACTCGGCCTTCTCCCTGATGGACGGGATGCTCTCGACGGCGTCGAAGGCGGCGGCCCGGTCCGCCGGGTCGGGCAGATAGGTGTCGAGCAGCGTCAGATAGAACTGGACGTGCACGGCCTCCTCGAAGAGCTGGCGGCTCAGATACAGCCGGGCCTCCGGGGAGTTGATGTGCTTGTACAGCGTCAGCACCAGGTTGTTCGACACGATCGAGTCGCCCGTCGCGAAGAACGCGACCAGTCGGCCGATCATGTGCTGCTCACCCGGTGTCAGCTTCGCGAGGTCGGTGACGTCCGAGTGGAGGTCGACCTCCTCGACGGTCCAGGTGTTCTTGATCGCGTCCCGGTAGCGCTCGTAGAAGTCCGGGTAGCGCATGGGGCGCAGGGTCAGTTCGAAGCCCGGGTCGAGGAGGTTCTTCTCGGCCTTCACGGCCTTCACGGCCACATCGTTGTTGTCGGTCTTCTCTGGTGCGTCAGGTGCGGTGGTCATTACTGGCAGGCCTCGCAGGACTCGGGGTTCTCAAGGGAGCAGGCGATCGCGTCCGGATCGGTGGCCTGCTGGACGGGAATGGCCTTCGCGGGCTGCGGCTCGGGCTGGGCCTGCGTCTGGGCCTGGGCCCGGGCGGCGCGGGCGATGCGGGTCGCCGGGCGCGAGCGCAGGTAGTACGTCGTCTTCAGGCCCGACTTCCAGGCGTACGCGTACATCGAGGAGAGCTTGCCGATGGTCGGCGTCTCCAGGAACAGGTTCAGCGACTGGGCCTGGTCCAGGAACGGGGTCCTGGCCGCGGCCATGTCGATCAGGCCGCGCTGCGGGATCTCCCACGCCGTGCGGTACAGGTCGCGCACGTCCTGCGGGACCCAGGTGAAGCCCTGCACCGAGCCGGACGACTCGCGCAGCGCCTCCCGGGTCTGCGCGTCCCACACGCCGAGCTTCTTCAACTCGGCCACCAGGTAGGAGTTGACCTGGAGGAACTCGCCGGACAGGGTCTCGCGCTTGAACAGGTTGGACACCTGCGGCTCGATGCACTCGTACACGCCCGCGATGGACGCGATGGTGGCGGTGGGAGCGATCGCGAGCAGCAGCGAGTTGCGCATGCCGACGGCGGCGATCCGCTCGCGCAGGGCCGCCCAGCGCTCCGGCCAGTTGAGCTCGACGTCGTAGTGGTCCGGGTGGAGCACGCCCTGGGCCGTACGGGTCTTCTCCCAGGCGGGCAGCGGGCCGTTGCGCTCGGCGAGGTCGGCGGACGCCTCGTACGCGGCGAGCATGATCCGCTCGGCGATCCGGGTGGAGAGCGCCCGCGCCTGCGGGGAGTCGAACGGCAGCCGCAGCTTGAAGAACACGTCCTGCAGGCCCATCGCGCCCAGACCGACCGGCCGCCACCTGGTGTTGGAGCGGCCCGCCTGCTCGGTCGGGTAGAAGTTGATGTCGACGACCCGGTCGAGGAAGGTCACGGCGGTACGGACCGTCGCGTCAAGCCGCTCCCAGTCGATGTCCTGCGTGCCGGCGTCGACGAAGCCGCCCAGGTTGACCGAGCCGAGGTTGCAGACCGCGGTCTCCCCGTCGTCCGTGACCTCCAGGATCTCGGTGCACAGGTTCGAGGAGTGGACGGTGTGGCCGGGCAGCGCCGTCTGGTTGGCCGTGCGGTTGGCGGCGTCCTTGAAGGTCATCCAGCCGTTGCCGGTCTGCGCGAGGGTGCGCATCATACGGCCGTACAGATCGCGGGCCGGGATGGTCTTCTTCGCGAGCCCGGCGGCCTCCGCCCCGCGGTACGCGGTGTCGAACTCGTCGCCCCACAGGTCGACCAGCTCAGGCACGTCCGAGGGAGAGAACAGCGACCAGTCACGGCCCTCGTCCACCCGGCGCATGAACTCGTCCGGGATCCAGTGCGCGAGGTTCAGGTTGTGCGTACGCCGGGCGTCCTCACCGGTGTTGTCGCGCAGCTCCAGGAACTCCTCGATGTCGGAGTGCCAGGTCTCCAGGTAGACCGCGGCGGCACCCTTGCGCCGGCCGCCCTGGTTCACCGCGGCGACCGAGGCGTCGAGGGTCTTCAGGAAGGGGACGACGCCGTTCGAGTGGCCGTTCGTGCCCCGGATCAGTGAACCCCGGGAGCGGATCCGGGAGTACGAGAGCCCGATGCCGCCCGCGTGCTTGGAGAGGCGCGCCACCTGGTGGTAGCGGTCGTAGATGGAGTCCAGCTCGTCCAGCGGGGAGTCGAGGAGGTAGCAGGACGACATCTGGGGGTGCCGCGTACCGGAGTTGAAGAGGGTGGGCGAGGAGGGCAGGTAGTCGAGGTGGCTCATCAGCCGGTACAGGGACGCCACTTCGTCGACCGAGCGGGTGCCCGCCCGGGGATCGGGCCCGGTGTCCTCGGCGAGACCGCTCGCCACCCGCAGCATGAAGTGCTGGGGCGTCTCGATGACGGACCGGGTGATCGGGTGCCGCAGCAGATACCGGCTGTGCAGGGTGCGCAGTCCGAAGTAGCCGAAGCGGTCGTCGCCTTCGAGGTCGATCAGCGCGTCGAGCCGGGCCGCGTGGGCACGTACGAACTCGGCCGTGCGGTCGGCGATCAGGCCCTCGCGGTGGCCGACGGCGACCGACTCGGAGAAGGAGCGCACGCCCTGCGAGGCGGCTTCCTCGGCGATGCCGACGGTGAGCAGCCGCGCGGCCAGCTTCGAGTAGACCGGGTCCTCGGAGATGAGACCCGCGGCCGCCTCCGTGGCGAGCTCGCGCAGCTCAGGCTCGTCCGCGGCGGCGGACCTGCCGCGCAGTGCGGCGGCGGCGACCTTGCCGGGGTCGGCGCCGGGGAGGTCGACGGTGAAGTCGGTCAGGGTCCGCAGCAGCGCGGCTCCCGGTCCGTCGGTCTCGGCCCTGTCCTGCTGGACCCGGGGCGCTGTCGCGGACCCTGTCGCGGTCCCTGTCGCGGAGACCGGATCGGCTGGCGCGATGGTCACGTGGGGCTCTCCCTCGCTCGGCACGGGGGCCTGCGGGGAGAGGGGTTCGGGGCACACGGGAGTACGCGCTCTGCGCAGCGCCACGCCGCGTCCACCGGCCCACTCCACGAGGCCCGGACGTCATGCGCCCGGACCGGACGGTCTGGGCGCGCTGTCGGCAGGTCCTCGGACTGACTCTTGTACGACGGCATGCGGGCATACGCGTACAAGTACACCGTTGCGGGACAGTTCCGGATTTGCACCGGATTCCCCTGCGACGACAGCGAGCATGAGCATACATCTTGTGCCGGGCTCCGGAAGCACCCCTACATGTTGTGTCGGCGTGTGTCAGAGCGTCAGTTCGTAGGTGAGGAGCGTGATGTCGTCCAGCTGCGGGAGGGGGTTCCAGTCCCGGGCGGGGGTGCGGGTGAAACCGAGCCGCTCGTAGACGCGATGGGCGCTGCGCATGGTGCGCTGGGTGGACAGGACGACGCTCGCGCAGCCGTCCGTGGCCCGTGCGCGTTCGACGCAGGCGCGTACGAGAGAGGTGCCGACGCCCCGGCCGCGGGCTTCCTTCGCGACCGCCAGCATCCGTATCTCGGCCTCGCCCGCGCCTGCGATGTCGGCCATGGGTCCGCCGGCCGGTACGAAGGTCACACCACCGAGGAGCCGGCCGCGGGGCGCTCCCGGCGACCCCGCGACCTCCACGGCCACCAGCACCTCGCCCGCGGCGGCCCGCCCGGCGGCGTCGCGCAGTTCGGCGAGGTACGGGTCGCCCCCGCCGAAGTCGAGCAGCCCGTCCCCGAGATAGGCCTGCGCGGTGATCTCCCCCAGCGCCGGGTACTCCGCGGGCTCCGCCCGTCTGATCACGATGTCCATGCCCCGCAGTGTGCCGGAGGGGAGCGACGGGGGCCGCCGGGTTTTCCTTGGGCGGGCGGCGCGCTCGCTCACGCCGCCCGGGTGACGTCCGCGGCCGAGATCCCGCCCAGGGCGCGCTCCGTACGGGCCCGCGGCGACGGCGAGCCCGGGGCGCGGTCCGGGGCGCCGCGTTCGGCCTCCCGGAGCTGACGGTCGACGCGGCGGTCGTGCACGATGCCGAACACCGAGGGGAGGACGAGCAGGACGAGGATTCCGAGGACGGTGAGCATTCCGATCAGGCCTTCCAGCTGTGTCGTATTCATGGACACCACTGTCGCGCCTGACGCTCCTTACCGTGAGTGGCAGTACTGCCGCACACCCTCGATTTCCTGCCAGATCCGGTGCACACTGGCAGCATGCTGACCAACGTGGCCGCCGTCCTGCTCGACGGAGTGCATCCATTCGAACTCGGCGTCGTGTGCGAGGTGTTCGGCCTCGACCGCAGCGACGACGGACTCCCGGTGTACGACTTCGCGGTCGCCTCGGCCGAGGGGCCGAGCCTGGGCACGCACGTCCCCGGGTTCACGGTCTCCACCCCGTTCGGCCTCGACCGACTGGAGGAGGCCGACCTGATCGTCGTCCCCGCCGGGAGCCACTACGTCGGCCGCACCTACCCGGCCGAGCTGCTCGACTCCCTCGTCCGGGCCACCGAGCGCGGCGCCAAGGTGCTCAGCGTCTGCTCCGGGGTCTTCGTGCTCGGCGCGGCCGGACTGCTCGACGGCCGGCGCTGCGCGGTCCACTGGCGGCACGCGGAGACGCTGGCCCGGCGCCATCCACGCGCGAAGGTCGAACCGGACGTGCTGTACGTGGACGCGGACCCGGTGATCACCTCGGCGGGCACCGCCTCCGGCATCGACGCCTGCCTCCACATCGTCCGCAAGGAGCAGGGCCCCGAGGTCGCCAACAGCATCGCGCGCCGCATGATCGTGCCCCCGCACCGCGACGGCGGCCAGGCCCAGTACATCGAGCGGCCGCTGCCGCGCTCGCAGTGCGACACGGTCGGCGAGGTGCTCGTCTGGATGGACCGCCACCTCGACCAGGAGGTGACCGTCGAACAGCTCGCCGCACGCGCGCACATGTCCCCGCGCACCTTCGCCCGCCGCTTCCAGCAGGAGACGGGCACCACCCCGTACCGCTGGCTCCTACGTCAACGAGTACTGCTGGCACAGGAGTTGCTGGAGGCCACGGACGAGACGATGGACTTCATCGCGGACCGCTCGGGGTTCGGGACCGCGGCCGCGCTGCGCCATCAGTTCGTCCGCTCGCTGGGGACGACCCCGCACGCGTACCGGCGTACGTTCAAGGGCCCGCAGGCCGCCTGAACGTACGCCGCACGGATCGCCGAGCGGCTCACCTCACCGCTCGGCCCACCGCGTGATCACCTCGGTACGGCCCGCAGCAGCAGCCGGTGCGGACGCAGCGTGATGCCGACCCGGGTGGTGTCGTTCGACTCGGACACCTGCTCCAGACGCCAGCGCGAGGCCACCGCCGCCGTGATGAGACCGAGCTGGGCCATCGAGAAGTGGTCGCTCGGGCACTTCCGGTTACCCACACTGAAGGGGCTCATCGCGTGCTTGGGTACGTCCTTGGCGCGTTCCGGAAGCCAGCGATCGGGGTCGAACTCCAGATTCCCGTCGTACGAACACGCATCGCGCTGGATCGCGTACGGACTGTAGACGATGTCGGCCCCGGCCGGAATGCGATAGCCGCCGAGTGCGGTCTCGGTCACGGCCCGGCGCGTCAATATCCATACGGCGGGACGCAGCCGCATGGCCTCGACGACGACATTGTTCGTGTGGGACAGCTTCCGCACGTCCGCGAATGCGACGGGCCGGTCTCCCGCGACCGATTTGACCTCTTCGCGTACCCGGTCCGCGTGTTCCGGGTGTTCGCTGAGGACTTGCAGGAGCCACATGATCGTGGAAGCGACGGTTTCGCTACCGGGGGTGAGTATCGCGACCACCTGGTCGTGGATCTCCTGCTCCCCGATCGGCTCGCCATTCTCGTCCTTCGCCTCCAGCAATGCCGTCAGCAAATCGTCCGGCTTTTGACCGGACGCACGGCGTTCGGCCACGATCTCGTCGACCAGAAGGTGCAAATCGGCCAACGCTCGGTCGAATGCGCGATTGGCCGGGAGCGGCAGCCGGTAGAGCGGACCCGCCGGGATGACCATACGGCGGTACATGCCCCGGAACACGGTGGCGAGAGCGACGCTCAGCCGCTCGGCCCGCTCGTCCATGAAGTCGCCGCGCAGCAGGCAGCGGGCGGCGATGCGGACGGCGACGCGGAACGACTCCGCGGTGCAGTCGATCGTCTCGCCGGGCCGCCAGCGCTCCGCCAGGGCGTGCGCCTCCTCCTCCATGATCGGCCCGTACTCGGGGATGACGTCCAGCCGGAACGCGGGCTGGATCGTCCGCCGTTGCCGCCGGTGCCGCGGTCCGTTGGCGGTCGCCACCCCCTCCTTGCCGAGCAGGCCCTCAAGGGATTCCCACAGAGGTCCGTCGATCTTGAAGTCGGGGCTCAGCGCCAGCTCTCCGGTGAGGGCCGGCGTGGTCACCGCGTACACCGTCTTGGGGCCCAGCCGCAGCCGGACGACGTCACCCTCGGCGCGCAGCCGGGTGAGGAAACCCAGGGGGTCGCGGGCCAGTTTCAGACCGTGCCCGAGGACGGGGACGCCACCCCCCGCGAGGGGCGGGGTGGACGGTTCTGCCGCTCGGTGCGCAGCGGGCCGTACGTTCTCGACGGTCATTTCTCACCTGCCGCTTCGTTGTTGACGTACGGGGGTGTGGAGCGGTCGTCCCAGTTGTCGACCATGTACCGTCCCGACTCGTGGTGGAACCAGTACACGGAACTGAACCAGTTCCGCATATTGCACAGGCACGCCCTTATGGCAGCCGCCAACGCGGCACCGCGGGCGGACCCGCTGCCGATTCTTTCCGCGTACCTCAATACCTCCTGTTCGACGTCGAGGAATTCGGTGATGCATCCCTCGACCCGACGCCTGACTTCCCTCGTCGATTCATCGAGCCGCATTCCCTCGTGATGAATGAGGCTGATGCCGAGATTGTGGAGCTCGTCGCCCGCCATCTCCTTGGGCAGTGAGCACAGATCGTTGTACCAGGCGGCGAAGTCCTGGCACAGCAGAGCGGCCCGCCGATAGGAGATGTTCTCCCGCACGGCAGCGGGCAGTTCGTACTCCGCGCTCGGTTCGAGAAGGTCGAGCCAGATCCAGTGCGCGAACGTCATCCGGCGCAGTTCGAGGTATTCCTCGACCGTCGGGACAATGCCCGACGTGCGGTTGTGGAATTCCTGGTCGTACGCCTCTATGACGGCGTGGAAGTGGTCGGCGAACCGTGCGTTCCACCCGTCCCCCAGGAACGAGTACAGCCGCACCATGCTGTCCGCGAACCCCGCGACCAGGGGGTCCTGGTGGTGCAGGTGCTCCTTCGGGGAGTCGAGAGCCGTGTGCAGCCGGCTCCTGAGCCGCTGCCAGGCTTCCGGCCTGCCGTGGATGATGTCCCGGTCGTGGCGGTCGTCCCAGACGAAGAACCACGCGCTGTAGTCCGCTATCGCCTGGAGGACCTCGTCGGGCGCGCCTATGTAGTAGCCCGCCATGAGGTCGGTGTAGCAAAGCCCATCGGCATATGCCTCTACTGTGGCTGCCGACATGAGACGCATTTCCAGGAGCCAGGTCCTTGTCGCCTCCTGGAGCTTGGGCCAATACGGATGGAGCCGGCGGGGAAACTCGGTCTCGATCACCGGAAGAGAGAGAGCCGGTGGAACGAGGGCCGAGGTGTACGTCGTTGAGGTGCTCTGTGAGAAAGCAGGCACGAACAAACCCCTCTCAGCCGCCTGTTGACGACACGCCCCTCCCGCTGTACCGGGCGTGCGCCGTTCATATCCCCGCCTTCCCATTCAGCACCACAACTGACCGTTCTGGGAACGGATTTGCTTCACCCGCCGCCTCACGGTGCCGAGAATATCCCTATGTGTGACTGAATATGGATCGCTACAGACGCACAAAGGATCGAACGTGCTACGTACACGCGAACGGCGCCCGGCCGGAAGGGAATCCGGCCGGGCGCCGTGGGTTCGGGTCGCTCGCGCCCCGTGTGTCGTTCTCCGTCACCGTCGTTCACAGACGTTCGCAGGCGTTCGCAGGCGTTCGCCGTCGATCGCCGTCGATCGCGCACGTTCACAGACGTTCGTAGACGTTCATAGACGCCGCAGCGGCTCCGCGGCGGGCTCGCGGGGGTCGTCAGTCGTTCGCGACGACGGGGTACCGCGGCTCGTTCTCGGCCATCTGCCGCAGCGCGTCCTTGCGTTCGCGCTTGGAGAGACGGTCGATGTAGAGGTACCCGTACAGGTGGTCCGTCTCGTGCTGGAGGCAGCGCGCGAAGTAGCCCGTGCCGCGCACCTTGATCGGGTTGCCCTTCTCGTCCTGCCCGGTGACCTCGGCGTAGTCGGGGCGGGCCAGCGGCGCGTACGCGGTCGGCACCGAGAGGCAGCCCTCGCTGCCCTCGTCCAGATGACGCTGCTCGGCGGGCAGTTCGACGAGCACGGGGTTGCAGACCACTCCCGTGTGCCGCTTGCCCTCGTCGTCCGGGCAGTCGTAGACGAAGACCTTGAGGTCGACGCCGACCTGGTTGGCGGCCAGCCCCACTCCCTCGGCGACGTGCTGGCTGGCGAACATGTCGTCGACCAGCCGGGCGAGGTCGTCACCGAACTCCGTGACGTCCTTGCATTCCTTCTTCAGCACCGGATTCCCGACGACCGTGATGGGCCGGAAGGTCCCGCGCTCCCGGTACGCCGCCTCCCGCTCCTCCGAGTCCTCGGTGTCGATGACGAAGCCCTCGTCGTCCACGGGGAGCACTCCGGAGTGCTGCTGCTCAGTGTCCTGCTGCGCCATGACCGACGTAAGCCTTCCTCGGATGAACGGGGGTTGTAATGCTCATACAGGGTACGGGGCGCTTCTCAGGGGCGTGGAGCTGTGCCACTGTGCGGCTCCGCCGCGGGGCGCGACCAGCCACGAGACGGACCCGCGGCCGACGAACGACCTCCCGGAATCCCCAGGAGCCCGCGGACTCCCGCCCACGGTCCGGGTCCGGGTTGAGGGCCGGGTCCAGGGCCGAGTCCAAGTCCCGGTCCCGGTCTCGGTCTCGGTCCCTAACAAACCTCTTCGAGATCCCGCCAGTCCCGGGAATCAGGACTGTCCGCGACCCACCCGTCCAGCAGCCCCCGGACCAACGACGCGGGGGCGGCGAGCCCGCACTCACGCTCCGGCACCCACAGCTGCCCGTCGGTCCGATGCCCGAGCGGCCCGGGATGCCCCGGCTCACTGTGGTCGTGCGGATCGAGATGCTCACCGTCGCCCTCGTCGGACGGCATCCGTGACTCGGAGCACATCCGGCAGAGCAGCCGCACGGACGACGACCAGTCCTCGGCCGCGAACCCGGCGTCCGCCGCGAGCCGCTCCAGCGCGTCCCGGTCGTCCTCGGTCGCCGCCTCCAGGAGCACGACCCAGGTGGGCACCGGCGAGGGCGCCCACAGCTCGATCTCGTCGAAGACGGGATAGGAGTGGCCGGCCGTCGTGGTCCGCTCCCCGTGCGGAACTCCGTCGTGCAGGACGACCTCGCCCCAGCGCCGCCCGGAGGACGGCAACGGAATGGAGAGCACCTCGACACGGGCGGGATCCAGCCGCCGCCCCCACACGACCTCGGCCTCGCCCTCGGGCGACAGCCGCACCGCCGCACTGCCGAGGTCCATGCCCACCGGCTCCCCGGAGGCGGCTGCCCCCGCGCCGGCCTTGGGCCGGGAGGCACCGCCGGGCACCCGCAGGCCGTACGCCTGCCAGGCCCGCCGGGCCAGGGGCCAGTCCTGCAGGGCGGTCGCCGCGATCCCGACGTTCCACCAATCGGGGGCCCCGGCCTCCCGGTCGAGCAGCGCCACGGCCCGCAGACCGGCCGCCCGCGCCTGCTCCCAGTCGTGCCGGAACTTGTGCAGCAGGGCGAGGTTGAACCAGGACTCGGACAGCCAGGGCTCCAGGTCGGCCGCACGGGTCAGCAGCGCCCCCGCGTCCTCGTACCGGCCGTCGCCGATCAGTGTGAACGCACGGTCGGTGGCCTGCCGCCACGAAACGGAGGGGCGGTGCCGTCCCTTGCCGAAGATCCTCACGATTCCCGCCTGCCAGTTCGTTGAAGAGCGTGCAGCCTCGGGCTGGACTGTGCCCCCTGATGTCCTCTTCCTCGCATCCAACCACGGACGGTCGGACGGGCGCTCATTACCCATGGGTTACCCAGCCAGGGGCAAGGTAAGGCCGTCTCTCGCCAGCACCCTGGCCAGCGACTCGACGACTTCGGGCTGGTAGTCGCGCGCGGTGCCCAGCCGCAGCTCCTCCAGCGCTTCCAGGGGTCCGCCGGGGCCGGTTTCCCGGGTTTTCTCGTCGTAGGCGTTCACCGCTCTCACGATTCTGGCGCTGACCGGCTGTTCGCGGTACGGGTCCGCCTGGCTCTCCACCACGAGGGCGACCGCCGCGGCCACTCCCGTCTGACGCACCACGGCGCCGCCGAGCAGGGCGATGCGCCGCTGGTCGTCGGGGGCCAGACCGGCCGTGGCACCGGCGGGCACGGGGTCGACGAGCGAGAGCTGGCCGATGTCGTGCATCAGGGCCGCGTACTCCAGGACGGTCAGCTCGGGTCCGGAGAGCCCCAGCTCACGGCCGACGGCCCGGCTGAGCGCGGCCACCCGCCGGGCGTGCCCCGCCGGGGTGTAGCCGGCGATCTCGGTGGCCCGCGCGAGGGAGGCGATGGTCTGGCGGTAGGTGGTCCGTACCGCCGCGTACCGCCGGAAGGACAGCTGGGTGAGCAGCAGGGGCAGCGAGAAGACGGGCAGCGCCCACAGGCCCGCGACGGCGACCGCGAGCGCCATCACGGCTCCGGTCGCGCAGACCGCCGAGCCGATGCCGAGGGTGCCGCGCAGCTCGTCCCGCAGCAGCGGTCCGAAGGGCCACCGGGTCCGCGCGTGCGCCATGGCCGCGGCCAGCACGGCGTCCCACAGCGCGGTCAGCAGGAGCAGCGCGACGACGAGGGCCGCGTACGAGGGACCGCCGCCGGCCCACTCTCCCAGCCTGCCCCGGCCGTAGAGGGGTTGGAAGCACACGGCGGCGAAGCCGACGGTCAGGACGCGTCGGGTGAGGTGGTCGGCGGTGGGTCCGTGGCCCATCGCCACATGCGGCACACAGCCCAGCAGGGACGCGGCCGCGACCACGGCGACGATCTGCGGGACCCCGTCGTGGCCGGCGCCGCCGTGGAGGGCGTGTCCGCCGTTCTCGCCGAGGAGCGCGTAGGCGAGGGCCCCGGCGGCGGCGAGCGGCGCCGACTCCCGCTCCTCGGCGCCGCTCCACCGGGCGAGCTCCCCCACGGCGATGAGCAGCCCGAAGGCGAGAGCGGCCCCGCGGTCGTCGATGCCGTCCCAGAGGGTGACGCCGAGGGCGAGAACGGCCAGCAGCGCGGCGCAGGCCCGGACGAGTACGAGGGCGCGCGGGGCTCTCCCACCGGGAATGTTCACGTCGCCGACCGGTGGGGGCGGGTCGCGGGCCGGGCGGGGTCGGGAGCGTGCGGGCGGTCGTCCGGCAGGCGGGGCGGCTCGCCGTGCGACGCCGACCCGTGCGGCTGTGTCCCGTGCCGTGCCGTCTCGTGAGGCGGTGTCTTGTGCGGTGGCGTCTCATGCGGTGACGTCTCGTGCGGTGACGTCTCGTGCGGTGACGTCTCGTCCGCCGTCACCACGGGATGCCATCCCTGCCGGACGATCGCCCGCACGAACGCCGCCACCATCCGGGGGTCGAACTGCGCCCCCGCGCCCCGTTCCAGTTCCTCGATCGCCACCGGGACCGGCCGCGCCCGCCGGTACGACCGGGTCGACGTCATCGCGTCGAAGGCGTCCGCCACCGCCACCACCCGGGCGAACTCCGGGATCTGGCCGCCCTTCAGCCCGTACGGATAGCCGCTGCCGTCGAGCCGTTCGTGGTGGTGCAGGATCGCCGACCTGGCCTCCCCGAGGAATCCGATGCCCCGGACCATCTCGTGTCCGTACTCGGGGTGCAGTTCGATCACCCGGCGCTCCTCGGGCGTCAGCGGCCCGTTCTTCCGCAGCAGTCTGGTGGGGACGCCGAGCTTGCCCACGTCGTGCAGGATCCCGGCGAACCTGAGCACTTCGGCCCGTTCGTCGGCCATGCCCAGTTCGCGCGCGATCATCATCGACGCCTGTCCCACCCGCTCGCTGTGCCCGCGCGTGTACCCGTCCTTGATGTCGACGGCCTGTACGAGTGCCCGGATGGTGGCCTGGTGGGCGGCGCGCTCGCGGTGGTACTGCGCGAACACCCACCACGACACGTACATCGGCAGCAGCACGAGCAGCGCGGCGACCGGCCCGTACGGGCTGCGCCAGAGGACCGCCATCATCAGCCCGGCGAGCCCGTGCACGGCGACGGGCGCGAGCGAGCGCAGGAACAGCCCGCGCCACGCGGTCCGTACCGGCACCCGCTCGGCGAGCGCCAGGATCCCCCCGTCGAGCACCGTCAGCACCAGGCAGAACGCCGCCACGGCCGCGCCCGCGGTGCCGAGCGCGTAGGGAAAGTCGGAGGTGACGACCGCGTCCCGGCCGCCCAGTGACCAGTGGGTCTTCGAGGCGGCCCAGGTGCTGAGCGAGAGCTGCGCGGCCCGCCAGACCCGGCGCAGCCAGCGCGGGCGCTGCTCGACCCTGGCCAGCAGCGCGCCCGGCAACGGCACGAGCGCGGCGGCAGGCGGCGGCAGCAGGAAGGCCGCGGCGAGCATCACCGGCGTGTGCCATCTGAGCTGGGCGCCGGATTCTCCGGATTCCCCGGCCGGCCCGGCGCTCTCGGGCCCCCGTTCCCCCGCGAAGCGGCTCGCGGCGAGCAGTTCACAGGCCGCGCAGAGCACCGCGAACAGGGCCACCGCGGTCCACGGGGCGTGGGTGTCCGGAACCGGCACGGCACACGACACCGCACCGAGCGCGGTGCAGGCGACGTAGACACGTGCCCACGGCGGAACCGACCGCATGGCGTTCCCCTCCCGACGGCCCGGACTCGTCGGCCGGCCGGGCGGGGGCCCGGCCGGCACAAGCCCCGTACAGGCTTCGGGACATGGACGATAGGGCGGCGGGGAGCGGCTCGGGGGAGGCATGGACGGATTCACCGGGCCGACGGGAGCAGATTCGCCCGTTCGAGTGAGCTACGCGCTCGTCCGAGGCCACGCGCCTCTCCGTGGTCGAACGCTCGTACGACGACCGCGCGGCGCGGCCTGTCCGGTCAGGGGTTCACTGCGCGACGTCGGCCGCGAGCGCCTTGCTCAGCTGCTCCACCGTGGCGGGCGACTCCCGTTGGAGCGTGGCAAGGTCGAGGCCGTCGTCCCCCATGACGGTCAGCAGCGCCCGGTCGCCCACGGCCATCACGATGACGTGGCCCGAGCCGCACCTGGCGACCACCTCGCGCAGCGCTCCGACGCCGGTCTGGTCGGCCATCCGGCGGCCCACACCGAGGGTCGCGGCGGCGAGCGCGGCGACGGACTCGGCGTGGGAGGAGTCCGTGTCGGCGACGACGAGGAGGCCGTCCGCCGTGGACAGAACGCTCTCGGAGACCCCCATCACCCGGTCGCGCAGAGAGGTCAGGATCTCGGTGAGGGGGTTGGGCGTCGACGTGTCGCTCATGGCGCTCCTTGCTGCGTGCATGGGTGGTCGTGGTGCGGCCGGAGCGGCGTCAGCCGGATTCCGGAAGTTCTCTCAGGCCCTGGCGGACCCGGCGCAGCATGTCGAGGGAGGGCTGGTCGGCGGCCAGTTGCTCGGCCGACAGCATGGGCAGGACGACGGCCGCCGCCCTCGCGGATCCGTCGGCCCCCGCCCGGTCGCCGCCGTTCCGCGCCGCACCGGAGCCGTCACCCGCACCGGCGGAGGCCGCACCCCGTACGGGCAGCGGCGGCGGCCGGTCGACGGCGGGCGCCGTGGGCACGGCAGGCGCGGCGGGCGCCGCAGGTGCCGCAGGTGCCGCAGGTGCCGCAGGTGCCGCAGGTGCCGCAGGTGCCGCAGATACGACGGACGCCGCAGGTGCCGCAGGTGCCGCGGATACGACGGGCGCCGCAGGTGCGGCGGGTCCAGCAGGCCCATCCGAGCCCTGCACTCCGTCCGGGGTCGGTGGGTCGTCCGGGGTCGGCACCCCGTCCGGCGCCGACGGATCGACCGCGGTCCGCACCCCGTCCGACCCCTGCGAGCCGTCCTGGGCCCGTGCCGCGTCCGGGCTCGGCGTGGCCTCCGCCGGGCCCGGTTCCGGTCGCGGTCCCGCGCCCGGAACGGGGCCAGGTGTGCCCTTCGTCGGCCGCGGAGCGCCCCGCTTCGCCGCCCGCCGGGCCTCCGCGCCCGTACCGCCCCGTCGAAGACGTTTCGCCGCCCGACGTCTGCTGGAACTCACAAGCCCCCGTGCCCCCCGTTCGGTCCCGTGGGAGAGGCATCCGCTCCCTCTCCCCCAGCGGGCCCCTGCCCCTGGGCCTCACCCGGCCGCGGCACCCCACCGCGCGTACGCCTCGGCAACGGTGCCGCCGTCGGGGCGGAGCCGGCCGGCGTGGGTCGCGCCCGCGGCACGTCCGGGGCGCCCGCGGCACGTCCCGGCAGCACCCGCGGCGCGGTGCTCGGCCGCCCGTCCGACGGGCCACCCGTCTCCCACCGGATCAGCTCCTGCGCCTCCAGGCGGGTGAGGTCCAGCATGATCGCGTACAGCCCGCGCCCGAGCGTGAAGGCCATGTCCCGTGCGGTACGGCGCCCGTTGACGGTGCTCAGCACGGCCCGGTGGCGGTCCGACAGACCACGGCGCAGCCCGGCGTCCGGAACCGGCACGGGCCGTGTCCGGGCGAGTTCTCCCGGCGCGCCCCATGCGCCGGAGAGCCGCACGATGCGCCGGGTGGTCTCCTCGGTCAGCCGCCGGGGCGTCACACCGGGCCCGCCGACGAGGGTGGGCTCCGGGTCGCCCAGGGTCCAGCCTCCCGGCGGGCCGATCGACATGGCGAAGGCGGCGTCGAACACCGAGGCGGTGCACACGACTTCCAGCTCGGTGGCGCCGATCAGGCCCGCCGCGACCAGGTGCGCGCCCAGCCGGTCCGTGTCGCGCTCCGCCGCGTTGGCGGCCAGCCAGGTCTCGTCGTCGACGCGGCCCGGGGTGAGCAGCACGGACGTGGCGGTCGGGGCGCCCGGCGACTCGACGGCGGCGATCAGGCCCCGCCTCAGGTGAATCGTTCCGCCTGGGGAACCGGAGACCCGCACGGTGCCGCTGTGGCCCTCCTCGTGCAACCCCTGCAGAAGCGCGGGCAGATTGCGCGCCGCGGCTGTCGTCATGCGAGTACCTCGACGGCCCGGTCGGCCAGACTCCTGGTCGCGAGCGCCAGGTTGGTCCGCTCCCGGTCCATGCCCGCGGCCAGCAGCAAGGGGTCGCCGGCCGGCCGCTCGACGGCGAGCAGCACCTGATGGCGCCGCGTGCTGGTCATGATCACGCTCTCCAACTCCCCCTCGGCGCCCGCCCGCCCCAGCCGTTCGACGATGAGGGCCGCGAGTTCTGCGCACTCGGCGCCGTCTCCGGCCTCGTCGGCGTCCCCGGCCACCCCGTAGGTGAGACCGGTGACCGCGTCGACCAGGGCGACGCCGGTGATCCCGGGGGAGTCGAGAAGCCGGACCAGGGAGGCGTCAACGGCTGTCGTCATTTCCCCGTTCCCCCTTACACGTCTTGACGTCGCACACTACTTTGAGCTTCAACTTACGCACCAGGCATCATATTTTGTATTTTGTGACGCACTACCCGCTTGTGTTCGATCGTAGTTGTACAGACAACGACCGGACAGCGTCACCGAGGAATTGGGGCAGCATGAACATCGAGACCGCGCTCAAGGAAGCCATGTCCGTGGAAGGTGCCATCGGCGTCTCCCTCGTCGACTACGAGAGCGGCATGGCGCTCGGCACGCTCGGCGGCGGACCGTCGCTCGACCTGGAGCTCGCGTCGGCGGGCAACACCGAGGTGATGCGCGCGAAGATGCGGACGCTCTCCTCGCTGGCCATGGATGACGTCATCGAGGACATCCTGATCACGCTGGGCAAGCAGTACCACCTGATACGGCCGCTCACCTCAAGCGGCGGCACGCTCTTCCTGTACCTCGCGCTCGACCGGGGCCGCAGCAACCTGGCGCTGGCCCGGCACAGCCTGAAGAGGATCGAGAGCGCGCTGGACGTCTGACACCGGGCCGGCCCAACCGGTACGGACCGGTCCGGGTCACGGCCGGTACGGGTCACGGCTGGTACGGGTCACGCGACGCCCAGAAGCCGGACCGGGTCGACCGGTCCGGCGTCGTGGGTGGCCTCCGGAGGTTCTGCGTTCCCGTCCGGGGCGGTGGGCGTGGGGCGCTCCGGCGTTGTCAGCCCTCGGCGGCGGCGCCACCGCGGGCGTCCGCGGTGGTGGCGGTACTGATCTCGTGCTCGGGCACGGCCTGCCCCGAGCGGATCAGATCGATGCGCCCCATGACCTTCGCCCGCAGGTCGGTCGGTACGTCGTCCTGACCGCAGCACCGCTTGACGAGCTTCTTCACGGCCTGCTCCAGGCCGTACTTCTCGAGACACGGGGAGCACTCCTCGAAGTGCACCTCGAACTTGGTGCAGTCAGCGTCGGGCATCTCGTGGTCGAGGAACTCGTAGAGATGATCGAGTACTTCACTGCAGTCCGTCTCGTGCGGCTCTCCGCAGCTCATGAGCCCGAGCCTTTCGTTCCGTCCGACTCTCCGGCGCCCGCAGGGACCAGGCCGCGGTCCTTGGCGTAGTCCTCGAGCATGCCGCGCAACTGACGGCGGCCCCTGTGCAGGCGGGACATCACCGTTCCGATGGGTGTCCCCATGATGTCCGCGATCTCCTTGTACGCAAAGCCCTCGACGTCAGCGAGATAGACGGCGATGCGGAATTCCTCGGGGATCGCCTGCAGCGCGGCCTTGACGTCCGAGTCGGGCAGGTGGTCGAGCGCCTGTGACTCGGCGGAGCGCAGACCGGTCGACATGTGCGACTCGGCACGCGCCAGCTGCCAGTCCTCGATCTCCTCGGCGGCGGACCGCTGGGGCTCGCGCTGCTTCTTGCGATACGAGTTGATGAAGGTGTTGGTGAGGATCCTGTACAGCCACGCCTTGAGGTTGGTGCCCTCACGGAACTGGTGGAAGGACGCGTACGCCTTGGCGTACGTCTCCTGCACCAGGTCCTCGGCGTCGGCCGGGTTCCGCGTCATGCGCAGCGCGGCCGAGTACATCTGGTCGAGGAACTCCAGCGCGTCCCGCTCGAAGCGCACGTTGCGCTCGGCGGTGGACTCGCTGCTGCCCGTGTCCTCGGGCTGCTCCGCCTGGCCGTTTTCGGTCCCTGCGTCGGTCCCTGTGACCGGACCCACCTCCTCCAGAGTCTGGGCAGGGCCGAAACCGGTCCCACCTGCTTCGGAGAATAGACGACCGGTGGTCACGGCGGCTTGCCGATCCGGTCCGCCCGCCGCCCGGACCGGGGCGGTCTTCGCCGCGTGCAGCACCGACCACTCCAGGTCAGCGGTGCTGCCACGACTCGGGCAGATGGTCGAACCCATGCGGCGGACTTCCTCTCGTGCGACGTCTCACAGCACACCTTCCGTGCTGTCTGATCCGCACAACAGTGCTCCGAGCCTCAGCATTCCCGGGGTCACCCGAGTGACAAGAGCCACTTCAGGACACCGTCCGTGACAACCGCCAGGGCCTGGTCCTGATCGACGGGGGCCCGCTTGGGCACGGCGAACCCGTGGTCGCCGTACTCCACCTCGACCAGCTCGTACGAGCCCTGCGGGAACTCCTCCGGTCGGCCGAACGGGTCGTTGCCGCCCTGCACGACGAGCGTGGGGACCCCGGTGCCGAGCAGTTCGCCGGCGCGGGACTTCTCCGGTCTGCCCGGCGGGTGGAGGGGGAAGCTGAGCGCGAGGACCGCGTGCGCACCCAGTTCGGTGGCCGTACGGCAGGCGACGCGGGCTCCGGCACTGCGGCCGCCCGACACCACGGGGAGCCCTGGTCCCGTGAGCGCCGGCCACAGACCGCGCCATCCCGCGTCCAGTGTCTTCGGCGCGGGTGCCAGCTTCTTGCCCGCCACCCGCCAGGGCTGTTCGACGAGGGCCACGGTCACTCCGTGCGCGGGCAGTTCGGCGGCGAGGGCCCGCAGATCGCGCGCCTCGATCCCGCCGCCGGCGCCGTGGCTGACGGCCAGCACGAGCCGCTCCTGCTGCGCCGCCCCGACCGGTCCGCCCGCCCCGCCTGGACCGCTTGAACCGCTTGAACCGCTTGTCGTGCCTGCCGTGCCCGACGTACTCGCCGTACCGGCCGTGCCCGTCGTGCCGGTCCCGCCCGTCGTGCCCGGCTTCGCCGCCCGGTGCCAGGTGACACGGGCCGGGCCCGCGTCGGTCTCCACCGTCTCCACCGTCTCGATGATCTCCGTCACATGCGTCACGTCAGAAGAGTGTGCCCTCCTCGGGCCCCTCCAGCTCCTTCAGCAGCTCCGGGCCGTTGTTGCGGACGTTGCTCACGGCCGTGGACACGGGATACGCCCGCATCAGCCCCTCCGGCGGCGGCGCGAGCAGGGAGCGCAGCTCGTCGACGTCCGTGCGGGACGGGTCGAGCCAGGCGTCCCAGCGGTCCGGGGTGAGCATGAGCGGCATCCGGGGGTGGATGTCGGCGAGGGAGCGCGGACCCTCCTTCGGGGCGACCGCGAGCGGGGAGGCCTCCGCCTCCGTGGTGATGACGGAGCAGGTCACCCGCCAGGCCAGCGGGTGGTCGTCGGGCAGCGTCCGGTCGCGCCAGAACTCGTAAAGACCGGCCATCGCGAAGACGGAGCCGTCGGCGGGGAGCACGAAGTACGGCTGTTTGCGGGGCCGCTTCTTCTTGCCCTCGACCTCCAGGCCGCGCTCGCCGGTGCCGGTCACCCACTCGTAGTAGCCGTCGGCCGGGACGACACAGCGCCGGGAGGTGAAGGCCCGCCGGAACGAGGGCTTCTCGTGGACGGTCTCGGCGCGGGCGTTGATCATCCGGGCGCCGCCCTCGGGCGTCTTGGACCAGGAGGGGATCAGCCCCCACTTGAGCCGGCGCAGCTGCCGAACCGGTCCAGGGTCTGCCGCGTCTTTGAGAGGGCGGTCCAGGACCACGTAGACCTCTTTGGTCGGAGCCACGTTGAAATCGGGGTCCAGAGCCTCCTCCGGGTCCCACTTCTCGATCTCAAAGACTCCTGCGAGATCCTCGGGTCCACGACTGGCCGCATACCGTCCGCACATACGTGCAACACTGCCAGATTCCATAAGCGCCAAGGGAGCCGAACCAGACAATGGACAGCACCGCAGCCACCTCGCTGACCACCCTCTGGGACGAGGTCTTCGGGAGCCAGCCCGACCCGGACACCTGGGTCGTGGTCGCCACGATGGCCGCCGCGCTCGCCGTGATCGTCCCGCACCCGCTGTGGCGGCTGTCACGCAACGCCATCACCATCGCCCACGAGGGCGGCCACGGTCTGATCGCGCTGGTCACGGGCCGCAGCCTCGACGGCATCCGGCTGCACTCCGACACCAGCGGTCTCACCGTCAGCCGCGGCAAGCCGACCGGCCTCGGCATGATCCTCACGGCGGCGGCGGGCTACACGGCTCCCCCGCTGCTCGGTCTCGGCGGCGCGGCGCTGCTGGCCGCCGGGCACATCACCGCGCTGCTCTGGCTGGCCACGCTGCTGCTCCTGGCCGTCCTCGTGATGATCCGCAACGCGTACGGCGCGCTCACGGTCCTCGTCACCGGCGCCACGTTCGTGGTGGTGTCCTGGCTGTGCGGCCCCCAGGTGCAGGCGGCCTTCGCGTACGCCGTCGTGTGGTTCCTGTTGCTCGGCGGGGTCCGCCCGGCCTTCGAGCTCCAGGCGAAGCGCACCCGCGGCGGAGCGGGCGACTCGGACGCGGACCAGTTGTCCCGCCTGACCCACGTCCCGGCGGGCCTGTGGCTGTTCCTGTTCCACGCGGTGTCGCTGTGCTCCCTGATAGGCGGCGGCAGGTGGCTGCTGGCGCTGTGAGGCACGGCCCTCTTCTTTCGGGGGCGCGGAGACCGCCCGACAAGCCACCCCGACGGGCCACAGCGCACCCGCGTCTCGGAGGCACGGAGAACCGCGCAACAACCCACGGCGCACCCGCTTCTCGGGGCCACGGGGAACCGCGCAACAAGCCACAGCGCACCCGCCTCTTGGGGGCGCGGGGAACCGCGCAACAAGCCACGGCGCACCCGCTTCTCGGGGGCGCGGGGAACTGCGCAACAAGCCACGGCGCACCCGCAGCCGACACACACCCGCTCTTCCCGGCCAAACGCAGCAGAGCGAACCCCCATTAAAGTGAGGGCATGCCCGTTAACCCCGCCCAAACCGCCCTCTGGCCCGCCCCGCACGCGAGCGGAGCCGTCACCGCGACGGTCCACGTGCCCGGGTCCAAGTCGGTCACCAACCGCGCGCTCGTCCTCGCCGCCCTCGCGGCCGAGCCCGGCTGGCTCCGCCGTCCGCTCCGTTCGCGCGACACCCTCCTGATGGCCGGTGCCCTGCGGGCGATGGGCGTCGGGATCGAGGAGGGCGTGGGCCCCGACGGGTCCGGCGAGGCATGGCGTGTCATCCCCTCGGGTCTGCGCGGCCCGGCCACGGTCGACGTGGGCAACGCCGGCACGGTGATGCGCTTCCTGCCGCCGGTCGCCGCGCTCGCCGACGGCCCCATCCGGTTCGACGGCGATCCCCGTTCCTACGAGCGCCCGCTGAACGGCGTGCTCGACGGCCTGCGCGCCCTCGGCGCCCGTATCGACGACGACGGCCGGGGCGCGCTGCCGCTGACCGTGCAGGGCGGCGGGGCCCTGGAGGGCGGCCCGGTGGCGATCGACGCGTCCTCGTCCTCGCAGTTCGTGTCGGCGCTGCTGCTGTCAGGACCGCGCTTCAACCAGGGCGTGGAGGTACGGCACACCGGCTCGACCCTGCCGTCCATGCCGCACATCCGGATGACCGTCGACATGCTGCGGTCGGTCGGCGCCCAGGTGGACACCCCGGAGTCGGGCGGCGAGCCGAACGTCTGGCGGGTCACCCCCGGCGCGCTCCTCGGCCGCGATCTGACGGTCGAGCCCGACCTGTCGAACGCCCAGCCGTTCCTGGCGGCCGCCCTGGTCACCGGCGGCACGGTCGTCGTCCCCGACTGGCCCGCCCGCACCACCCAGCCGGGTGACAGGCTGCGGGAGATCTTCACCGAGATGGGTGGTTCCTGCGAACTGACCGAGCGGGGGCTGGAGTTCACCGGTTCCGGTTCGATCCACGGCATCGACGTGGACCTGGGCGAGGTCGGCGAGCTGACCCCGGGCATCGCGGCGGTCGCGGCCCTCGCGGACTCCCCCTCGACGCTGAGCGGCGTGGCCCATCTGCGGCTGCACGAGACGGACCGGCTGGCCGCGCTCACCAAGGAGATCAACGAACTCGGCGGCGACGTCACCGAGACCGCCGACGGCCTCCGCATCCGCCCGCGCCGGCTGCACGGCGGGATCTTCCACACGTACGACGACCACCGCATGGCCACCGCGGGCGCGGTCATCGGCCTCGCGGTCGACGGCGTACAGATCGAGAACGTGGCGACGACGGCGAAGACACTGCCGGACTTCCCCGATCTGTGGACCGCAATGCTCGGGAACTGACGGGCGGACCGGGATCATGCGCCGATACGGCAAGCACACCGACGAGGACGACATCCCCTCGCGCCCGAACCGCAAGGGCAACCGCCCCCGGACCAATATCCGGCCCAAGCACGAGGACGCGGCGGAGGGCATGGTCGTCACCGTCGACCGGGGCCGGCTGACCTGCCTCGTCGAGGACCGCCTCATCTTCGCCATGAAGGCACGTGAACTGGGCCGCAAGGCGGCGGTCGTCGGCGATCAGGTGGCCATCGTCGGCGACCTGACCGGCAAGAAGGACACCCTCGCGCGTATCGTCCGCATCGCGCCGCGGACCTCGGTCCTGCGCCGCACGGCGGACGACGACGACCCGTACGAGCGAGTGGTCGTCGCCAACGCCGACCAGCTGGCCATCGTCACGGCCCTCGCCGACCCCGAGCCGCGCCCGCGCCTCGTCGACCGCTGCCTGGTGGCGGCGTACGACGGCGGCCTCTCCCCGCTCCTCGTCCTCACCAAGTCGGACCTCGCGCCCCCCGACGAACTCCTCGAGCTGTACGGGGCGCTGGGCGTCCCCTATGTCGTGACGAGCCGGGAGGAGCTGGAGAGCGGCGAGGCCGTGGCCCGCGTGCGCAAGCAGCTGGACGGCAAGATCACGGCGTTCGTCGGGCACTCGGGGGTCGGCAAGACGACGCTGGTCAACGCGCTCGTGTCGACGGAGCGGCGGCGGTCCACGGGTGTGGTCAACGCGGTCACCGGCCGCGGCAGGCACACCACGACCTCGGCGCTGGCGATCCCGCTGCCGGACGACGAGGGCTGGGTGGTCGACACGCCGGGTCTGCGGTCCTTCGGCCTGCACCATGTGGACCCGTCCCGGGTCATCAAGGCGTTCCCCGATCTGGAGCCCGGCACGGAGGGCTGTCCGCGCGCGTGCAGTCACGACGAGCCGGACTGCGCGCTGGACGCGTGGGTGGCCGAGGGGCACGCGGACCCGGCACGCCTCTACTCGCTGCGCCGGCTGCTCTCGACACGGGAGCGGCGCGAAGGCGACTGATCCACGCGAAGGCGACCGAATCCACGGTGCCGGATCCATGGGGACCGGATCCTCGCGCGACCGTGACCTCTGTGTTGTTTGCGTCCGGGTCACGACGGTAAAGGCATAATCGCACCAAGCCGGATCCAAGCGCGACGAAGCGGTCACGGAACGTGGGAGGGCATCACATGGCGTGGCTGCTGGTAGTCGTGGCGGGGTTCCTGGAGACGGGGTTCGCCGTCTGCCTCAAGCTCTCCCACGGCTTCACGAGACTCTGGCCGACGGTCGCCTTCTGCGTCTTCGCGCTGGGCAGCTTCGGCCTGCTGACCCTGTCCCTGAAGAAGCTCGACGTGGGCCCCGCCTACGCGGTGTGGACGGGCATCGGCGCGGCGGGCACCGCCATCTACGGCATGATCTTCCTCGACGACCTGGTGTCCACGCTGAAGATCGTCTCGATCTCGTTCGTGATCGTGGGAGTCATCGGCCTGCAGTTGTCGGGCTCGTCCCACTGAGTCGACCGGGCCGGCCGGTCCGGCTCGGTGGGACGAGTCCCCGCTCCGGCCGCGCGACGCGGGTCCACGCCGCGTCAGACCATGGACCGCACCGTGGCCAGCGAGTCCCGGACCAGTCCGGCCGTGCCGCCCTCTCCCGTCGGGGCCAGCACACACGACAGCCCCAGCCGCACCGCGAGTTCACAGGCCCGTGCCAGTTCCGCCGCCTCGGACTTCGACACTCCGGGCAGGGCCAGCGAGGCGACGGCCCTGTCCCGTACCAACGCCACGAAGTCGCCGGGCGAGGGCAGCGGCCCGTCGGCCCGCCGCTGGGACGGCACGGCCGAGGACGACGGCACGGCGGACAGGGTCAGCGAGGGCAGCCGCTCCCCCCAGCACCCCGTGAGCATCGCGCGCACCAGCGCGTTGCCCCGCGCCGCGGACGCCGTCCACTCGGCCGCCGCGGCCAGCCGTTCCCGGGGCTCGGAACGGCTCACCAGCGCCCGTTCCACGCCCGCGAGATAGGCGTCGGCCTCCCGCCGTACGAGCGCACGGGCGAGGCCCTCCTTGCTCCCGAACTCGTTGTAGAGGGTCTGCCGGGACACTCCTGCCACGGCGGCGACGTCCACCATCCGCACGGCGGACCACGGACGGCGGCCGAGCGCCGTGTAGGCGGCGTCCAATAGGGATTCCCGCGCTGCAGGCATCGTCGCCTCCCTGAGGGGATCGGCTCTGCGCATCAGAGTTGACGCGCGCGGGGGCACTGTCAAGGGTTCGCGACGGTACCGAAGGGGGCGCCTCGTACGCCGAGGGGGCGCGGGGGCGGAAAGGCGTGCGGCCGGGGCCTGTTCGGCACGCGGCCGGGCGGGCAGGCCGTCCGTGTCGGGCCGTCCGTGTGGGGCGGATGCGCGGTCGGCGCGCGCCCGATGCGTGACCGATGCGTGACCGGTGTGCGCTCCGTGTGCGCTCGGTGTGCGGATCCTTCGCGGGGGCGCCGCCGGCGACGGCCGGCCCGCGGTTTCGGTACGACCCCGGCCTCTCCCCCCGTATCCCGCGGAGCGGCTCGGCAGATACGGTTCACCCATGCCCGACTATCGCGATGACCTGCGCCTCGCCCATGTCCTGGCGGACGCCGCCGACGCCGCGACGATGGACCGCTTCAAGGCGCTCGACCTCAAGGTCGAGACCAAGCCGGACATGACACCGGTGAGCGAGGCCGACAAGGCCGCCGAGGAACTGATCCGCGGCCATCTCGGCCGGGCGAGGCCGCGTGACGCGATCCTCGGCGAGGAGTACGGGGTCGAGGGCACGGGCCCCCGCCGCTGGGTGATCGACCCGATCGACGGCACCAAGAACTACGTACGCGGCGTGCCCGTCTGGGCCACCCTGATCGCGCTGATGGAGGCGGTCGAGGGCGGCTACCAGCCGGTCGTCGGTGTGGTCTCCGCACCCGCGCTCGCCCGTCGCTGGTGGGCGTCGAAGGGCCACGGCGCGTTCACCGGCCGCAGCCTGTCGTCCGCGTCCCGGCTGAAGGTCTCCGAGGTGTCGCGCATGCGGGACGCCTCGTTCGCGTACTCCTCGCTGGGCGGCTGGGAGGAGCGCAGCCTGCTGGACGGGTTCCTGGACCTGACCCGCGAGGTGTGGCGCACGCGCGCGTACGGCGACTTCTGGCCGTACATGATGGTCGCCGAGGGTTCGGTGGACATCTGCGCGGAGCCCGAGCTGTCGCTGTGGGACATGGCGGCGACCTCGATCGTGGTGACGGAGGCCGGCGGCACCTTCACCGGACTGGACGGCCGCCCCGGCCCGCACAGCGGCAACGCGGCGGCATCGAACGGCATCCTCCACGACGAACTGCTGGGATACCTCAACCAGCGCTACTGAGACCGGCGCGCGCCCCGAACAGTCCGTGCGCGCCCTCTTGTTGACCCTCCCTTTGGCTGCGACTCTGAGAGTCCCCTCACTTGTGAACTTGTGAATCCGTTAACCAGCGGATTCGTAGGAGGTGGCTCCGTCCATGCTCGTCCGCGACGCCATGAGCACGGTGGTCCTCACCATCGGCCCCGCTCACACCCTCCGGAAGGCCGCCACGCTGATGGCCGCGCGCCGCATCGGCGCGGCCGTGGTCCTCGATCCCGACGACAGCGGGATCGGCATCCTCACCGAGCGCGACGTCCTCAACTCCATCGGCCTGGGCCAGGACCCGGACGCCGAGCGCGTCGGCGCCCACACGACCAACGACGTGGTGTTCGCCACCCCCACCTGGACGCTGGAGGACGCCGCTCAGGCCATGGCGCACGGCGGCTTCCGCCACCTCATCGTCCTGGACGGCGGCGAACCGGTCGGCATCGTCTCGGTCCGCGACATCATCCGCTGCTGGGCACCGCTTCGTCAGCCGGCCCCGGCCTGACGAGTCCGGAAGAGACACCTGACGCGGTCCCGAAGGGACAGCGGCCAGGCGGACGGGCAAGGCAAACGGGCCGGCCCCCCGGTGCGAGGGAGGCCGGCCCGCTCTCTACGGCAAACGTTCCAGTGCCGGTGTCAGCCGCGCAATGCCTGGACCGCGGCTTCCAGCCGCTTGCCGAAGTCTCCGTCGGCCTGACGGAAGTTGCCGATCGCACGCTCGGCGATGTCGTCGCGCGAGACCTTGGCGATGAAGCCCGCCAGGTTGTCGATCAGGCGCTCCTTCTCCCCCTCGGACATCAGCCGGTAGAGGGTGCCCGCCTGTACGAAGTCGTCGTCCTCGGCGTGCGAGGGGGCCTCGCCGTTGCCGGTGACACCGGTGACCTGGGTGCTCTGCCAGAGCGGCCTGTCCGTCTGGACGGGCCCGCCGAAGCTGTTCGGCTCGTAGTTCTTCGCACCGCCGTGGCGGCCGTCGTACAGGAAGCCGTCACGCGAGTGGGTACGCGCCTCGGTGGCGTGCGGACGGTTCACCGGCAGGTCGGCGGCGTTGACGCCGACGCGGTAGCGGTGCGCGTCGCCGTACGCGAAGAGGCGGCCCTGGAGCATCTTGTCGGGCGAGGGCCCGATACCCGGCACGAAGTGCGCGGGGCTGAAGATGGACTGCTCGACCTCCGCGAAGACGTTCTCCGGGTTGCGGTTGAGCTCCAGCCTGCCGATCTCGACCGGCGGGTAGTCCTCGTGCGGCCACACCTTCGTCAGGTCGAACGGGTTGAAGCGGTAACCGGCCGCGTCGGCCGCCGGCATGATCTGCACCTGCACGGTCCAGGACGGGAAGGCGCCGCTCTCGATCGACTCGCGCAGGTCGCGCTGGTGCGAGTCGGGGTCGAGCCCGGAGACGTTCACGGCCTCCTCGGTCGTGAGGTTCTTGATGCCCTGGTCGGTCTTGAAGTGGTACTTGACCCAGAAGACCTCGCCGGCCTCGTTGTTCCACTGGTAGGTGTGCGAGCCGTACCCGTTCATGTGGCGGTACGAGGCGGGGATGCCGCGGTCGCCGAAGAGCCAGGTCACCTGGTGCGTCGACTCGGGCGAAAGACCCCAGAAGTCCCACACGTTGTCGGCTTCCTGGGAGCCGGTGTACGGGTCGCGCTTCTGCGTGTGGATGAAGTCGGGGAACTTGATGGCGTCCTTGACGAAGAACACCGGGGTGTTGTTGCCGACGAGGTCGTAGTTGCCGTCCTCGGTGTAGAACTTCAGCGCGAAGCCACGCGGGTCACGGACGGCGTCGGCCGAGCCGAGGTTGCCGGCCACGGTCGAGAAGCGCAGGAAGGTCTCGGTCTGCTTGCCGACCTCGGAGAGGAACGCGGCGCGCGTCCACCGGGAGACATCACGGGTGAGCGTGAACGTGCCGTAGGCGGCGGCGCCACGGGCGTGCACCACCCGCTCCGGTATGCGCTCGCGGTTGAAGTGGGCGAGCTTCTCGAGCAGGAGCTGGTCCTGGACGAGTACGGGGCCGCCGGTGCCCGCGGTCTCGCTGTTCTGGTTGTCGGCCACCGGCGCGCCGGCCTCCGTCGTAAGCGGTCCCTGCGTCACGTGCGCCTCCTGCGTCATTGCCTCGCCAGTCCTGCCTGCGATCTGTCCTTCTACCTGTCCTGTCCTTCGGCCAAAGCCGAGCTCGATCCTACAATAGACAATGTCTAAGTCAAGCAGGGCTCCAAAGTCACACCTATTCAGAATCTGGTCGAGTAGCTGTTAAGCTCTGTCATATGAGCGACCTGTTGGAACGACTGCGCGGACGCGGATGGCGCATGACCGCTCAGCGGCGTGTCGTGGCTGAGGTACTGGACGGCGACCACGTCCACCTGACGGCCGACGAGGTCCACTCACGCGCTGTCGTGAAGCTTCCGGAGATCTCCCGGGCGACCGTCTACAACACCCTGGGCGAGCTGGTCTCGCTCGGCGAGGTGCTGGAGGTCGCCACGGACAAGCGCGCGAAGCGGTACGACCCGAACGCCCACCAGCCCCACCACCACCTGGTCTGCGCCCAGTGCGGCGCGATCAAGGACGTGCATCCGGGCGGCAACCCGCTGGCGGACCTCCCCGACTCCGAGCGCTTCGGCTTCACGGTGTCGGACGTAGAGGTGACGTACCGGGGCGTGTGCCCGAACTGCGCGGCGGCCTGAGCCGACCGCCCGTCCCGCCTCACCTTGCCTCGCCCCGAGGAAGCCCCGGGGCACCGGCCTCTCCGCACCGAGAAACACCGAAGGCCCGGAACCATTGGTTCCGGGCCTTCGGTCTTCAGTAGCGGGGACAGGATTTGAACCTGCGACCTCTGGGTTATGAGCCCAGCGAGCTACCGAGCTGCTCCACCCCGCGTCGACAAACTGAACACTACGTCACCCCGCCGACCAGCGCAAATCCCATTTCCGGGCCGCCATCTCAGCCCGTCCGGCGCTTGAGGACGAGGCCGTCCAGGCCCGATGCGGGGGTGGTCCGGGGGCGCAGCCCTCAGGGACGGAACGGGCAGGGGCGGCGGAGGCGAGAAACCCAATCCCCCGCCCAACCGCCCCGACCGCCCCAGCCGAGCGGCAGCGTCACGCGGACAGCTCCTCCCGCAACGCGTCCCGCAGCCGAGCCGCCCGCTCGGACACTTCCCCCGGCCCGAGCGACACCGCCCGGTCGGCCCACCGCTGCCCCTCCACAAGCTCCCCACGACGCGCGTAGACCAGAGCCAGCCGCAACGCCGCCCGCCCGTGCCCCGCGTCGGCGGCCCGAGCCCACCACAGGGCGGCCTCCGGCTCGCTTCCCTCCCGGGCCAGCAGCAGCCCCAGGTTGAACGCCCCGTTCCGGGACCCCGCCTCCGCGGCCTCCCGGTACCACCGGGCCGCCTCCACGACGTCCCCACGGGCGGACGCCAGCATCCCCACCCGCACCTGGGCCCGCCGGTGCCCCTGGGACGCGGCCCGCTCGTACCACTCCTCGCACTCGCTCTTCTCGGTGGTCGGCTCCCCCAGCTCGTGCGCGGGCGTGGGCGGGCGCCGCGCGTCGAGCACGGTCGCCAGCCGGTAGGCGCCCTCCGCACTGCCGCCGCCCGCCGCGCACCGGAGATGCCGCTCGGCGGCTCCCTCGTCGCCGTCCCGCAGCCGCGCGATGCCCACCTGGAGCGCCGCGTCGCTGTGTCCGGCGGCGGCGGCCCGCTCGTACCACCGCAGCGCCGTCACGTCCTCGCCGCGCCCCGCGTACAGGATCCCCAGGTTGAACGCGGCGTCGACGCTGCCGGCCTCCGCGGCCTTGGAGAACCACGGCTCGGCCCCCGCGGCGTCGCCGACCTGGAGCAGCAGGATGGCCAGGGCGTTCGCCGCCTCGCGGTGTCCCGCGTACGCCGCCCGCCGGTACCACTGCTCGGCCTGGGCGGTGCGTGCCTGCTCGGAGCAGAGCAGCCCGAGGTTGTACGCGCCGTTCACGTCGCCCGCGTCCATCGCCGCCCGGTACCACCGCTCGGCGGTCTGCGTCTCGCCCCGCTCGGCGTGCAGCGCGCCCAGCGCGTTGGCGGCGTTCCCGTCTCCGTCCTGAGCGGCCCGCAGCCACCACACCGCCGCGCTCTCGGTGTCACCCGCGTCCCGCAGCAGGAACCCCAGCGCGCAGGCGGCCCGCGCCTCGCCGTCCTTGGCGGAGGTCAGGTACCAGCGCCCCGCCTCCCGCAGCTCCCCGCGCTTCTCCAGGATCGCCCCGAGGTGCAGCGCGGCCCGGCGGTGGCCACGTGCGGCCGCCTGCCGGTACCACTGCTCGGCCACCTCACCGACGGCCTCCGCGGCACCCTTTCCGGAGCCTGCGCCGGTGCCGGTGCGAGTGCCGACGCCGGTACCCGTGCCAGTGCGCGGGCCGGCGTCCGGCGCGGTCCCGTCCGCCTGCGCGGTCGTCCGGTCGAGCGCCCGCGCGAGCCGGTACGCCGCCTCGCGGTGCCCCCGCTCGGCGGCCGCACGCATCCAGCCCTCGGCGCGGGCGTCGCCGCGGTGCTCCAGGAGATCGGCGAGCGCGTACGCGCCCAGGGAGTGGCCCTGCTCGGCGGACTGGCGCAGCCAGTACTCGGCGGCGGGCTCGTCGCCGCGCTCACGGTGGTGGCGCCCCAGGGCGTGCGCGGCGGCCGCGGAGCCCGCGACGGCGGCGATCCGCCACCATCCGGCCGCCTCCTCCGCGTATCCGCGCTGGTGCAGGAGGACACCGAGGTTGTTGGCGGCGGCCCGGTCGCCGGCCGCGGTGGCAGCACGCAGCTGCGGCTCGGCTCCGTCGAGATCACCGCGGCGGAGCAGCATGGCTCCGAGGACGCTCATGGCCTCGGCGTCGCCCTTTTGCGCGGCGAGCCGTTGACGAGCCTCCTCCACAGCCTCACCGGTCTCGTCCCGGTCGGAAGGCTGCACAAACCGCCCTGTCTCCAACAGAGTTGCCTTGTCCCCCATAACGTCCATCGTCGCACCACCTGCAACCTGGGTACACCTGGTATACCGCAGCCAGTGAGGTCACTTCAGCGTTTTGTCGACATGCCCACAGAGAGACAAGTGAAACACAGATCGCACAACTCCCTCCGCCCTGCGCGGCCTTCACCGCGGCAGCACTGTTGACCGAAGTGCGTTCCCGCACGGACCGCTGACGTACCGCTGTTGACGGCCCGCCGGAATCCGGGATCCCGCGCGCGACCCCGCGCACACGGCCGCATACGGTTCCGCGCACGCAGAAGGACCCGGATCCTTGGAGGATCCGGGTCCTTCAACTTCAGTAGCGGGGACAGGATTTGAACCTGCGACCTCTGGGTTATGAGCCCAGCGAGCTACCGAGCTGCTCCACCCCGCGCCGTTGTGTTCAAACCGTACCACGGCGCGAGGGGGGCTCCTGACTCAGCTGCTGTCGGGGCTCTTGTCGCTGCTGGGACTGCTACTGGGACCGCCGCTCGGTTTGCCGCTCTCCTCGGTTTCCTTGTCGGCACTCTTGTCGGCGTTCTTGTCACCGGCGGCGCTGGGTTTGCTGCTGCCGCCTGTCTTCTTGTCGGCCGCGTCCTGTGCGTCCTCGGCCCGCTGGAGCGCCTTCTCAAGATCCTTCTGCGCCGTTCCGTACGCCTCCCAGTCGCCCTTCTTGAGGGCTTCCTGGCCCTGTTCGAAGGCCTTCTGGGCGTCGTCGAGCGCTTCCTGGACCGTGGGGTCGCTGGATGTCGGCGGCGGGGTCGTCGTATCGCCCTCGTCCGGTGGCTCCTCGGTGGAACCGTCCGCTCCGAAGACCTTGTTGAGCGCCTCGTCCAGCGTGTCCTCGAAGGCCGTCGCGCCTCCGTAGGTGACCAGCACCTTCCGCAGCAGCGGGTACTTCAGCCCGCCACCGCGTACGTAGACGGGCTCCACGTAGAGCAGGCCCCCGTCGAGCGGCACCGTCAGGAGGTTGCCGTACTCGACTTCCGAGTCACCACCTCTGAGGAGCCTGATCGACTCGGCGATGGACGGCTCGGAGTTGAACTGGCTCTGCACCCGTTTGGGTCCGTCGACCGTTCTGCCGGTGGGCAGTTTCAGGATGTTGATCTTGCCGTAGTCGCTGGTGCCGGCTTCGGCGTTGACCGACATGAAGGCGCTCAGGTTGTCGCGGCCGTTCGGTGTGAGCGTCGTCGTCAGGGAGAACGCCTGGGACTGCTCCCCCGGCATCTTCATGCTGAGGTAGTACGGCGGAACCGCGTTGCCCGACTTGTTGGTCGGGTCGTCCGGCACCTGCCACACCTCGCTGCCGCTGAGGAACGTCTCCGCGTCCTTCACGTGGTAGCGGGTCAGCAGCTCGCGCTGGACCTTGAACAGGTCCTGCGGGTAGCGCAGGTGGTCCAGGAGGGCCTGCGGGATGTCGCCCTTCGGCTTCACCGTCCCGGGGAAGGCCTTCTTCCAGGTCTTCAGGACCGGGTCCTTGGTGTCCCACTCATAGAGCGTGACCTTGCCGGAGTACGCGTCGACGGTCGCCTTCACCGAGTTGCGGATGTAGTTGACCTGGTTCTGCTGGGCCACCACCGCACGCTGGTTGTTGGCGGCGGTCAGCGAGTCGGCCGTCGTGTCGCCGAGCGTGGTGCGCGAGGCGTACGGGTAGCCATTGGTGGTCGTGTACGCGTCGACGATCCACTCGATCTTCCCGTCGACGACCGCCGGATAGGCGTCACCGTCGATGGTCAGCCAGGGGGCCACCGCCTCGACGCGCTCCTTGGGCGTGCGGTTGTAGAGGATCCGCGAACCCTCGCCGATCGCACCGGAGTAGAGGATCTGCGGCTCGCTGAACGCGGCTGCGTACGCCGCGCGGTTGACCGGGTTCGAGAGGTTGACGCCGCTCTTGCCCTTGTAGCTGGTCGTCTTCTCGCCGGTGTCGTCGGAGTAGTCGATCTCCTTCTGGGGACCGCCGACGATCGAGTACTGGCTGGTCTTCTCGCCGTAGTAGATCCGCTGCTCGTAGTCCCCGCCGCCGAGCCCGCCCTTGGACGGCAGGTCGTACTCGGTGAACTCCGGGCGTCCCTCGGCGTCGGCGTTGGTGCCCTTGGCCGCGACCACTCCGAAGCCGTGCGTGTAGCGGAAGTGGTTGTTGATCCAGTTGCTCTTCGGGATGCCCTGGAGGTTCAGCTCGCGCAGACCGATGACGGTGTCCTGGTCCTTGCCGTCCTTGCTGTAGCGGTCGACGTCCAGGTTCGACGGGAACGCGTAGTAATTACGGACCTGCTGGAGCTGCTGGAACGTGGGCGAGACGACGTTCGGGTCCAGGAGCCTGATGCTCGCGGCGCCGTCGGCGTCGTCGCGCAGCTTGGTCTTGTCCTTGGTCGTGCTCGCGCCCGCGTACTCGGTGACCTCGGTGCCGTTGATCCCGTACGCGTCACGGGTCGCCTTGAGGTTCTTCTCGACGTACGGCGCTTCCTTGGCCTGCTCGTTCGGCTGGACCTGGAACTTCTGGACGATCGCCGGGTACAGACCCCCGATGAGGATCGCCGAGAGCACCATCAGACCGAAGCCGATGACGGGCAGCTGCCAGGTACGCCGCCACAGGGTGGCGAAGAACAGCAGGGCGCAGATGACCGCGATGCAGAAGAGGATCGTCTTGGCCGGCAGGTAGGCGTTGGCGTCGACGTACCTGAGGCCCGTCCAGTTGCCGGTCGCCTTGAAGTCACTGGACTTCACCGCGAGCCCGTACCGGTCGAGCCAGTACGCGACGGCCTTCAGGGCGACGAAGACGCCCAGCAGCACCGACAGATGGCCGGTGGCCGCCGCCGTGGCACGCGCTCCGGGACTGGTGACGCGCAGCCCGCCGTACAGGTAGTGCGTCAGCGCGGCGGCGATCAGGGAGAGGATCGCGGCCGCGAAGCCGAAGCCCAGCATGAAGCGGTACCAGGGCAGGTCGAAGGCGTAGAAGGACACGTCCAGGTGGAACTGGGGGTCCTTCTGGTTGAAGGGCACTCCGTTCACCCACATGAGCCATGTGCGCCACTGGCCGGCCGCGGAGGCGCCCGCGATCAGCCCGACCAGCGAGGTGATCCCGAGCAGGATCCACTTCTTGTACGGGGCAACGCTCATGCGGTAGCGGTCGAGGCTCTGCTGCTCCATCGACATCGCGCTGAGCGGTGGCCGCAGCCGGTGGGCCAGCCAGATGTTCACTCCGACGGCCACGGCCATCAGGAGTCCGAAGACGAAGAACAGACCGATCTTGGTCCACAGGGTGGTCGTGAAGACGGAGGAGTACTTCACCGACCGGTACCAGAGCCAGTCCGTCCAGAACCCCGCGAACATGACGAAGGCCATGGCCAGCACGGCCAGTACGCCCAATGTCATGAGCAGGGTCCGAACACGCCGGGACGGTCGGCCCACTCTCATCCGCGGCCCTGTCGGGCCTCCGCCGCGGTCCGGCATCTGGAAAGCCAAGGTGCGCACCTCGAAGTTCGCTGTTGGAATCTGGGGGCCCCGCAAACGCCGGGCCACATCTATGCAACTTACTGATGCTTTACTCGGTTCCCGCTTCGGGGGCCGAACGAGGCAGGATTGTGACCATGTCCAACACCTCCACCTCAGGCACCCCCCTGGCGGCCGGTCCCCTCACCCGCGCCGTCCTCGAGATCGACGAGTACGTCTCGGGGCTCGGCTGGGACCAGCCCGCCCGGCTCTTCGCCCTCGTCGACACCACCCGACTGCGCTCCCAGGAACCGGGGATCGCCGACCGTCTGGGTCTGACCGAAGACGTGCCCGCGGGCACCCTCACCCCTATTGAGCAGGACGAACTTCCGGCGGGCAGCCCGTTGGACGAGTTCCTCGGCACCATCGCCTGGCCCGACGCGGTGGTCGGCTGCGCGCTGTCCGTGGAGCGGCTGATGCTGCCGCCGTCCGCGGAGGCGTCCGTTCCGGACGGCCTCGACGAGCAGCGGCTGGCGAAGTGGGTCGCCGAACATCCGGAGCGCCAGGAGGTCCGGATGACCGTGGCGGTGCTGCGTGACGGCAAGCGTGATTCGGCGCTGCGGCTGCGCGAGAAGGACGCGGCGACCGACGTCCTGACCGGGTCCGACCTCGTACCGGGGCTGGCCGAGGCGCTCACGGCGACGTTCGAGGAGTAGTCCGGGGGCGGCGGGGCCGCACGGCCTGCCGGTGCGTCAGCGCGGGCGGCGGAACAGACGCCGGAGCGGACGTCGGAGCGGACGCCAGGCCCTGTGACAGGGGTGGCAGGGGGTGATGCGCCTCCTGCCGCCCGGTACCGGAAGCCGGTGCCGCTTCCGGTACCGACTTCCGGTACCGGCTCCTGGCTCAGCTCTCGATTCAGCTCTTGGTGCATTTCGGCAGCCCGGCCGTGTCGCCGCCGCGGATGTCCTTGAGGGCGCTCACCGCGTCGTCGATGGTGTCCACCTTGACGAGCGTGAGCCCGTCGGGGACGTCCGCGGCGGCGGCCGCGCAGTTGTCCTTCGGCGTGAGGAAGTACTGGGCGCCCTTGGACCTGGCGCCGACCGTCTTCATCTCGATACCGCCGATCGGGCCCACCTTGCCGTCGTCGTCGATGGTGCCGGTGCCGGCGACGAACTTGCCGCCGGTGAGGCTGCCCGGGGTCAGCTTGTCGACGATGCCGAGGGCGAACATCAGACCGGCGCTGGGGCCGCCGACATCGGCGAGCTTGATGTCGATGGTGAACGGGAAGGTGTGGTCGGTCCCGGCCGAGATCCCGACTATCGCGCGGTCCTCACCGTCGTCGTCGGACTTGGCGGTGGTGATCGTGACGTCCTCGGTCCTGGTCGCCGTCTTGTTCTCCTTCTCGGCGGCGGCCTGTTCCTTGGCGGGCACAATCGTGAAGACGACCTTCTCACCGGGCTTGTGCTCGGTGACCAGCTTCGCGACGTCGCCGGGTGCCTTCACCTTCGTGCCGTCGACGGCCTTGATCACGTCACCGGCGTGCAGCCGGCCCTCGGCGGGCGTGTCCTTGACGACGGTGGAGACGATGACCCAGGACTTCACCGGGACGTCGATCTCCTTGAGGGCCGCGACCTTGGCGCTCTCCTGGGACTGGTTGAACTCCTCGGCGTTCTCCTGCGTCGACTGCTCCTCCGTCTTGCCGTCGGGGTAGAGCGTGTCGTGCGGGACCACCTTGTTGTCGTGTGCCAGCCAGCCGTAGACGGCTTCGACGAGGTTCATGTTGTAGTCGGCGCTGGTGACCCGGACGGTGGTCATGTTCAGATGACCGCTCGTCGGATAGGTCTTGCGGCCGGCGATCTGGAGCACCGGCTCGCCGTCGTGCTCGCCGAGGGTGTTCACCGTCGGACCCGGTGACATCTCCGAGTACGGCACTTTGATGAAGACTCCCGCGCACAGGAGCGCGATCAGCATCAGGGTGGAGGCGAGCATCGTCGCGGTGCGGCGTGGCATGGAACGACAGTACGGGACCGCACTGTCAACGCGCCGTCGGGGCCGCCCGTCCGAGGGTCCGACGGCCGGTCAGGCGTCCAGGTGGGACTTCTCCATGGCCTCGCGGAAGCGCGTGTAGCCCGCGAGTTCGTGGCCGTCGCCGATGGTCTTGCGGTTCCGTCCGGCCCAGCTGCCCCAGGCTCCGGCACCGACCGCGGCGAACAGCGGAATCAGCAACCAGGCGAGCGCCGCCATGCCGTCCTCCCAACCCCATGAGCCATCACAACTGACTGATCAGCAGATTAACCATCTGCTTGTTCAACGCTCGCGGCAGGGGTCGGGTTACGCAACCGGAGGCCCGGACGGGTGAGACCGGTGGGCCGGTGGGGTCAGCAGGCGCCGACCCATTCCTCGGTACCGTCGGAGAACGTCTGGTGCTTCCAGATCGGGACCTCGTGCTTCAGGTCGTCGATCAGCTTCCGGCAGGCCTCGAAGGCCTCCCCCCGGTGCGGGCAGGAGACGGCGACGACCACGGCGAGATCACCCACGCGCAGATCGCCGATCCGGTGCACGGCGGCGAGCGCCCGCACCGGGTACTCCGCGACGACCTTCTCCGCGACCCGCCGCATCTCGGCCTCGGCGCTGGGGTGGCAGGAGTACCCGAGGGCGTCGACGTCCGCGCCCCCGTCGTGGTTGCGCACGGTCCCCACGAAGAGCGCGGTCCCTCCGGAGGCGTCGTCGCCCACGGCCCGGAAGACCTCGTCCAGGGAGAGGTCCGTCTCCCGAATCGCCAGAAGCTTGATGGGATCCTGTGCGGCCTGCTCACCGGGATGGTCGTTCATGGGTGCCATACCCCCATCGTGCCCCACCCCGTCAGCCGCACGGAACAGCCGTTCCCACCGACTGTTCCCACCGGCACGCGTGCGGGCACGCGCGCGTGCCCGACGGCGGCGGGTCGGGAGAGCGGCGGGAGAGCGGAGGGCGACCGCCGCCCCGCCACCGCGGTCAGATCCGGCGCCGGGCCTTGCGCGCCCGCCGTACCAGCGCGGCCGTGCCGAGCAGGGCGACCGTCGCCCCCGCGGCTCCCGCGGCGGTGGCGTCCTTGCGTCCGAGCCGGCGTCCGGCCACGGTGTGCCGTCCGGCGACCTCGCCCAGGAGTTCGGCGAGGACCTCCTCGTTGGTCCACTGGGGGCGCCATCCGGCGTCGTGCAGCCGGCTCCCGCTGACCACCCAGGGGTACATCGTGTAGGCCAGGTCCCCGGCCGGCGACGGGGTGAGCCCGATCCGGTGGAGCCTGGCCGCGGCTCCCAGGGCGACGGCGGACGGCAGCTCCATCCGGCGGATCCCGCTGAGCTCCTCGACCTCCTCCTGCTCCAGCCATCCGTCGCAGCCGACGGCCAGCTCCCCGTCGACCTTCTCCAGGGCGGCGTACTCGAGAGCCACGCACAGGTCCTCGACGTGGCAGAACTGCCAGGCGGGCCGGGAACCCGCGACGACCAGAAGGCGAGGCGACTCGAAGTACCTGGTCAGCGCGGTGTCGGTGCCTCCGACGAGCACGGCGGGGCGTACGACGGTGACGTTGAGCCCGGGATGGGCGCGCGGCGCCCGCCGGGCCAACCGCTCGACCTCCAGCAGGTCCCCGACCCCGGTGGCCTCGGCGGTGGCCCGCAGCTCGGCGTCCTCGGAGAGGGGCAGCTCGTTGTCGGGCAGCGCTCCGTAGACCATGGCGGACGTGCACAGCACGACGCGGTGGACCCCGGCGGCCGCTGCGGCGGTCAGCACGGTCTGGGTGCCCCGCACGTTGTACGCCGTACGCGCCGCCGGATCCGTCTCGAGATCGAGGTCGAGCGCGAGATGCACCACGACGTCCGCCCCGCGCAGTTTCTCGGCGATGGCCGGGTCACGGACGTCCAGGATGTGCCACTGCGCGTCCGCGCACTCGCCACGCCGCTCGTCGATGGCGATGACCTGCTTGATCTCGTCGCTGGCGGCGAGCCGCTCGGTGAGCAGCGCGCCGATCCCGGCGGCGGCACCGGTGATCGCGACGACGGGACCTCGCACGGCGGGCGTCCTGTCCGCACGCGACACGGACGGTGCGGGCCGATGTTCGGGCGACGGGTGGGTTGAGGGGTTTCGCGCTGCGCGAACCTGTGGATCTGGGGAACTCACCGGGCGTCTCCAGCGGTTGTCTTCAGTAAGAACGCGCGTGACGCGTACGTACCAGGTGGCATCCATCCTGCCGCAGCCGCCGAGTCGGCGACGCACCGAGGCCCGAACCGGTTGTGGTGTCTACGCTGGGTGGTGATGCAGGGCAGCCGCCGTCGGAGCGAACCGGCGGCCTTAACAGCCGAGGAATCCCGTGAGTGACACCCCATTCGGATTCGGCCTTCCGCCGGAGGAGCCGGAGAACGGCGACGAGGGCAAGAAGAAGGACCAGCAGAGCGGTGGTGGTCAGGGACCTGCCAACCCGTTCGGTTTCGGGCCCGGCGGACCGGGAGGCGACAATCCGCTCGCAGCCATGTTCGGTTCGCTGAACCCCAACGACCTGGGCGCCGCGTTCCAGCAGCTGGGCCAGATGCTCTCCTACGAGGGCGGCCCGGTGAACTGGGACATGGCCAAGCAGATCGCCCGCCAGACGGTGTCCCAGGGCACCTCCGACGGCACGAAGGACGCGAGCATCGGTCCCGCCGACCGCTCCGCCGTCCAGGACGCGGTGCGGCTGGCCGACCTCTGGCTGGACGACGCGACGTCGCTGCCCTCCGGTGCCACGTCCGCCGTGGCCTGGAGCCGCGCGGAGTGGGTCGAGGCGACCCTGCCCGTGTGGAAGGAGCTCGTCGACCCGGTCGCCGAGCGCGTCGGCGCGGCCATGGGCGACGTCCTGCCCGAGGAGATGCAGGCCATGGCGGGCCCGCTGCTCGGCATGATGCGCTCCATGGGCGGCGCCATGTTCGGCACGCAGATCGGGCAGGCCGTCGGGGTGCTCGCGGGCGAGGTCGTCGGTTCGAGCGACGTCGGCCTGCCGCTCGGCCCGGCAGGCAAGGCCGCGCTGCTCCCGCTGAACATCGAGGCGTTCGGCAAGGACCTGGGGATCGCCCAGGACGAGGTCCGCCTCTACATCGCCCTGCGCGAGGCCGCCCACCAGCGGCTTTTCGCCCACGTGCCGTGGCTGCGCTCACATCTCTTCGGCGCCGTCGAGGGGTACGCGCGCGGGATCAAGGTCGACACGGCCAAGCTGGAGGACGTCGTCGGCCAGTTCGACCCGCAGAACCCCGAAGAGCTGCAGCAGGCACTTCAGCAAGGCATGTTCCAGCCGGAGGACACTCCGGAGCAGAAGGCCGCGCTGGCCCGCCTGGAAACGGCTCTGGCACTCGTCGAGGGCTGGGTCGACGCGGTCGTGCACTCGGCCGCGAAGCCCCGTCTGTCGTCCGCCGACGCGCTGCGGGAGACCCTGCGCCGCCGCCGCGCCACGGGCGGCCCCGCCGAGCAGACGTTCGCCACGCTGATCGGCCTGGAACTGCGCCCGCGACGGCTGCGGGACGCCTCGCGGCTGTGGGCCTCGCTCACGGACGCGCGCGGGGTCGACGGCCGGGACGGCCTGTGGGCGCACCCGGACATGCTGCCGACGGCTTCCGACCTGGACGACCCGGACGGCTTCGTGCACCGCGAGCAGCTGGACTTCTCCGAGCTCGACAAGATGCTCGGCGAGGCCGCGGACGGTTCACCCGACAAGCCCAATCTGACGAAGGACGAGGCCGAGGGCGGGAGCGAGCGCCAGGGCGAGGCCAAGAGCAAGGACGCCGACCCGGGCGACGACAGGGACGACGACAAGGGCGACAGCGAAAAGTGACCCTGTACGACGACGCCGTCCTGGTCCTGAAGGACGTCGAGGGCCAGGAGCAGTTGCGCCAGGCCTACCTCGACCACCTGGGGGCCCACCCGGACGGCATGTGGAAGGCCTGCACGGCCGGGCACGTCACGGCGAGCGCGCTGGTGATCGACCCGGACCGGGGCAGGGTGCTGCTGACGCTCCACAGGAAGCTCCGGATGTGGCTCCAGATGGGCGGCCACTGCGAGCCCGAGGACACCACCCTGGAGGCCGCGGCCCTGCGTGAGGCCACGGAGGAGTCGGGCATCGCGGGACTGACGCTGCTCCCGGGCGGTCCCGTGCGGCTCGACCGGCATCCCATCCCGCCGCCGTGCCACTGCCACTTCGACGTCCAGTACGCGGCCGTGGCCGCCCCGGGTGCCGTCCAGGAGATCAGCGACGAGTCCCTGGACCTGCGCTGGTTCACCTACGACGAGGTGCCGCAGGTGGCCGACGCCTCCGTGGTCCGCCTCCTGGCAGCCACCCGGGCGAGGCTCTGAGAAGGAGGCGTGGGTAAGGGGCGGCCGCAATGGCGACCGCCCCTTACCCACGTGCCCTTTCAGGGGCGCGGGGACCGCGCGACCAGCCACGGCCGGCCCGCGGATGCCCGACAGCCACGCACCTCCCGGAGCGCTAGCTCCAGGCGTTCCCCTGGTTCTGCCCCCGCGCTCCCTGCTGCCCCATCCCGTACTGGGCGGCGAGCCCCGACCCGATGGCGGCGTTCTGCGGCGGCAGCATCTCGCTGGGCTGAACGAGCGCGTACCCCTGGCCCATGAAGCTCAGCTCCCAGCCCTCACCCGTGTTGCCACGGCGCCGGAACACTCCGGAGGAATGCGTCTGGGCCTGCATCTGGACGCGCAGGCTCGTGGACCAGGCGACGATCGCGTCGGCGTCGCAGTTGACGTACTTGTCCGGCGTGACCTGCATCATCAGCGGCATGCCCGACGTCATCAGGGCGACCTTGCCGCGCCCGCTGATGTTGAGCTGGTACTTGCCGGAGCCGGAGATCCCGTACTGGCTGTCCACGGCGATCACCTCGTGGTGCAGCGCGGAGTCCATCGCCAGGACGTAACTGCTGTCCACGGTGAGACCGTCCTGGTCCACGTCCACCACATGGATGTGCTGGGCGAGGTTGGCCAGGTAGACGGTGCCCTGCCCGTGGCAGCGCATCAGGTCGAGGCCCTCCCCGGTGTAGGCGCGCGAACGCTGCTGGCCGGAGTTCTGGAACTCCGCGTCGAACTCCACAAGTCCCTGGTAGGCGACCATGGTGCCCTTGCGGGCGAGCACATCGTCGTGACCCTCCAGCAGGACGCGCAGCATCTGCTTGTTCTGCAGGCTGTAGCGGTCCTGGGACTGCTGGTCGTTGTAGGCGAAAAGCGGGCTCTGCATGGTGTGTCCTCCCCCTCAGCCCCGTACCCGGAGGCGGTCGGTGCTGTCCTCGCTGGGCTGGACGACGACGATGCCCTGTCCGGAGAAGGCCATCTGGAAGGCCTCGCCGCTGCCTCGCCCGATCAGCGACTGCGCCTTGAAGCTGCGCTTGCCCTTCACCTTGAGGTTCGGGGACCAGGCGACGAGCGCGTCCGGGTCGACGTACGTCTCGTCCTCACCGCCGCCGCAGTCGACGACGATGGGCTTGCCCCGGGAGGTCAGCGCGACCCAGCCCTGTCCGGAGATCTTGGTGTTCCACAGTCCCTGGCCGGCGAACTTCGCCAGCCCCTTGACCCGCTCGACGCCCCACGTCAGGTGGGCGTCGAAGGCGAGCAGGTTGGTCGCGTTGACGGAGATCGCGTCGCCGTTGAGGTTGATGACGACGACGTTCGCCCCGTAGTCGGAGAGGTAGAGCAGGCCGTCTCCGGAGCACTTCATCAAAGGTGCGCCCTCGCCGGTCATCCAGTCCTTGGCGATCTGGCGCACGGCCGGCGGATTGGGCTCGTACTGGACGAAGCCTTCATAGGCGACCATCGACCCCACGCGCGCGAGGAGGTCGCTTCCGGTCTGCATGGCGACCTTGAGCATGTGATCGCCGTGGTTCTCCATGCGCGCGGCAACGGGTGCCGGGGCGAAGCCCGCGAGTTGCTGGTTCATTTAGGACGGGCTCCCTCAGACCTCGTACGGCTGGACGACGATGAAATTCCCGGGAGCGCCGCGGAACTGGAGGTTCACGCTCTCCCCCGTGTCGCCCGGATAGGCGTTGCGGCGCATCCGCACCTGGCTGGAGACGATCACCTGGGAAGCGGCGGACCAGGCGACGACGGCGTTGCAGTCGGCGAACGTCGTCGGGGTCACGGGCAGGACGACGGGCACGCCACGCGTCTTCACGACGATCGTGCCGGTCCCCTGGAACTGCATCGTGAACAGGGCGCCGCCAGGGATGCCGTGTCCTTCGACGCGGCGCACCTCGTACTGGAGCGTCTCGTCGAAGGCGAGGACGTTCTCAGCGGAGACGCAGACGGCGTCTCCCTGCAGCTCGATGGGGTGCAGCATGGCGGAGTTCTCCGCGAGGAACACCTGGCCGCGGCCCGAACAGCGCATGAGCTGCATCTCCTGGCCGGTCGCGTTGCCCACGATCCGGCCGGAGAACCCGGCGCCCTTGTAGCTGAAGTCGACCTTGCCCTGGTACAGGACCATGCTGCCCTGGCGGGCCAGTACGGCCTGGTCGCCGCCCATGCCGAGGTCGACCCGGACCAGCTTCTTGTTCTGCTGGGTCCAGCGCTGCCCGGTGGGCGTCTCCTTGAACATCTGCAGCGCCGCGGTGACACCCGCGCCGCCCTGGGGGGTGCCCTGCGGCACTCCGTACCCGCCGGGCGCACCCGGCGGACCGGGCTGACCCGGCACCTGACCGAAGGGCGGCTGCTGGCCGTAGCCCCCAGGCGCGGGCGGCTGGCCGTAGCCCGGAGGCGGGCCGGGGGCCTGAGGTGCCTGAGGCATCTGGGGCTGTCCGTAACCGGGCGGCAGGGGTGCGGTCTGGCCGGGGGCCTGGCCGTACGGAGGCTGCTGACCCGGCTGACCGTAGGGCGCCGGAGCGGGTGCCGGAGGCGGTACGGGGGCGCCGCCGGGCGGAGTCATGGGCGCGACGATGGTCGGCGCGGCGTGTATCGGAGGTGCGGGCGCCGGTGGCGTGTGCCCCGGAGGCGGCGCGAAACCCTGAGCGGGCTGCGGCGCGGGCGGAACAGGCGCGGGAGCGGGCGGCACCGCGGGGCCTGCCGGAGCCCCGAACGCGGGGGGCGCGGCGGCCTGGCCCGGCGGCGCGAACGACGGCGCACCGGCCTGCGGCGCCGGCGCGGCCGGCTCCTCCTCGGCGACCTCGCCGCCGAAGTTCTTCAGCAGCGCGTCGAGCCCGCCGTCGAAGCCCTGTCCGACGGCGGCGAAGCGCCACACGTCCTTCAGGTAGAAGTCGCCGAGCATCACGGCACGCTCGGTGGAGAACTCGGCGCCGGTGAACGAGTACCGGGCCACCTCCTCGCCGCCCGCCACGATCCGGATGTACCCGGGCGCGACCTGGGACATCTGTCCGGCACCGTCGAGGGTCGCCGTGAACGACAGTTTCTGGATCTGCGGCGGGATCCTGTCGAGGGTGACGCGGAAGGACTCCGTGTCTCCCGCCTGGGCGCCGAGAAGCTGAATGGACTCCTCAGGAGTCTTCGGCTGGTTGAAGAAGACGAAGTACTGGTCGTCCGACAGCTGTTCGTCGGCGTCCAGTCCGAAGCAGCTGATGTCGAAGGTCAGCCCGGGGCCGGTGATCTGCACACCCACGTACAGATCGGTGCCCGAGGTGAGGTCACTGATCCTGGCCTTGTGGCCGCGTTGGAATTCCCTGGCCATGCGTAACGACCGTCCCCCATCCCGAATACAAGTGCGTCGCGTCAGGCTAACGGCAAAATCCGGCCGCGGAGGAAGCCGGTACAGACCCGGTACACAATCCGTGCGGTCGCCCGCCTGGTCAGGGATCCGGTGTCGTGTCACTCACCGCGGGCGGCGGGCAGATGGGGCAGCCGGTCGGCGGCGACCACTCCTTCGAGGTAGCCGCGGGCCCGCTCGGTCCGCGGGTAGGCCTCAAGGAGCCGCCAGAAATCCGGCCCGTGACCGGGCACCAGCAGATGGGCGAGCTCGTGGACAAGGACGTAGTCGACGACGTACTCGGGCATGCCCTGCAGGCGGTGCGAGAGACGGATACTGCCCTCGGCCGGGGTGCACGAACCCCATCGCGTGTTCTGATTGGTGACCCAGCGCACCGAGGTGGGCCGGGCCCGGCCCGCGAAGTGCAGCTCGGAGAGGCGGGCGGCACGCTCGGACAGTTCCGTGTCGCCGAGCACCCGTTTGTTCTCCTGGGCGGCCAGCTTGTCGAGCATGACGGTGACCCAGCGCTGCTCCTCCGCCTCGGACATCCGGGCGGGAATGAGCACGACGGTGCGATCGCCCTCACGGTACGCGGAGACCGTTCTGCGCCGTCGCGCGCTCCTGCGGACCTCGATCGCGCTCGCCCCCGAGCCGCTTGGCGGCTGGCTCGTCGTGCTGCGCTGTGGGTTTCCGGCGCGGTGCAGTGGGTCGGCGGGCACGCCCCGACGTTACCCGTTGCGCATGGGGGAAGTCCCGCCTCCGGTACGCATCGATGCCGAACCGCACCCCACGCGCTCGATTTGTACGACGAGCACCCACGCCCTGTGGATAACTTTCGGCACGCGCCAGGCAAAGCGGGCATCCTGTCATTCGACCGGCGGAGCGGGACGAAACTCCCCGGCGCGACAGGCACGTGAGCCGCCAGCGGCATGTGAGCGGTGTCACGAACGGGGACGTACGGGGGGGCGCTTCATGCATCCGATGGTGAAACCCGCGCTGCGGCGCGGCTGGCGGGATCTGCACACCGTGCAGTTCGGGATGGCACCCGCTCACGCGATGGTGCTCGGCCCGCTGGACACGGCGACGGGCAGTGTCCTGACGTTGCTCGACGGGACACGCGGGCTGCCTCTCCTGCGCGACGAGGGACGTCGGATGGGTCTGCCCGACGGCCGCGTCGACGGTCTCGTGGAGCGGCTGTCCCGGGCCGGACTCCTCGACGACGCCACGGGCGGCGGCCCCGGCGCGGACTCCCTGCGCGGGAAGCAGGGGGTGCTGGACCGGCTCCGGCCCGACGCCGCCTCGCTCTCCCTCGTCGCCCCTGAGCCGGGCGAGGCCATGCGCCGGCTGGCGGCCCGCCGCTCACTGCGCGTACAGGTACGGGGCGCGGGCAGAGTCGGGGCCGTCCTGGCCTCGGCGCTGGCGGGCGCGGGCGTGGGCCGGGTCGATGTCCAGGACGGTGGCCGCGTCGAACCCTGGGACGTGGCTCCGGGCGGGCTGCCCGTGGAGTCCGTCGGCGAGCGCAGGGACGAGGCCGCACGGCGCGCGGTGCGCAGAGCGGCCCCTGACCGCCCGCCCCGGCAGGGCACCGCCCGGTCCGCTCCGGAGCACGACGAACGAGGCCTGTCCCTGGTGATCGTCGCGCCCCGGGACGGACTGGCCGTGCACGCGCCCGACCCGGCGGCCTGCAGGCCGCTGATCGACTCCGGTACGCCGCATCTGTTCGCCGGGATCGTGGAGGGCACCGGTGTCGTCGGCCCGCTGGTCCTGCCCGGTGACACCTCCTGCGCGGGCTGTCTGGAGCTGGGACGCACCGACCGGGATCCGGGCTGGCCGCGGCTGCTCGCTCAGTGGCGTTCCGGGCGGTCCCGCCAGGTGGCGGCGTGCGATCTGGCGCTGGCGACCACGGTCGCGGGGCTGGCCGCCGGCCATGCGCTCACCTTCCTGGACGGGGGACTACCGTCGAGTGCGGGTGCCCGCTGGGAAGTCTCGGTGCCGGGTTTCGACTGGCACGCCCGCCCGGTATGGCAGCATCCCGCATGCCCCTGCGGGGCCGGGGAGAGAGGTAAGGGGGAGCGGACCTCGGACGACGAAGGGCCGCACGCGACAATGGCCGGGCAACAGCCGCACGCGGCACGGCTGTCCGGTACTTGGAGGGCGCATGTCTGATCTTCCCCGGAAGGCTGTCACCCGAACCGCCAAGCTGGCCGCCCTGCCGCTCGGCTTCGCCGGACGCGCGACCTGGGGACTCGGCAAACGGATCGGTGGCAAGTCCGCCGAACTCGTGGGGCGCGAGCTGCAACAGCGCACAGCCGAGCAGTTGTTCAAGGTGCTCGGCGAGCTCAAGGGCGGCGCGATGAAGTTCGGGCAGGCCATGTCCGTCTTCGAGTCGGCGCTGCCCGAGGAGGTCGCCGGCCCGTATCGTGCGGCGCTCACCAAACTCCAGGAAGCGGCCCCGCCGATGCCGACGCGCACGGTGCACACCGTGCTGGCGGAGCGGCTCGGCGACGACTGGCAGGAGCTGTTCCTGGAGTTCCAGGACAAGCCCTCGGCGGCGGCCTCCATAGGGCAGGTGCACCGGGCCGTCTGGCACGACGGCCGGGAGGTCGCGGTCAAGGTCCAGTACCCGGGAGCGGGTGAGGCCCTGTTGTCCGATCTGAACCAGCTGAGCCGATTCGCCCGGCTGCTGGGCCCGCTGATCCCGGGCATGGACATCAAGCCGCTCATCGCGGAGCTGCGCGACCGGGTGTCCGAGGAGCTCGACTACGGCCTGGAGGCACAGGCGCAGCAGGCACACGCGGAGGAGTTCGCGGACGACCCGGACGTGCTGGTGCCCGCCGTGGTCCACCAGTGCAAACAGGTCCTGGTCACGGAGTGGATCGACGGGATCCCCCTGTCCGAGGTGATCACGGACGGTACGCAGGAGGAGCGGGACCGAGCCGGTCAGCTCCTCGCCCGCTTCCTCTTCTCCGGTCCGTCCCGCACCGGCCTGCTGCACGCCGATCCGCACCCGGGGAACTTCCGCCTCCTGCCGGCCGCTCCAGAGGACCCCGGGAGCGAGGACGGCTCCGAGGACTCCGGGGACAGGAGCGGCTGGCGGCTGGGCGTCCTGGACTTCGGCACGGTGGACCGCCTCCCGGACGGCCTGCCGTCGACGATCGGCGACTCTCTCCGCATGACCCTCGACGGGCAGGCGGAAGCGGTCTACGAACTGCTCCGCGAAGAGGGCTTCGTCAAGGAGGCCATAGAGCTGGACCCGGACGCCGTCCTGGACTACCTGCTCCCCATCATCGAGCCCGCCCTGCTCGACGAGTTCACCTTCAGCCGGACCTGGATGCGCAGCCAGGCGGCCCGGATCGCCGACCCCCGCTCCCTCGCGCACCAACTGGGCAAGCAGCTCAATCTGCCCCCGGCGTACCTGCTGATACACCGGGTGACCCTGAGCACGATCGGTGTGCTGTGCCAGCTGGGAGCGACGGTGCGGCTGCGGCAGGAGCTGGAGGACTGGTTGCCCGGCTTTCTCCCGGAGGACGAGGCAGCGGCGGAGGCGGAACCGGCCCCGGGGCTGGACGAGAAGGGCTCAGCGGCCGGGGCGTGAGCCAACGCACCGCGGGGGCCGGTCCGTTCGGACCGACCCCCGCGACCCCCCGATCAGCGGTTGTTCGTGTTGCCCGCTGTCTCGTCTGTCGTGCTGTTCGTGTTGTCGTTCGTGCTGCTCTCGGCCGGTGGGCCTTACTGCATGACCGCCATGGCCAGAGCGCGGCGGGCCCGCAGCGAGGCGCGCTCGGCGCGGCGCTGCATACGGCGGGCCGTCACCAGGCGCATGGCCCTGCGTTCCTGCTCGGCTTCATGGATTCGGTCGTGCATATGCGCACGAGCGAGGGCTTCTGGGATGAGTTGCATCTCTCGGGTCCTGTTCTGGCGTGAGTCGTTGCCGCCGGTGGCGGTGAAGTCTGGAATCGCGGAGCCGGTGGGCTCGCCTGCGGACGGCTTCATCGGGGCCTGTTTCTTCGGGTCGTGCGTCAGGGGGCGATCGATCGTTCCTACGGTGTTCATGCCGCGACCGGGTTCTTGCGCGGGCGGCCACGCGGCCGCTTCCGGGCGACAACGACACCCTGGACGAAGAGCTCGCCGCCCCAGACGCCCCAGGGCTCACGCCGCTCCTTGGCGCCGGCGAGGCAGGCCTCGATCAGCGGGCAGGTGCGGCAGAGGGACTTGGCGTACTCGACATCGGCCGGCGACTCGGCGAAGAAGACCTCCGGGTCGTACGAACGGCAGGGGACGGGCACGCCGAGGTTCTCGATGGCGTCGTCGAGCGCGGTCAGCGCGGTGAGCGGGATCAAGGTGGAGTCCTCCGTGGAACCGGGCGGGGTGATCGTTTCGGAAGGCGGTACGGACGGGGCGTGCGTTTCGAGTTGCACGGCGGGTCTTCCTCGTCTGGTCGTGCCGGCCGGGTTGGCCGGTTGGCGGCTGGTACCGGGGTTCTTGCTAGTCCCGAGGCTCCTTCGTGCTGCCGTCCCCGGTCGGGGGAAAACAAAAGGGCCGCGGATCCCGGGTGGGATTCCGCGGCCCTGAAGGCGCCGACCTGATCGTCGATCAGGCTGGATCACTCCAGGGGTCAGGCCCACGGAAGGCCCACATCGTGTGGTGCGTCTGCTTGTCGGCTCCGGCACCGGTGGCCGTAAAGGCATAGGTCTGCGCCTGTGCTTCTACTGCTGCCAGTGCCTTCATCGGTCGCTCATTGCGCTCGCGAACAGGGAGTGCCGCGAGAGACACGGGGGACGCCGGCCGAATGGCAGCGATGCCGGACAGACCGGTGCCCAGGTTCGAGAAGCCGAGCAGGCAGGTGGAGACGACCGAGCGATCGGTCATTTTGGTCGTGCTGGCGGAGCTGCTGATGATGCTGATCACTGGAATCGCCTCCTCTCGGCGTCTCTGGGACCGGCGAGCCGGTCCGTCGGTTGTTAAGTACAGCACGGAACCTGGCCCTTCGAGAAGGGCGCCGTTTCCGTGCTTTAGAACCTATGGGGATTGCTGGGGCATGCGCAAACTATTTTCTCGACGAGTTTGAATCATTCCTCGCCTTCACCCGTCTCAAGCTCTTGACCTGCGCAGATGGCGAGTACGTCGGTTCCGTAGCGGTTGAGCTTGCGGGTGCGGACTCCCGGGATGCGGGCCAGCTCAACCGGAGTGGACGGCACCGCTTCCGCGATGGCCATCAGTGTCTTGTCCGTGAAGACGCAGAAATCGGGCTGACCGCTGCCTCTGGCCTGGACCGCCCGCCAGTCGCGGAGCCGTTCGTAGAGCCCTTCGTCCATGTCGGAGGGGCAGTCCTCGCAGCGCATCAGTTTCATCTCGCCGGCGTCGCTGAGCGTGCGGCCGCAGACCCGGCAGCGGGCGGGGGTGCGGTTGGTCCGCCGGATCTCGCCGGGGGCGCTGCCCGGGGCTCCGCGCTCGATGCCGCCCGAGCCGCCGGGACCGCTCGCGCCGCCGCGGCCCGCGGTGGGGACGGAGCCGGGGCGCAGACCGTCGAGGAAGCGGCTGGGCCGGCGATTGGGGCGGCCGCCGGGTGAGCGGGACTGCGACCAGGAGACGGACAGGTGCTCTCTGGCGCGGGTGACGCCGACGTAGAGGAGGCGGCGCTCCTCCTCGACCTGTTCGTCCGTCTTGGCGTAGGAGATCGGCATCATGCCTTCAGCGACGCCGACCAGGAAGACGACGTCCCACTCCAGGCCCTTCGCGGAGTGGAGGGAGGCGAGGGTGACGCCCTGGACGGTCGGGGCGTGCTGGGCGCCGGCGCGCTCTTCCAGTTCGGCGACGAGATCGCCGAGGGTGGCGTCGGCTTTCGCGGCGGAGAAGTCCTGGGCCAGGTTGGCGAGGGCGGCCAGGGATTCCCAGCGCTCTCTGACCGCGCCGGAGCCGGCCGGTGGCTGGTGGGTCCAGCCGTCGCCGGACAGGACGGCTCGTACCTGCGAGGGCAGGTCGGGTGCGTCGTCGAGGAGCGAGTCGTTCCCGCCGAAGCGGGCCGCGCCGCGCAGGCCGTGGATGGCCCGCTTCACCTCGGGGCGGTCGAAGAAGCGCTCGGCTCCGCGCAGCTGGTAGGGCACCGCGACGTCGGCGAGGGCCTGTTCGTAGATCTCGGACTGCGAGTTCGTACGGAAGAGGATCGCGATCTCGCTCGCGGGAGTGCCGGAGGCGATGAGGTCGCGGATGCGTCGGGCGGCCCCCTCGGCCTCGGCGGGCTCGTCGGTGTACTCGGCGTAGCCGGGCTCGGGCCCCGCGGTGCGCTGGGAGATCAGCTCCAGCCGGTGGTCGGCGGCGCGGCCGCGGGCCTGGGCGAGCAGGCCGTTGGCGAGATGGACCACCTGGGGGGTGGAGCGGTAGTCGCGGACGAGTTTGACGACGGTGGCCCCGGGGTGACGGGTGCGGAAGTCGAGGAGGTGGTCGGGGGTCGCGCCGGTGAAGGAGTAGATGGTCTGGCTGGCGTCGCCGACGACACAGAGGCTGTCGCGCTCGCCGAGCCACAGCTCCAGGAGGCGCTGCTGGAGGGGGCTGACGTCCTGGTACTCGTCGACCACGAAGTGCTGGTACTGGGCACGGACCGCTTCGGCGACGTTGTGCTGGTCCTGGAGGATGCCGACGGTCAGCAGCAGGACATCCTCGAAGTCGATGACACCGCGGCCGCGCTTGATGTCCTCGTACGCGGCGTAGACCTGGGCGATCTCGGCGCGGTTGCGGGGGGCCTCACGTCCGGCCTTGACCGCCGCCGCGGCGTAGTCGGCGGGGACGGTCTGGGTGACCTTGGACCATTCGATCTCGGAGGTCACGTCACGCAGTTCGCCGCGGTCCAGTCGGATACGGCACGCGGCCGCGGCGTCGGCGACCAGTTGGATCTTGCGGTCGACGATTCGGGGCAGGCTGCCACCGACGGCTTTCGGCCAGAAGTACTGGAGCTGACGCAGGGCGGCGGAGTGGAAGGTGCGGGCCTGGACCCCGGAGGCACCGAGCTGGCGGAGCCGGCCGCGCATCTCTCCCGCGGCACGGTTGGTGAAGGTGACGGCGAGCACGCTGGAGGGCTGGAGGATCCCCGCCCGCACCCCGTAGGCGATGCGGTGGGTGATGGCGCGGGTCTTGCCCGTGCCGGCCCCGGCGAGCACGCACACCGGACCGTGCAGCGCGGTGGCGACCTCGCGCTGCTCGGGGTCGAGGCCTTCCAGTACCGCGTCGGCCCCGCTCGGCACAGCCGGGTACTGAGAGCCGTGGGCGCCCTGCGGGAAGAGGGTGGAATGCGTTGCTGGTGTCACCCCGCCATGCTGCCAGGTCGGCAGAGGCGGGTGTGCCGGTTGTCCACAGGCAGACGTCCGCGGTCGTACTAATGCGGCGGTCGACGCTGGGACCGGTGCTGCCCGCGCCGGTGGGAGTGCCGGGGAATGGCCGACCGGTCGCGTACGTTCCCTTCACTGCGAACACGCACCTCCCTGCAGCGAAGGAGCACGAGAGACATGCCGGGCACTGTGACGATGTACAGCACCACGTGGTGCGGCTACTGCCGTCGGCTGAAGGGCCAGATGGACCGTGAGGGCATCACGTACGACGAGATCAACATCGAGCACGACCCGGCGTCCGCGGCGTTCGTGGAGAAGGCGAACGGCGGAAACCAGACGGTTCCCACCGTTCTCTTCCCGGACGGTTCGACGCTGACGAACCCTTCGCTCGCGCAGGTCAAGCAGAAGATCGGCGCCTAGCGTCCGCGGCGGGCGGTTCCCTCCTCAGGTGGCCGTTCCGCGCGTCGGCAGGGGTTTGCCGTACCAGAGTTCGATCAGGCGGGCCGCAATCGAGATGCCGTACGGAGGCAGGACCTCCCCGGACTCGAAGGCGGCCCGCAGGTCTTCGCGGGAGAACCAGCGTGCTTCCTCGATCTCCTCGCCGTCGACGTTGATCTCCGCCGAGGTGGCGCGGGCCATGAAGCCCAGCATGAGGCTGGAGGGGAAGGGCCACGGCTGGCTGGCGACGTACTCGACCTCGCCGACGGTGATGCCGGCCTCTTCGAAGACCTCGCGGCGGACCGACTGCTCGATGGACTCTCCGGGCTCGACGAAGCCGGCGAGGGTGGAGAAGCGGCCTTCGGGCCAGTGCACCTGACGGCCGAGCAGGATGCGGTCCTCGTTGTCCGTCACCGCCATGATCACGGCGGGATCGGTGCGGGGGTAGTGCTCCGCGCCGCAGGCGGGGCAGCGGCGGATGTGGCCGGCCGCGGCGATCACCGTGCGTTCGCCGCAGCGGGAGCAGAAGCGGTGCAGGCGCTGCCAGTTCTCCAGGGCGACCGCGTGCACCATGAGGCCCGCGTCGCGGGGCGACAGGAGCAGGCCGGCCTCACGCAGGCCCGCCGCGCGCGCGGACTGGTCCATGCGGCCGGGGAGGGTGTCCTTCTGGAGGGCGAAGTAGCTGACGCCGTCGTCGTCGGTGCCCAGGAAGTAACGGTGTGCTTCGGTGAGGGGCGCCTCGAAGGACGGGGTCATGACGAGTTCGGTGGTGCCGTCGGACGTCTCGTCGATGAGGACCTGGCCGCCGGACACCACGAAGGCGCGGGTGGTGGGGTGGCTCCACGCCGCGGCGAGCCAGGCCTCGTCGAGCCGGTGGTGCGCGGCCCGGTCGATGCCGTTCGGGGCGGTGAGCGAGATGGGACGGTCGGCGGTGTGATCGGTCCAGGTGGTCACGGGTGCTTCCAACTCCCCCGGTATGACGGTTGGTTCGGTGGGCTTTTCAGCCGGTTGCAGGGCAGGACGGGTGCGGCGGGGCTTCTTCAGTGGGTATCTCGCCAGTTCTGGGCCAGATCGCCCCACAGGTAGGCGGTGGTTTCGACACCTTTGAGGAGGAGGTCGAGTTCGACCTTCTCGTTCGGGGCGTGCCAGCCGTCGGACGGGACCGAGATCCCGAGGAACAGCACCGGGGCGGCGAGGACGTCCTGGAGGTCCGCGGCGGGCCCTGATCCGCCCTCGCGGGTGAAGCGGACCTCCTGCTCGAAGGCGCGGCCCATGGCACGTGCGACGGATTGCAGTGCCGGGTGTTCGAGCGGTGTCAGACACGGGCGCGTGGCGGCGGCGAAGGTGATCTCGTGACGGATCCCGGCGGGCAGCTGCCCTTCGGCCCAGACCCGGACGACCTTCTCGATGTGGTCCGGGTCCTGGCCGGCGACGAGCCGGAAGGAGAGCTTCACCATGGCCGAGGACGGGATGATCGTCTTGCTGCCCGGGCCCTGGTAGCCACCTCCGATGCCGTTGACCTCGGCGGTCGGGCGGGCCCAGACGCGCTCCAGGGTGGTGCGGCCGCTCTCGCCGTGGGTGGCCGTCGACCTGGCGGTGCGCAGCCACTGCTGCTCGTCGAAGGGCAGCTCGGCGAAGAGCTCCCGCTCCCGGTCGGTGAGTTCGACGATGTCCTCGTAGAACCCGGGGATCGCCACGCGCGCGTGCTCGTCGTGGAGGGCGGCGACGAGGCGGGCGGCCGCGGTGGCCGGATTGGGTACGGCGCCGCCGAAGGAACCGGAGTGGATGTCCTGGCCGGGTCCGTACAGCTGGATCTCGCATTCGGCGAGGCCGCGCATGCCGGTGCACACCGTGGGGGTGTCCTCGGACCACATACCGGTGTCGGAGACGATCACCGCGTCGGCGCTCAGCCGGTCCTTCCGTGCCTCGACGAGGGCGCGGAAGTGCGGAGAGCCGGATTCCTCCTCGCCCTCGACGAGCAGCTTCAGATGGACGGCGGGGGTGGTGCGGCCCGTGGCGGCGAGGTGGGCGCGGACGCCGAGTGTGTGGAAGAACACCTGCCCCTTGTCGTCGGCGGCCCCGCGCGCGTGCAGGCGGTTTCCGCGGACGACGGGTTCGAAGGGGTCGGTGTCCCAGCCGTCCTCGCGGGCGGCGGGCTGTACGTCGTGGTGGCCGTAGACGAGGACGGTGGGTGCCTGGGGGTCGTCGGAGGGCCATTCGGCGAAGACCGCGGGTGCGCCGGGGGTCGCCCAGACCTCGCAGGTCGGGAAGCCCGTTTCCCGCAGTTTCGCGGCGAGCCAGTCGGCGCTGCGCCGTACGTCCGCCGCGTGTTCGGGCTGGGCCGAGACGGACGGGATGCGCAGCCACTCGGCGAGGTCGTCGAGGAAGGCCGCGCGGTGCCGCTCGATGTACGCGCGGACGGCGCTGTCCGGAGTCTTGCTCATGGTCACGAGCCTAACCGTCCACACGCGCGTGCTGGTCCGGCGGTGCGTCGGCTACCCCTTCGGGTGGTTCTTCCAGGAGAAGGCGTTCCAGCGCGGCCCGGTCCGGCAGGTTCTCGGGGCGTACGACCTCTCCGCTGCGCACGTAGAGGAAGGCCGCCTGTACGGATTCCAGGGGGACGCCGTGCTGCTCGGCCCAGGCGAGCCGGTAGAGGGCGAGCTGGAGGGGGTCGGCGGTACGGGTGCGGTTGGTCTTCCAGTCGACGATCTCGTACGTCGTCATGGCTCCCCCGGCGCCGTCCTCCACCTTGTAGACGGCGTCGATACGGCCCCGTACGACGCGTCCGGCGATGGCGAGCTGGAAGGGGGCCTCGACCCGGTAGGGCGTGCGGTGGGCGTAGGGGGTGCGTTCGAAGGCGTTCTTGAGGGCTTCCAGGTCGCGTTCGTCGGCGATCTCCGCCTCGCTGCCGGGCAGTTCCTCCGGTTCCAGCATCGGGAGGCGCAGTTCCTCGAAGCGGGCTTCGACCCAGGCGTGGAAGCGGGTGCCGCGGCGGGCGGCGGGCTGGGGCGGGCGCGGCATGGGGCGGGCCGTCTCCTGGGCGAAACCGTCCGGGTCGGCGGCCAGGCGCAGCAGCTGGGAGGCGGTCAGGGAGGCAGGCAGGGTGACGTCGGTGACGCTCTCGCGGGCGCGCAGGAGCTCTCCGGTGAGGGCGTCCAGGTCGCGGTCCCAGGAGGCGATGGTGCGGGCCTCCTCGGGGGTGGGGCGCGTGGTCTCCGGCGGGCCGGGGCGGGCGTCCGGCGCCGGAGTGGGGTGCGGGACCCTCGGGCGGTCCTGGGTCCACGGGTCCCAGTCGTCCGGGGCCTCGTCGGTGAGATCGGTCTCTTCGTAAGGAGGTCCGTCGTCAGGCTCGTCATAAGGAGGCTCTTCGTAAGACGGCTCGTCCTCCTCCGGCGGAGGCGGCCAGTCCGGATCGTCGTACGGGCCCGGGTCGTCGTGAGCGGAGGGGTGCGCCGAAGGGTGGGCCGTCTCGTGGGAGTGGCCTGACTCCAGGTGGGCCAGCACCGTCCGGGCGGCCTCGCGGCGACGGGCCATCGCCTGGTCGTCGAGCGGGAGCGGCCAGGCGTGGTCGGCGCCGGCCGCCCGCAGGGCGGGGTTCTCCGCGTTCTCCTCGGGTTCGTCCGCCCAGGCCTCGATCTCGCCGTGCCCGGCCGCGCAGTGCTCGTACAGGGCGTGCAGGAAGTCGGAGGGGCCGCGGGGCTTCTTCTGCGAGGGGCCCCACCAGTGGCCGGAGCCGAGCAGCAGGGAGCGGGGGCGGGTGAAGGTGACGTAGCCGAGGCGGAGCTCCTCGGTGCGCTGGTGCTCCTTCATGGCCTCGTGGAAGGCCTTCATGCCGCGGGCGTCCCAGGCCTCGATGTCGGGCAGGGTGTCGGCGTCGCCGCGCAGTTCGTGCGGGAGGACCTTCCCCTGGGCGGTCCACTTCTCACGGCCCTGGCCGCTGGGGAACGTGCCGGTGACGAGCCCCGGGACCACGACGACGTCCCACTCCAGCCCTTTGGACTTGTGCGCGGTGAGCACCTTGACGGTGTTCTCGCCGCCCGGCAGGGCGTTGTCGAGGCCCTTCTCGTACTGGGCGGCGGTGCGCAGGAAGCCGAGGAAGGCGAGGAGGCTCGCCTCGCCCTCGTTCGCGGCGAAGGAGGCGGCGACGTCCAGGAAGTTGGACAGGGTCTCGCGGCGGCGGGCGGCCAGGGCGTGCGGGGACGCGGAGAGCTCCACCTCCAGCCCCGTGGTGGCCAGGACGCGGTGCAGGACGTCCATGAGCGGGTCGGCGAGCGAGCGGCGCAGGTCGCGCAGTTCGGTGGCGAGCCGCGCGAACCGCACGCGGGCGTCGGCCGAGAACGGCAGCCCGTCGGCGTCCCCGTCGCCGCCGAGGGGTGTCTCCAGGAAGGTGTCGAGCGCGTCCGCGAGGGAGATCACCTCGGCCGGGTCGACCCCTTCGACCGCCGCGGCGAGCCGCCGGTCGGGGTCGTCGTCGGCGTCCACGCGCGCGTGGGACACGAGCATCCGGGCCCGGCGGCCCAGGAGGGCGAGGTCACGGGCGCCGATGCGCCAGCGCGGTCCGGTGAGCAGGCGGACCAGTGAGGCGTTGGCCCCGGGGTCCTGGAGGACCTCGCAGACGGCGACCAGGTCGGCGACCTCGGGCAGGTGCAGCAGCCCGGAGAGGCCCACGACCTCGACGGGGACGTCCCGGGCGACGAGGGCGCCCTGGATCTCGGCGAAGTCGGTCGCGGTGCGGCACAGGACGGCGATCTCACCGGGTGCCTTCCCGGTGCGTACGAGGTGCGCGACGGAGTCGCCGAGCCAGTCCATCTCCTCGGCGTGGGTGGACAGCAGGGCGCAGCGCACCATGCCGTCGCGCTCGGCGCCGGGTGCCGGGCGCAGGGCCTCCACGCCCGCGTGCATGGCGCGCAGGGGCTCCGCGAGACCGTTGGCGAGGTCCAGGAGGCGGCCGCCGCTGCGGCGGTTCTCGCTGAGCGACTGGCGGGTCGCGGGCCGGCCGTCGGCGTGCGCGAAGTGCTCGGGGAAGTCGTCGAGGTTGGCCACGGAGGCGCCGCGCCAGCCGTAGATGGCCTGGCAGGGGTCGCCGACGGCGGTCACCGGGTGGCCCGTGCCGCCGCCGAACAGGCCCGCGAGGAGGATGCGCTGGGCCACGGACGTGTCCTGGTACTCGTCGAGGAGGACCACCCGGAACTCGTCGCGCAGGATGCCGCCGACTTCGGAGCGGGTGCGGGCGAGGGTCGCCGAGAGGGCGATCTGGTCGCCGAAGTCGAGGAGGTCGCGCTCGCGTTTGGCCTTCCTGTAGCGGCTCACCAGTTCGGTCAGTTCGCGCCGGGCGGCGGCCGTCTCCGGGACCTTGCGCAGCTCGGCGTTGGTGAGCTTGGCGCTCTCCAGGTCGTGCAGCAGCCGGGCGTCGTACGCGCGCAGTTCCTCGGGCCGTACGAGGTGTTCGGCGAGCTCGGAGTCGAGGGTGAGGAGGTCGCCGACCAGGTCGGGGAAGGAGCGCGTGAGGGCGGGGTAGGGGCCCGGTGCCTCGCGCAGGACGCGTGCGGCGAGCTGGTAGCGCGTCGCGTCGGCGAGCAGGCGCGCGGTCGGTTCGAGGCCGATGCGCAGCCCGTGGTCGGTCAGCAGACGGCCGGCGAAGGCGTGGTAGGTGGAGATCACCGGCTCACCCGGCGGGTTGTCCGGGTCGATCACGTCGGGGTCGGTGACGCCGGCCCTGACCAGTGCCTTCCGTACGCGCTCGGCGAGTTCGCCCGCCGCCTTGTTGGTGAAGGTCAGGCCCAGGACCTGCTCGGGGGCGACCTGTCCGGTGCCGACCAGCCACACCACGCGCGCGGCCATCACCGTGGTCTTGCCGGAGCCGGCTCCGGCCACGATCACCTGCGGGGCGGGCGGCGCGGTGATGCAGGCCGTCTGCTCCGGGGTGAACGGGATGCCGAGGAGCTCTTTGAGCTGCTCGGGATCGGAGATACGGGCTGGCACGTCAGTGAGGCTAGTCGCGCCCACTGACAGTCGGTGCCGATTCGCTGGCCGGGCCGCAGGATGCGCAGGTCAGCACGTGTGGTGCCGTATGTCACTCCGCTGACGCACGGCTGCCGGGGCGGCCTTCGAACGGGCCGTCCGGAGGGCTCCGTCCGGTCACTCGACGACGTGGCGGCCCTCCGGGCGCGCGCTGCACGAGGCCCGGAACGCGCAGTGCGTGCAGTGCTGGCCGGTCGTCGGTGTGAACCGTTCGTCGAGGACCTTCCCGGCGGCGGTGGCGAGCAGGTCGCCGACCCACTCCCCCTCCAGCGGCTCCTGGGCCTGCACCTTGGGCAGGGTCTCCCCGCCGTCCTTCTTGGGCGCGCCCTGGCGCAGTTGGACGAGTTCGGCGCCGCCGGGGCCGGGGCGTTCGCCGTCGAAGGCCTCGTCCACGGCGCCCTCGCGGACAGCGAGCTGGTAGACGGCGAGCTGCGGATGGTGGGCCACGTCGGCGGCGCTCGGGGCCTGCTTGCCGGTCTTGAAGTCGACCACGTAGGCGCGGCCCTCGGCGTCCCGCTCGACGCGGTCCATGGAGCCGCGGATACGGACCTCGTAGGAGCCCGCTTCGAGGGTGACGTCGAAGTCGTGCTCGCTGGCCACGGGGGTCCGCTCGGCGCGGTCCATGACATGCCACTTCAGGAAGCGTTCGAGCGCCACGCGCGCGTGCTCCTTCTCCTGCGCCGACTTCCAGGGCGCGTCGAAGGCGAGGGCCTCCCACACGGAGTCCAGGCGTTCCATGAGGACGGCGAGGTCCGCGGGGGTGCGCCCGGAGGCGACCTCGTCGGCCAGGACGTGCACGACGTTGCCGAAGCCCTGGGCGACGGTCGCGGGGGCGTCGGCCTTCACCTCGCGGCCCAGGAACCACTGCAGGGTGCAGGTGTTGGCGAGCTGGTCGAGGGCGCTCCCGGAGAGCACGACGGGACGGTCGCGGTCGCGCAGCGGCACCTTGCTCTCGGTGGGCTCGTACATGCCCCACCAGCGATAGGGGTGTGCGGACGGCACCAGGGGGCGGCCGTCCTCGTCGCCGAGCGCGGCGAGTCTGCCCAGACGGCGGGCCGCCGCCTCCCTGAGGGTGTCCGAGACGCGGGGGTCGACCGTCGTGGCCCGCAGTTCGGCGACGAGCGGGGCGACCGACAGGGGGCGGCGGGGACGGCCCGTTATGTCCTTGGGCTCCACGCCGAGTTCGGTGAGGAAGCGGGAAGGCTGGTCGCCGTCGTCGGCGGGGGCCTTCACCGCGGTGACGACCAGGCGTTCACGCGCGCGCGTGGCGGCCACGTAGAACAGACGGCGTTCTTCGGACAGGAGCGCTCCGGGCGTGAGCGGTTCCGCGAGGCCGTCCCGGCCGATGCGGTCGGCCTCCAGGAGTGAGCCCCGACGGCGCAGGTCGGGCCACAGTCCCTCCTGGACGCCCGCGACGACGACGAGGCGCCACTCCAGGCCCTTGGAGCGGTGCGCGGTCATCAGGCGTACGGCGTCGGGACGCGCGGCCCTTCGGGTGAGTGTGTCCGCTGCGATGTCCTGGGCCTCGACCTCTTCGAGGAAGTTGAGGGCGCCGCGTCCGCCGGTGCGCTCCTCGGCGCGGGCGGCGGTCGCGAACAGCGCGCAGACGGCGTCGAGGTCGCGGTCCGCGTTGCGGCCCGCCGCGCCGCCGCGCCGGGCCGCCCGTTCCAGTCGCTGCGGCCAGGGTGTGCCGTCCCACAGCTCCCAGAGCGCCTCCTCGGCCGTGCCGCCCCCCGCGAGGCGCTCTCGTGCCTTGCGCAGCAGGGCGCCGAGGCGCTGGGCCCCGCGCGCGTACGACGGATCGTGGGCGACCAGCCGCTCCGGCTCGGCCAGGGCCCGTGCCAGCAGTTCGTCGGAGGGCGGCGGCACATGGTTGCCCGCGGCGCGCTCCTCCTCGCGCAGGGCGCGGCCCAGGCGGCGCAGATCGGCGGCGTCCATGCCGGCCAGGGGGGACGCGAGGAGGGTGAGCGCGGTCTCGACGTCGAGCCACGGCTTCTCCAGCACCGGCTCCGGGACCGGTTCCAGCTCCGGTTCCGGGACCGGCTCCGGCTCCGGCGTCAGCTCCGACTCCGGCTCGGGGACCGGGGCTGGGACCGGCTCAGCCTCCGAGACCGTTTCGGATGCCGGCTCCCCCAGTTCCGCCGCGGCCACCGCCTTGAGCGCCGTCAACAGGGGCGTCACCGCCGGTTCGTGGCGCAGTGGCAGGTCGTCGCCGTCGATGTCGAGGGGGACACCGGCCGTGGTGAGCGTGCGGCGGATCGCCGGGATGGTGCGGGAACCGGCGCGCACCAGTACGGCCATCTCGTTCCACGCGACGCCGTCCTCCAGATGGGCGCGGCGCAGGATGTCCGCGATGTTGTCCAGCTCCGTCCCGGAGGTCGGGTACGTGAAGACGTCCACCCGGCCGCCCTCCCGTACCGAACCGAGCTCCCTGTGGGCGCGTACCTTCTCGGACGGCAGGCGGGTCAGGGGCATGCGCCGGGTCAGCCGCCGGGTGGCCTCCAGCAGGTCCGCGCCCGACCGCCGTGACGTCCGCAGGACCTCGACCGGCGCCGGTGTGCCGTCCACGCGCGGGAAGGTGTCCGGGAACTCCAGGATGCCGTTCACGTCGGCGCCCCGGAACGCGTAGATCGACTGGTCGGGGTCGCCGAAGGCCACCAGCGTGCGGCCGCCTCCCGCGAGCGCCTTCAGGAGCCGCAGTTGTGCCGGATCGGTGTCCTGGTACTCGTCGACGAAGACCGCGTCGTACCGCTCGGCGAGACGTTCGGCCACGCCCGGCCGCCGGGCGAGCAGCACCGCGCGGTGCACCAGTTCCGCGTAGTCGAGCACTCCTTGCATGTCGAGCACGTCGAGGTACTCGGCGAGGAAGGCGGAGGCCGCGAGCCAGTCGGGGCGGCCGATGCGCCGGGCGAAGGTCTGGAGGGCCTCGGGGCTCAGGCCCAGTTCACGGCTGCGGGCGAGGACCGCGCGGACCTCGTCGGCGAAGCCGCGTGTCGTCAGGCAGGCGCGCAGTTCGTCGGGCCAGCGCACATGGGCGAGGCCGAGCCGCTCCAGTCCTGGCTGGCCCGCGAGCAGTTCCCGTACCGCCACGTCCTGTTCGGGGCCGGAGAGCAGCCGCATCGGTTCCACGAACAGGTCGCTGTCCTGGTGGGCCCGGACCAGGGCGTAGCAGAAGGAGTGGAACGTGGTCGCCTGGGGCGCGCGGGCCGCTCCCATGCGCAGCGCCATGCGGTCGCGCAGTTCCACGGCGGCCTTGCGGCTGAAGGTCAGCACCAGGATCCGCTCGGGGTCGGCGCCGCGCGCGATCCGGGCCGCCACGGACTCGACGAGTGTGGTCGTCTTGCCGGTGCCCGGACCGGCGAGGACGAGCAGCGGACCACTCTCGTGGTCAACCGCCGCGCGCTGTGCTGCGTCCAGCACAGGAGGAGCCACCCGGGCCGGCGGGGTACGCACCAGCCGGTACGCGCCAGGGGTCCCCTGTCGGCCCTGGGGGTACGACAGGCGCCTGCTGGATGAAGAGGAGCTCACGTGGTTCGCCGGTCCTGGTGGGTGTGCTGGAGGTTGCCACCGCCGGCGCGGAACGCCGTCGGTGAGGGATCGTGCTCGGGCGACGGGTGGGAGATCGGCGACGCGAGGTGGTGGGCGGTGGCCGCGGGATGAACGGGACGCGTACCGTCGACGCTACGCCGGTGGCTGCCGTGGAAGCAGTGCTTCCCTGTGTTCCCTCCCGGCACCGGTGTCCCCGCCCTCACGAACGTACGCCATGGCTCGGGAGTGCCCGCCTTCCCCCGTACGGGTCATTCGTCCTCCTTCCTGTTGCCCTGTGCCGGAAGCTGTCAGGTGTGTCCCTCCGCGCGGTCTCCGCCGTCCCATCGGGCCTGTCTCATGTCGAGGCGCGGGAGATGGCCCTCCGAGGCCCTGCTCGCCTCCTTGAGGGGCGTGCCCTCGGCCCGGTAGCGCGCCAGCGCCTCCAGTTCGTGGCCGGGGAGCAGCGTGCCGTCCGCGCGTACGACCCGCCACCACGGAACGGCCCCTCCGTAGAGGGCCATCACCCGCCCGACCTGTCGCGGACCGCCCTCCTCCAGCCACTCCGCGACGTCTCCGTACGTCATGACGCGGCCGGGCGGAATGTGCTCGGCCACGTCGAGGACCCGTTCCGCGTACTCCGGCAAGGCGTCCGCCGGGAGGCTCTGCTCGCTCATCCGGCCCATCCTGCACCACCGCGCCGACACTGTGACGCGGCGGCGACTGTGGGTGTCCCTCGCCGCGCGACAGCGCTTCAGGCAGACTGTGCGCCCCCGCATTGCACCCTGATGCCCCCCTGTGTCGGCGGGGCATGCCACCATCGTGCGGGCGGTTACTGGTGATACGAGATCAAGAAGAGACGATGAAACAGCAGGGTGTGCACCCCGAAGACGCGGAGGGCACCTCTGAGGTTTCGTCGCGCCCTGATTCCGGCGACGATACGGACGAAAGCCTTCCGGAAACATCAGAGGTGTCCGTGACGTCCGGACATCCGGACACGTCCCAGAAGAAGGACATGCGCGAGGAGAGCCGAGCCACAGAGGCCGAGGAGGCCGAGTGCGCGGCCGACGACGCCCTCGTCGAAGAGGTCGAGGGCGACGAACCGCTGCTCCCCGCGCGCGTGCACCGTCCCTCCGACCTCGTACGCCTTCTGGTGGGCGTCCTCGCGATCGCCGTGCTGCTGTCGATCGCGGCGTTCGCACACGGCACGACGTCGGGGCTGGCGCAGGACATCAACAAGGGCACCAACGAAGCCCCCGACCTGCTGATCAAGATCGCCGGGCTCGCGTCGAGCATCGCGATCCTCCTGGTACCGGTCGCCTTCGCCATCGAGCGGCTGATCAAACGGGACGGGCTGCGGATCGCCGACGGTGTGCTGGCCGCGGTCCTCGCCCACGGAGTGACCCTGGCCACCGATCTGTGGGTCGCCAAAGGCGCCCCGGACTCGATCCAGAAAGCGCTCACGCAGCCCTCGCCCGGTGACATACACGCCCTGACCGACCCGGTGCACGGCTACCTCGCACCGGTCATCGCGTACATGACGGCCGTCGGCATGTCGCGACGGCCGCGCTGGCGTGCGGTCCTGTGGGTCGTGCTGATGCTCGACGCCTTCTCCATGCTGGTCACCGGCTACACGACCCCCTTCTCGATCGTCCTCACGGTGCTGATCGGCTGGAGCGTGGCGTACGGGACGCTGTACGCGGTCGGTTCGCCGAACGTGCGGCCCACCGGCCGCACCCTCATGGCGGGCCTGCGGCACGTCGGATTCCATCCGGTGAGCGCGGCCCGGGACGAGACTCCGGAGGCCCCGGACGGCGACCGCGGCCGCCGGTACTTCGTGACGCTCCAGGACGGAGCTCCACTGGACGTCACGGTGGTGGACCGAGAACAGCAGGCACAGGGCTTCTTCTACCGCGTGTGGCGCCGGCTGACGCTGCGCGGCATCACCACGCGCCGCAGTCTCCAGTCACTGCGCCAGGCGCTGGAACAGGAAGCGCTCCTCGCCTACGCGGCCATCGCCGCCGGAGCCAACGCGCCGAAGCTGATCGCGACCTCCGAGCTGGGTCCGGACGCCGTGATGCTGGTCTACGAGCACATCGGCGGCCGCACTCTCGACATGCTGCCGGACGAGGCCATCACCGACGACCTCCTGCGCGAGACCTGGCACCAGGTGCAGGCACTGCAGTCACGGCGCATCGCGCACCGCAGGCTGGCGGGCGACGCGATCCTGGTGGATCGTTCCGGCACCGTGATCCTCACGGACCTGCGCAACGGCGAGATCGCAGCCGGTGAACTGCTGCTGCGCATGGACGTGGCGCAGTTGGTGACCACGCTCGGACTGCGGGTCGGCGCGGAACGCGCGGTGGCCTCGGCCGTCGGCGTGCTCGGCCCGGACGCGGTCGCCGACTGTCTGCCCATGCTGCAGCCCATCGCGCTCACGCGCTCCCACCGCGCGACGCTGCGGAAGCTGGCCAGGGAGCGTTCGGAGCGCGAGCGCGAGGCGGTCCTGGAAGCCTCCAGGCAGGCCAAACTGGCCCGCGCCGAGGAACACGAGGACACGCCCGAGGAGACCAGGCCCGTCCTGGAGAAGCCCGACAAGAGATCCGTACGCGCCGAGCAGCGGGCCGAGAAGCGGGCCATCGACGACGCGCTGGAGGAGGCCCGTGAGGAGGATCTGCTCACCCAGATCCGCCACCAGGTGCTGCTGATCAGGCCGCAGGCACCGGTCGAGCCGGCCCGCCTGGAGCGCATCCGCCCCCGCACACTGATCAGCTTCATCGCGGGCGCGTTCGGCGCGTACTTCCTGCTGACGCAGCTGACGCACATCGAATTCGGCACGCTCTTCGAGAGCGCCCAGTGGGGCTGGGTCGCGGCGGCCGCGCTCTTCTCGATGCTGAGCTACTTCGCGGCGGCCATGAGCCTGCTGGGCTTCGTGCCCGAGCGGGTGCCGTTCGTCCGGGCCGTGGCGGCGCAGGTCGCCGGGTCCTTCGTGAAGATCGTGGCGCCCGCGGCGGTGGGCGGTGTCGCCCTCAACACGCGGTTCCTCCAGCGCGCCGGCGTACGGCCGGGACTCGCGGTGGCGAGCGTCGGCGCGTCGCAGTTGTTCGGGCTCGGCTGCCACATCCTGATGCTGCTGTCGTTCGGCTATCTGACCGGGACCGAGAAGACACCCTCCTTGTCACCGTCCAGGACGGTCATCGCGGGGCTGCTGACCGTCGCGGTCCTCGTCCTCGTGGTGACGTCGGTACCGTTCCTGCGCAAATTCGTGGCCACGCGCGTGCGGTCGCTCTTCGCGGGTGTCGTCCCGCGCATGCTGGACGTCCTGCAGCGGCCGCAGAAGCTGATCACCGGCATCGGCGGCATGCTCCTGCTGACGGCCTGCTTCGTGATGTGCCTGGACGCGTCGATCCGGGCCTTCGGCAGCGACGACATGCCCGCGATCAGCATCGCCAGCGTGGCCGTCGTCTTCCTCGCCGGAAACGCGCTCGGCTCCGCGGCGCCCACCCCGGGTGGCGTGGGCGCGGTCGAGGCCACCCTGACGGTCGGTCTGATCGCGGTCGGGCTGCCCAAGGAGGTCGCGGCGCCCGCGGTGCTCCTGTACCGCCTTCTCACGCTGTGGCTGCCCGTACTGCCGGGATGGCTGTTCTTCAACCACCTGACCCGCAAGGGCGCGCTGTAGGGGCCAGGTGCACGGGATCTGCGCCCGGAGTCCGGGGGCTCGCCCGGAGCGGGATGCCTCACGCGGACCGCGAGGTCCTCACCCGCACGGCCCGCGCCCCGAGCGGCCCGCCCTGAGCGACCTCAGGATGGGAGCATGCCGAACCCTCTCCCGCTGCGTGCCACCGCTCTGACCGCCACCTCACTCCTGCTGCTGGGGACTCTCGCCGGATGCGGAGGCGACAGTTCTGCCGACGCCGGTGCCCCGGACGAGGCTCTGTCGGCGCAGAAGCTCAGCTGGAAGACCTGCCCGGAGCCGTCCGACTCCGAAGGCGGTGGAGACGCCCCGTCGCCCCTGCCGGACGGCGGCCGGTGGAAGTGCGCGACCCTGAAGGCACCCCTCGACTGGGACAAACCCAAGGGCGACACCATCGGGCTCGCGCTGATCCGCGCGGAGGCGAGCGGCGCCAAGGACCGGCGCATCGGCTCGCTGCTCTTCAACTTCGGCGGTCCGGGCGGCTCGGGCGTGACCACGCTCCCCGCGTTCGGCCAGGACTACGAACAACTGCGCACCCGGTACGACCTGGTCAGTTTCGACCCACGCGGCGTCGGCCGCAGCGCCGGTGTGACCTGCGAGGACGACGAACAGCTCGACGAGTACTTCCAGCAGGACGCCACCCCGGACGACGAAGCCGAGCAGCGGAACCTCCTGAAGAGCACGAAGGAGTTCAACAAGGCCTGCGAGAAGAACTCCGGCAAGGTCCTCCCGCACGTACGCACCACCGACGCGGCCCGCGACATGGATCTGATGCGCCAGGTCCTCGGTGACGACCGGCTGCACTACTTCGGCATCTCGTACGGCACCGAACTGGGCGGTGTGTACGCGCACCTGTTCCCCAAGAAGGTGGGCCGGGCCGTCTTCGACGCGGTCGTCGACCCGACGCAGAACTCCGAACAGGGGTCCCTCGGGCAGGCCGAGGGCTTCCAGCTCGCGCTCGACAACTTCGCCGAGGACTGCACGTCGAAGAAGCAGGAGTGCCCGCTCGGCGACAGCGCGCAGGACGTGAAGGACCGGATCGCCAAGCTGCTCAAGGACCTCGACAACAAGCCGATCCCGGGCGTCTTCCCCCGCCGGCTCACCCAGACCGCGGCCACCAGCGGCATCGCGCAGTCCCTGTACTCCCAGGAGTTCTGGGAGTACCTGACCGAGGGGCTCCAGCAGGCGTACGACGGTGACGGCAAGGTGCTGATGCTGCTGTCCGACTCGATGAACGGGCGCAACCAGGACGGCGAGTACAGCAACATCAGCGCCGCCAACGTCTCCATCAACTGCGCGGACGACAAGCCCCGCTACACCCCCGCCGACGTACGGGCGAAGCTCCCGGAGTTCCGCAAGGCCTCTCCCCTCTTCGGCGAGTATCTGGCGTGGGGCATGGTCGGCTGCACCGACTGGCCGGTGGCGGGCGCCGCCGACCATCCCGACGTGAGCGCGCCCGGCTCGGCACCGATCCTGGTGGTCGGCAACACCGGCGACCCGGCGACCCCGTACGAGGGTGCCCGGAAGATGGTGGACGCGCTGGGCAAGGGCGTCGGTGTCGGGCTGACGTACAAGGGGCAGGGGCACGGCGCGTACGACAGCGGGAACAAGTGCGTGCGCGACGCGGTGAACGGCTACCTGCTGAACGGCAAGGCTCCGACGGCCGGCAAGGTCTGCTCCTGAGAGCCCGCTCTGCTCCCGGACGATGCCGGAAGATACCGGAACGAACTCGCCAATCCGCAGGTCAGAAGGTTATCCACAGGGCTTCACGTGGCTCGTGGAGATCTGCCTAGTATGGCCTGACTGTCATCCGCGGCATCCGGCGGAGGACGATGCGAGGGGGGAAGTTCATGGCGCGTATCGCACGGTGGACGGCACTGGCCGCCGCCACGTTGCTGGTGGCCGGCTGCAGCGGTTCGTCCGGGAGCGACGACGGGGACGACAAGAACGACGGCAGGACGGCCGCCTCCGCCCCGATGCCGGGACTGCCCGCCTCGCTCACCTCGCAGAAGCTCGACTGGGGCGACTGCAGGGCCACGGAGACCGGTCCCGCACCGGGCGGGGACTGGCGGTGCGCGACGCTCAAGGTGCCGCTGGACTGGTCGAAACCGACGGGCGAGACCATCGGTCTGGCACTGATCCGCAGCGAGTCGAGCGGATCCTCGAAGGACCGGATCGGTTCGCTGCTGTTCAACTTCGGCGGTCCGGGCGGCTCGGGCGTCGACTACCTGCCGCCGTACGGGCCGACGTTCGCGAAGCTCCACGAGCGGTACGACCTGGTCAGCTGGGACCCGCGCGGCGTCGCCGCCAGCGAGGGCGTGCGCTGTCGCAGCGACAAGGAGATCCAGGCAGCCGAGGAGGTCGACACCACACCGGACACCTCCACCGAGGAGACCGCGTTCCTCAAGGACGCCGCCGACTTCGGCAAGGGCTGCCAGAAGTCGGCGGGCAAGCTCCTCGGACATGTCTCGACGACCGACACCGCCCGGGACATGGACCTGATGCGGCACACCCTCGGCGACGCGAAGATGCACTACTTCGGCATCTCGTACGGCACCCAACTGGGCGGCGTGTACGCGCACCTGTTCCCGAAGAACGTGGGGCGGCTGGTCCTCGACGCCGTCGTCGACCCGACCGCCGGCACGGTGGGCCACGCGGAGAACCAGGCCAGAGGCTTCCAGCGCGCCCTGGAGGACTACCTCGAATCCACCGGCCAGGACCCGAAGCAAGGCTCCAGGAAGATCGCGGACCTGCTGAAGCGGATCGACTCCGAACCGCTGCCGACGGCTAGCGGCCGGGACCTCTCACAACAACTGGCCCTCACCGGCATCATCTACCCGCTCTACAGCAAGTCGTCCTGGCCCGCCCTCACCGGCGCGCTCGAAGCAGCCGAGGACGGCGACGGTACGGAACTGCTCGCGCAGGCCGACAGCTACAACGACCGTGACGCCTCCGGCCGCTACGGCACGACCACGCATTCCCAACGGGTCATATCGTGCTTGGACGACAAGGACCGCCCGACGGCCGCGGCGGCGAAGCGGCGGCTCGCCGAGTTCCGCAAGATCTCGCCCGTGTTCGGGGACTCGATGGGCTGGGACACGGCCGGCTGGTGCCACGACTGGCCGGTGGCCGGACAGCACGAGACGCCGGAGGTGAGCGCGCCCGGCGCGGAGCCCGTCCTGGTGGTGGGCAACACCGGCGACCCGGCCACACCGTACGAGGGCGCTCGCAAGATGGCGGACGAGCTCGGCAAGGGCGTCGGAGTGCAACTCACCTGGAAGGGCGAGGGACACGGGGCGTACGGGAGCGGGAGCGACTGCGTGGACAGCACGGTGGACGACTACTTGCTGGACGGATCGGTGCCGGACGACGGCAAGGTCTGCGGTTCGTAGGGTTCGGCGGGCCCGGGAAGTTCGGCGGGCTCAGGGGGCTCACGGCGCCCCCAGCCCTCCGTACCGACGCCCTCACCCTCACCCCCATCCCGGTCCGCACCCGCACCCACGCCCGCGTCCGCATCCGCGTCCGGGCAACGGGAAGGGGCCCGGCGCACATGGCGCCGAGCCCCACTCCGTACAGGGTGTGTCTAGTAGATCGGCTTCTGCGGCTCGATCTGGTTGACCCAGCCGATCACGCCGCCGCCCACGTGCACGGCGTCCGCGAAGCCGGCCGACTTGAGGACCGCGAGGACCTCCGCGCTGCGGACCCCCGTCTTGCAGTGCAGGACGATCTTCTTGTCCTGCGGGAGGGTCGCCAGGGCGGTGCCCAGGAGGAACTCGTCCTTCGGGATCAGCTTGGCACCGGGGATCGAGACGATCTCGTACTCGTTGATCTCGCGGACGTCGATGATCTCGATGTTCTCGCCGTCGTCGATCCACTCCTTGAGCTGCTTGGGAGTGATCGTCGAGCCGGCCGCCGCCTCCTGGGCCTCCTCGGACACGACGCCGCAGAAGGCCTCGTAGTCGATGAGCTCGGTGACGGTGGGGTTCTCGCCGCAGACCGCGCAGTCCGGGTCCTTGCGGACCTTGACCTGGCGGTACTGCATCTCCAGGGCGTCGTAGATCATCAGGCGGCCGACGAGCGGCTCACCGATGCCCGCGAGGAGCTTGATGGCCTCGTTGACCTGGATGGAGCCGATGGACGCGCACAGCACGCCCAGGACACCGCCCTCGGCGCAAGAGGGGACCATGCCGGGGGGCGGGGGCTCCGGGTAGAGGCAGCGGTAGCAGGGGCCGTGCTCGGACCAGAACACGGAGGCCTGGCCGTCGAAGCGGTAGATCGAACCCCAGACGTACGGCTTGTTGAGCAGCACGCACGCGTCGTTGACCAGGTAGCGGGTCGCGAAGTTGTCCGTGCCGTCGACGATCAGGTCGTACTGGCTGAAGATTTCCATCACGTTCTCGGCTTCGAGCCGCTCTTCGTGAAGGACCACGTTCACATAGGGGTTGATGCCGAGGACGCTGTCGCGGGCCGACGCGGCCTTGGAGCGGCCGATGTCCGCCTGACTGTGGATGATCTGGCGCTGCAGGTTCGACTCGTCGACCTCGTCGAACTCCACGATGCCGAGCGTGCCCACGCCCGCGGCGGCCAAGTACATCAGCGCCGGCGAGCCCAGGCCGCCGGCGCCCACACAGAGCACCTTGGCGTTCTTCAGCCGCTTCTGCCCGTCCATGCCCACGTCGGGGATGATCAGGTGGCGGGAGTACCTGCGGACCTCGTCTACGGTGAGCTCAGCAGCTGGCTCGACCAGGGGTGGCAGCGACACGGGGACTCCGTTGGTCGGTCAATCACTACGGTTGTTCTCCCAGTAACACTGCCACGCCCTTCTTCATTCCGAGACACCCGTTCCGATCCGCGAGACGATCTCGTCCCAGTAGCCGGGCAGACTCGTCCAGGGGTCGGCCGTACCACCGTGGTCGGTGCGGTCGGTGAAGTAGATCGTCGAGGCGCCCTGCCAGCGGGCGATGCGCAGCGCCTCGTCGAGATGCCCTCGGGGCACACCGTGCACGAGGTGGCAGAAGCGCTCCGGCGGGTACGCGGCGGTCCACTCCGCCGCCTGCGACCAGCGGTAGTCGCTCCAGGGCCCGGAGAAGGTCACCAACTGGTCGGCGGTCTCGGCGTATCCGGGATACGGGTGTGTGCCGTGGCCGAGGACTATGTGGCCGTCCCCCAGGAGGGCGCGCAGGGTGGCGGCGGTGCGCCGGATCTCCGGGAGCGCTGTCCGCTCGCTGGGACAGCGGTCCAGGAAGAAGCCGTCGACCTGATACCAGTCGAGATGACGGTGCGCGTCGGAGACGAGTTCACCGAAGGCGCGTGCGCCGTAGGTCACGTCCAGGTGGCCGAGGACGCGGACGCCCGCGTTGCGCAGGCGTCCGGCGGCTTCCAGGCAGTGGGGGTCGGGGCGCGCTCCGGGGCCGTCGGAGACATTCAGGACGACCCAGTGCAAGGGGGTTCCGGGGCGGGTGAGTTCGCGCCATTCGACCGGGGCGACCAGGGGGTGGGCATATCCGGGGACACCGAACCCGATCCGCAGGTCCGTGCTCGCGGTGCCCTTCGCTGTGCTGGTCAGATACGGCACGCGGCCTCCATCCAGATGTCGGCGAGGGATTCCTCGAGGTTGATCCGGGGCCGCCAGCCGAGCCGGTCGCGTGCGGTGCGCACGTCGGCCTGCTGCCAGCTGCCGCAGCCGTCCGGGTAGGGGTACGTGGCCGGGGCCGTGTGCTCTGTTTCGGAGCGGGGGTGGCCGATGGATGGCCTGGAGGGGCCGGAAGGTCCGTCGACCTCGTGGAGGGCTCCGCCGTATCCGGCGACGCGCGCGAGGACGGAGGCGGTGTCGCGCAGCCGTACGGCACGACCGGATCCGATGTTGATGACGCCCTGTGCGGCGGAGAGGGAGGCGGCATGGACGGCACGGGCGACGTCGCGTACGTCGATGAAGTCGCGCTGGACGCCGAGGCCGGTGAGCTTGAGTTCGCCGTCGCCGGACTGCATGGCGCGGCGCATGGCCTCGGCGAGACGCCCGAGCGGGGAGCCCGCCGGGGTGCCGGGTCCGGCGGGCGAGAACACCCGCAGGACGACGGCGTCCAGGCCGGATCCGAGGACCAGTTCGGTGGCGGCGAGCTTGCTGACGCCGTAGGGGCCGCCGGGGCGGGGCACGGCGTCCTCGGCGGTGGAGGAGCCGGGCTGGCTGGGGCCGTACTCCGCACTGCAGCCGACCTGTACGAGGCGTGCCCCGCAGCCGCTGCGGCGCAGTGCTTCGCAGACCGTGGCGACGGCGACGGTGTTGTGCCGGGTGAGCTCGCGGGCGCCGCCGCGGGTGGCGCCGGCGCAGTTGACGACGACCCCGGGGTGCACCGCGTCCAGGAAACGGGTGAGCGCTCCCGGACTGCCGCTGGCGAGGTCGAAGCGTACGTCCGCGTCGTCACCCCGGCCGAGCGCGGTGAGCTGCACGGCCGGGTCGGCGAGCAGGCGGTCGGCGACGAACCGGCCCAGGTATCCGTTGGCTCCGATCAGCAGCACCCTCATCGGGCGGCTCCCGGGGCGGACTCTCCGATGCGGAGGGTGATCATCTCGCGTTCTCCTTCAGGGTTTTGCCATGGGTCGTGCGGGAGGCCCGCGGTGTCGGCTCCGCGGGAAGGGGTGCACTCGGCCCGGGGGCCGAGAGTCGGTGGCGGTTCACGGCGTTTCGCCGCGTACCGCGTGGGCCGAGGCCCGGGTGAGGGTCCTGGTCGCGTGGAGCAGCAGGACGAGCGCCGCTCCCCCGCACACGAGAGCCGGGACCGCGCCCGCCCCCCAGGCGTCGGTCACGGTCTCGACGGGCACGGCCAGCACCCGGCAGCCGGGCAGGCGGCCCGCGTAGACGCTCACGAGCGCCGCTGTCTCCGCCACGCCCGCGGACGCGACGACGACGGCGGGTGCGTGCGTGAAGCCGTGCACGGTGAGAAGCCTGGCGAGCAGGAGGAGCGCGCCGAGGGCGCCGGCTCCGGCGTAGGCGGCGGGCTCGTCCAGTACCGCCCCGCTCAGGGCGAGGAGGCCGCCCAGAGCACAGAGGAACAGCCCGAACACGCCCAGGAGCAGTGGCCGCACGGAGGCGGCGAACTCCTCCAGGGCTCGGCTGCCTGCGAGCCGGCGCCGGGCGCGTACGGAGAAGAGGTGCGCGCACCAGGCGGCCGGGGCGCAGGCCGCGGTGAGCGCCAGGACGGACGCGAGGGCGATGGGCCAGGGGCTGTCGGGGCCGCCGGTGGGCAGGCCGGCGGGACCGCCCTCGATTCCCGCGGAGAGCATGCCGTCACCGAGGAGCGCGTAGGCGACGAGCCAGCAGGTCCACGCCCGCGTGAACCCGGTCGGGGTCCACGCCCGTGCGGCGTGCAGCGGGCCACGGCCGAGCGCGGCGCGCAGGGCGAGCGCCACGACGAGTACGCCCCCGACGGTCACCGCGAGGCGCGGGCGCCCTTCCGTGTAGCGCAGCCCGGCCACGACCGCCGCGCACAGGGCGCCCGGCAGCAGCGCGCGTACGGCCCAGTCGGCGCGCGCCCTGGGGATGTCGGGTGCCTCGGAGCGCGCGGCCGTGTCCCCGGCGCGGGGTACGCGGGCGTACATCTCCTCGGCGAGCGAGAAGACGTCCCGGTGCCGGTAGCGGGTGGCGGTCCGGTCGGTGACCCCGTGGGCCTCAAGACCCGCCGCGATCTCCAGCGGGTCCACCGCGCGCTCGCAGAGTTCACGATGGCGGTGCATGAGTGCCTTGACCGGGTCCGCGGCCCCGCGGCGGACGGAGGGAGTCTCGGTCGAGGGGGCGGTGGGCATACGGTCGGAGGCGACGGGCGTGCCGAACTGTGCCGCGCCCCGAGCGAGAGCCGGGGCGGAAGGCGAAGCCGGCACCGACGACGAAGCCGGACCCTGAATCTGTGGCCCCGGGCTCTGTGGCAGAGGCTGTTCGTCGGGCGGGGAGGGCTCCGCCGTGACCGTCACCGCGTCCCACGCGTTCCGGGCGGCGGCGATTCGCGCCTCGCCCAGCTGGATGTCCACCACGCGTGTTTCGCCCGGCTGGACGTCCACCACCTTCGTCTCGCCCACCTCGGCGTCCACGTCCTGCCGGCCGGTCAGCCACGCCTCGGACCGTGCGTCCCAGGCACCCGGACTCGCCGGAGCGTCGACCCGGTCCACGTCCCCGATCCGTCGCGCGCTCACCACGCCCCCTCCCCCACGGGCACCGGTTCGCCGGAGACGGCGGACGCGGTGGACGCGGTGGACGCGGTGGAGGCGGTGGACGCCGAGGCAAGCCCCAGTGGCCCCAGGGACCCCAGGGGAACGCCCCGCACCGGTGGTCCCGCCGCCCATGTCGGCCCCGGCCGTCCGGCCACCAGACGTGTCCCGGACTCCGACCACCGGCCCGGCACATGCGCCTCGGCGGGTATGGCGAACGGAAGCGGTTCACCCGATTCATCGACGGCGACCCGCCGGACCGGACAACGGGAGACGATCTCAAGGTAAATGCTGTGAAATGCCGTGATGTTCTGTTCGACGGTGAACAGTTCGAGCGCCCTGGCGCGAGCCGCGGCGCCGAGGCGCGACCGGCGCTCGGGGTCGCGCAGCAGGGTGACACACGCCTGGGCGAGCGCCCGCGGATTGCGCGGCGGGACCACGAGTCCCGTACCGCCGATGACCTCGACGACCGCGCCGACGTCCGTGGACACCGTGGCGCGTCCGGAGAACATCGCCTCGACGAGGCTGATCGGGAAGCCCTCGACGACACTGGACAGGACGACGAGGGAACCCGCCGCGTACGCCTCGGGGAGGGTCGGCACCTCCGGGCCGCCGATGTCCTCGAAGGAGACGGGGTTGTCGCCGACGGCGTGTACGCCGTCGGCCTCGTCGGGGAAGAGCTGCGCGGCCAGCGCCTTGCAGTGCGCCAGATATGTGGCGCCGTCCGGCCCGTCCGCCGGGGCGCCGACGATCCGCAGGCGTGCCTTCGGCTCCTCCTTGCGGATCTCCGCGAAGGCGTGCAGCAGCGAGGTCAGGTCCTTGGCGGGCTCGATGCGGCCGACCCACACCAGGGTGTCGGGATCGGCGCAGTCGGCGCTCTCGCCCACCTCGGCGAAGCGGGACGCCTCCATGCCCGGGTAGACGGTGCGGATCCTGGTCCGGTCGGCGCCGCAGCGCTCCTGCCAGCGGCGGGCATGCGTGTTGCCGGGGGTGATGACCGCGGCCTGCCGGTACGCCTCCGCGGCGAGCCGGCCGTGGAACGCCGCGAGCAGCGCCCGCGTCGGAGCCGACTCCGCGTGCCCCGCCGCGTCCTCACGCGGGCCCAGGTAGTGCGCCCGCAGCTGGACGCCGTACTCCGTGACAAGCAGTGGTATGCCCGAGAAGTGGTGTGCGAGCAGGCCCGGCAGGGCCGCGGCGCCGCCGGAGGTGGCGTGGCACAGGTCGACCGCGTCGAGCCCGTCGTCCTCGTACCAGTCGAGGGAGAGCGGTCGCAGCGCGCGTTCCACCTGGGCGGCGACGGTGAGCAGATCGGGCACGCGTGCGGTGCGCGCGGCGCGCAGTGCGCCGGGCGCACGGCAGGCGCGTTCGAGGGCGCGGACGGCGGTCTCCGAGCGGAGGGCGCCCACCAGGCCGCCCTCGTCCCGGGCCAGTTCGGCGAGCCCGTACAGCCCCCTGGCGAAACGGTCCGCCACACCGGCCACGCCGACCACGCCTGCCACACCGGCCGAGGCATCCGAAGCGCCGGAGACACCCGAGGCACCTGAGTGCCTCGACGCGCCCGGACCACCGTCAAGCGCGTCGTCGACCGCGTCGCCCGCACATATGGCCGCCACCAACTCCCCGTAGCATTCGGCGAATCGCCGCCTGGCCCGTCGCCCGTAACCGACGCCGTCGTCGTCCGCCGTCCATAGCGGGGCGGTGCGTACGCGGCTGACCTGGGAGGGGAGCTGGATCCAGCCCTCGTCCTCCTGCTGTTCGCTACGGCTCAGGGCGTAGATGTCGAATTCGTGCTGTCCGAGCCCGCGCACAAGCCGGTCGCACCAGAGCCTGGCCTCACCGCTCACATACGGATAGCCACCCTCCGTAAGCAGTCCGATGCGCACGAGCGCACCCCCGATCTCCCGTATGGGGAGCCGCCGTTGACCCGGCGGCTCGCAGCGGGACGAACGTATGCGGACAAGGCGGTGGTGCGATGGACGGTTGTCCGTCGCACCACCAAAAGGGGTGAACGGTCGTAACTTTTCCGTGCGGGTCGCGTTCCGTCGCGCTAAGAGATCAACCGAACACGTTTCGTCATACCGCGGCCAGTTGTTGGCGGGCGGTCCTGCGGGTCGCCCGACGGGCGGCGGCGACCGCCGGATCCAGCGCGGGAACAGCGGCGAGGAGCTGTTTCGTGTACGGGTCCCGCGGCGACTCGTACACCTCGTCGACGGGTCCGTACTCCACGATCCTGCCGCGGCGCATCACGGCGACCCGGTCGCTGACCTGGCGTACGACCGCTAGGTCGTGGGCCACGAAGACCAGGGCGAGGCCGAGTTCCCGGCGCAGTTCGTCGAGCAGGGCGACCACTTGCGCCTGGGTGGTGACGTCGAGCGCGGAGACCGGCTCGTCGCACACGATGACGCGCGGGTCGGCGGCGAGGGCCCGCGCGATACCCACGCGCTGCCGCTGGCCGCCGCTGAACTCGTGCGGGTAGCGGTCGTAGTGGGCCCCTTCGAGCCCGACTCGCTCCAGCAGTTCCCGTACGCGCCCCCGTATGTGCCCTTCGTCGCGCTCTCCCCGTGCTCGCAGGGGGTCGGCGATCGACTCGCCCACGCTGCGCCGGGGGTTGAGGGAGGAGACGGGGTCCTGGAAGACCATCTGCACGTCGGGGCGTACGCCACCGCCGGGGCTGATCGTCCCCGCCGTCGGTTCCAGCAGCCCGACCAGCATGCGGCCCAGTGTCGTCTTGCCGCTGCCGCTCTCCCCCACGATGCCGAGCGTCTCGCCCCGGCGGACCGTGAGCGACACGTCGTCGACGGCCGCGAACGCCCGTTTGCCGCGCCCGAACTCGCGCCGCAGCCCGACGGCCTCCAGCGCCACCTCGTCGCCGGAGACCGCGGGGCCGGCAGAGACGGCGGAGACGGGAGAGGTGAGAGAGGCAGAAGAGACAGGTGAGACAGCCGCCGTGCCCGGCGCGCTCACGGCGGATGCCGTACGCGGCGCGTCCACGCGCGGAACCGCGCCCAGCAGTTCGCGGGTGTAGGACTCCGCGGGCTTCCCGAGGACCGTGGCGACAGGGCCGTGTTCGACCACGCGCCCGTGCCGCATGACGAGGATCTCGTCGACGCTCTCGGCCGCGACGCCCACGTCGTGCGTGACGAGCAGCAGCCCCATCCCGGTCTCCTCGCGCAGCGTGTGCAGCAGATCGAGGATCTGCGCCTGCACGGTCACGTCCAGCGCGGTGGTCGGCTCGTCGGCGATCAGCAGCTCGGGTTCGCAGGCCAGCGCCATCGCGATCAGGGCGCGCTGGCGCATCCCGCCGCTGAACTCGTGCGGCCTCGCGCGCGACCGCCGCCGCGCGTCCGGGATGCCGACCCGGTCCAGTACCTCGACGGCACGCGCGCGTGCCGCTCGCCGCGACGCACGCGTGTGCACGCGGTACACCTCGGCGATCTGGTCCCCGATCGCGTAGTACGGGTCGAGGGACGACAGCGGGTCCTGGAAGACCATCGCGGCCCCCGCCCCGCGCAGCCGCCGCAGCTCGTCCTCCGACGCCCGCTGTACGTCGACGCCGGCGACGTCGACCGAGCCGCCGACCCGCGCGCCCGTGCCGCGGTGCAGCCCCAGCAGGGCCGAGGCGACCGTGGACTTGCCCGAGCCGGACTCGCCGACCAGGGCCAGCGCGGCGCCCCTCTCCAGCCGGAAGGAGAGCCCGTCGACAGCGCGCAGCCCGCCGAACCCGACAGTGAGTCCGGTGACTTCGACCAGGCTCATGCGAGTACCACCCGTCGGTCGGCCACCGCGTAGAGCACGTCCGCGAGGGCGTTGGCGATGACGACGAAGAATCCGATGACCAGGACCATCCCCACGACCACGGGAAGGTCGACGACGTCGACGGCGTGGACCAGTTCCCTTCCGATGCCGGGCAGGCCGAAGAGCGTCTCGGTGAGCACCGCGCCCCCGACGGCCGAACCGACGTTGTTGGCGTTCAGCGCGATGACCGGGGCGAACGCCCCCCGCAGCGCGTGCCGCCCGATGATCGAGCGCTCACCGACGCCGTACGCGCGGAAGGTCCGGATGTGGTCCTCGGCCAGCGTCTCCAGCATCGACGCCCGGGTCAGCCGGGCGAACGCGGCGGCCTCGATCAGGGCGAGCGAGAGCCAGGGCAGCAGCAGGTTCCACGCCCACTGTTCGGGGTCGTCGGTGAGCTTCACGTACTGCGGGAAGGGCAGCAGTTCCAGTTCGCCGCAGACGACGATCATCAGGACCAGGCCGATGACGAACACCGGCGTGGCCACGCCCACGAGCGTGATGCCGGTCAGCACCCGCTCGGTGAGCCGGCCGCGCCGCCACGCCGAGAGCACACCCGTGCCGACGCCGAGGATCAGCCACATCACCATCGCCCCGAACACGAGCGACAGGCTGACCGGCAGCTTCGTCAGGATCAGCTTCGTGACCTGCTGGTCGCTCTGGTACGACAGCCCGAGGCAGGGCGCCGGGCAGTGCTGCACCGAGGTGCCGGTCGAGTAGTCCTGGCCGGCGACGAGCCCATCCAGGAAGTGCCAGTAGCGCGTGTACAGCGGGTCGTCGAGATGCAGCTGGTCGGAGACCTGCTGGACCTGGGCGGGCGAGCAGCGCGGGCCGCAGGTGATCTGGGCGACGTTGCCGGGGGTGACGTAGAAGATGACGTAGATGACCACCGAGATGGCCAGCAGCGTGACCAGGGTGCCGACGACCCGGCGCAGGACGAACCCCGTGAACCCGCTCATGAGGCACCTCCCCGCTCCGGCCCGCCCGCCGAATCCCGAGCCCCACCGGCCCCCACAACAGCGTTGTCCGCCTTACCGGTCTCGACAGCCTTCTCGGTTCCGGCAGCTTTCTCGGTCCCGGCAGCCTTGCCGGTCCCGGCAGCCTTGCCGATCCCGGCAGCCTTGTCGGCCTTGGCCTCCTGTCGGCGCCCCGTGCCCACCCGCAGCCGCGAGGCCGCGCGCGGGTCGAGGGCCGTCCGCACCCCGTCGCCGAGGACCGTCAGCGCGAGCACGGTCACGAAGAGCGCGCCCGCCGGCAACAGTAGGTACTGCGGTGCGGCCTGGTACCAGACGTCGGCGGCGGTGAGCATCTGCCCCCACGACGGCGTCGGCGGCTTCACACCGACGCCGAGGAAGGACAGCGCGGCCTCCACGCTGATGTTCGACGGGATGAGGAGCGCGGCGTACGTGATGACCGGCGCGGCCAGTCCCGGCAGGAGTTCGCGGCGGGCGATCCGCCAGGTTCCCCAGCCGCTGAGCCGGGCGGCGGAGACGTAGTCGAGCCCCTTCAGCGTGAGCGTCTGCGCGCGCACGATCTTCGCGATGTTGCCCCAGGCGATCAGACCGATGACGAGGGCGACCAGCACGGGCCGCGGGAAACTCGCCGGCACGATCGCGAGCAGCGCGAGCGACATGATCATCAGCGGCAGGGCGACGATGATGTCGGTGAACCGGCTCAGCAGTTGATCGACCCACCGGGTCCCGAGCGCGGCCGCGACACCCACCACCACACCGATGGCGATCTGTACGACCGTCGCCGCCAGCGCGACACCCAGCGAGACCCGGGCCCCGTACACCAGCCGCGCGAACAGGTCGCGTCCGGTCTGCGGCTCCACGCCGAGCCAGTGGTCGCCGCTGATGCCGCCGAACGATCCGACGGGCACCCCGCCGCGTGCGGAATCCACCAGGTCGGGGTGGTACGTCGTCGGGTCCTGGCCCTCGATCGCGGTGAGCAGCGGCGCCGCGAGCGCGATCAGGACGAGCAGCGCGACGACAGCCGCCGCGACGAGGGCGGCGCGGTGTGCGCGCAGCCGCCGCCAGAACTGACGAGCCCCCGAGGCCCCCGGGAGGACCGACAGGTCCGCCCCGGGGGCCTGGGAGGCGACAAGTACTTCACTCACAGCTCTACGTCACCGCTCTACTTGACCGCGGCCTGGGAGATGTCCAGCACGCCGGTCCAGTCGCTGATCACGACGTTCTTGATGTCCTTGCCGTACAGCCGCTTGTAGACCGGGTGGAAGAGCGGCACGGTCAGTGCCTGCTCGCCGATCTTCTTGTCGAGCGCGCCCCAGCGGGTGGCGGCCTCGTCCAGATCGGTCAGCTTGTTGATCGCGTCGATCTCGGCGTTGACCGACTTGTCGTCGAGGAAGCCGGTGTTGAAGTTGGCGCCGTCCTCGACGATCTGCCGGCCGTCGAAGATCGGGGCCAGGAAGGGACCGCCCGAGGGCCAGTCGGCACCCCAGTGCGCGAGGAAGAAGCCTGGCTCGGTCTTGGCGCCGTGGATCTTGTCCTTGTAGTCGTTGTCCTCCAGGCCCTGGAGCTTGACGGTGATACCGGCCTTCTTCAGCGCGTCCTGGACGGCGGTGGCGATCTCGGGGCTGGTCTCGAAGTCCTTGGCGTTGGAATGGGTGAGCGTCACCGTGAGGCCGTCGGCATGACCCGCCTCCTTCAGCAGCTCCTTGGCCTTGGCCGCGTTGCCTGACTTGCCCGCCGGGAAGTGGTCGTACGCCGTGTAGCCGAAGGACTTCTGGTCCGGCAGGTACGTCGTCGCGGGCTCGGCCAGCGAGGAGCCGCCCGCCGCGTTGATCACGGAGGTGCGGTCGATGGCGTACGAGATCGCCTGGCGCACCTTGGGGTCGTCGAACGGCTTCACCTTCGGGTTGAAGGCGATGTAGTTCGTGTAGCCGAAGTGCCCGGTGCCCACCCGGGCCGCGAGGGTCTTGTCACCGCTGACCTTGGCGAGTTCGGCGGGGCCGAGGTTCGTGTCCGTGGTCACCGCGGCGGCGTCCGCGCCCTGCGACGAGGACAGCCGCTGGTTGATGACGGACGAGTCGAGCCCGGAGCGTACGTCGATCTTGTCGGGGTAGGCCTTGCGCTCGGCGTCCGTCGTCGCGGACCAGTGCGTGTTGCGCTCCAGGAGCAGCCGCTCGCCGTCGTTCTCGTTCTTGACGACCTTGTACGGGCCGGACGAGACGGGGTGCTCCTCGTACTTCGTGCCCGTGTCCTCGGCCTTCGGAACGGGCGCGAACTGCGTCTGCGTGGCGAGGTAGGGGAACTCGCCCTCGGGCTTGTCGAGATGGAAGACGATGGTCCGGTCGTCGGGCGTCTCGATCGAGTCGAGGCCCTTCTTGTCCTTGTACGGCCCCTGGTAGTCGGCCCCGCCGATCAGCCAGTCCCGCAGGTAGGGCGCGCCGCCGGAGAGTTCGGCGGCGAAGGAGCGCTCGATGCCGTACTTGATGTCGGCCGAGGTGATCGCGGTGCCGTCCTCGTACTTGAGGCCCTCTTTCAAGGTGTACGTCCACACTGTCGCGTTCTTGCTGGGCTTGCCGGTGTCCGTGGCGAGGTCGGGCACGACCTCGGCGCCCTCGGCTCCGTCCTCGCGGTTGCGCGTGGTGAGCGTACGGAAGACGAGAGACGGGACGTTGCCGCCGCCGGAGGTGTAGAGCCGGGCGGGGTCGAAGTCCTGCTGCGGGTTGGAGTTGAGGACGGTGAGGGTGCCGCCCTTGCTCGGCTCGGCGCCCGCGCCACCGGACTTGTCGGCCTTGGCATCGTTGTCCTCCGGCCCACAGGCGGCTGCACCCGCTGCCACGACAAGGCTCACGGACACGGCGGCCAGACGGCGCGCTCTGACGGACGATCGACGCATGGGAGGAAACCCCTCGGAGAATTCGGCGAATGCCGCGCGCGAAACAGGGCGCGGCGGGCGGGAGGAAACGCGAGATCGCCCCGAGGGCACGCCGGAAATCACCCGGCACCGTCATCGCGGTACCGGTGGAAAGCGAGGGAACGCCGACGCGCGCCAGGGGCGAGGGTCAGCGACAGTGAATGTCGGCGACGCAGAGCGCGGTCACACCGAACAGCGCCAGCTCAAGGGCTGCGCGTGCGGAGATGTGACGAGGCGACATGCGTGAAAATATGAACGAACTTTTCCCGGGTGTCAATGTGAGATGTTCGTGCCGCGACCGTCCCGCGGCTGTCCCGCGACCGCTGCTCGGCCGCACCCCCGGCCGCACCCCTGGACCGTCGCTCGCCCGTCCCTGGTCGGTGGGGCGCCCGCCCCGGTCATTTGCCGGGGAAGGGCCAGGGGTTGGGCCGGCAGGTGATCCCGTCGTGGTTCAGGAACTTGGTCTGCTGCTGCATGACAGGGGCGAGACCGCCGTCGACACTGCAGCTCACATGGCCGAAGCCGAGCCGGTGGCCCACCTCGTGGTTGATCAGCATCTGCCGGTACGCGTACATCTTGTCCCCGTACGTCTCGGAGCCCTGCGCCCAGCGGTACGCGTTGATCATCACGCGGTCCGTGGCGGCCGAGTCACAGGAGACGTTGTCCTGGGTGGTGTCGAGGCCCGACTTGGCGCACCAGAAGGCGGTGGTGCCGGGACTGGCGAGCGTGATCACGAAGTCGGGCTTGCCGGAGGAGATCCGCTCGAAGGTGCGGCCGCCGTCGTGGGCCCAGCTCCGCTGGTCGTTGAGGGTTTTCTGAACGGCCTGCGCGAAAAGCTCTCCGTCGAGGCCGAGGGCTTTCTCGACATCGACGCGATAGGTGTATTTCCGCCCTTTCCCAGGCGCCTTGTCGAGGCCGGGAACCGCCTCGAATTTCCTGCCGCCCTCCAGGTCGGCCGCCAGGGGGTACTTCACCGCCATCTGCTGGGCGTACGACAGCGTGGCCACACTCGGCTTCGTGGAGGGGACCGAGCGCTTGTCGGTGCGTGCCACGGAGTCCTTGCTCCCCCGGTTGGCGCCACCGGCCGCCTGCGTGCCCGCGGAGCCCTTGCCACCGCCGTCGGCCACCTGACCGGCCACGACGACGGCCAGCACGGTGATGACGGCGGCGGCCGCGATACCGGTGAAGGCCCGGCCCTTACCGCCCTTGTCCTTGTCGTCGTCCTCGCCGTCGTTGCCCGCGCCGGCGTCAGGGCCCGAGCCCGACCCGCCCTCGGGCGCCTTCGGCCCCCGGGACGGCGACGCCTTGTGGCCGGTCTCCTCGTCCCGGTCGGCGACGGGGGCGAAGGGATCGGCGCGGAGTGCCGCCGCCGTCGCGGTGGCCGTGCGGGGCGCGACGGTGTCGTCGTCCCCACTGAAGGCGTCGACGTAGGCCTGCCGGGGCCCGCCGGTCGCCGCCGCGTAGCGCCCACCGGCAGCCGGGCGTCCTCCTGGTCCTTGCTGAGGTCCTTGCCGGAACGCCTGGGAACCTCCGTGCCCGGCCGTGCCCGCCCTCGTCTCGCCCCAGCCGCCGCCGGGCTCCCGCTGCTCGGGGTGCCCACCGCGGACTCGGGGCGTGCCGTGAGCCGGGGTGCCGTCGGCGCGACGCGGCGCACCCTGTACGGGGGAACCCTGTGCCGGGGTGCCGTCGGGCAACCGCGGGAAGCCGTGGGCCGGAGTGCCGTCCTGGAACCGCGGGAAACCGTGGGCCGGCGTCCCGTCCGGCAGCCGGGGGAAGCCATGGGCGGGCGTCCCGCCGTCCGGCAGGCGCGGAAATCCGTGTGCGGGTGTGCCGTCGGGAAGCCGGGGCGCACCACCCGTCCGCGGTCCGCCTCCGGGCAGTTGACCTCCGGAACGGGGAACTCCCTGACCGGACGGGCCTCCTGGCCCCTGCGGAACCCATCCTTCAGGCAGGCCGGGCATCCCCCGAGCGGATGCCCCTGCCCCTGTCGCCCCGGCGCTCGCGCCAGTCCCCGCGCTCGTGCTCGTCCCCGGCTGCCTCTCGGCCTCCGGCCGGGCAGCCGGGACCGCGGGCGGGTCGGCGGCGTCGCCCTTGGGGGCGGACTTGCGCCGGCTGTGACGTCCCACGTGCCGCTTCAGCTCCTCGCGCCGGTAGTACCGGTCGTGCCAGTCGTGCCGGTGGCGCCAGTGGCGCCGATGTCTGCCAACTCACCTGTGTCCGTGAGGACTTCACGGAAGGCCACGGCTATGGACTCCGGGTATTCCATCATCGCCACATGGCCCGCGTCAGGCAACGTCAGCAACCGGGAGTCCCTGAAGGCACGCGCCGCACGCTGGGCCATACGGTACGAGACGAGTTGGTCGCGGCCCCCGTAGACGAGAAGTGTAGGCGCGAGCACCCGCTCGGCCTGGCGCCACAGTCCGTGCTGGCCGCCCAGGGTGTACGCGTTCACGATGCCGCGCGCCGAACGTGCCATGGCGTCCCAGAAGTAGGGGAGGGCCAGCCGCCGTTCCATCTCCTCGACCGCGTTGCGGAAGCCCTCCGGCGTGACCATGCCGGGGTCCCCGTAACAGAGCGCGGTGACGCCCCGGACCCGCTGCTCGGCGGACCAGTCCCTGGTGAGCCTGGTGAACAGGGGCGCCACGCCGGGCAGGGCGAGCAGCGCCGTCGGCACCGCGTTGCGCTGCACCCAGACCTCCGGGAGCGCGGGCGAGACCAGGGTGAGCGTGCGGACGAGGTCGGGCCGTACCGCGGCGACACGGGTCGTGACGGCCCCGCCCAGCGAGTTCCCGAAGAGGTGCACGGGACCGCGCTCGGCCGCGTCGAGATAGCGGATGACCGCGCGGGCGTGCCCGGTCACCGAGTAGTCGCCGTCGTCCGGCGGCGGTGAGTCGCCGAAGCCCGGCAGGTCGACGGCCTCACTGTCCACGAGGCCGTCCAGGAGCGGCATGAGCGCCGACCAGTTCTGCGAGGAACCGCCCAGCCCGTGTACGTACAGCGCGGGCGGCAGCCCGTCCCTGGCCGGCGGCCTCGAACGGACCGTCAGCGTGACCCCGGGGAGCCCGACCTCGCGCAGCCGCTCCCCCGCCGCGACCCTGACGGAACTGACCTTCGGCGCGACGGAGGTGGCCAGCACTGAGGGCAGTTCGGTCGAAGACATGCGGGCAATGTTACGAGACGATCACGCACTGGATCGTGTGTTCGCCATCACAGGAGCAACCACAACCCGGGCGTACCACAGCGAGTGGGCCGGTCGGCCGCCGCCGGGACCACCGGCCGCCCCCTGAACGGTGGCCCGCACCACCCGGGTGGCCGTCGGCCACTCCCCGGCCTCGGCGGCTCCCGGGCCGTCGTCGGCGGCGGCCCGATCGCGTAGCGCCCTCCTGCCAGGTCTCATACGCTTCGTGAACGAGGTCGTGGGAACTCGTCCTCGTGCAAGAGCGCACTCGCACCGCCCGGGAAGAGGACATATGACTGTCGACCCCACCGACCCCGAGGCACTTGAGGACACGGACGACCCCGACGGGACCGAGATCGGCGTGGAGGCCCCCGAGGCCGACGCCGCCGAGCAGCAGGCGGACCTCGCGCCGCGACGCGACGACTCACTCACCGACGCGGACCCGGACAGCGCCAGCGAGGCGGACCTCGCCGAACAGGCGAGGGTCGTGGAACTGGACGAGGACGACTACCGCTGAAGCCTCCCGGGGGCGCCCGTCGGGAGAACACCGGAGAACATCGGGAGACCCGCGAGCCCACCGTGCCCCCGTATGGCGCGATCTGCACTGTTTCACCGGCGTCCGGTCCGTGAAATTCTCCGCTCGCACCGCGCACACCAGGGTTACCGAAAAGTACGATGGCCGCGCGGCGCTCACCGCATGTGGACGATTTTGGGAGGCGGCGTGACAGCCATCGAGCAGACAGAGGCAGCACGCCCGCGGGGCACACGCCTGCCGCGCCGTGCCCGACGCAATCAGCTCCTCGGCGCCGCCCAGGAAGTCTTCGTTGCGCAGGGATATCACTCGGCCGCGATGGACGACATCGCCGAACGCGCGGGCGTCAGCAAGCCGGTGCTCTACCAGCACTTCCCCGGAAAGCTCGACCTGTACCTGGCCCTGCTGGACCAGCACTGCGAGTCGCTCCTGCAGGCCGTACGAGCCGCGCTGGCGTCCACCACGGACAACAGCCTGCGTGTGCAGGCCACCATGGACGCCTACTTCGCGTACGTGGAGGACGACGGCGGCGCCTTCCGGCTGGTCTTCGAGTCGGACCTGACGAACGAGCCCCTGGTGCGTGAACGGGTCGACCGGGTCACGTTCGGCTGCGCGGAGGCGATCTGCGAGGTCATCGCGGAGGACACCGGCCTGTCCAAGGCGGAGTCGATGCTGCTCGCCTCGGGGCTGGGCGGACTCGCCCAGGTGGTGGCCCGCTCCTGGCTGCACAGCGACCGCAGTGTGCCGCGCGAGCAGGCGGTGAACCTGCTGACCTCGCTCGCCTGGCGCGGCATCGCCGGTTTCCCACTGCACGGCAGCGAGCACCACTGACCGCGGCCGGCCTCGGCGGATCACCGACGACCGCCGTTTTGTTCCCGCGGGGTGTTCGCTCTTGGCGTTCCCGGGCGGAGCATGTACGTCCCCGCACCGGGCTAATGTGTGCTGCGTACGGCGCGGACGAACGCGCACATCAGTGACCGTCGGAGGGACATAGCCGTGGAGGTCAAGATCGGCGTGCAGCACGCGCCTCGCGAGATCGTTCTGGAGAGCGGTCAGACCCCGGAAGAGGTCGAGCGCGCGGTGTCCGAGGCGCTGTCAGGCAAGTCGCAGCTGCTCAGCCTCGTGGACGACCACGGCCGCAAGGTTCTGGTCCCGGCGGACCGCCTGGCCTACGTGGAGCTCGGCGAGCCGACGACCCGCAAGGTGGGCTTCAGCGCGCTGTAGGGCTCAGGGCGTGGAGGAGGGGCTCGGCGGCATCGGCCGCCGGGCCCCTTTCTCATGCGGGGCCCACGCGCGGTGTGCTTCACAGATGGGTCACAACTCATCCACACGGGAGGATTGCATTCCGCAGGTCACGGGTATGACGGCCTACGACCGAAGTGCACACGGCCGTGCGGGAGGGACCCCCTGATGATCTTGGAAGCGCTCGGCTCCGCCATGCTCGGTCTGGCCTTGGCGCTGGCGGTGGCACACCGCTTGGCGCACCGCCTCCCGACCCGCCGGATCGTCCTGCCGACCGGCGTCGCAGGCGGCCTCTTCGGCGCCTTCCTGACCCACACGGCTCTCGGATCCGTGGGTTTCCTGCCGGTGATGCTCGGAGCGACAGCCGTCTCGGCAGCCTCCGTCTCCCTGCTCCTGCGCCCCACGCCAAGACTCCACCACTCAGCAACGGTCTGAGCCCAGCCCCACCAAAGACCAAAGGGGCGCGGGGAACCGCGCACCAAACCACAACGCACCCGCAGCCAAAGACTCAGCCACCAGCCCAGGTCAGGGGCGCGGGGAACTGCGCACCCAGCCACAGCGCACCCGCAGCCGAAGAATCAGGCATCAGCCCGGCCAGGGGCGCGCGAGGAACCGCGCACCCAGCCACAGCGAACCCGGCGCGAAAAGATCAGGCGGCCAGCCCCAACGCGGCCATCCGCTTCGTGTGCGCCTCCGTGATCCGCGAGAACATCCGCCCCACCTCAGCGAGATCGAACCCGTCCGCGACCCCACCGACCAGCATCGTCGACAGAGCGTCCCGGTCGGCGACCACCCGCTGGGACTGCGACAGGGCCTCCCCCATCAGCCGCCGCGCCCACAGCGCGAGCCGCCCCCCCACCCGCGGATCCGCGTCGATCGCGGCCCGCACCTTCTCGATGGCGAACGACGCGTGCCCCGTGTCGTCGAGGACCGCCAGCACCAGTAGCCGCGTATCGGCGTCGAGCCGCGCCGCCACCTCCCGGTAGAAGTCACTGGCGATCGAGTCGCCGACATACGCCTTGACGAGCCCTTCCAGCCAGTCCGACGGAGCCGTCTGCTTGTGGAACCCGTCGAGCGCGGCCACGAACGGCTCCATCGCCGCGGTCGGCTCCGCCCCGATCTCGGTGAGCCGGGCCCTGAGCTGCTCGAAGTGGTGGAACTCCGCCGAGGCCATCTTCGCCAGCTCCGCCTTGTCCCCGAGAGTCGGCGCCAGCTTGGCGTCCTCCGCCAGCCGCTCGAACGCCGCCAGCTCCCCGTACGCGAGCGCTCCGAGCAGATCCACGACCGCGGCACGGTACTGGGGATCGACGGAGGCCCTGGCCCAGTCCTGGGCGGCGACCGCGGTGTCTTCGGCGGATGCGTCGGTGGCGTTGTCAGGCGTCGTCATGAAGCGCACAATAGCCCGCTCGCCGCACGGTGTAAGGCCCTGGTCAATCAGTGTGACGACGACTACGTGACCAAATCGGCCATCGCATATGCGCGGATCCGGGGTATGGTGGTAATGCGGTCGCTGAGTTGATCTACGTAACTCTACGGGCCGCAGGAATGAGGATGCCCGGTCGGTGGCCCGATCGGCTCCGACCCGACAGCCCTTCTCGCCCGTACGGCACAGCGCGTACGGCATCCGGAGGGAACCCTCAGCGGTACGAACGCTCGAGCGTCGGCAGTGGTCCCATGCCACCCGGCCCGCTGGTCAAGAGCGGCCGACGTCCCCGGCACGGTCCCCGATACGACCCCCGCGCTCGCCTCGCACCGCGTACACAGAAGAGGCAGCACCCTGACTACTTTCCGAGACCTCGGGATCCTTCCCGAGACTGCCGAGGCCCTTGAGGCCGTCGGCATCACGAGTCCCTTCCCCATCCAGGAGATGACGCTCCCCGTCGCCCTCGCGGGCAACGACGTCATCGGCCAGGCCAAGACCGGCACCGGCAAGACGCTCGGCTTCGGCCTCCCGCTCCTCGAGCGCGTGACCGTCCCCGCCGACGTCGAGGCCGGCCGGGCGCAGCCCGAGCAGCTCACCGACGCCCCGCAGGCCCTCGTCGTCGTCCCGACACGCGAGCTGTGCACCCAGGTCACCAACGACCTGCTGACCGCGGGCAAGGTCCGTAACGTACGCGTTCTCGCCATCTACGGCGGCCGTGCGTACGAGCCGCAGGTCGAGGCCCTCAAGAAGGGCATCGACGTCGTCGTCGGCACCCCGGGCCGGCTCCTCGACCTCGCGGGCCAGAAGAAGCTCAACCTCAAGCACGTGCGCGCCCTCGTCCTCGACGAGGCCGACGAGATGCTCGACCTGGGCTTCCTGCCCGACGTCGAGAAGATCATGAACATGCTGCCGGTGCGCCGTCAGACGATGCTGTTCTCGGCGACCATGCCGGGCGCGGTCATCGGCCTCGCGCGCCGCTACATGTCGCAGCCCACGCACATCCGCGCCTCGGAGCCGGACGACGCGGGCGCGACGGTGGCCAACACCAAGCAGCACATCTACCGCGCGCACAACATGGACAAGCCCGAGCTGGTCTCGCGGATACTGCAGGCCGACGGCCGCGGTCTCGCGATGGTCTTCTGCCGTACGAAGCGGACGGCGGCGGACCTCGCCGACCAGCTGCAGCAGCGCGGGTTCGCCTCCGGCGCGGTCCACGGCGACCTCGGCCAGGGCGCCCGCGAGCAGGCCCTGCGCGCGTTCCGCAACGGCAAGGTGGACGTGCTCGTCTGCACCGACGTGGCCGCGCGCGGCATCGACGTCGAGGGCGTGACGCACGTCATCAACTACCAGTCCCCCGAGGACGAGAAGACGTACCTGCACCGCATCGGCCGTACCGGCCGCGCGGGCGCCAAGGGCATCGCGATCACCCTCGTCGACTGGGACGACATCCCGCGCTGGCAGCTCATCAACAAGGCGCTGGACCTCGGCTTCAACAACCCGCCGGAGACGTACTCCACGTCCCCGCACCTGTTCGAGGAGCTGAAGATCCCGGCCGGCACCAAGGGTGTCCTGCCGCGTGGCGAGCGCACCCGCGCCGGTCTGTCGGCCGAGGTCGTCGAAGACCTCGGCGAGACCGGTGGGCGTGGCGCCCGTGGCGGCGGCGGTCGTGGTGGCCGTCCCGCCGGCCCGGCCCCGGTCGCCGAGCGTGAGCGCGACCGTGAGCGTCCGGCACGCACCCCGCGCCGCCGCCGTCGTACGCGCAACGGCACGGCGCTCGACGCCACCGAGCCGCAGACCACGGCACAGCCCGGGTCGCAGGCCGCGCCGCAGACCACCACCGAGCCGGCCCCGTCGGCGGAGGCCCGCACGGAGCCGCGCACCCCGCGCAGGCGCCGTCGGGCACGCACCGGAAACGGCCCGGAGGCCGCCGCGACCGCGGTGGCCACGGCCGAGGGCACGACCGTCGAGGCCGTCGAACCCGCCGTCCTGCCGACCGTGGCACCGACCGCCGCCGAGCCGGTGGCGGACGCGGAGGAGACCAAGCCCCGCCGCCGTCGCACCCGCCGCACGGCGGAGGCCGGCGGGCCTGAGGCCGCCGTCGTCGAGGAGGCCACCGCGACCGAGCCGACCGCGGTGCCGGAGGCCGAGGGCACGGAGGCCGCCGAGGCAGTCGTGACCAAGCCCCGCCGCCGCACCCGTAAGGCGACCCAGGCCGCCGAGACCGCGGTCGACACCGCCGAGGGCACCGCCGTCGCGGTGGCGGAAGCCGTCGAGGTCGCCGAGACCAAGCCGCGCCGCGCTCGCAAGACCACGGCCACGGCCGAGGCCGAGGCAGCCCTGGACACCGTCGAGGCCGCGGAGACCAAGCCGCGCCGCCGGACCCGTAAGGCCGCGGCCGCCGAGCCCGCCGAAGGCACCGCGGTCACCGCGGTCGCCGAGTCCGGTATCCCGGCGCAGACGACCGAGGAGCCCGAGGCCAAGCCGCGTCGGCGCACCCGTAAGACCGCCGTGGCCGCCGAGCCGGCCGCCGAAGCCCCGGTGGCCCCGGTGGACGAGGCGGCGGTCGCGGAGACCAAGCCGCGTCGGCGTACGCGCAAGGCCGCCGAGACCGCGGTGGACACCGCCGAGGGCACGACGGCCGAGGCACCGGCGGACACGGTGACGAAGCCGCGCCGCACCCGCAAGGCCGCCGCCGCGCCCGTGGAGGCGGCGGAGAGCGCCGTGGACACGGTCGAGGCGACCGCGACGAAGCCCCGGCGCCGCACCCGCAAGGCCGTGGCCACCGAGGCCGACATCCCGGCCCAGGCGGTCCAGGCCACCGAGGCCGCGGCGGACGCCGCCGAGGCTCCGGTCAAGCCCCGTCGCACCCGCAAGACGGCCGCCAAGGCCACCGCGACGGACGCGGTCACGGAGGCCGTCACGGCCGAGGCCGCGCCGGAGACCAAGCCGCGCCGCCGCACCCGCAAGGCCGCGGCCGCCGAGCCCGCCGAGTCGGTCGAGGGCTGACAGTTCGCACCCGACGGCCCGGTCCCCCTCGTGGGGGCCGGGCCGTCGGCGTTCCACGACACCGCCGAACCGCCACGGCCGCACACACCACGGCCGTGCGAGCGCCCGGCGCGCCGCCCGGTATGCGGTCCGGTATGCGGTCCGTCAGGTTCCCCGGATAGCCTCCTTCCCATGAGCAGGCCCGCCACCTTCGTCCCGCCCTCCGGGGCCCGCGCGTACCGCCTCGGCACCGCGCGCGGGGAGTTCGCCGTGATCGACGCGGGGAGTCCCGTGAAGGGAACCGCCCTGTTGCTGCCCGGGTTCACCGGCAGCAAGGAGGACTTCATCTCGCTGCACGAACCACTGGCGGCGGCCGGGTACCGTACCGTCGCGGTGGACGGCCGCGGCCAGTACGAGTCACCGGGCCCGCGGGACGACGAAACACCTTACGCACAGGCCGAGTTGGCCCAGGACGTGCTCGCGCAGATCGACGCGCTCGCCGCCGGTCCCGCCGGCCGCTTCCACCTGGTGGGCCATTCGTTCGGCGGGCAGGTGGCACGTGCGGCCGTCCTGCTGGAGCCGGCCCGTTTCCGGTCCCTCACCCTGGTGTCCTCCGGGCCCGCGGAGATATCCGCGAGCCAGCGGGAGCGCGTGAAACTGCTGCGGGACGCGCTCACCGTGATGGACATGGCGCGGGTGTGGGAGGCGATCCGGGCGATGGATCCGCCGGAGGACGCCGAGGGCGAGCTGGAAGCCGGCCTCGACGACCAGGAGGACCTGCGGCGGCGCTGGCTCGGCAACAGCCCGGCTCAGCTCACCGCCACCGGCCGTCAGCTGTGCGAGGAACCCGACCGGGTGGCCGCCCTCGCGGCGCTGCGGCTGCCCGTGCACGTCGTGTCGGGCGAGAGCGACGACACCTGGCCGGTGCCGCTCCTCGACGACATGGCCGTACGCCTCCAGGCGCACCGCACGATCGTCCACGGGGCCGAGCACTCGCCCAACACCGACCGCCCGCTGGAGACGGCCGAGGCCCTGGCGGCGTTCTGGGACCGGGTGGGCCAGGTCGACCGGGTGGGCTAGGTCCTGCCCCCGGGGCCACATGCCCTGCGAGTCAGTACTGGCCCTGCAAGTGGTCCCAGAACCCGTCCCGCAGCGCCCGTCGCAGATCGGCCTGCCCCCGCAGCGAGTACTGCAGCAGCCCCTCGGACTCCACGAGCAGGTCCTGGTCGACCGGGCCCGGCAGATACGGATGGCCGGGCAGCAGCTCCGCCAGCGCCTCCCGGCCCCGCGCGGCGAGCCATTTCGCGGCGATCTGCGCCCCCACGAACCGCACGTCCTCCCGGGTGGGCCTGGCCACCGCCGCGTCGTAGGAGGCGGTGGTGCGCCGGGCCACGTACGGCTTGAAGAAGTCCAGGTCGAAGGTGCGCTGGCTGTCGACCTCCCAGAGCAGCGGCTCCGCCTGGTTGCGGCCCTCCGGCGCCTCGATGCCCCAGAGGTGGACCCGGGCCCCGTACCCCTGTGCCGCCTCGACCGCCGAGACCAGGTCCTCGTCGCCGCCGATGAGCGCCGCGTCGCTGATGGCGCGGTGCCGGGCCAGCGACTCCAGATCGGAACGGATCAGGGAGTCGACGCCCTTCTGCTGGTTGTTCGCGTTGAGGTTGCCGAGCCTGACCTTCACGTCGGGCAGCTCGGCGATGGACTGCTGCTCCGCGGTGTGGATGCGGCGCCGCGCCCCGTCGTACCAGTAGACGCGCAGCAGCCTGCTGTCCGCGAAGATCGTGCGCGCCCGGTCGATGAGCGCGTCGATGAGCCCCTCGGCGTCCAGTTCGAAGGCGCGGCGGTCCTCCGTCCCGGCGACGAGCCGGCCCGCGGCGGCGTAGAGATACCCGGCATCGACGAAGATCGCATGGGTCGACGGCGTCTTCGCCACCTCGGCGAGCATGCGCTGGAGCAGCTCGTTCGTGCGGTCGATGCGCACTTCGAGGGCGGCGAGGTCGTCGGTTGCCGCGAAGTCGTCATTCATATGCGCCTCATTGTCGCAGGACGTCACTGTGCGAACACAGCCAGTTCCGATACTCGCAAGTAATTAGACGTTCGAAAGTTTTCTTTAGCGTAGGGAATGTTCGTAACAAACGTTCCGTTGAATCCTTCGGGAGCGCGGGACGCAGACGCCTCGCTCATCCCACCCACCCAGTAGTTCTCCTTCAGGAGGATGACCAGACGAAGGGAGAAGCCCTTGCGCTTCGAAATCATGCGACTCGACGACGTCGACGGCACACCCGTGGACAGCACCGTCGTGGACGCCGCCTCCGTCAACCGGATCGTTCAGCAGGCCGCGGCCATCGGGCAGCGCCTCTGGATCCGCCCGGCCGACACCTCGGCCTCATAACGCATAACCGCGGTCGACCGAGTCGGTCGGCCCAGTCCTCGGAACCCCCGTACCGGCACGATGCCGGGCGGGGGTTCCGCGCGTCCGGCCTCTGTGAGGCTTCGCACACGTGACGGTTCATCGTGGTTCAGCCGCCCTGGACGACCAGGGTGACGCCGTTGATGATCTGCTGCACGGCGATCGCGGAGAGCATCATGCCCGCGAGCCTGGTCACCAGGACGACTCCGCCGTCCTTGATGACACGGATGATCAGCAGCGAGTACCGCATCACGACCCACAGCACGACATGGATGGCCACGATCGCCGTCCACACGGACACCTGGGTCGCCACGCTGTCGGCCTTCTCCACGGCGAGGATGACGGACACGATCGCGCCGGGTCCGGCGAGCAGCGGCATGCCCAGGGGTACGAGGGCGACGTTGACGTCCTTCGTCTGCTTGGGCTCGTCGGTCTTGCCCGTGAGCAGGTCGAGCGCGATGAGCAGGAGCAGCAGCCCGCCCGCGATCATCAGTGCAGGGACGGAGACGTGGAGGTAGTTCAGGATCTGGTGCCCGAGGAGCCCGAAGACGGCGATGACTCCGCCGGCCACGCAGACGGCCTGGAAGGCCATGCGCTTCTGCACCTTGGCCGGGCGGCCGGAGGTCAGGGCGAGGAAGATCGGGGTGATCCCGGGGGGATCCATGATGACGAAGAGGGTGAGGAAGAGGGAGCCGAAGACGGCGAGGTCGAACATGGGCAGGGTGGCCTTGCGGTGTTGGGGACGGGTGCCTGCGCGGTGCCGTGCGGTTGCCGTGCGGTGCGGAGGTGGGTGGGGGTGGGTGCCGGTGTGGCGTGTGCGGGTGCGTGGTGGCTGGGTGCGCAGTTCCCCGCGCCCCTTAGGTCAGTTGCCTGCGGCCCCGTTGGTGAAGTGGCGGGCATGTTGTGGCTGGGTGCGCAGTTCCCCGCGCCCCTTAGGGCAGTTGCCTGCAGCCCCGAGCCCCGTGTTGTGGCTGGGTGCGCGGTCCTTGGGCAGGCTGCCGAGGTGGGCTACTTGGTTGTCGGGCCGCCTGCGCCGGGGATCGGGAACGCTCCTGTTGCGCGTCGGGTGATCTCCCCGTAGATCTCGGGGTCCGTGGTGAACTCGCCGAGTTCACATGCCTTGCGGCTGCCGTGGTAGTCGCTCGACCCGGTCGTCAGCAGGCCCAGCTCGCCCGCGAGGGCGCGCAGGCGGGTCCGGGTGGCCGCGTCGTGGTCCATGTGGTCGACCTCGATCCCGTCGAGCCCGGCCGCCGCCAGGGCGACGATCGCGGACTCCGGCACGGTCCGCCCGCGCTTGACGGCGGCGGGATGCGCGAAGACCGTCACCCCGCCCGCGGCCTTGACCAGCCGGATCACCTCGAAGGGATCCGAATCGTGCTTCTGCACGTGCGCCCGGCCGCCGTCGGCGAGCCACTCCGCCGTGAACGCGTCCGAGACGGTGGGCACGACACCCAGTTCGACCATCGCGGTGGCGACGTGCGGCCGGCCCACGGACCCACCGGCCGCGATCCGCTCCACCTGCTCCCAGGTGATGGGCACGCCCAGTTCCCGCAGCTTGCCGATCATCGCTCGGGCCCGCGGCACCCGGTCGTCGCGTACGAGTTCGCGCTCGCGCAGCAGGGCGGGCTCGTCGGGGTCGAAGAGGTACGCCAGCATGTGCAGGCTGACTCCGTCGAGGCGGCAGGACAGCTCGGCGCCGGTCACGAGCGTCAGCCCGGCGGGCACGGCCGCGACAGCCTCGGCGTATCCGCGCGTGGTGTCGTGGTCGGTCAGCGCGACGACGTCGAGACCGGCCGCGGCGGCGTTGCGCACCAGCTCGGCCGGGGTGTCCGTACCGTCGGAGGCTTTGGAGTGGCAGTGCAGATCAATGCGCACGACGCGGACTCCAGACACGGAACGGAACGGGCACAGCACCCGGGGACCGCCCCAGGATAACGGCCTTCCGAACCACTCATGTCACACCCGCAGCCCAGGATCGCCCCCTACACCCTCAGAGCTGCCCGCCCGCCGCTCTACGGTTCGAGGATCCGGGGCGACAGCGCGCCGCACGGCAGCAGGTCCACTTCCGCTCCGGCGTCCCGCAGATCCGTCAGTACCAGTTCGTCGTACATCAGCAGCCCCGTCTGCTCGGGCCACACGACCGCCCACAGCCACAGCCCGAGCGCCTCGCCCGCGAAGACGGCCCGGTCGTCGGGTGACCCGGGGACGTGCCAGAGGGGTGTCGGACGGCCCGCGGCCAGCACCTTCGCCTGCGGGGGCTTGCCGACGTCCATGTACGGGCCCGGGTCGATCCCCTCGATTCCCGCGTACCGCGCGCCGAGGCCGACACCCAGTTCCTCGGCCACCAGGATCAGCTCCCCGAAACCGCCGAGGGGTCCGGGCCCCGAGCAGGCCACCGCCGTCGCCCGGCCGCCACTGCGGTCGTCACCGGCGAACGCCGCACCCGTGAAGAGCCAGCCGACGGGCAGCGGCCACGGCATCCACACCGGTACGCGCGCCCTGTGCACCACCACGTCGAGGGCCTCGACGCTCGGCGGGATCACGGGCTGCAGCGGGTGCACGATGCCATGCACATCACACTGCCAGGAGTCGGCAAAGAGGCCGGGAGCCCTGACCCGGCCACCACACTTCGGGCAACTGGGTTCGCCCCTCATAAGGCACAACGGTCCTCTCCGTCTTTCGCCACGTCAAGGACGATCACCCGTCCGGCGCGCACCCGTCACCCCGGCCGCCCGCGCCCGCCCACCGCCTGTCCGCGCCCACCCCCGGACGGAACTAGATGTAACTTGCATTCATTAGCCGCTCTAACTTATTATGTGTATACACCAACGATCTCTCCGCGAGCAGTGAAGGAGCGGCATGAGCATCAGCACGGGAGGTCCCACCGAAGGGGACACGTTCGACGCGGGGGCCGGCGGCCTGCTGCGTCAGCCGAAGGCGGTCTGGGCGACCGCCGGGGCATCCGTCGTCGCCTTCATGGGCATCGGCCTCGTCGACCCGATCCTGCCCTCCATCGCCAAGGGCCTGGACGCCACCGCCGGCCAGGTCTCGCTGCTCTTCACCTCGTACTTCCTGATCACCGCCCTCGCGATGCTGGTCACGGGCTTCGTGTCCAGCCGGATCGGCGGCCGCCGGACCCTGCTCCTGGGCCTCGCGCTGGTCGTGGTCTTCGCCGGCCTGTCCGGCACGTCCGGCTCGGTCGGCGAACTCGTCGGCTTCCGGGCGGGCTGGGGACTGGGCAACGCCCTCTTCGTCTCCACGGCCCTCGCCGTCATCGTCGGCGCGGCGGCCGGCGGCAGCGCGGCGGCGATCCTGCTGTACGAGTCCGCCCTGGGCCTCGGCATGGCCTGCGGACCCCTGCTCGGCGCGCTGCTGGGCGACGCCAGCTGGCGCTACCCGTTCTTCGGCACCGCGTTCCTGATGGCGATCGGGTTCCTGTGCATCACGGCGTTCCTGAAGGAGCAGCCGAAGCCCGCGCGCAGGACGGGCCTGCTCGACCCGGTCAAGGCACTCGGCCACGGCGGCCTCGCCTCGGTGGCCGGGTCGGCGTTCTTCTACAACTACACGTTCTTCACCGTGCTGGCCTTCACCCCGTTCGTGCTGAACATGACCCCGTACAAATCCGGAGCGGTGTTCTTCGCCTGGGGTGTGCTGCTCGCGGTGTTCTCGGTGCTCGTGGCACCCCGTATGCAGGCGCGGTTCGGCTCGCTGAGGGTGCTCGGCGGCTCGCTGCTGCTGCTCGCGGCCGATGTGCTCGTCCTCGGGTACGGCAGCCACACCACGGCCGTCGTCTGCACGATCCTGTCCGGCGCGTTCATCGGCGTGAACAACACCGTCTACACGGAACTCGCCCTCGGCGTGTCCGACGCGCCCCGCCCGGTGGCGAGCGCCGGCTACAACTTCGTGCGCTGGTTCGCGGCCGCCGCGGCGCCCTTCTTCGCGCCGAGGATCGAGGAGTGGACCGACGTCCACATCCCGTTCGTGGTCGCGGCGGTCACGGCGGCGCTGGACGCGCTCGTCGTCCTCGTACGCAGGGACGCCCTCACGCACCAGGCGGCGGAACTGGAGGAGCGGCACGCCGCCGAGGACGGCGTCACCGTCTTCGCCGCGAGCTGAGCCCGCCGCGAGGTGTGAGATTGCCAACTGGCCGGTCCCGTCCGGCCGTTGGGAGCGGCACCTCGGAGCGCCTCAGCGGGCCTCAACGGGCCTCGGGCAAGACCCCGTCGGTCAGTCCAGGGACACGGACCTGCGTGCGGGATCGCGCAGGTCCGTTCCGCCGGCCAGCCAGCGTTCCTGGAGGGCCCCCGCGCCGTGCACCCGCTTCCACGCGGCCTCGTTCGGCGTCATGGGCAGCAGCGGCAGGAACCGTACGGGGTCCAGGGGTGCGTCGAGTTCGAGATCCTCGACCAGGCCGCCCGGCTCGGCGACCAGGACCGAGGTGAAGGGGGCTCCGGGCCACAGCGGACCGCCCACGTCCAGCGAGGCCCCGGGTGCCACGACCAGGCCCTCCACCTGCGGGGACGCGGCCAGTACGGCGAGGGGGCGGAGCACCTTGTCGGTGTCGGCCACGCCTGCCCGTACCGAGAGGACCAGCTCGGCACGCGGACCGGCGACGGGGTCGGCGAGGACCGCCGTGGGGTCGGCCATCGGCTGCGCGGACATCCCCAGCGTCGCGTACCGGACGACCCCTGTGGCCGCGCCTGCGCCCGTTCCGGTGCCCGTGCCCGCACCCGTGCCCGCGTCGGTGAAGTCCGCGAAACGGAGCACCTCGATGCGGTCGGTGCCGAGGAAGGTGACCGCGGCGCGCGCGTCCGGTTCGCCCAGCGCGGTCCGCAGACGGGCTTCCACCAGAGCAAGAACATCAACCATGCGCCGAGCATAGAACTCGTCAGTGGCGGGTAAAGCGACGGCTTGACACTTCAGTCGGCTGATAGTCTTGGCCGCTGGTCGGGGCAGCACGCAGAAGCGTCGCTCTCAAGTCCCGGCCCACGTCTCGACGCATGAGACTCCCCTACGGGGGATGGACCTCCCCTACGGGGGACCGGCCGGAGGAGGTGGGGCTCCATGGATCGAAGTCGACCAGGTAGTACCACCCGCTCTTCCGGCTGCTGAGTCGCCCTCAGCTGCTCGAGCTCACGCTCTCCTGACTGCCGCCTCTCGCTCCTGCGTCATGGCCGGTCCGGTGCACAACGGAAGAGCACTTCGTTTTTCCTGATCTGTCTGAATTTTTCTGATCTGCATCAGTAGCGAAGACGCCACCGTGACGGTGCGGTGCTCCCCGCTTTGTGGACGTGCCAAACATCCGCAGTCAGGACGTCCCCATTCCGGGTAGTTCCAACCGTCGTCGGCGGCCTTCGTTCGCGAAGGAGCCAGCCATGTCGATGATCCGTGACCTGCGCGCCGCGGTGCGCCCCTCGTTCCGCAAGGACGGCGGCGCGTACGACACCACCCGCTCGCCCGCGGAGAGTTCGGCCGTCGTGGACTGCGCGGTCTACCGCGACGGCACCCGCCTCCCGTCCGACGACACCCTCACCCCGCGGGCCGCGATCCGTCAGGTGCGGCGCGACGGGGGGTTCGCGTGGATCGGCCTGCACGAGCCCACGGAGGAGGAGTTCGCCGGTATCGCCGCCGAGTTCGGGCTGCACCCGCTCGCCGTCGAGGACGCCGTCCACGCCCACCAGCGGCCCAAGCTGGAGCGGTACGACGACACCCTGTTCGCCGTCTTCAAGACCATCCACTACGTCGAGCACGACGAACTCACCGCCACCAGCGAGGTCGTGGAGACCGGTGAGGTGATGTGCTTCACCGGCCGGGACTTCTTCATCACCGTGCGGCACGGCGGACAGGGCTCGCTGCGGGCGCTGCGCCACCGGCTGCAGGACGACCCGGAGCTGCTCGCCAAGGGCCCGTCGGCCGTGCTGCACTCCATCGCCGACCATGTCGTGGACGGGTACATCGCGGTCGCCGACGCCATGCAGGACGACATCGACGACGTCGAGACCGAGGTGTTCTCGCCCGGCCGCAGGGGCGGGGTGTCGCGCGGTGTCGACTCGGCCCGGATCTACCAGCTCAAGCGTGAGGTCCTGGAGTTCAAGCGCGCGGTGTCGCCGCTGATGCGGCCCATGCAGCTGCTGAGCGAGCGGCCGATGCGGCTGGTCGACCCCGACATCCAGAAGTACTTCCGGGATGTCGCCGACCACCTGGCGCGGGTTCAGGAGCAGGTCGTCGGCTTCGACGAGCTGCTCAACTCGATCCTCCAGGCCAACCTCGCGCAGGCGTCCGTCGCGCAGAACGAGGACATGCGCAAGATCACGTCCTGGGCGGCCATCATCGCGGTGCCGACGATGGTGTGCGGGGTGTACGGCATGAACTTCAAGCACATGCCGGAGCTGCACTGGCGGTACGGATACCCCATGGTCATGGGCATCACGGTCGTGCTCTGCCTGGGGATCCACCGGACGCTGAAGCGCAACGGCTGGCTCTGAGAGGCGCGACGGCCCGCTCCGTGAGCCGCCCCGGCCGACCCCTGGGGCCCCGGCCGGGGCCCTAGGCTGACCTCATGACGGATCAGGCCAGCACCCCGAGCCGCTCGGCGGCGCCTCTCGCGACGGACCGGACCCTGCTGGACCGGGCCCTCGTCGAGGAGGCCACCAAGAAGTCCGGGCTCGTCTGGGTGCGGGGGCTCCCCGTCCTCGGCGACGGCGGGGACGAGGCGGCGTCGCGGGCCCTCTGGCACGTGTGGCACGACGGGGCGGTGTGCCTGGTCGGGGACGGGCCCGGTGAGCAGCCGCTGCCCGGCCTGGTGGACGGGGGCGCCGCCGTCGTCACCGTCCGCAGCAAGGACAAGGGCGGCCGTCTCGTCTCCTGGTCCGCGAAGGTGGTGGAACTCGCCCCCGGGTCCGGGGAGTGGGACACGGTGGTCGCCGAGCTGAAGGGCAAGCGGCTGAACGCGCCCGACGGGGAGGACATGCCGGGGCGGTGGGCCCGGGAGTGCCGGGTGGTCCGTCTCGTACCGACGGGGTCGACCACGTCGTTGCCGGGCGGCTCGCTGCCGGACGGGTCGCTGGCCGCGGTGCCGGTGCCCACGTCGGCGACCACGCGTCAGCCGGCTCCGGCAGGGGTACCGAGGCTGCTGTTCAAGAGCCGCAAGAACGGCAAGGGCCGCGAGCGCCACTGGAACCGCTGAGCGCTCCGCGCGGGTCGGGTCCGCCGACGACGGTACGCCCCTGGCTGCGGGCCGTTGCCGCACCCGACCCTTGCCGACCCCAGCCGTCGCCGACCGCAGGTCGGTGAGGGCCGGGCGCGCCCACGCGTACGGAGCCACACCACACGACAGCCCCGCGCCGGGCAGGTCCCAGCACCCGGTCGGGCCCCCGTCGGAACTCCGCTTCAGGCCAAGGCCTCGGACGCTTCGAGGAACGTGCCCACCAGCTCCCGCGCCCAGTCGCTGGAGGCCGGCTGCGTGCTGAAGATGGCGCGGTAGTACAGCGGCCCGAGCAGGAAGTCGGCGGCGCTCTCCACCTCGGGGGCGCGGCCGCCCCGGGAGCGTTCGCGCTCGATCATGGCGGCGAGCTGCTCGTGCCGGTCCCCGATGCAGGCGCAGCCGCCCTGCGGTCCGGAGCCGATGGCGGCGCGCATGACGGCGAGCGAGTCGGGGTCCGCGAGGTCGGTGGCCACATCGCCCAGCCAGCGTGCGAGGTCACCGACGAGGGTGCCCGTGTCGGGCACGACCACGTCGCTGCTGAACCGGCTGGTGGCCACGTCGTTCAGCAGCTGCGCGGCCGAGCCCCAGCGCCGGTACACCGTGGTCGGGTGCACGCCCGCGCGGGCGGCGACGGCGGGGATCGTCAGGGTCTCGGCGGGTTCCTCCGCGAGGTGCTGTTCGACGGCGTGATGTACGGCGGCCCGGACCTTCGCGGAGCGGCCACCGGGGCGTACCTGAGCTGAAGCGTCAACCATGGGGAAATTATCGCACCGATCGTTGCGTTAGTGGTAGCGTCTTAACGCATCGATCACTGCGTTTGGAGAAAGCCGTGTCCGTCTCCGCCCTGCCCGACAACCAGACACCACCCCCGACGCCGCCCCCGCCCTCCGATCCGGCCCCGCCCCGTCGAAGTCGCCGCGAGCTGGGCCGTCCCGCCGCCTTCGCCGCCGTCGCGGTCGTCTTCGTGCTCTTCATGGCCGCGTCCAGCGCGCCGTCACCCCTCTACGTCGTCTACCAGCAGCAGTGGGACTTCTCCCCCACCACCCTCACCACGGTGTTCGCCGTCTACGTCCTCGGGATGATCGCGGCGCTGCTGGTGCTCGGCGCCCTGTCCGACCATCTCGGGCGCCGCCCGGTGCTGCTGTCCGCGATCGCGCTGGAAGCCGCGTCGATGGCCCTCTTCCTCATCGCGGACAGCGTGTCCCTGCTGCTGTTCGCGCGGCTGGTCCAGGGCATAGCAACCGGGGCCGCCATGACGGCTCTCGGCGCGGCCCTCGCCGACCTGAACCCCTCTCACGCGCCACACCGCGCCGGCGTCATCAGCGGCGTGGCACCCACCTTCGGGCTGGGTCTGGGCGCACTGGGCTGCGGCTTCCTCGTCGAGTACGGGCCCCACCCCACCCGGCTCGTGTACGCGCTCCTCCTGGTGGGCCTCGTGCTGGCCGCGGCCCTGGTCACCACACTGCCCGAGACGTCGCTGCGGCGGCCCGGCGCGGCCCGCTCGCTCCAGCCCCGCCTCAGGGTGGCGCCCCACCTGCGGCCGGAGCTGCTGCGCCTGGTGCCGATCCTCGTCGCGAGCTGGGCGCTCGGCGGCCTGTACCTCTCGCTGGGACCATCGGTCGCCGTGGGCCTGTTCGGCCTCTCCAGTCACGTCGTCGGCGGTCTCGTGGTCACCCTGCTGACCGCACCGGCCTGCCTGACCGCGCTCACGCTGCGCGGCTGGCCCGTCTCCCGCTCCCTCGCGCTCGGCGGCGGCCTCCTGCTCACCGGCACGGTCATCGGCCTGACCGGGGTCGAGGAGGACTCGCTGCTCACCGCGGCGATCGGCACCGTGGTCGCCGGGGTCGGCTTCGGCGCCTCGGGTCTCGCCAGCTTCGGCACGCTGGCCCGGATAGCCGCACCCGCCGAACGCGGTGAGCTGTTCTCCGTGGCCTTCGTGATCTCCTACGTGTCCTTCAGCGTGCCCGCCGTCGCCGCCGGGATCGCCGCCACCCACACGGGACTCCACGAGACGTCCGTCGTCTACGCCGCCACGGTCGCCTTCCTCGCCGCCCTCGCGCTGCTCGCCCAGTGGCTCCGCTCCCGTCAGGCCCCCGCCCCCGGCGCCTTCCCCCAGGCCTGACCCGGCCTGACCCGGCCGGGGACGCGCGGGGACAAGCGCGTCAACGCGGTGAACACCTCATTGACCTGCCGCTGAACGGGGGTCGGGGCGCGACATGTACGGCGACAAGGACCATACTGGTCGGGCCCCGATCTCCCACAGAACGGTTCCATGTCCAAGAACAGCAGCTCGTCGACGACCGTCCCCGGCACCGTGTGGCTGGCACGCGGACGCCATCTCGGGCCCGAACCCGAGCAGGACGTCCGGCGCAATCTGATCGCCCTCAAGGCCGCCGGGGTCCTCGACGACTTCCTGGACCTCGACCCCGTGGAGGCGGCCCGCTCCACCGTCCTGCACCCGCGGGACGAGTCCGCCGCCCCCGCCCCGTCGGCCCGCCGCCTCTTCGAGGCCCGCTGGCGCGTGGCCGACGGCGTCACGGTGCGCGCGCAGCTGACCACGTACGAGCCCGGTGCCCGCCGTGCGGACGGCGAGGGAACCACCTGGGTGCTGGCCGCCGAGGCGGAGCGGGCCTGGAACCCCCGGTGGCCCTCGCCCGCCACCATGTTCTGGCCCGACAGCGACCGGGTCGCCTGGGACCACGACTTCGTACCCGGGGTCCGCCTGCGGACGGCCAACCACCTGCCGACGGACGACGGCGAACTGCGCCGCCACCTGCGGGACTGCTCCCGCGACGGCTGGTACATCCATGTCGTGGTGCACGAGGCCATGACCCCCGACGCCCGCGGGCAGCAGCCGACCTCTGTGTTCCTGCCGCCCGGTCTGCGCCACCGCGTGATCGAGCACCGGGCCACGCCGGCGCAGGCGGAGGTCGTCGACTTCGCGCTGAAGCGGGAGCTGAAGGTACGGCTGCCGCGCGGCGGCGCCGTCGTCCTGCCCACCCAGCCACGGAGCCCGGAGTACGACGCGGAGCGCTTCACCGTGCACAGCGTCTTCCTCGACGGCTCCGAACCGGCGGAACTCCTCGGCCGCATCGAGGACTTCGCCAAGCTGCCGCGCCCCCTGCCCGAGGACGCCGGGCGGGCCCTGGCACAACTGCGCCAGGGCTGGCACCTGCTGACCCCGGACGAGGAACTGGTCCACGCCCAGGCCATGGCCACCCGGTACGCCGAAGCGCTCGACGCCATGACGAAGTCCTGCGACCTCTACCGGGAGGCGGCCGAAGCGGCACAGGCCGCGCTGTCCGAGTTCACCAAGGGCGGCGGCGCGCCCCGCCCGCCCGCACCGGAGACGGGCAGGACGGGCACCTTCCCGCTGGACGCCTTCAGAAAGGGACTCGGCCGCTTCCGGGACCCGAACAAATAGGTACTACGGGTTCACGTACAGGCAGGTGGTTCCTGGGGCGCCGAAGGTCTCAGGACGACGGAAGCTGCTGGCCGTAGTCCACCGTGTCGTCCTTGGCCGGTGCCTTCAGGGCGAAGTCCTTGCCCCAGTCCGTCAGGCGAAGCGTCCCCGCGTCGCCGGCCCTGACCAGCAGCAGCGGGTACGGCTTGCCCTCCAGAGAGACGTCGATCTTGCCGCCGGAGCCCTTGTCGCTGGTGAGGCGGATGGTGCGGGTGCCGTCCAGCTCGTGGTGGCCGTCGGTGCCGAGCTCCCCGTGCAGCCCGAGCAGGCCGTCGAGGAGGACGTCCTTGTCGGTGAAGACGCTGAGCTGCTGGTAGGCGGGGTCGCCCTTGGGGACCTTCACGTACTTGCCGTCGAGCTTGCCCGCGGCCGTCGTGTCGGACGCCTTGTCGTCGCCCTTGCCGTCCTGGTGGGTCCAGAAGTCCGCGTCGGCCTTCAGGAAGAGGTGCTCGTCGACCCGCAGCAGCCGGAACGTCACACCTTTCGAGGTGACCGAGCCGGTACCGCCGCTCTTCTTGAGCTGCATGTCCAGCTTGTAGGTGCGCTTGTTGCTGATCACGGCTCCGGACAGGCGCACCGTCCCGGCGGCCTTCGCGGCCTGCATCGTGCTGCTCCGGATCTTGGCGGGAGGCAGTTTCCCGACCCCGTTGGTGCCCGCGTCCGGATCGTCGCCGCCACATCCCGTCACCCCTGCCCCCGCCACGACGAGCGCGCAGACGGCCCTCACCAACACGGCCTTACGGGTACGTCCCCGGGGAATCGCAGTCACAGGTGGCGCTGCCTCTCGTGCGGTGGTGCTCAACGGCGTACCGCAGCGTACCGGGGCCCGGCACGTCACTCGGAGTCAGTCCGTCCGCACCGCTCACCAGGGCGTATCCGACCGGGACGGGCTAGCCTGAAGCCCACCCGAGCGGGCATGAAGGCCCAAACCACCCGAACCGAAGCCCGTACGAAGAAGGAGGCGCGGGGATGGCCGCAGGCGCCCCCAGGATCTTCGTCTCGCATCTCGCCGGCATCGCCGTCTTCGACCCCAGCGGCGACCAGGTGGGACGCGTGCGCGACCTGGTCGCCATGCTGCGCGTCGGGCGGCGGCCCCCTCGGCTGCTCGGCCTGGTCGTCGAACTGTCCACCCGGCGCCGTATCTTCCTGCCCATGACCCGCGTGACCGGTATCGAGTCGGGCCAGGTCATCACCACCGGGGTACTGAACGTCCGCCGTTTCGAGCAGCGCCCCACCGAGCGGCTCGTCCTCGGCGAACTCCTCGACCGGCGCGTCACGCTCGACGAGCCCGGGGAGCCGTCCGAGACGGTCACCGTCCTGGACGTGTCCGTCCAGCAACTGCCCGCCCGCCGCGACTGGGAGATCGACCGGGTATTCGTACGCAAGGGCAGAGCGGGCAGCGCGTTCCGGCGGGCCAGGGGGGAGACGCTGACCGTCGAGTGGTCCGCCGTGACCGGGTTCTCGCTGGAGGAGCACGGGCAGGGCGCCGAGAACCTGCTCGCCACCTTCGAACAGCTGCGCCCCGCCGACCTCGCGAACGTCCTGCACCATCTGTCCCCGAAGCGGCGCGCCGAGGTCGCGGCGGCCCTGGACGACGACCGGCTCGCCGACGTCCTGGAGGAGCTCCCGGAGGACGACCAGATCGAGATCCTCGGCAAGCTCAAGGAGGAGCGCGCCGCGGACGTCCTGGAGGCCATGGACCCCGACGACGCGGCCGACCTGCTCGGCGAGCTGCCGGAGGCCGACAAGGAGCGGCTGCTGGCCCTGATGCGCCCGGCCGACGCGGCGGACGTACGGCGGCTGATGGCGTACGAGGAGCGCACCGCGGGCGGTCTGATGACGACCGAGCCGATCGTGCTGCGGCCCGACGCGACCGTCGCGGACGCCCTCGCCCGGGTGCGCAACTCCGACCTCTCCCCCGCACTGGCCGCCCAGGTGTACGTGTGCCGCCCGCCGGACGAGACCCCGACCGGCAAGTACCTCGGCACGGTCCACTTCCAGCGGCTGCTGCGCGACCCGCCCTACACGCTCGTGGGCTCGATGATCGACGACGACCTGCGGCCGCTCGACCCGGAGGCCGTACTGCCCGTCGTGGCCGGCTTCTTCGCGACGTACGACATGGTCGCGGCGCCCGTCGTCGACGAGAGCGGCTCTCTCCTCGGCGCGGTCACCGTGGACGACGTCCTCGACCACATGCTGCCCGAGGACTGGCGGGAGAAGGAGTTCCACCTGGACGAGGCAGCAGCGGGAGCGGTGCGGGGAGAGGAAGCGGGGGAAGCCGTCGGGCACGGTGCCTCCCAGGGGGCCGCTGATGGCTCCTGAGCGCGAGGCCCGCGAGCGGGCGGCCACCGGGACGGCCTCCACCGCCCGGCCGCGGCTGCGGCTCGACCAGCCGCAGCCGCCGCGGCGCAGGTTCCTGCCCGAGTACGACCCGGAGGCGTTCGGACGGCTCTCCGAGCGGATCGCGCGCTTCCTGGGCACCGGGCGGTTCATCGTCTGGATGACGGTCGCCATCATCGTGTGGGTGGTGTGGAACGTGTTCGCGCCGCGCGATCTGCGCTTCGACAACTACCCGTTCATCTTCCTGACCCTGATGCTCTCGCTCCAGGCCTCGTACGCCGCCCCGCTGATCCTCCTCGCGCAGAACCGGCAGGACGACCGCGACAAGGTCAATCTCGAACAGGACCGCAAACAGAACGAGCGGTCGATCGCGGACACCGAATATCTGACCCGGGAGATCGCCTCGCTGCGGATGGGCCTCGGCGAGGTCGCCACCCGGGACTGGATCAGGTCCGAGCTGGAGGACCTGGTCAAGGAGCTGGCGGACCGGCGTTCCGAGCGGTCCGCCGAAGGGTCCTCCGAGGGGTACGGGGGCGGCCGCGGCGTATTCCCGGCAGAACACCCTCGGGGACGTGACGTAGACGACCGGTGACGGGGCTTTCCGGCCCCCGGGCCCGGCGCCGTACCATCGACCCCATGGCTACGGAAGACGCGGTGCGTGAAGCACTGTCGACGGTGAACGACCCCGAGATCCACCGACCCATCACCGAGCTGGGGATGGTCAAATCGGTGGAGATCGGCGCGGACGGCGCGGTCGCGGTCGCGGTGTACCTGACTGTCTCCGGGTGCCCCATGCGCGAGACGATCACGAACAACGTGACGGAGGCGGTCGCGCGGGTCGAGGGCGTCACGCGCGTCGACGTCACGCTGGACGTGATGAGCGACGAGCAGCGCAAGGAGCTGGCGTCCGCGCTGCGCGGCGGCAAGGCCGAGCGGGAGGTCCCCTTCGCCCAGCCTGGCTCGCTCACGCGTGTGTACGCGGTCGCCTCGGGCAAGGGCGGCGTGGGCAAGTCGTCCGTGACGGTCAACCTCGCTGCGGCGATGGCCGCGGACGGTCTCAAGGTCGGGGTCGTGGACGCCGACATCTACGGCCACTCCGTGCCCCGCATGCTCGGCGCGGACGGCAATCCGACGCAGGTCGAGAACATGATCATGCCGCCGTCGGCCCACGGCGTGAAGGTCATCTCGATCGGCATGTTCACACCGGGCAACGCGCCCGTGGTGTGGCGCGGCCCGATGCTCCACCGGGCCCTGCAGCAGTTCCTCGCGGACGTCTACTGGGGTGACCTGGACGTCCTGCTCCTGGACCTCCCGCCGGGCACGGGCGACATCGCGATCTCGGTCGCGCAGCTCGTCCCGAACGCGGAGATCCTGGTCGTGACGACGCCTCAGCAGGCCGCGGCGGAGGTCGCCGAGCGGGCCGGCTCGATCGCCGTGCAGACCCACCAGAAGATCGTCGGGGTCGTCGAGAACATGGCGGGCATGCCCTGCCCGCACTGCGACGAGATGGTCGACATCTTCGGCACGGGTGGCGGGCAGTCGGTCGCCGACGGGCTGACCCGCACGACCGGGGCCACGGTTCCGGTGCTCGGCTCCATCCCGATCGACGTCCGGCTGCGCGAGGGCGGCGACGACGGCAGGCCGGTGGTGCTCACCGACCCCGACTCGCCGGCCGGGTCGGCCCTGCGTTCCATCGCCGGCAAGCTGGGCGGGCGCCAGCGCGGCCTGTCGGGCATGTCCCTGGGAATCACCCCGCGGAACAAGTTCTAGGACGGTAACGGGGCTTCGTGGGCGGCTGCGGGCCCGGTGGGGGCCGGTCGCGCCTCTGGAACGTGCGGCCCCGCGCCTCTGAAAGCCGGGGCGCAGCCCCGCTTTCAGGGGCGCGGGGAACTGCGCGACCAGCCACGACGCGCCCGCAGTCACCCACGAAGCCCGCCGCCTAGGCGTACGTACCGATGTCCTTGATCATGGCGAAAGCCACCCCGTACGCGCTCATCCCCCGCCCGTACGCCCCCACGTGCACCCCTTCCTGCGTGGAGCCCGCGAGAACCCAGCCGAACTCGGATTCTCTGTAGTGGAAGGGCGTCGGCACCCCGTCCACGGGAAGGGACAGCGTCGACCAGTCGGCCCCCGCGAGGTCGTCCGCGAGGACCCACGCCGTCTCGGTCTGCTGGTCCAGCCAGTCGTCGCGCCGGGTGTGGTCCATCTGGCCGGGCCAGGTGAAGGACAGCAGCCCCACCCCGGCGAGCCAGGCCGCCGAGGACACCGAGGTGGCCTCCAGCAGCCCCGTGCCGTCGGCGCTGCGCCGCACGGGGCTGGCCGCGACGGTCACCACGACCGCGAACCGCTCCTTGTCCTCGGTGGACTCGCTGCGAACCGACGGCTCGTCACCGTGCCCGATCGAGCCGTGTTCGACGGCTCCGTCGGCCGAGGCACCGACCTGCATCAGCCAGCGCGGCCCCGTGAACGCCTCGTCGAGGCCGTACCACGGGAAGTGCGCCAGCAGGTAGCCGTCGACCGTGCGCCGGGCGGAGGTGAGTGGTTGTCCACCCTCCGCTGCCGGCGCCTGCGCGCCTACCCGACTTGTCGTCTCCATCTGCCCGGACGCCTCCTTGCTCTCGTCGGACCGGGTGGGCCCGCCCCCCTTCGGGCGTCCTTCCGGTCCGCACAACAACTAGGCAGGATAGCCACAGCTTCGCGGCAAGCCCGGAAACCAGTCGGCACATGGCTCACATACACACCTGATCCGGCCCGTCCCGAGCAGGTGGAACCCCAGTCCGGTACGGGGAGCGGGACTGCGTTCGACTGAAAGTGAAGCGCGCCGCGGACGGCGGGCGCGTCGCCTCAGGTCACGTCACGCCACTTCAGGTCACGTCAGGTCGCGTCGGCGTCGAACGGCGGACGCTCGTCCGGAGCGAGCTTCCCGGGCTTCTTCGTCATGTCGACGGTGCCACCGGTGGAGCCCGACGAGGACGTGGAGGACGAAGAGGAGGACGACGAGCTGTCGGACTCCCGGCCGTGCACGGCGTCCGTGACGTCGGCCATCTCCTTCTTCAGGTCGAAGCCGTTACGGATCTCCTTGAGCCCCAGCTCGTCGTTGTCCAGCTGCTTGCGGATGAACGTCTTGGGGTTGAGGTCCTCGAACTCGAAGTCCTTGAACTCCGGGCCCAGCTCCTCACGGATGTCCGCCTTGGCGCTCTCCGAGAACTCACGGATCTTGCGAATGGTGCGCGTGACGTCCTGGATCATCTTCGGGAGCTTCTCCGGGCCGAAGACGAGCACGGCAAGGACAACGATCGTCACCAACTCGAGCGGTCCTATGTCATTGAACACCTTGCAGCTCCTTGCGATGTCCGCGGCGCTCGGCAGGTCGTCCGTGGTCCGGGCCGGGTCCACGGTACCCGGCCATCCTGTCTGTCCGGTACTGTCCGGGGGCTCCGCACTGCGTGTACACGGCGGGTTTTCCAGGATGTTTGCCTTGTGGGGCCGGGCTTCGGGCCTCTCGTCCTGTGAAGTTCCTGTCAGTTGCCGTCGGCAGAGCCGAGGACGAGGGTGACCTTCTGTTCCTTGCCGTCCCGCTCCAGCGTCAGCTCCAGCCGGTCGCCCGGCCGATGCGAGCGCGTCTTGACGATGAGCTCCTCGCCGGAGTGCACGCGCTGCCCGTCGACCTCCGTGATGACGTCCCCGGCCTTGATGCCGGCTCGGGCGCCGGGCCCGCCCCGGGTGACCGGTGGGTCGTCGCCGTTGCCCTTGGCGCCGACGCGGGCGCCGTCGCCGGAGTACTCCATGTCGAGCGTCACGCCGATCACCGGGTGGGTCGCCCTGCCGGTGTTGATGAGCTCCTCGGCGACGCGCTTGCCCTGGTTGATGGGGATGGCGAAGCCCAGTCCGATCGAGCCGGACTGGCCGCCCTCGGGGTCGGAGCCGCTGTCGGCGGAGCGGATGGCGCTGTTGATGCCGATGACCCGGGCCTTGGCGTCGACCAGGGGGCCACCGGAGTTGCCGGGGTTTATCGGGGCGTCCGTCTGCAGCGCGTCCACGTACGAGATGTCGCTGCCGTCGCCTTCCTCACCGCCCGCCGTGATGGGGCGCTCCTTGGCGCTGATGATGCCCGCCGTGACGGTGTTCTCCAGGTCGAAGGGCGCTCCGATGGCCACCACGGGGTCGCCGACCTGGACGTTGTCGGAGTTGCCGAGCGAGAGGGGCCTCAGGCCGCTGACGCCGGTGACCTTGACCACGGCGAGGTCGTAGCCGCTGTCGTGGCCCACGATCTCGGCCTTGGCGGTCTCGCCGCCGCTGAAGGTCACGGATATCTCGCCGCTGCCGTCCGCCGGGTCGACGACGTGGTTGTTGGTGAGGATGTGGCCGCGCCGGTCGAGCACGAAGCCCGTGCCGGTGCCCTGTGCGTCCGAGCCGCTCACGTGCAGGGTCACGACGCTGGGCAGCGCGCTGGCCGCGATACCGGCCACGCTGTCCGGTGCCCGCTTCTCGGCCTCGGCACCGGCCTGCGGCAGCACGACGTCGTCGATCCCCCCGGTGCGCTCCAGATGGGCGCCCACGGCCCCGCCGACGCCTCCGGAGGCGAGCGCGAGCAGCAGGGCGCCGAGGACCAGGCCGCGCCTGGTGGTCCCGCGGCGTACGCCCGGTGCCTCGGCCGCGGCCCCGTGGTGCTGGAGGGGCGCGGCGGCCCAGGGGTCGTAGTTCTGCCAGGGGGTGTGCACCGCCGGCTCCGGAGCGAGATGACCCTGCGCCTGCGCGACGGGCGCAGCCGGACCGGGCGCCTGCGGGGCGGTCGCCGCGGGCAGGAAGGGAGCGGGCGGCGCAGGCGCTGCCGCGGGCGGGGCGGGAGCGTACGGGGCGGGCGCCTCGGGCCCCGCTTCCCCGGGGGCGGCCTGGGGCGGGACCACGGCCTCCACCGCCGTGCCGTGCGCGGGAGTCCCCGGGTGCTGCACCGGCGGCGCGGACGCCCAGGGGCCGGGCCCGCCGTACGGCGGTGTGCTGTAGGGATCCGGATCGTGCAGGGGCTTGGGCCGCTCAGCGGGAGCGGACGCGCTCAGTCCGTCACGCGCCTCGCCGGAGAGGTGTCCGACGGCAGGGCCGGCGGAACCGGCGGAACCGGACACAGCGGTCGCCTCCGCGCCCGGACCCGCCCCCGCATCCGTACCCGCTCCGGTGGCGGCACCGGCACTCGCACCCGCGGGCTTCTCCAGCTCGAAATCGCCGTCCATGTCGCCCCCGTGAAACCCACTCGCGCCGTCCCCCGTGGAAACCGAGTCCGCCGGAGCGGGGTCCGGCACGTGGTCCTGGGTCCGTGGCCGGCTCCACCAGTTCGGCTTCGTGGGCTTCCCCTCGTCCATGTTCTCCCCACACCTGACCCGCGGCACGGCATATCGGCACCCGCCGCGGTATGTCGACCACCGCGCCCGGATCACTGCGGCGGGCGCGGCCCATCCCTGGATTCAACCAGGTTCACGGGCCGTCGCGCAGAGAGCCGGGTCAGCCCGAGGAGGAAGGCGTGGGTGAGACGGCCGGGACGGGCGACGGCGCGGCCGCCAGCGCCGTCGGCACGGCGGACAGCACGGACGCCTCGAACTCCGCGCCCGACGACCAGGTGGTCAGCGTGACCGGTGGGGCCGGGGCGAACGGACGTATGAGGGGGGACATGGCGGCGGCACCCGCCACCACGGGCGTGGTCAGCGCGTGCAGCGCCCCCTGGTCGCCGGGCGAGGGCGGTCCGGGCGGCGGCGCACCGGGCAGCAGCGGCGCGGACAGCTCGGTCTGCGCGCCTCCCTCGCCGCCGAAGGAACGCTGTCCCTGGGCGAGCAGCGGCGCGACGGACCGACGGCGCTGCGACTCGGAGCCGGTCGCACCGGTGGTGCTCGCCGTGCGCATCGGGGTCACATTGCTCCCGGAGCCCGATCCGCCCCGTGCGTCGGCCGGGGAGTCGGCGGGCACGCCGGTCGACACCCCGCCGAGCGCGATCGCGGCGAGCGAGACGGCACCGGCCGCGGCGGCCGCGAAGCGCAGGCCACGGGAGGCCGACCGCTCGGCCTCACGGCGGCTCATGTCATGGATACGGAACCCTCGCTGCTCCGAGGGCAGGGTGGCCGCGTGGGGGCCGGAGGGCAGGTAACCGAAGGAGTCCGGCGTCATGTCGAAGACTCCGGACGCTCCGAACGCTCCCCGGCCCGGTCGCGAGCCGTCGCCGTCCGAGTCACCTCCTCCGGGGAGCCCCTGAAGTCTGGCCAGGAAGCTCTCGGAAGGGGGCGGGGGGGCGACCTCCGCGAACACGTTCTTCAGTCGTCGCTGCTCGTCGGCCTCCGACTTGCACTTCGCACAGGTGGCGAGGTGGGCCAGGACACGCTCGCGCGCCTCATGGCCGAGCTCACCGTCCACCAGTGCGGAAAGTCGGTCGCCGAGGTGCTGCTCGGCAAGGGGCCCGTCGGCAGGATTCAGCCGTGATCCACTCACGCGCTCGCGCCCCCTCCTCCCAGAGCGGGCACACCGGTGACCGCGAAACCGCGGCGCTCGGCACGGGCCTCGGGAGAACGGTGGGCGAGCGCCTTGCGGAGCTGGGACCGGCCGCGGTGGATCCGGCTGCGGACCGTGCCGAGCTTGACGCCGAGGGTCGCGGCGATCTCCTCGTACGAAAGGCCCTCGATGTCGCAGAGGACGACCGCGGCGCGGAACTCCGGCGCGAGGGTGTCGAGCGCCTGCTGGACGTCCGCGTCGAAGTGCGTGTCGTTGAAGACCTGCTGCGGGGAGGGCTCGCGGCTGGGCAGGCGCTCGGCCGCGTCGTCGCCGAGGGCGTCGAAACGGATGCGCTGCTTACGGCGGACCATGTCCAGGAAGAGATTCGTGGTGATGCGGTGGAGCCAGCCCTCGAACGTACCGGGCGTGTAGGTCGACAAGGAGCGGAAGACACGGACGAAGACTTCCTGCGTGAGGTCCTCGGCGTCGTGCTGGTTGCCCGTCAGGCGGTAGGCGAGCCGGTACACCCGGCCGCTGTGCGTGCTGACGATCTCCTCCCAGGTGGGCGGAGTCCACGCCTGGGAGTCCGCGTCGGACGTGAAGGTCGCAGTCTGAGCGGAGTCAGCGCGGGATCGGTCAGCAGTGTTGTTCACGGATTTCGGCTCCCCCGCCGATCTGAGCAGGCGCCGGAGCACCCCTCCTCGATCCACAGGTTCAGCCGCACCTCCCCTGTCGGCTCTGGTGGTGTCCAGTGGAGCCCCTACCATAGCCACCTCGCCCGTTAGCTCCGGATAAGCGGTTTTACGAGAAATTGATGCGCGCCCATAGGGCCGCGCCGGCACTTGCCGGACGTCCAGATTCATCCGTCACCCCCGCGTAGTTCCCCACTCTCTCTAAACGCCTGGTCCCATCTGCGGGTTCCCGGCGGCAACGGATACAGTCACGCCCAGGCAACCACGGGGACAGGAGAGGGCCATTACCGGCAACCGGCTGACGAGCTGGGCGTTCGCCGACGCCTTTGTCGCCGAGGACGAGGCACTGCACTGGGCCCGGGACCGGGCCCGGGAAGCAGGGCTGCGCTCGGTGTCGCCCGGCACGGGCGCCGCGCTGCGACTGCTCGCCTCCACCGTGGACGCCAAATCGGTCGCGGAGATCGGTACCGGAACCGGCGTCTCGGGCATTCATCTGCTGCACGGCATGCGCCCGGACGGCGTACTGACGACCGTGGATCCGGAGCCCGAGCACCAGCAGTTCGCCCGTCAGGCCTTCCGCGCGTCCGGCTTCGCCAGCAACCGGGCCCGCTTCATCCCGGGCCGCGCGCTGGACGTCCTGCCCCGGCTCGCGGACGCCGGATACGACCTCGTCTTCTGCGACGGGGACCGGCTGGAGAGCCTGGACTACCTCGATGAATCGTTGCGCCTGCTCCGGCCGGGCGGCCTCGTCGCGTTCGAGGGCGTCTTCGCGCACGGCCGGACGGTGGAGTCGGGCCCGCAGCCCACGGAGGTGCTGCGCCTGCGCGAGCTGCTGCGCGCGGTCCGTGAGAGCCAGGAGCTGATCCCCTCGCTGCTGCCGGTCGGCGACGGCCTGCTGTGCGCGGTCAAGCGCTGAGCCGGCCGCGCCGCCTGCCGCCGAGCCACCCCCGACCGCTCCGGACCCGCCCCGGACCCGCTCCGGACCCGCTCCGGACCGATGCGCACAACACACTCACAACAACGCACCGACCTGCACAGACGCAGCCGCCGCCCCGCGCCGAAACCTTCGGCGGGCACCCGTCGCACACCCCGGAAACACCACTGCCCCGGCATCGCGTTGATGCCGGGGCAGTGGAAGGGTATGGTCGCGTTCCGCGTCAGCCGACGACCTTCTTGAGGGCGTCGCCGAGCGCGTCGGCCTCGTCGGGGGTCAGCTCGACGACGAGCCGACCGCCGCCTTCGAGCGGAACGCGCATGACGATGCCCCGCCCCTCCTTGGTCACCTCGAGCGGGCCATCGCCCGTCCGCGGCTTCATGGCCGCCATGCTCGTTCCCCTTCCTGAAACCAGCTCATCGTCGCCGACGGCCCCGTTGAAGGGCACGCATCCTCTCGTCGGACACGCGTCACCGGCATCGAACACATTGCTTCCAAGCCATTATCCCGCATCTCAGGACCCGATGACCAACATCGGTCGGCATCGCTTGCGCAACGCGCTTGAGCAAAACCACCCAATTCGGCGGTGTGACTGCGATACTGCGCCACCGCATGGACTTTCGGACAGCGGAATTCTTTGACGCAGGTCACATGTACGAACCCCGCCGCTCACCATGATCTCCGCCATGCTGTCATCGGAAGCAGTCGTACCGGCGGGTACGACGGAGCCGCGACCTCTGAGGGGACCATCATGACCGACACCGTGCTCTACGAGGTGACCGACGGACTCGCGACGATCACGCTGAACCGCCCCGAGGCGATGAACGCGATGAACACCGAGACCAAGGTCGCCTTCCGGGAGGCGGCTCGGTCGGCCGCGGCGGACGACTCCGTTCGGGCCGTGCTGCTCACCGCCGCCGGCGACCGCGCGTTCTGTGTGGGCCAGGATCTCAAGGAACACATCGGTCTGCTGCTGGCGACACGCGAGTCGGGCTCGGACGAAGGCGTGATGAGCACGGTCGCGGAGCACTACAACCCGATCGTGCGGGCCCTGACCGGGGCGGCGAAGCCGGTGGTGGCCGCGGTCAACGGCGTGGCGGCCGGCGCGGGTTTCGGATTCGCGCTCGCCGCGGACTACCGCATCGTCGCCGACACGGCCGCCTTCAACACGTCGTTCGCCGGGGTCGCGTTGACCGCCGACTCCGGGATCTCCTGGACACTGCCCCGGGTCGTCGGCCCCTCGCGCGCCGCTGACCTGCTGCTCTTCCCGCGCAGCATCACCGCGCAGGAGGCGTACGAGCTGGGGATCGCGAACCGGATCGTGCCCGCCGCCGATCTCGCCGCCGAGGCCCTGAAGCTGGCCCGCTCGCTGGCCGAGGGGCCGACCCTGGCGTACGCCGCGCTCAAGGAGTCCCTCGCGTTCGGGCTCTCGCACTCGCTGGACGAGACGCTGGAGAAGGAGGACGAGCTGCAGACGCGGGCCGGGTCCTCCGAGGACCATGTGATCGCCGTGCAGGCGTTCGTCAACAAGGAGAAGCCGAAGTACCTGGGCCGGTAGGACGGGACGGGGCCGGGTTCGCCGGTGCCGTCCGGTGGGGGCTGGTCGCGCGGTCCCCACGCCCCTCTCAGGGCGCCCCTCATCACGGCTTACGCGGCGCCTCCGGCCTTGCCTCTGGCCTTGCAGTCCGCCAGGTGGTCGTCGACCAGACCGCACGCCTGCATCAGGGCGTACGCCGTCGTGGGACCCACGAAGCGGATGCCTCGCTTCTTGAGGGTCTTGGAGAGGGCGGTCGACTCGTCGGTGACGGCCGGGACGTCCGAGAGTCTCTTCGGGGCCGGGCGCGTCGCCGGGTCGGGCGCGAAGGACCAGATCAGCCCGTCCAGTTCGCCGGGGGCCCAGTCGGCCAGCACGCGCGCGTTGGCGACCGTCGCGTCGATCTTGGCGCGGTTGCGGATGATGCCCGTGTCGGCGAGGAGGCGCTCCTTGTCGGCGTCCGTGAACCTCGCCACCTCGGAGATCTTGAAGTCGGCGAAGGCGGCGCGGAAGCCCTCGCGGCGGCGCAGGATCGTGATCCAGGACAGGCCCGACTGGAAGGCCTCCAGGCACAGCCGCTCGTACAGCGCGTCGTCGCCGTGGACCGGGCGGCCCCACTCCTCGTCGTGGTACGCCACGTAGTCCTCGGTGGACAGGGCCCAGGGGCAGCGCGGCGCCCCGTCGGCGCCCTTCACCGCGTCGCTCACCGGATCACTCACCGGTGGTCCTCCTCTTCGGGCTTCCGCAAGGAGGTGACCGCGGTCGAGCGGGCGCCGGCCAGCGCGGACTCCAGGTCGGCGATCCGGGAGTCCCGCTCGGCCAGTTCGGCGCCGAGGCGGCCCAGGGCGTCGTCCACGTCGGCCATGCGGTAGCCGCGCAGGGTCACCGGGAAGCGCAGTGCCTCCACGTCCGGGCGGTGCACCGGGCGGTCCAGGGGCAGCGGGTCCCGCAGGCGCTCCGGCGACGCCTCGGGGAGGACTCCGCGGTCGCCGCCTCCCACCACGGAAAGGGTCACCGCGCCGACCACGACGACGAGGGCGACGACCAGGAACAGGAACATGTACATCTCTGAGGGTCCCCACGCTCTGATGCCGGCGCAGGGCGCGTCGGCACGGAAAGTGTCAGGCACCGATCGTGCCATGCGACGGTGACAGCTAGGGTCGCAGGCGGCGGAACAGCGACCTCCGCTGCCGACTACTGGAGAGGTCACAGGGGATGCTCAGGCTGGGCAGGCGCGAGTTCGGCGCGCACGAACCGGTGATCATGGCGATCGTGAACCGCACCCCGGACTCCTTCTACGACCAGGGGGCCACCTTCCGCGACGAGCCCGCGCTCGCGCGCGTGGAGCAGGCGGTCTCCGAGGGAGCCGCCATCGTCGACATCGGCGGGGTGAAGGCCGGACCGGGTGAAGAGGTGACCGCCGAGGAAGAGGCACGGCGGACCGTCGGCTTCGTCGCCGAGGTACGGCGCCGCTTCCCCGATGTGATCATCAGCGTCGACACCTGGCGGCACGAGGTGGGCGAGGCCGTGTGCGAGGCCGGCGCGGACGTGCTCAACGACGCGTGGGGCGGGGTCGATCCGCGGCTCGCGGAGGTCGCCGGGCGGTACGGGGCGGGGATCGTGTGTACGCACGCGGGGGGCGCGGAGCCTCGTACGCGGCCGCATCGCGTCACCTACGACGACGTCATGGCGGACATCCTTCGGGTGACCGTGGGGCTGGCCGAGCGGGCCGTTTCGCTGGGCGTGCCCCGGGAGTCCGTGCTCATCGATCCGGGGCACGACTTCGGGAAGAACACGCGGCACAGTCTTGAGGCGACGCGTCGGCTCGGGGAGATGGTGGAGACGGGGTGGCCCGTGCTGGTCTCGCTGTCCAACAAGGACTTCGTGGGGGAGACGCTCGACCGGCCGGTGAAGGAGCGGGTGGTGGGGACGCTGGCGACGACCGCGGTCTCGGCGTGGCTGGGGGCTCAGGTGTACCGGGTTCACGAAGTCGCGGAGACGCGGCAGGTGCTGGACATGGTGGCGTCGATCGCGGGGCATCGGGCGCCGGCGGTGGCCCGGCGGGGGCTTGCCTGAGAGGGTTTCGCCCCCGCCGCCCCTTCCCGTCCCGTCCCTGGGGGCTGCCGCCCCCAGGCCCCCGCCAAAAGACTGCGCAGTTCCCCGCGCCCCCGAAAAGACAGGGGCTCGGGTCTACCTTCCCGCCTCCTTCGACACCAGTGCCACCGCCTCGTCCACGTCATCCGTCAGGTGGAACAGGAGCAGGTCCTTCTCCGAGGCCTTGCCCTGGGCGATCAGGGTGTTCTTGAGCCAGTCCACCAGGCCGCCCCAGTACTCCGTGCCGAAGAGCACGATCGGGAAGCGTGTCACCTTCTGGGTCTGGACGAGGGTGAGGGCCTCGAAGAGTTCGTCGAGGGTGCCCAGGCCGCCGGGCAGGACCACGAACCCCTGCGCGTACTTGACGAACATCATCTTGCGGACGAAGAAGTACCGGAAGTTGAGGCCGATGTCGACGTACTCGTTGAGCCCCTGCTCGAAGGGCAGCTCGATGCCGAGGCCGACGGAGACGCCCTTCGCCTCGCAGGCGCCCTTGTTGGCCGCCTCCATGGCCCCGGGCCCACCGCCGGTGATCACCGCGAAGCCCGCCTCGACCAGGCCGCGGCCGAGCGCGACCCCGGCCTCGTACTCGGAAGAGCCGGCCGGTGTGCGCGCCGAGCCGAACACGCTGATGGCGGGCGGGAGTTCGGCGAGGGTGCCGAAGCCCTCGATGAACTCCGACTGGATGCGCAGCACGCGCCAGGGATCGGTGTGCACCCAGTCCGACGGCCCGCCCGCGTCCAGCAGCCGCTGGTCCGTCGTGCTCGCCTGCACCTGCCCCCGCCTGCGCAGCACGGGGCCCAGCTGCTGCTCCTCCGGTGGCTGCTTGCTGCCCTCGGGGTTGCCGGTAGCCATGTCCGCTCCCTCCGCTTGCCGATCGTTCCACCTCAGCGTAGATCCACGCCGGTTACGGAGGGGGGACGCAGGCATGTCTTCACCGAACGTCAAGCCGTCAGCCAGGCCCTCAGCCGCTCTTCACCCGCGAGGATCTTCGCCGTTTCCACCCTTTCGTCCCGCTTGTGCGCCAAGTGCGGATTGCCGGGACCGTAGTTGACCGCCGGGACACCGAGCGCGCTGAAGCGGGAGACGTCCGTCCAGCCGTACTTGGGCTGGGGGGTGCCCCCGACGGCCTCGATGAAGGCGGCCGCGGCGGGGTGGGACAGGCCCGGCAGCGCGGCGCCGCTGTGGTCGTCGACGACGAACTCGTCGACACCGCAGTCCGCGAAGACCTCACGGACATGGGCGAGGGCCTCCTCCTCGCTGCGGTCGGGCGCGTAACGGAAGTTGACGCTCACCACGCACTCGTCGGGGATGACGTTGCCCGCCACCCCGCCCGTGATCCCGACGGCGTTCAGGCCCTCGCGGTACTCCAGGCCGTCGATGACCGGGTAGCGCGGCTCGTAGGAGGCCAGGCGCGCGAGGATCGGGGAGGCCGCGTGGATGGCGTTGGAGCCCATCCAGCTGCGCGCGGAGTGCGCCCGCTCGCCCGTCGTCCTCAGCAGCACCCGCAGGGTTCCCTGGCAGCCGCCCTCGACCTGCCCGTCGGACGGCTCGAGGAGGACCGCGAAGTCGCCCTCCAGCCACTCCGGGCGGGCCTCGGCCACGTGCTTCAGGCCGTTCAGGTCCGCGGCGACCTCTTCGTTGTCGTAGAAGATGAAGGTGAGGTCGCGGTTGGGGGCCGGAACCGTGGCCGCGATCCGCAGCTGCACCGCGACGCCCGACTTCATGTCGCAGGTGCCGCAGCCCCAGAGGACGCCGTCCTCGTCGAGGCGCGACGGCACGTTCCCCGCGATGGGGACCGTGTCGATGTGTCCGGCCAGGACCACGCGCTCGGCCCGGCCCAGGTTCGTACGCGCGAGGACGTTGTTGCCGTACCGGTCGACCGTGAGGTGCGGCAGGGCGCGCAGGGCGGTCTCGACGGCGTCCGCGAGGGGCTTCTCGGCGCCGCTCTCCGAAGGGAAGTCGACGAGCTGCGCGGTGAGCCCGGCGGCGTCCAGCGTGAGGTCAAGTGGGGTGTCGGCCATGCCGTCGACCCTAACGCGCCCAGCGCTTCGGGCTTCCCGACCGGTTGTCCACAACCTCACTCGCTTGTCCACAAGCTCACGAAGACCCGACAGTACTCTCCAGTATCTTGGCCCCGTGCAAGAGCAAACCGCCTCCTCCGCCACTGCCGACGCCGCCGCCCCTCCGGTGCGCCGTAGCCGTTTCCTCCGTTTCGGATCGGCCCTCGTCGTGCTGCTCGGCGTCGCCGGTTATCTCACCGTCCAGTACGTGACCGGCGGGTCCGGAGTGCCGAAGTGCACCGTCGTCTCGGGCAAGGGCGACGGCACGGCGTACGAGTTCACGGCGGAGCAAGCGGTGAACGCGGCGACGATCTCGGCGGTCGGCACCAACCGCGGCATGCCCGAGCGGGCCGTCACGATCGCGCTTGCGACGGCGCTCCAGGAGTCCGCCCTGCGCAACATCCGCCACGGCGACCGTGATTCGCTCGGACTCTTCCAGCAGCGGCCCTCGCAGGGCTGGGGCACCAGGAAGGAGATCCTGGACCCGACGTACGCGGCGACCGAGTTCTACGAACACCTGGACAAGGTGCGGGACTACGCGCGACTGCCGCTCACCGTCGCCGCGCAGCGCGTCCAGCGCAGCGCCTACCCGGAGGCGTACGCGAAGCACGAACCGGACGCCACGCTCCTCGCGGCGGCCCTGACCGGACACGCCGCCGCCACGCTCACCTGCGAGGGCCGCCGGGACGCACGGCCGGGCGGTCCCGAGCCGGTGCGTGCCGCGCTGGCGCGGGACTTCGGGCGCGGCGTCTTCCAGGAGGCGGGGGCCGAGGTGACCGCCTCCAGTCCCCCGGCCACCTCCTCGGACACCGACCCGTCCTCGGCGCCGTCCGCCGGAGCGGGTGGTCCCGGCGGCGCGCGCACGATGACCGTGACCGTGCCGAGGGCCTCGGCCGCCGGGGGCGGGGAGCGGCAGCGCGGCTGGGCCCTCGCGCACTGGGCCGTGGCCAACTCGTCCGCGCTGCACATCGAGCAGGTCGCGTACGCGGGCCGGGTGTGGACGGCGGGGAACACCCGGAGCGAGTGGCGCAGCGACGGGCCGGCCGCCGGGCGCTCCGCGAAGAGCTCCACGGCAGAAGTGCGCATCGTCACCGGGCAGTAGTGCGGTAGTACCGGGCAGCAGTACGGTTCCTCACTCGTCGGGGGCACTTCCGGCGTGCCGTTCCGACGCCTCTCCGCGGCTTTCCGCGTGTCGCCCCCACGCCCGCCTCGGGTACGGCAAATCCCTTGAGGACAAAGGGCTGTAGGGGTTCTGCGGGCTTTCCGCCCAGGACCGCTTCGCCCGGGTTTATCCGCAGCCGATAATGCGACGCATTACCAACTCTTTACGTCGGACCACCGCAACCTTCGCGGAGTTCGAGCGGTAGTCACTGCGTCCGAGCCCGGACGATCAGCAGCCGGTCGATCGACAGCCGTCCGACATCCAGTCGGTCGACTGCCGGGCTCGGTGGCACACCTCACCGTTCCCTTCCGTCAAAGGAGCACCATGTCCCTCCCCCTGACCCGCCGGATCGCCCGCACCGCGCTGCTCATCGCAGCGGGAGCGGTGCCCATGGTCGCTGCGGCCGGCTCCGCGAGCGCGGCCGAACTGCCGGCCGCCCCCGACCTCGGCGGTCTGTCCGCTCTGGACCACGCGGGCACCACCGTCGACGGTGTCGCGCAGCAGGCCACCGGGAAGGTCGGCGACGCGGGCGGCAAGGCCGCGAAGAAGGCCGTGCCGGCCGCGGGCAAGAAGGGCGGCAAGCACGCGAAGCCCGCGAAGCCCGCCGCGCAGAAGGCCGCCGGGGATGTCGCCGGGACCGCGGGGTCCGTGCTCGGTGACGCCGCGGGGTCTGCCGGTGAGGGGCTGCCGACCGGGCAGCTGCCGCTGCAGGGGTTGCCGCTCGGTTAGTCGGTCTCGCGCTGTCGGCTTGCCGCCGGGGCTGTACGGCACGGTCGAAGGGGTCCAGGGGGTTTCCCTGGGCCCCTTCGCGTGTGCCTGGAGTGTGTGACGGGCCGGAGGGCTTGTGCGGGTGCGTCGTGGCCGAGCGCGCAGTTCCCCGCGCCCCTGAAAAGCGATCGGTCTTGTCAGGGGGTGTTGTCGGAGAGGCGGGTTGCCGCTGTTTTGATCCGTTCGTCTGTGGCTGTCAGGGCTACGCGTACGAAGGTGTCGCCCGCGGGGCCGTAGAAGTCGCCCGGGGCCACCAGGATGCCCAGGGCGGCCAGGTGGGCCACCGTGGCCCAGCAGGACTCGTCGCGGGTCGCCCAGAGGTAGAGGCTCGCCTCGCTGTGCTCGATACGGAAGCCGTGCTTCACGAGGGCGTCGCGCAGGATCTCGCGGCGGGCCACGTACCGCTCGCGCTGCTCATGGACGTGGGTGTCGTCCGAGAGCGCGGCGACCGTGGCGGCCTGCGTGGGCGCGGACGTCATCATGCCGCCGTGCTTGCGGATCTGGAGCAGGTCGCCCAGGACCGCGGGGTCACCGGCCAGGAACGCCGCCCGGTAGCCCGCGAGGTTCGACCGCTTCGACAGCGAGTGGACCGCCACGATCCCCTCGTACGAACCGCCGCACACCTCGGGGTGCAGGACCGAGACCGGGTCGGCCTCCCACCCCAGTTCGATGTAGCACTCGTCGGCGAAGACGAGGATGCCGTGCTCGCGCGCCCAGGCGACGATCCGGGTGAGCTCCTGCTGGGAGAGCACCCGGCCCGTGGGGTTCGACGGGGAGTTGAGCCACAGCAGCTTCACCCCGGCGGGGTCCAGCTCCAGCGGGTCGCCGTAGGAGACGTGCTCCGCGCGGGCCAGCCGGGCGCCGACCTCGTACGTCGGGTACGCCAGGCGCGGGTGGGCCACCGTGTCCCCCGGGCCGAGCCCCAGCTGGGTCGGCAGCCAGGCCACCAGTTCCTTGGAGCCGACCACCGGCAGGACGTTGCGGTGGGTGAGGCCCCGTGCGCCCAGCCGTCGCCCGCACCAGTCGACCAGCGCGTCCCGCAGCTCCGGGGTACCCCACACCGTGGGATAGCCGGGCGAGTCGGCGGCCGCGATCAGAGCTTTCTGGACCAGCGCGGGCACCGGGTCGACCGGGGTGCCGACGGAGAGGTCGACGATGCCGCCCGGGTGAGCGGCGGCCGTCGCCTTGAAGGGCTCCAGCTTGTCCCAGGGAAAGGCGGGAAGCCGGTCGGAGACTACGGACACGGGTTCAGGCTCGCTTTCGTGTGGGCGCGTACGGCAATGCGTGGGGCGCGTGCGGCGCGTGCGGCAAACACCGAAGTCCCGTACGGCGGCGGGGCCGTACGGGACCTGGGACGCTTCTCAACGCCCCGGACGGCACACCCCCGGACACCACCGGGCGGGGCCGCGGACGCACGGACCGCTTACTGGTTCTGCGGCGGCAGCGCTGCGACAAAGGGATGGTCGCGCTCGATGAGCCCCAGCTTGCTGGCACCACCGGGCGAGCCGAGTTCGTCGAAGAACTCCACGTTCGCCTTGTAGTAGTCCTTCCACTCCTCAGGAGTGTCGTCCTCGTAGAAGATCGCCTCGACCGGGCAGACCGGCTCACAGGCACCACAGTCGACGCATTCGTCCGGGTGGATGTACAAGGACCGCTGGCCCTCGTAGATGCAGTCGACCGGGCATTCCTCGATGCACGCCTTGTCCTTGACGTCGACACAAGGCTGCGCGATGACGTAGGTCACGCTGTCGTTCCTCCTCGATAGGGCGCTGGCGAGCCGTCTTCAGGCCCCGCCACCTGGCGCGCGGGAGCGCGGCGTCGTCGATGCCCGCACCTAGTATCTCCGTTCTTGGGCATGATCCGAACAGGAGGGTTGGACAGAGCTGTGGATTTCTCTGCACACTTCCGGCTCGAGGTCCGCGTTACCCCCGCTGACGTGGGGAAACGTATCTCGGTGCGACGGTTGCGCGAAGGGGCTCCCGAGGGTGAGAAGTTCACCGACACGGTGGGCGTTCTCACATCCTGGGACGACGGTGTGCTGCTGATCACACGACGGTCCGGAGAAAGTGTCCGTATTCCGGAATCGGCGCTGGTGGCGGGCAAGGTCGTGCCCGCGGCCCCGGCCCGCCGACGAGGCCCCGCCACCTCGTACGAGGAACTCGCGCGTGTCGCCGCACGGGCCTGGCCCCCGCTGGAGCACGAGCGGCTCGGCGGGTGGGAGCTGCGGGCCGCGTCCGGCTTCACCCGGCGCGCCAACTCGGTGCTGCCCCTGGGCGATCCGGGCATACCCCTGGACGAGGCGCTGGCGGCCGTACGCGACTGGTACGCGGCCCGGGGCCTGCCCGCGTACGCGCAGACCGCGACGGGCGCGGCGGGCACGCAGGAGCCGCTGTGCGCGGAGCTGGAGGCGCGCGGGTGGGTGCGTGAGGTGAGCGCCGAGCTGTGGATCGGCGCGCTGGCACCGGTGGCCGACCTTCCCGACCCGGCCCCCGGGCGGACGGTCACGCTGTCGCGCGAGGCCGACGAGGGATGGCTGGGCCGCTACCAGCGCAAGGGGGTGAGCGAGGTGGCCCTGAAGGTGCTGGGCAGCGGCCCCTCGGTGTGGTTCGCGACCGTGCCGGGCGCCGAACCGGGCGTGCCCGCGGCGATCGGCCGCTGTGTGGTCGACGGCCGCTGGGCCGGGTTCGCCGCGGTCGAGGTGGACCCCGCGCTGCGCCGGCAGGGCCTCGCCACCACGGTGATGACGGCCCTCGCCCGCCGGGCCCTGGCCGAGGGCGCCTCGGCGGGCTGGCTGCAGGTGGAGACCGACAACACGGGAGCCCGAACGCTCTACACCCGCATGGGCTTCACCACCCATCACGCCTACCACCACTACCGGGCCCCCGCCCCCGCAGGAGACGCCGAGGCAAGCCCCGCAAGGGACGCGGAGAACCGCGCGACCAGCCCCCACCCACCCGCACCCGCACCCGCACCCGATCACGACACCGACACTCCCGGCCCCGGCCCCGCCAAAAACCCGCCCAGCTCCCGCAGGGAACCCCGTGGTGGGGCCACCGACCGGTATCGATCGGCATGACAGGGCACGAAGCACCTATGCGTCCTCTTCATCCCCCCGGCCCGGAGCGGAGCGCCACATGGCGGCGGCGGTTCGCCGACGAGGCGCGCTCCGAGCGCCCCGACCTGTCGGCCCTGTGCCTGCTGGTGGGCGCCCAGGCGGACCGGGAACTGACCGAGGCCGGGATGGACGCGGCACAGATCGAGCTGGACCGGCTGGCCGGCGAACTCCCGTTCCGGCCCGGCGGACCCCGGTCCTGGGCCTCGGCGCTCGCCGAGCACCTCGGCGGCACCCACGGCTTCCGCGGTACCCCCGGCGCCTACCAGCGGCTGGAGTCCTCGCTGCTCCACGAGGTGCTGCGGCGCCGCCGCGGGCTGCCCATCCTGCTCTCGGTGGTGTGGATGGAGGTGGCGAGGAGAGCCGGGGCGCCCGTCTACGGGGTCCCGCTGCCCGGTCACTTCGTCGTCGGCTTCGGGCCGCCCGAACAGCAGATCCTGGTCGACCCCTTCGACGGCGGCCGGGTTTTGACGGGCTCCGACGCCGATCTGCTGGTGGCCGGCGCCACCGGTTCGCCGCTGGACCCCTCGATGCTCTCGCCCGCCGATCCGCTCGACGTCGTGCTGCGCGTCCTCAACAACATCCGTGCCTGGGCGGCCGCCCGTCCCGAGCGTTCCGAGGTCGCTCTCTGGGCGGTCGACCTCTCGCTCCTGCTCCCCTCGCACCCGGCGAGGCTGCGGTACGAGCGCGCCCAGCTCCTCGTCCAGCGCGGGGACTTCGTCACGGGGGCCACCGAACTCGACGCGTACGCGGAGATCGTGGCCGCCGTCGACGAGCCGGCGGCCGACCGCGTACGGAGCCAGGCGCACGCGGCCCGCGCGATGCTCAACTGAGGCGAGACGGATGCCTGTCAAGGCTGAAGGGGGGGCACCCGGTGATCACCGGGTGCCCCCCCTCTTTCAGCCTCAACTCCGGCGACCGGCCAGGGCCTAGCTCGGGTCGGTCTCGATCACGCCGACACGGTCCGCGGCCGTCTTGCCGACCAGCGCCTGGCGCAGTGCGCCGACCACGTCCTGCGGGGTCACGGCGGTCTTGTTGCCGTTGCCCCGGGTGATCAGCACGCCGTCGAACGCGCCGCCGTACAGCTCCTTCAGCTTGGGCAGGTCGTAGTAGTCGACCAGCTTGCCCTCGGGGGTGGCCTTGACGGCGAGGAACTTCCACAGGGAGTTCTCCGGGCTGAACTGCACCACCGCCGAGCCCGCCTTGACGGTCACGAGGCCCGACATCGCCGGCTGCGCGAACGTCTTCATCATGCGGTCGACCTCGGCCTTGGCGACCTTGGGTTCCCTGTCCGTGGTGGGCACCCGCACGGCGGCCGACTTCCCGGTCTCCACCTGGGTGCGGTACGCCGCCTCGACGGCCTCGGTCGACCGGCCGATGTCGATGCCCTTGCCCGCCTTGCCGTAGACGGCGACGGCCTTGCCCGACTGGAACTTGATCGTGCCCTCGGTCGCCGAGCCGGAGCCGCCCGCGGCGCCCTCCAGGGCGGCAGCCAGCTTCTCCTCGTCGACGGGCATCACGGGGGCGACGACCCGCCCGTTGCCGAACAGCGAGCCGATCACCGAGACCGGGTTGTAGTCGCTGGTCGCGGCGGCCCGCACGGTGGCCTGGCTGTCGAGCTGGAGCCCGGCCTGGTCCGGCTTGAGCGCGACGGTGTCGCCCTCGACCGAGAGCTGGAGCGGCTGGGCGGCACGGGCCTTGAAGGTGTCGTCGAGCTTCTGGAGGGCATCGTCACGGGTGCCGCCGCCGATGTCCACGCCGAGCACGCTGGTGCCCTTGGGCACGTCGGAGTGGTTCATGAGCAGTCCGGCGCCGTACACGATCCCACCCAGGGTCACCACGCCGGTGACCAGGAGCACCAGCTTGTTGCGGCCCTTTTTCTTCTTGGGCCGCGAGGCCGCGGGCGCGGCCGGTGAGACCGGGTCGGGCAGCTTCGGGGGCTGGTGCGGCAGCGGCCCCTCGGTGTGCGCGCCCGGTCCGAACGGGGAGTTCGGGGCCGGGGGCACGACGGGGATGCCGCTGGTCAGGGTGTGTCCGGAGACGTTGTCGCCGACGCCGCCGTAGCCGGGGGCGCCGGGTCCGGGGGCGGGCTTCTGCGGGGTGAGGATCGCGGTGTCGTCGCTCATCCCGCCACCGGGGCCGCCGGCCCCCGCGGGGGCGCCGGTGAAGGCGGAACCGCTCTGCGGACCCTTGCCGCCGGGGAAGGCGGAGGCGTCCGGAACGCCGGGGCCGCCGCCCTGTCCGCCCGGAGCACCGGGAGCACCCGGGGCGCCGGGTGCCGCCAGTGGCGTACCCCCGGTGACGGGTCCGCCGGTCGGGCCGGAGGGACCTCCCTGGCCCCCCTGGCCGCTCTGGGCGCCGTCGGAGAAGTACGGGAGTCCGTCGCGTCGGGGTTCGGTGCCGGTGTCGCCCGCCGCGGGGCCGGCCTGGGCCGGAGCCGGGTACGGGGACGTGCCGGGGCCTGAGCCCAGCGGTCCGGCCGCCAGTGCCCGGGAGACGTCGAAGGACCCGGTGCCGCCGCCGTGTCCGGGCGCCACCGGACCGGTGCCGCCCGCGCCGGGCAGTCCCGCGCCGGTGCCGCCGGTGCCCTTCGGCGGGGCACCCGCACCGCCGGGCCGCGCTCCGGGCGGAGCGGCCGCCGGGCCGGCTCCCGCGCCGGTGCCCGTGGCCGGGCCCTGAGCGGCCGAACCCGCGGCCATTCCGGCGCCGTTGGCGTTGCCGCCGCCCGGACCGCCCTTGGGCGCACCGGACTTGCGTGGCGCGAACCAGTCGCTGGACTTCTCGCCGCCGGGAGCGGGGACGCCGCCTCCGGCACCTGGCGCACCGACGGCGGGCATGGTGTGGGTCCCCGTGTCGGAGTCCACGGGCGCGCCCGCACCGGGTCCCGGTCCGGCGTCCGGAGCGGCGGGCCTGGGCACACTCGTGGCGTCGGAGGACTCCCCGTTCGCGACGGGCGTGCGCACGACGACCGGCGGAATCGGCCGGGATCCGGGGATGTTGATGCGGATCCGCGTCGTCAACGTGGTCTCGGTCTTGGGCTGTTCCGGCTGGTCACCAGCGGTACGAGCCGCGTCGGTGGCGGCGTCGGAAGCCATCGGCGTTCCGTACGGCGGAGTCCCCGACGGGTATGCGGTTCCCCCGCGCCCGTTGGGCCCGGAGGACGAACTGTCAGTTTCACGACTCAAGGCAGGTTCTCCTGGTTGGCTCCACCGCCCGTTTACTCGACCTCGATTCGGGCGGCTCGGCGGCGCGCACCACCATACTGGCCACTTGACTCCCTCATCTTGCGGCCGTCAGGGAAACCCACACCGGACTTGCACCTGCCCGCTGTGGCGAAGTGGTACGTCACTTCCCAAGTCGGGCGGCGGAGCCTCGTGGTTGCCACCCTTGGCCAAGGGTGGCGCACATCACAGCCACAGCCATCCCGCCGAGCAGGAAGAGATACGAGCCGGCTCCCGCGGCGAAGAGGAAGTCTCCCTCCGGGCGGCTGGCGGTGAGCAGGACCACGGCGACCATCCAGCCGGCCGCGGGGGCGACCGCTCCGGCCCGGCCGCCGGTGGCATGCGAGCCGCCCAGGAAGAGCCCCGCCGCACCGGCCAGGGCCAGCAGCAGCCCGCCGGGGAACCAGCCGGACTGGATCAGCGCCCCGGCCACCGCGACGACGGCACCGAGCACGAAGAGTCCCAGGTGGGCGACGGTCCGAGCGGCCGAGGGCGGTCGCAGGGGCTGGGCGAGGGCGCTGCCCGCGTTCGTCTTGTCCGCCGAGTTCATCAGGTACCGCCTTCGGTGCTGCCTGCCGTGGTTGTCGCTGCCGTGGTTCCTGCCGCAATTCCTGCAAACAGGTCGGTCTCACGTGCGAGGCCGGTCTTGTGTTCGTCCGCCGCGCCGGTGCGCCCGCCACGCACCAACTCGTAGTACTCCACGGGGAAGAGGGGCTGGGCGAGCCGGTTGGAGAGGGCGAACCACGGTTCCGCGACCTCGATCTGGGTGACGTGCGCCCGCATCGCGGCGGCCTTGACGGCGGCCTGGGCGGTGCCGTCGATCTCCGTGGTGACGACGGAGTCGTCCACCACGCCCGGCACGTCGTCGAGTGCGGCGGAGGCGGGGAACGGCAGCTCGTCGAGTACGTCCTTGAGCCGGGCGAAGCCCGCTTCGGCCACCGAGCGCGGTACGCGGTTCCAGTAGATCTTTGCGATAGTCCACGGTTCGCCGAGGCCGGCGTCGAGGCCGGTACCGGGACCGGGGTCCGGCCGGAAGCCCGGCTCGGCCGCCAGGTCGGCGGCCCGCATGGCGACCCGGTGGGCCTGGATGTGGTCCGGGTGGCCGTAGCCGCCGTCCGGGTCGTAGGTGACGAGCACATGAGGGCGTACCTCACGGATCACGCGCACCAGGTCCGCGGCGGCCTCGTCGACGTCGGCCCGCCAGAAGCAGCGCGGGTCGTCGTTCTCCGGGGCGCCCATCATCCCGGAGTCCTGATACCGGCCGGCACCGCCGAGGAACCGCGCGTCCCGCACCCCGAGCACCCGCATGGCCGCGGCGAGCTCGGTCCGCCGGTGCGCGCCGAGTGCCTGTCCCGACAGATGGGCGAGCTCGGGCGGGATGACCTCGCCCAGCTCACCCAGCGTGCAGGTCACGAGGGTGACGTGGGCGCCCGTGGCCGCGTACCCGGCCATGGTCGCGCCGTTGTTGATCGCCTCGTCGTCCGGATGCGCGTGCACGAGCAGCAGGCGCCCGGCGGAGCGGGAGGGGGGTTCCCCTGGCCGGGGGCCGAAGGAGGGCGGTTCGGTCATGGGCCCACCCTACGAGGACACGGCCGCCCGCCGTGGCCTCACTCCGGGTCCGCTCGTGGTGGGGCCGCACGACATGCCCTTGATCACCGATCTGATCACCGGTCCGGCACGAGGCCCGCGCCGGCCTGCCGCCGGCCACGCCGGGTGGGTCCGGTGGGGGCCCGTTCGCCCGACCAGGTCCAGCCGGTGCCCGCTCACTGCTGCTGGTACGCGAGGTCCGCGGCGGTGAGTCCTTCGAGCGCCATGCCGACCTGGAGGCCCTCCGCCATCCGGCGGCTGATGCGCTGGCGCAGGGTGATGGCGAGGTAGCGGGTGAGCAGTTGCGGCTTGGCTGCCAGGTCCTCGGCGAGCCGCTGGGCGCGGGGCAGGACCTCCGCCAGGGGCAGCACCTCGGCGACGGCGCCCCAGCGTTCGGCCTGCTCGGCGGTGAAGGAGCCCTGAGTGAGGGTCAGGTAGCGGGCCCGGTTGACGCCCAGTGCCTCCTCCCAGGCGATCTGGATGCCGTCGCCGGGGACGATGCCGAAGGTCAGATGCGGGAAGTCGGAGAAGACCGTGGTGTCGGCGGCGAGGACGATGTCCGCCACCAGGGCGTACTCGCTGTGGACGGAGACGGGGCCGTTGACCGCGGCGATGACCGGCATCTCCAGATCGACCAGGCGCTGGAGCACGCGGCGGCCCTCGGCGATGGTGCGGTCCCACTGGGCCGGCTTGGTGATGTCGCCCAGGCTCGCGCCGTCGATGTCCGTCATGAACCGGTCGCCGGTGCCGGTCAGCACCAGGACCCGGTTGTCGCGATCCTCACCGATCTCGAACAGGGCCCGCGGGAAGTCGGTGTGCATCTCGCCGGTGAAGGTGGCCGGACCGTCGTCGGTGTGGAAACGCAGCGTGAGCACGCCTGACGCCGTGCGGCTCATCGCGAGGTTCTTGAACGCGGTGAAATAGGACGGGATCTGCTCGGACACGGAAAGCTCCTCGGTCATCGGCAAGGGGGTGGGCGGACGGTCGTTCCGCCCTGTGCCCCCTACTCAACTCCTGTCCCGGAGTCCCGCACAGTGCCAGGCCAGAGCACCTGCCGAGGGTCGCCATAAGCACCGCGAATGGGGTCGGACGTGGCTCGGCCCGGCCTCCGCCGGCCACACCGCGGTCACGCACACGCACACGCACAGCTCCTCGTACGCGCGCTGTGATGCGATGGGCGCATGGAGATCAGAGCGATGCGTGCGTTCGTGGCGGTGGTGGAGGAGGGCGGTCTGTCGGCGGCGGCACGGCGGCTGCACATCAGCCAGCCCGCCCTCTCCCAGACCGTGGGCGCCCTGGAGCGCGAGTTCGGCCAGCGGCTGCTCGTCCGCTCCTCCACCGGTGTGCGGGCCACCGAGACCGGCCTGACACTGCTGGCCGAGGCGCGTGCCGTACTCGCCCGCTACGACCAGGCACTCGCGGTCATGGCCGCACGGACCGGGCGGAGCGCCGGCCCGCTCCGGATCGGTATCCCCCTGGAACTCCCCGCCGACCTGCTGTCCAAGGCCCTGCTCGACCTGTCCATCGCCCATCCCGGCACGCGAGTCACCGCCCGGCACCTGTCCACCTCCGAGCAGGTCGCACGACTTCGCAGCGGCGACCTTGAGCTGGGACTGCTGCGGGAACGCCCCCAGGGGCAGGAATTCGACGCGATGCTGGTCGTCAAGGAACAGCTGGGAGTCCTGGTCGCAGCGGAGCGCGGCGCCGACCTGACCGGACCCGACGGCATCCCGCTGGAAGCGCTGAACGAACTCACCTGGGTCGGTTTCCCGCGCTCGGGCAGCCCGGCCTGGTACGACGAGCTCACCGCCGTCCTGCGCAGCCACGGCATCGACCCGGGCCCGCAGGTCCCCGACGGACAGCCACTGATCGCCGAGGTCAAACTCGCCTCCGTCAGTGCCGGCCGCGCCTTCACTCTGGCACCCCCGAGCTGGTCCCAGCCCCTGCCCGACACCGTCGCCTGGTTCCCGCTGGCCGGCCACCCCATCGTCCGGCGCACCTGGGCCGTGTGGAACGCGGGCTCCCACCGCCTCGACCTCGGCCACCTGATCGCCGCCCTGGACCAGCCCCGGTGACCGGACCGGTCCCCGGACCGTCCAGCCGGGCACGGCCCGCGGCGCGCCGCACTCAGTGGCCGCCGAGCATGGCCAGGACCTTCTCGTAGGTCCCGTTCGTCTCGGCGTGGCGGAGGAACTTGACGTTCTCCACGAGGATCTCCGTGGCGTCGGGCTGGTCGCGCAGGAGGGTCATCGCCTCCGAGAGGAAGTCCTCCAGCGGCATCGCCCGCTCGCTGTCCTGCTGACCCATCAGCGTGGTCCGCACGGCCGGCGGGACCAGTTCGACGACCTTGACGGAGGTGCCGGCGAGCTGGACGCGCAGGCTCTCGCTGAAGGAGTGGACCGCCGCCTTGGTGGCGTTGTAGGTCGGGGTGACCGGCAGCGGTACGAACGCCAGTCCGGAGCTGACGTTGATGACGACCGCGTCGTCCTTGGCCCTCAGATGGGGCAGGAGCGCGTTGACCATCCGGATCGGGCCGAGCAGGTTGGTGGTCACGGTGTCCTCGGCGACGCGCAGGGAGTCGGCGTCGGCGTCGAGGAGGTTCTCGGGGAGCATGATGCCCGCGTTGTTCACCAGGACGTTCACCTCCGGGTGGTCGGAGGCCACCGTCTCGCGGGCACGGGCGATCGACGTGGGGTCGGTGACGTCGAGGACGATCGTCCCGATGCCCGGGTGGTCGGTCGCGATCCGGTCGAGCAGGTCCTCGCGCCGCCCGGCGACGATCACCTCGTTGCCCGCCCGGCGGAAGCGCAGGGCCAGGCCGAGCCCGATGCCCGAGGTGCCGCCCGTGATCAGAATCGTGTTGCCCGTGGTTCGCATGGGGGTCTTCTCTCCTTCGCCGCGGGGGCCGGTGCACCCCGCACGGCACCCACCTTGCGGGCGTCCGCGGACGGGCGGGAGAGGAGCGCTTGTCCATGGATCGGCGATCCATGTCCGAGGTCCGCCCGGTGGGCGGGAGCGAGCCATGGATCGGCGGTCCCTGGATGGATCCGCAGGCAGGAGCCACTATGGGAGGTATGGACAGAGAAGGACTGGCGGATTTCCTGCGCCGGCGGCGTGGGACGCTGCAGCCCGCCGATGTCGGGCTGGCCGACGGCCCCCGCAGGCGCACCCGGGGCCTGCGCCGCGAAGAGGTCGCCGCGCTCGCCGGGATGTCCACCGACTACTACGCCCGGCTGGAACAGCGGCGCGGCCCGCAGCCCTCCGAGCAGATGGCGGCCTCCCTGGCCCGCGCCCTGCGTCTGACCCTGGACGAGCGCGACCATCTCTTCCGCCTCATCGGGCACAGCGCCCCGGCGCGCTTCCTGCACTCCGAGCACGTCGGTCCGGCTCTGTTGCGCGTCCTGGACCGCCTGGACGACACTCCGGCCCTGGTGCTGTCCGATCTCGCCGACACCCTGGTGCAGAATCCGCTCGCGATGGCGCTGCTCGGCGACCAGACCCGCCACACCGGTCTGGCGCGCAGCGCCTACTACCGCTGGTTCACCGACCCGAAGGAGCGGGCTCACTACCCGGACGAGGACCACGCGGCGCAGAGCCGCATCCAGGCAGCCGCCCTGCGGGCCGCGCTGACCGCCGACAGCGCCAACCCAAGAGCCGCCCGGATCGTCGCCGAACTGCACGAGCGCAGCCCGGAGTTCGTCCGCCTGTGGGAACGGCACGAGGTCGCCAGGCGGTTCGAGGACCACAAGACCCTCGTCCACCCGGAGTTGGGCCGCATCGACGTCGACTGCCAGGCCCTCCACACCGACAACCGCGCACAGACGCTGCTGGTGCTGACGACACGGCCCGGCACGGAGAGCCACGGGAAACTGCAACTGCTCTCGGTCATAGGGCGCCAGGAGTTCGCCGCCGACCCGCCGTCCGGGCGGCGGACGTCGACCTGACCCCGTTCACCGGCCCGTGGTGGGCTCCGGCCTCCCGCGGCCCGGAGCCCACCACCCGGCGGGGATCAGAACTTGATGTCCCCGATCACGCCGGCGATGCTCGTGGTCAGGTCGTTGATGGTCGGCGCGATCGTCGAGCTGGCCAAGTAGAAGCCCAACAGCACGCAGATAAGAGCGTGCGGTCCCTTCAGCCCTGACTTCTTGACCAGGATGAAGACGATGATCGCCAGTAGCACGACCGCCGAAATCGAAAGTGCCACGGCGGCTCACCTCCAAAGATCCAGGGACACGGGGGGAAGTCCGAACCCGGGGGAGCTCGAACACGGGGGGAGTAAATCCGTACAACGGCCAGCAGGTTGATACCCACACAGCGCTAGTGATCATAACTATTCGTGCGCGCGCATTGATCGGCGCACGGCCGCACAAGGGGGCGCATGGCCAATATGGTCGGGTCATGACGACCGAGCCTCTCTCCTTCCCACGCAGGCAGGCGCGTACCCTGCGCTTCACTCTCGGTGCGCCCCGTGCGTTCACCGTGGCGCCCGACGGTTCGCGTGTCGCGTTCCTGCGCTCTTCTTCCGGTACCGACCGGGCCAACCAGCTGTGGGTCCTCGACGTACCGACCGGCAAGGAACGCCCTGCCGCCGACCCGGCGGCACTCCTCGGAGGCTCCTCGGAGCGGCTCTCGGCGGCGGAGCGGGCCCGGCGCGAGCGCAGCCGCGAGGGCGGCGCGGGCATCGTCGGCTACGCCACGGACGCGGCCGTGGAGTTGGCGTCCTTCGCCCTCTCCGGGCGGCTCTTCACCGCCGAGTTGCAAGCCGGCACCGCACGTGAACTGCGGGTTCCGGGGCCTGTCCTCGACCCCCGCCCCTCCCCCGACGGACGGTTCGTCGCGTACGTCGCCGGGGGCGCCCTGCGTGTCGTCGGCGCCGAGGGCGAGGGCGACAGGGCTCTCGCGGAACCCGAGTCGGACACGGTGACCTACGGGCTCGCCGAGTTCATCGCGGCCGAGGAGATGGCCCGTTCGCGCGGTTTCTGGTGGTCCCCGGAGTCCGACCGGCTGCTGGTCGCACGGGCCGACGACGCCCCCGTACGCCGCTGGTGGATCTCCGATCCCTCGCGTCCCGAGCGGGAGCCGCAGCAGGTCGCGTACCCGGCGGCGGGGACGGACAACGCGGACGTACGGCTCTTCGTGGTCGGTCTCGAAGGGGGGCGCACGGAGGTCCTGTGGGACCGCGCCCGCTACCCGTATCTGGCGCGAGTGCACTGGTCAGCGGCCGGGGCCCCGCTGCTGCTCGTACAGGCGCGCGACCAGGCGAGTCAGCTCTATCTGGCCGTCGACCCGGACACCGGGACGACCAGGATGGTCCACGCGGACGAAGATCCACAATGGCTTGATCTTTTCCCTGGTGTGCCGAGCTGGAGCCCGAGCGGACAGCTCGTACGCATCGCCGACGAGGGCGGGGCGCGCGTGCTCGCGGTGGGCGAACGCCCCCTCACCGGACCCCAGTTGCATGTGCGCGCCGTGCTCGACGTCTCGGCCGACGACGTGCTGGTCTCCGCGTCGGCCGGTACGGCGGCGGCCGACGCGGAGATCGGCGAAGTGCACGTCTACCGGGTCAACGACCTGGGCGTGGAGCGGATCTCGCAGGAGCCCGGTGTGCACTCCGCGGTGCGGGCGGGCGGCGTGACCGTGCTCGTGTCGGCCGTGCCCGACCGGCCGGGAGCCCGGGTCCAGGTGGTGCGCGACAGCGACCGGGGGGACCGCAAGGGGGCGGGGAGCGGCCGGCCCGGCGGCCGGGCGGAGGCGCTGACCGTGGCCTCGTACGCCGAGCAGCCCGGAATGAGCCCGCGCGTGCACCTCACGGAAGCGGGTGAGCGCCGGGTGCCGTGCGCCGTTGTGCTTCCCACGGGTTATACGGACGGCCTGCTTCCGGTGCTGATGGATCCGTACGGCGGGCCCCACGGACAGCGGGTGCTGGCCGCGCACAACGCCTACCTCACGCCGCAGTGGTTCGCCGACCAGGGGTTCGCCGTGGTCGTGGCGGACGGCCGGGGCATGCCGGGCCGCTCGCCCGCCTGGGAGAAGTCGGTCAAGGACGATCTGGCGGCGATCACCGTCGACGACCAGGTCCACGCGCTCCAGGCACTCGCCGGGCGTTTCCCGCTGGATCTGACCCGGGTGGCGATCCGCGGCTGGTCCTTCGGCGGCTATCTCGCGGGGCTCGCGGCGCTGCGCCGCCCGGACGTCTTCCACGCGGCCGTGGTGGGCGCGCCGGTCACCGACCAGCGGCTCTACGACACCCACTACACGGAGCGCTACCTGGGCGATCCGAACCGGCAGCCCGAGGTCTACGCCGCGAACTCGATGATCGACGACAACGGCCTGGTGGGCGCCGTGGAGCCGGCGCGGCCCATGATGATCGTGCACGGTCTCGCCGACGACAACGTGGTGGTCGCGCACTCGCTGCGGCTGTCCTCCGCGCTGCTGGCCGCGGGCCGTCCGCACGAGGTGCTGCCGCTGTCCGGGGTCACGCACATGACCCCGCAGGAGCAGGTCGCGGAGAATCTGCTGCTGCTCCAGGTGGACTTCCTGAAGCGGTCGCTCGGCATGCGGTAGCGGCAGCAGGAGCGGGAACGGCGACCGGCCGGGAGACATGGCGCCCCCGGCCGGTCTACGGCACCCGCACGGCCGTACGCTGCTCAGACTGACGCGTCCGTATATCGGTGCCGGGTCGGCCAAGTTGCCTGCGTGTTAACGAAGTTGACGCGCATTTGTCATCCTATTTCGCCCCGTCCGTCGGCTCGTCCGCCGACTCGTCCATCGGCTCGTCCGGCGGTACGACCTGCTTCTCCTCCGCGAAGTGGCACGCCGAGTCGTGGGCGGCCGGGCCGGCCCCGTACCGGAACTCCGCGGGGACCGCGAGCAGCGGGACCTCCATCGCGCAGCGCTCCGCCGCCTTCCAGCAGCGGGTGCGGAAGCGGCAGCCGGAGGGGATGTTCGCCGGTGAGGGCACGTCGCCGAAGAGGATGATCCGCTCCCGGCGCTCCCGGGCCTCCGGGTCCGGCACGGGCACGGCGGACAGCAGCGCCTGCGTGTAGGGGTGCGTCGGGTGGTCGTAGATCTCGGCGTCCCGGCCGATCTCCACGATCCGGCCGAGGTACATCACGCCGACCCGGTCGGAGATGTGCCGCACGATCGACAGGTCGTGCGCGATGAAGACGTAACTGAGGTTGAACTCGCTCTGGAGCCGGTCCATCAGGTTGATCACCTGGGCCTGGACGGACACGTCGAGGGCCGACACCGGTTCGTCCGCGACGATGATCTCGGGGCGCAGGGCCAGGCCGCGCGCGATGCCGATGCGCTGGCGCTGGCCGCCGGAGAACTGGTGCGGATAGCGGTTGATGTACTCCGGGTTGAGCCCGACCACGTCCAGCAGGTCCTGGACGTGCCGGCGCCGGTCGCCCTTCGGCGCGACCTCGGGATGGATCTCGTAGGGCTCGCCGATGATGTCGCCGACGGTCATCCGGGGGTTGAGCGAGGTGTACGGGTCCTGGAAGACCATCTGGATGTTGCGGCGGACCGCTTTGAGCGCGCGCCCGGACAGCCGGGTGATGTCCTCGCCCTTGTACTTGATCTCGCCCGCGGTCGGCCGTTCCAGGTTGACCAGCATCCTGGCGACGGTCGACTTGCCGCAGCCGGACTCGCCGACGATGCCGAGGGTTTCCCCGGCGTCGAGTTCGAAGTCGACGCCGTCGACGGCCTTGACCGCGCCGACCTGTTTCCTGAAGACGATGCCCTGGGTGAGCGGGTAGTGCTTGACCAGGTCCCGCACCTGAAGAATCGGCTCAGCCATGGAGGCACTCCCGCCAGAAGTGGCAGGCGCTCACGCGCTCCTCGCCGGCCTCGGTGACCTCGTACAGCGGCGGTACGTCGGTGCGGCAGATGTCCTGGGCCATCGGGCAGCGGGGGTTGAAGGCGCAGCCCGGTGGGATGTGCATCAGGTTCGGCGGCAGGCCCTTGATCGCGTAGAGCTCCTTGCCCTTCTGGTCGAGGCGGGGGATCGACTCCAGGAGGCCCTTGGTGTACGGGTGCGCCGGGGCCTTGTAGATGTCGTGGACCGGGGCGGACTCGACGATCCGGCCCGCGTACATCACGGCGATGCGGTCGGCGACGTCCGCGACCACGCCGAGGTCGTGGGTGATGAGGATGAGGCCCATGTTGAGCTCGCGCTGGAGCTCCGCGAGCAGGTCCATGACCTGGGCCTGGACGGTGACGTCGAGGGCGGTGGTGGGCTCGTCGGCGATGATCAGGGCCGGTTCGAGGGCCAGCGCCATCGCGATCATGATGCGCTGGCGCATACCGCCGGAGAACTGGTGCGGGTAGTCGCCCACGCGGGAGGCCGCGCCCGGGATGCGTACCCGGTCCATCAGTTCGACGGCCTTCGCCCTGGCGGCCTTCCTGGACATGCCCCGGTGGACGATGAACATCTCGCCGAGCTGGGCGCCGACGCTGAGCACCGGGTTCAGGGACGACAGCGCGTCCTGGAAGATCATCGCCATCTGGGCGCCGCGGACCTTGCGCCGCTCCTCCTCCTTGAACTTCAGGAGGTCCTGGCCCCGGAAGAGGATCTCGCCCGCGGTGATCTTCCCGGGCGGGGTGTCGAGGATGCCCATCACGGCCTGCGCGGTCACGGACTTGCCGGAGCCGGACTCGCCGAGCACGGCGAGCGTCTCGCCCTCGTCCACCCCGTAGGTGACCCCGTTGACGGCCTTGGCGACCCCGTCCCTCGTACGGAACTCCACGTGCAGGTCGCGTACTTCGAGCAGCACGTCACTCACCTCAGCTTCGGGTCGAGGGCGTCGCGCACCGCGTCGCCGAGCATGATGAACGCGAGGACGGTGACGGCCAGCGCCCCGGCCGGCCACAGCAGCGCGTGCGGGGCCGTGCGGATGTACTGGGACGCCGAGGAGATGTCGATGCCCCAGCTCACCGTGGGCGGCTTCAGCCCGACCCCGAGGTAGGACAGGGTCGCCTCCAGCGAGATGTACGTACCGAGCGCGATGGTCGCCACGACGATGACCGGGGCGATCGCGTTGGGCGTGATGTGCCGCAGCAGCATGCGGGAGTTGGAGGCGCCCAGCGCGCGGGCGGCCTGGACGTAGTCGTTCTGCTTGGTGGTGATGACGGACCCTCGGGCGATACGGGAGATCTGCGGCCAGCCGAGCAGCACCATGAAGCCGATCACCGGCCAGACCGTGGAGCTGGTGACCACGGACAGCAGCACCAGACCGCCGAGGACGACGGGGATCGCGAAGAAGATGTCGGTGATCCGGGAGAGGATCGCGTCCCACGCCCCGCCGAAGAACCCGGCGAGTCCGCCGAGCACCGCGCCGAGGATCGCCACACCGAGCGTGGCGCACACACCGACGGTGACGGAGACGCGGGCCCCGTACACCGTGCGGGTGTAGACGTCGCAGCCCTGGCCGTTGTAGCCGAAGGGGTGGCCCGGCTGGGAGCCCTCCTGCGCCTTGGCGAGGTCGCACTTGAGGGGGTTGCCCGAGGCGATCACCGAGGGCCACAGGGAGATGACGAGCAGGAAGAGGATGACGAGCGCCGAGATGATGAAGACGGGGTTGCGGCGCAGGTCGCGCCAGGCGTCGGACCAGAGGGAGCGGGGCCGGTCCTGCGGGCCGCCCGCGTCGGGCCCCGGTGCCTTCTGCAGTGAGGCGGCCTCCTCCGTCGCGAGGTCCATCGCGCCGCCCATGCCGGTCGCGGCGACGGCGCCGTCCTCGGGGGCACGGCCGCCGCCGGACAGGTGCGGCCCCGGGGGCATGGAGGGCAGGGGCCGCTCGGGCGGCGTCGGCTGCTCAGGCATAGCGGATCCTCGGGTCGAGTACGGCGTAGAGCAGGTCGACCAGCAGGTTGGCCACCAGGAAGACGAGGACGAGGACGGTCACGAAACCGACGACGGTCTGGGTGTTCTGGCGCAGGATGCCCTGGTAGAGCTGGAAGCCGACGCCGTGGATGTTGAAGATCCGCTCGGTGACGATCGCGCCGCCCATCAGCGCGCCGATGTCGGTGCCGATGAAGGTGACCACCGGGATCAGCGAGTTGCGCAGCAGGTGCCGGGTGATGACCCGGCGCCGGGGCAGGCCCTTGGCGACGGCCGTACGGACGTAGTCGGCGCGCCGGTTCTCGGCGATGGACGTGCGGGTCAGCCGGGTCACGTAGGCGAGGGAGACGGACGCGAGCACCAGGCCGGGCACGATCAGCTCGCGGAAGGGGGCCTCGGAGGAGACGGACGGGCTGATCCAGCCCCACTTCACGCCGAGGAGCAGCTGGAGCAGCAGGCCGGTCACGAAGGTGGGCACCGAGATGACGACGAGGGTGATCAGCAGGACGCCGGTGTCGATGGGCCGGCCGCGGCGCAGCCCGGTGACGACGCCCAGCGCGATGCCGATGACGATCTCGAAGAGGATCGCGACGACGGTGAGCCGGACGGTGACCGGGAAGGCGGCGGCCATCAGCTCGGTGACCTTCTGGCCGTTGAACGCGGTGCCGAAGTCGCCGGTGAAGACGTTGCCCATGTAGGTCGCGTACTGCTGCCACGCCGGCTTGTCCAAGCCGAACTCCTTGCGCAGCTGGGCCGCTGTCGCGGGGTCGCACTGCCGGTCGCCGCACAGGCCCGCGATGGGGTCGCCCATCACGTTCACCATCAGGAAGATCAACAGGGTGGCGCCGATGAAGACCGGGATCATCTGCAGCAGACGCCGGATCACATACCGTCCCATGAGGGCTCCGGAGGTAGGCGGGGGCACCCGCGGCGCGGGCCGGCGGGTGCCCCCGCGGGCTCAGCTGACCTTGATCTCGTTGTAGACGGGCAGGCTGAACGGGTTCAGCGCCACGTTCGTGATCCGGTCCGAGTAGCCGGCGCTGCCGTTCTGGTACCAGAGCGGGATGGCGCCCATGTCGTCCCGCAGGACCCCCTCGGCCTGCTGGAACAGGTCGACGGCCTTGGCCTGGTCGGTCTCCGCGTTGGCCTTGTCGACGAGGTCGTCGAACTTCTTGTTGGTCCACTTGCCGTCGTTGGACGAGGCGTTGGTGTAGTACAGCGGCTGCAGGAAGTTCTGGATGAGCGGGTAGTCCATCTGCCAGCCGGCCCGGAAGGGACCCGACATCTTGAGGTCGGTGATCTGGTTGCGGAAGTCGGCGAAGGTGCCGACCGGGTTGCCGACGCACGCCTTGTCGTTGTCCAGGGCGTTGTTGACGGAGTTGCAGAGGGCGTCCACCCACTCCTTGTGGGAGCCGGTGTCGGCGTTGTAGGTGATCTTGACCTGGCCGCCGGGCAGCCCGCCGCCCTCCTTGATCAGCTTCTTGGCGCCTGCCGGGTCGTACTCGCAGGCGTCGCCGCACAGCCCCTTCTTGTAGCCGCCGTCCGCGCCGAGGACGGGCGAGGTCCAGTCGGTGGCGGGGGTGCGCGTCTTCTCGAAGATGGTCTCGGTGATCTGCTTGCGGTTGATCGCCTTGGAGAGCCCGGTGCGGACCTTCTCCATGCCGGCCTTCTTCCAGTTCTTGTCGTAGAACGGGAAGGCGAGGGTCTGGATGATGCCGGCGGGGGTGTTGATGTACCGGTCGCCGAGGTCGCTCTTGGCGTTCTTGAGCTGCGAGGCGGGCACGTCGTCGACGAGGTCGAGGTTGCCGGCCATCAGGTCCGTGTAGGCGGTGTTGTTGTCGGTGTAGACCTTCAGATCCACCCCGCCGTTCTGCGCCTTGTCCTCGCCGGGGTACGCGTCCCACTTGCGCAGCTTCATCACCGAGCCCTTGGCGTACGAGTCGACGGTGTACGGGCCGTTGCCGACCGGCTTCTTCAGCCAGCCGGCGTGGTCGTCGAAGAAGGCCTTGGGCAGCGGCGCGAAGGCGGCGTAGCCGAGGGTGTCGGGGAAGGTCGAGAACTTCTGGTTGAGCTTGATGGTGAAGGTGTTGTCGCCGGTGACCTTGAGGCCGGAGAGGGTGTCGGCGGTCTGCTTGCCGCCGTCCTCGGGGTGCGCCTTGTCGTAGCCGTCGATGTACCCGAAGAAGTACGCGTTCTTCTGGTTGTTCTTGAGGCTGGCGCCGTAGTTCCAGGCGTCCACGAACGACTTGGCGGTGACGGCCTCGCCGTTGCTGAACTTCCAGCCGCGCTTGACGGTGACGTCGAAGGTCTGCGAGTCCGAGGTCTCGATCTTCTCGGCGAGCATGTCGGTGGCCTTGCCGGTCTTGGCGTCGTAGCGCTTGAGACCGCGGAAGACCATGTCGAGGACCTTGCCGCCCTGCACCTCGTTGGTGTTGGCGGGCTCCAGGGGGTTCTGCGGGTCGCCCCACGAGGAACTGACGATGCCGGAACCGTCGCCACCGCCGCTGCTGCCGCCGCCCCCGTCGTCTCCGCCGCCTCCACAAGCCGTCGCGGCAAGGGCGACCGCCGTCGCGCATGCGGCCCATCTGGCGTGCGTGGCTCCACGCATGGAGTGCCTCCTCATCGGTGCGCTGCGGCTCCGGCGCCGGAGCCAGTACCTTTAGCGCCCAATATCGATGCATAAGCCCCATAGCGCACATTCACCCACCCTTACGAGTGGGGAGACCCTCCAGATGCACGTATCGCGGCCCGCTGCCGGGGGTACGCGGAACGCGACACGGGCCCCCTGGAACGTGGCCTGCCCTCCACCCTGACGGTACGGACTACGCGAAGATGCGCGCGATCCGTCGTGAGTGTCTTATGCGGAATCGGCCGGACTCACCGCTGCGACGGGGAAGACTCACCGGACGAGGAGGCACCGTTCGACAAGCGGTGAGAGGACGCCCCTACGACGCCCGCTGACACAGCGGCGGCAACGATCGATCCCGCTGCGGCCATCCGAACTTCTTGCGGAACGTCGTCCACCGCTATGCGCTCCCCGTCTTCCATCACGCACAGAGTGCGCAAACTGTGGAATTGAACCTCATAGTCCACAGATCCCGTCAGGTGGGTACGGCATGGGTGGTTGTACGGGAACGGGGCAGAGTCCGTCCCGCCGTCCTGAGCAGTGGACACCGTCATCATCAAAGTGAGGACGCCCAGCGAGTAGAAGATCGTGGCCGAGGCGGAGCAGGCAAAGGACACGGCAACAAGCGGACGACGCCATCCTGACCAGCGCTCATGTCCTGGGAGAGCTACTCCGATGCCCTTGCCGACGAAGAAGACGGTCAGCGCGAAGGCGGCAAGAGCTACCACTGGTACGAAGAGGATCACCGCGCCGCCTTCGATTCGAGTCAGCCGCCAGAAGGCATCCTGCCTGCCACCGACTCCCGCCGTCGCCCAATGTGCCGTGGATCACAGGGCTCGATCCCCGCCGAAAATCGCCACCTCATGTCACGACAACCCGTATGTCGGCTTCGGCTGCGACGCCGGCGTACCCCGTGATGCCGCGCGCCCCCACCAGGACTGCGGACAACCGCCGGGACGGGCGCTCTCGGCCCTGCGGCGGGTGCGAGGCGCCGGCCCGGTGTGCTTCGCTCAGGTGTCCAAGTCCAAGTTCAGCTCCCCGACCACCTGGCCACCGTTCGTCTCCCCCGTACGGCGGAAGCCGAGGCGCTGGTAGAACGGCTCGGGGCCTCCCTCGCCCTCCTCCCAGGTGACCGTGACGAGCCGGGTACGGCCGCGGCGGCGGACCTCCTCACAGACCGCACGCACGGCGAAAGTGCCGTACCCACGCCCCTGCCTGCCCTCGGCGATGTTGAGCCGCCACAGGCCCGAGCGGGGCCGGTCCTCGGGGGTGTCCGGGTCGAAGCGGACGTCGAAGAAGGCCATGACGAAGCCGACGAGTTCGTCACCCTCGTAGACCAGCCGGGGCCAGGCGGTCCCGGGCTGCGGCTGCGGCTGCGCGTACGCCTCTGCGAGAATGATGGGTGCGGGGGCGTTCTTGTTTTGCGTTCAGACCGCAACCGATGGCGGGGTAACGAGACGTGCGCGCTCGTAGAGATTCCGGGCAGTCTGATTCTTGAGATAGGGTCGAAGCCGAGCCTGCATCGTTGACATGGCCTTATCGCACTGCCCCGATTGGACGGCAGGGTAAATTTCCACGACTTTGACCCATGTAGCACACGCACTTTCGAGATGGCCGATTTCCAGCTGACGTTCGGCAAGCATGGCGAGGTAGCGAATCCGATTCCTCTTGAACGAGCTATGCCGCAGCTTATCGGATTCCTCTAGATCTTTGACCGATCCCCGAATGTCGCCCAGCTCGTACCGCACCTGCCCTGCGTGACAGGCAAGAGAAGACGGGTTGTACGAGCCGAATGTCTTGGTCTGGGATTCGGCCTTTTCCATTGCCACTTCAGCCTCGCGCAGATACATAAGCGCCTTTGTGCGCTCACCAAGCTGCGCGGAGGCGTGCGCTTGCTGCCCGGCCAGAAAGGCGCGCATTCGAGGACCAGCCTGCGGAGATGCAGACGCGGCGGCGTCAGCAAGACGCATCGCAGCCTTTCCGTGGCCCAGATCGACTGCCTGAACGCTCATTCCCCTTAGGGTCGTGCAATACGTGAGGTGGTCTTCCGAAGCACCTGCTAGCTCTAGCGCTTCCAGGTAATACCGCTGCGCCAGGCCGTGGACCCCCTCGTCCACAGCCATATATCCGGTGAGATAGCATAGATCGGAAGCCGCCGACATCATCGCCTTGCGGACTTCCTCTGTTGCGTCGGCTCGAAGGTATGGGGCTACAGTATTCACGAGGAATGCCGCTGCCATCGGGCGAGCGTGCCGACCTCCGAATTGGTCGTCCAATTCAGACACGCGTTCCGTCATGGCGATGACCATGTTTACGTCGGCCATCCCTATGCGTTGGGTCTTTCCCGATTGAACCGCTTCCATACGCCCCACAACATCCGGCCACCCAGGGACGGTAAGGGCCACGGAGAACAGTCCCGCACTCAGGACGCTACGGCGTGAGGGGTCCATGTCTTGCCTCCCGAGGTCTACCAGCCCTTCAACGGTAGTCGGATGGCTATTGGAACCTTCCGGGGGTGCCGGGAATCCTGCATCGGCGTGCGTGATGGGACGGAGCAGTCTCCGGGCGAGTGCTTCCAGAATCAGCGGCCGAACAGTTTCTTTCGGCAGGTGGCCGCTCAACCACTGGTGCACTGACGGCTGTTGATACTTGAGAGGGGTCCCGCGCTCAGTCCCGATGCGGTTGACCTCTTGGGCGAACTGCCGCAGCGTCCACCCGCTTTCGCGATACAGCCGCTCAAGTCCGGCGTTCGGCTGTCGTGTCGTCACTGGCCCCCAACTCCCGTGCTCTGACCACTTAACGCTCTTAACTCCTGCCCTCTTCCCAACGGTACCGCTGTGCGTGGTCGGGCGGTTGTCTAGTCCGAGCACGGCCACCGCAGGGATGACACCGCAAGGAGAGCCTGGACATGGAGAACCCCGTAGACCTCCCGCTGAGGCTGGAGGGAGACCCGCAGTCGGTACCGGGATGCGCGCACTGCGACACAGTCGCCATGGACCGCGACCACGCCAAGGCGAAAGGTGACGCCAGCCGCGTGAGTGACTGCAACGTGCGGTTGCGTCGGCATCTCGCGGACGCTCACCGATGACCGCCACTCCGGCGCGGCGTCAGCAACGCCCTATGTGCCCTCTCCCGGCCCCGCAACTTGTGAGCCTCATAGACAACTCGGGCGGCCCTTACGCGGACTCCCCGCCCGGGTGGTGGAACCAGTACGGAGGGGCCCTGAACCTGACATCGCGCGTGGTCCACCTCCCGGGCCCGACGCACCCGCCGTCGCCGTTCCACCCGGAGGACTGCCCGAACTGCATCCCTCGACGGGACAGCCCGTGAGGCGGGTCCGCCGGTTCGGGTGGGCCGCGTTCGTCTTCACGGTCGCCGCTCTGGCAACGGCGATTCCGACCCTCGCGGCCACTGGCCGTCTCCTCTGACCTCCGTTCCCCTCGCGGTGTCGCACACCCCCCGTGCTGATCGCACAGACCCACGAGGGGAACGGGTTCCAACTCCCGCCCCGGCGGCGGAAACCCTGGACAGGTCAAGTGGCCGGGGCGGGATTGGCAGCCTGGGCCGTTTGGCCCGAGCTTTTGAAGTCTCAGCACCAGGAAACGGAGGCGCAGAACAGATGACACAGACGCCCGCCCCGTGGGGCACGCAGCGAATGGGGCCCTACGCGGTCACCACAACGGTTCCGCAGAACACGCCCGTGATCGACCCCGAAACCCAGATCGCGGTGATCGTGGACGAGTACGGCCGGACGGTCGAGCTGGGCAACCACGGCACCAGCACGAGCGGCCTGACGCCCACCACGACCACCCCGGGTGACGGGTCCGGCCCGGGTGGCGCGGCCGACTCCGACAGCACCGAGTCATACGACCAGGACCAGAGTTCCGGCTGATGAGCGACAGCAGGTCGGTACTGGTGCTGACCAACCCCTACGACGTGACAGCAGACGTGGTGCTGCGGCTTCTCGCCGAGCGCCGGGTTCCCGTGGTCCGTCTCGACCCCGGCACCGACCTGCACACAGATGCCTCGCTGACCGCCACGTACCGCACGGGCGACCAGCGGGGCACCCTGCGCACGGCAAGCCGGAAGATCGACACCACGCGGATTCGGTCCGTGTGGGTGCGCAGGCCCTCGCCCTACGAGGGATCGCCGGAGTTGAGCGGCCAAGACCGCCGGTTCGCCGCCGAACAGGCCCAGTGGGGCGCCGGGGGCATCCTCGCGTCACTGCCTGGCGTGCACTACGTCAATCACCCTTGGGACAACCGAGCCGCCGAGTTCAAGCCCGCGCAGCTCTCGACCGCGCAGCGCTGCGGGTTCCTGGTGCCCAGCACGGTGATCACGGACAACCCGCACGAGGCACGGACGTTCGCCGCCCACCAGTCCGGCGGAGTGGTCTACAAGCCCGTGTGGAACACGCCCTACCGCGTGGACGACCAGCCACAGAGCGTGTGGGTCCGGGAGGTGAAGCCGGCCGAGATCACCGACGCCGTGTCCGTCTGCCCCCACATGTTCCAAGCCAAGGTGGACAAGGCGTTCGACGTGCGGGTGACCGCCGTGGGCGGCCGGCTGTTCGGGGTCCGGATCGACAGCCCCGATCTCGACTGGCGCTACCGTCAAGACCTGATGACGTGCACCCCGATCGAGGTACCCGCGTCAGTCGCACGTGCGGTCGTGGCCTATCTCGCCGAACTCCGTTTGCACTACGGCGCGTTCGACTTCGCTGTGACCCCTGCGGGTGACTGGTACTTCCTTGAGTGCAACCCGAACGGCCAATGGGCGTGGCAGCCGGCGCAGACAACCGCCGCCATCGCCCAAGCCCTTACCGACCAGCTGGAGAAAGGCCCCGACACGTGAGCACATCGGCTCAGCTTCGCAGCGCCCTGGCGGACAGACTCGCCGAGGACGGCACCCTGACCGGACCCGAGTGGCGCAGCGCGGCCACCACGGTTCCCCGCGAGCTGTTCACGGGGTCCTACTTCCTGCCGGTGGCGGGCAGCGTCCCCACCAGCTACCGGCCCGTGCGCGAGGGCGATCCCGGGTGGCTGGAGGGCGTGTACTCCGACGAGACGCTGATCACCCAACTGGACGGCAGGATCAGGCCCGACGACGTGACCGAGAACGCCGCGACCGGTTCCCCGTCATCGTCGTCCACCCTGCCGTCCCTGGTGCTGCGGATGTGGCAGCAGCTCGGCGCGGAGGCGGGTCAGCGGGTGTTGGAGATCGGCACCGGAACCGGGTACTCGACCGCTCTCGGTGCGCACCGCCTCGGGGACGCCAACCTGACGAGCATCGAGTACGACCCGGTGGTCGGCAGCGCTGCCGCTGCGGCACTCAAGGCGGCCGGGTTCGCGCCCCGGCTGATCGTCGGTGACGGGTTGCGCGGCGACCAGCAGGGCGAGCAGTACGACCGACTCATTGCCACCTGTTCGGTCCGGTACGTCCCGCTGCCGTGGCTGCACCAGGTGAGGCCCGGCGGGAAGATCCTGGCCACCCTCTCCGGGTGGAGCTACGCCAACGCCCTCGCGCTGCTCGACGTGACCGGCCCCGGGGAGGCCACGGGCCGGTTCCTCCCCGGCTACACCAGTTTCATGATCGCCCGACCGCACGACCGGCCGCCCCGCCCGACGCTGGCCCTGCTGCCCGGGGACGAGCGCCCGAGCAGGATCGACCCCGCGAAGCTCGACCACTGGACCGGCGGTTGGGTCGCACAGCTCGCGGCCCCCTCGGCCGAACGCCTGGGGGCTGGGGCGAAACAGATCCTCTGGGACGTGTCCACCGGTTCGCAGGCCCGGACGGCCGCCGACCTCGACGGCGGGTGGACCGTTGTCCAGCGCGGTCCCGTCCGCCTGTGGGACCGGGTGGAACGGGCCGTGGAGCGCTGGCAAGCCGCCGACGAGCCTCACCAGGAGAAGTTCGGGATCACGGTCTCGGCCGCCGGTCAGCGGGTGTGGCTCGGCACCGAGGACGGCCCCGGGTGGGACCTGCCGATCTGACACGCGGGCCCGGCGGTCAGGATCACGCACTGTCCTGGCGGGTGGCCAGACAACACAACGCTCGTTCCCGTCCTGGCACAGGTCTGGCGCCCGCAGCCCGGTCATTGGACACCTTTGTCCATAGCGTTGGCCGTTTGCGTGGTGTTCTCGGCGCGGCGGGACCTCGGCACGTGCGAACTGTGCCAAGCGGGCACACTGTCGACAACGGCAAGCGCGCGGGTGTCATGGCGGCGAGAGCCGTCCTGCCCGGCAAAAAGGCGCCTGACGTGGTGGACGCCTTCGTGACGGTCGTCGCCGCGCGCCATGAAGGCGCCGTCATCCTGACCTCTGACCCGGGACTGCCGCAGGATCACGGTGTGACAGGCGCCCCGGTGGCGGGCTCCCCGTTGCTGCTCTCGGAGAACGAGAGGTCGAGAACACACTTTTCCGGGATTTCGGCAGCGGAGGTCTCACACTCCGAAGGGCCCACCGACCCCGATCCGACATCCATCGTGGGGCCACCCGCCTGGCGCTTGCCTGCCTCGGGGTGCCCCACCGAACCGTCGACGGAGGCAGGCTTCTCCGAGCCGGTTGAGCCGTTGCCGACAGCGTCCGGTGACGACGAACACGCTGTTGCTGCCGTCATGGCACACACGGCGAGCGCAGCTGAGGCTGCAGCGATACGAAAGCGCATGTAGGTCCCCCACTGCGTAGCCGTTTGCGTCCGGATCGGTAGGTGATCAAACTTGCTCCACCTTAGAGCAGATGAAACGCGGAACGCGTAGGGAACGAGCACCTGTACGCGGAGAGGGCCTTGAAGAAATGCGACATAAGCCGCTTCCCGCCGCGGCAACCAGGCGGATTCCTCCGGAATCAGCCCCTTCTTGTATCGACGCCCCGCTGCGATGCCGGGGTAACGACCAAGTCTCCCGGATGAGTTGATGTGCAGATCAGCAGTTGCCCAGCTGTGCGAGGTTCGTCCTGGCGGCGTTGCGGAGCCGGCGGACTTCGCTCACGCGTCCAGGTCCAGCTCCCCCACCACCTGGCCACCGTTCATCTCCCCCGTACGGCGGAAGCCGAGGCGCTGGTAGAACGGCTCGGGGCCTCCCTCGCCCTCCTCCCAGGTGACCGTGACGAGCCGGGTACGGCCGCGGCGGCGGACCTCCTCACAGACCGCACGCACGGCGAAAGTGCCGTACCCACGCCCCTGCCTGCCCTCGGCGATGTTGAGCCGCCACAGGCCCGAGCGGGGCCGGTCCTCGGGGGTGTCCGGGTCGAAGCGGACGTCGAAGAAGGCCATGACGAAGCCGACAAGCTCGTCACCTTCGTAGACCAACCGGGGCCAGGCAGTCCCAGGCTGCGGCTGTGCGTACGCCTCAGCGAGGGACTTCACCACCGTGGAGACGAAGCGCTCCTGGTCGGGACGGACCTTCAGGGCGATGGCGGCCTCGATGTTGTCGGGGGTGACCTTCTCCAGGCGCAGGGCGGGCTCCCGGCCGCCCGACGGACGCGCGGGGTTCGCCGCCTCGACCGCCTCGATCGCGATGACCGCGTCGACCGACTCAGCCACCTCGATGCCGGGCATCGGAGCAAGGTCGGAATCTCCCCGCTCCACACAGAATTCGTTGCCCTCGGGGTCCGCCAGGAGGAACCAGCCGCCTCCGTCCGGCCGCGTCCGGTCCGCGATCAGGTGGGCGCCGAGCGCGAGCGCCCGTTCCACCTCCGCCGCCCGGGTGCGCTCCGTCGGCCGCAGGTCGAAGTGGATACGGTTCTTGGCCGTCTTGCCCTCCGGAACCCGCACGAAGAGCAGCCGCGGCCCGCCGTCCGGGTCCTGGATCAGCGCCTCCGGGTCACCGGGCTTGTCGTCGTCGGCCAGCGGCCGGCCGAGCAACTCGCTCCAGAACAGCCCGAGATCGTACGGGTCGCCCGTGCAGTCGAAGGTGATGCTGTGGATGGCAGGGTTCAACTGGCTCCTCCAGGAGTCTTGCCGCGGGTCGCTGTCGAAGCGCACGTCCCGTCCCGTCCCGCTGTCCACCCTGACCTGTACGGATGGCGCGGCGGGCCGAGTCGCCGCAGGGCAGTTTCACCAAACCCTCCGGCCGTGTCGAACGAATAACCGCGCCCGATGAACTCGGTTGCCGTCGCCCCGGTGAGGTTGATCGGATGCTCCCATGGACACGCACGGTGCGGCAGACGATGTGAACCAGGCGATCGCGGGCGAGCTGCGGCTCATGGATCCCTGGGTACGTGCCTCGCGAGAACTCGCCGGGCGACTCCTCGACCCGGAGTTCGTGGAGGTCGGCGGCTCCGGGCGGCGCTGGACGTACGAGACCATGCTCGCCGAACTGCCCGAGCTTCAGGGCGGCTCAGCGGATGCTCCTTGCTACGAGCCCTCGGACATCTCGGGAGTGCTGCTCGCGCCAGGTCTGGTGCATCTGACGTTCGAGACGGTGCTCGGCGAGCGCCGGACCAGGCACAGCTCGATCTGGCGCAGGTCGAGCGGGTCGGACGGAGCGGCGGTCTGGCGGATGTACTACCACCAGGCCACACGCGTGCCGCCCGGCGTGGCGTAGCCCCACCGCATCCCAAGCCGGCCGACCTGTCAGACGGTGTCGAACTCTCCGGCCTTGACGCTCGCCACAAAGGCCACGAACGAGCCGGTCGGGAGGTCCAGTACCGGACCGGTCGGGTTCTTGGAGTCACGGACGGGGACCGCCCCGCGGGATGCGGCGAGGTTGGTGGCGACCTCGACGCACTGGCCGCCGTTGCCGCTGTAGGAGGACGTGGACCAACGGGGGGATTCGGTCACGGGGTGCCCTTTCGCAACTGCTCGATCATGGCTACGGATGCCGCTCGGGACAGGGCTTCAGCCTGTAACTGATGGTAGGCCGTGAGTACGGGCAGCACGAAGCTGGTTTCCCGTTCCAAGTGTCCTCGCTGCGCTGATTCGGCGTACGAGATGAGCGAGCGATCCGGCAACGTCAGCACCGTGACGGGCAGACTGAACGGCCGTCGCTCCCCCATGCTGAACGGGGCGATGTGGAGGACCGTGTTCGGGGAGTCGGCGAACTCCAGCAACCGGTCGAACTGAGCGTCCATGACCGCGCGATCACCCATCGGCCGGAGTACGCAACTCTCGTCAAGCACCGCGAAGACCAGGGGAGATGGGTGGCGGGCAAGCGTGGCCTGCCGCTCGGCCACCAACGCGACCCGCTCGTCGGCTTGTTCAGGGGTGATCGCTGCTCGCCGTACGGCGTCGGCCTCCAGTGTTGCCGCGTACTCCGGAGTCTGGAGCAGCCCAGGGATGACGCCTACCTCATAGAGCCGGATCTCGGCCGCGCGCGCCTCTTGCCTGACGTACTCCGGGAATCCCTCAAGGAGCGCGGTGTGCCGAACGGCCCGACTCTGACGTTCGAGCCGGTCCCCGGTCCCGAACACCTTGTCAGCAGTTGTCGCGAAACGTGGAGTTGGAGAGCGTCGGCCGGTTTCAACGGCCGATACGTGCGTCCCGGAGCACCCCATACGTGCAGCCAACTCGTCCTGCGTCCAGCCGCGTTCATCTCGCAACGTGCGCAAACGCTGCCCGAATGCTGCTTCAGGTGACTTTTCAGGGTTCAGCTCTTTCCGATTCAACAGCGAACACCCAACTCTCTGGACGACTTCCGCAAGTTGAAGACATCCCCACTGTGAGCCAATCTGAGTCCACCGAGTAACCGAATGACTACGGAGAGGAGTCATCGATGCCCGCACAGAACGCTCCCCCGGACGCCCAGGGCCCTCAACGCCCGCCCGAACCCGGCGCCCTCGTGGTGGACACCACCCGTGGCCGCGTCGGACAGTTCCGCGGGGTCGCCGGTCCGTACTGGTCGCTGCGTCCCGTCTCCGGCGGGACCGAGTGGGAGGCGGAACCCGAGCACGTCCGCCCGGCGGACCCCATAGAGCGGCTACAGGCGCACAACGCACGATGCAACGCACGGAGCCGAGGGGAATTGCTGTGAGGTTCCCCCCCTGTTGCGCCCGCCCGTTCGTAGCACCCCATGAACCCCCGCCCTGGTCGCGTTCGCCATGGTTCCCCGCCGGCGGCCAGGGCGGGCCCTACCCCTCGTCCTTGCGCCAGTCCTCGATGTCCTGGTTGCCCAGTGCCAGGTTGGGCAGCATGACGCCCACCTGGTCGGGGTCCACCCGGAAAGTGAGGCCTATGTCGTCCGTCAGGGGGATCACCAGGACGCGGTGTTCAGGTTCGTGCAGGGTGGTCGTGTCGGCGATCAGTATCACGTCCGCGACCATCTCCTCCACGTCCTCGCTGGGCCGGACCTGAGCCATCAGCTGCTCCGGAGTGGCGCCCGCGAAGGCCGGGTCGTCCACGAACCGGATGCCCTCGACCTCGTCATCCCCGTCGTCCTCGGCATCGTCATCGTCGTCATCAACCGACGTGTCGTACGGCGGCTGAGAGACCCGCTCCACCAGGGACGCCCACGCCGCGTCGTCCGAGAAGTCCGTGCGCACCAACAGGTCCGTCTCGTGGCTCAGCAACGGCAGTTCACGGGCCGGGCGGGTGTAGCGAGGCGGGGTGCTCAGCGTCTCCAGCGCCACGCCGACCGGCTCGTAGAAGTGGTCCTCCCCCAACTCCTCGTCCTCCGCCACCTCCCACTCCGGGTCGGTGGGGGCCCGTTCGGCGAAGTCGTCGATGGCGGAGGAGGTGTAGGGGCGGTTCAGGACCAGATACGTCATGGCCGCCTGCCGCGGCGTGATCCAGAAGGAACTGATGTCGCCGTCACTGCCGCCGAAGGCCAGCAGCGGGCGCGTCCGCTGATTGCGCGCGGTCCGGTCGTCGGTGAGCACCACGAGGTCGGGGATCCAGATCCCGGGCTGTTCGAGGGCCTCGGCGACCTCTTCGACGGTGGCGCCCCGCCACGCCGGATCGTGCGCCACGATCAGACGCCGGGGAAGCGATGTCTCCGTATCGGCCCCCGGCCCGTGAACGGGCCCCCGCATGCCGGGGAGTTCACCCATCCGCGACAGCACGTCGTTCCAGACATCGGCTTCGTCTCCATCACCGTCACCGTCTCCGTCACCGGTACGTATCAGCAGCATCCCGGGAACACGGGCCGCGTCGTCGTCGGGGGGCAGAGGCAGGGGGGACCTCATCGGCTTGCACCTCATCAGATCGGTTGTCGGGCGACCACTCAACCACCCGCCACCGACAACCGCAGGCGAAGTCACCCGGCCCGGCGCCGACACCTCACTCCCGCGCGCAGCACCGGCGTGCGCGGGAGTGTGAGGGGGCGTGAGGGCGACCCCCCGAGCCCTCAGGCGGCTACTCCCGCCGCCGGCAACTCTGGCTACTCCGCCTCGCCCTCCAGAGCCGCCAGCGCCGGGTCCAGGACGATGTCCTCGGCGCGGGCCTCCGTCGTCGGGTCCTCCGGGAAGTGGCAGGCCGTCAGGTGGCCCTCACGGTTGCCGGAGATCTGGACCAGCGGCGGCTCCGTCGTCGCGCACTTGTCCTGCGCCTTCCAGCAGCGGGTGCGGAAGCGGCAGCCGGACGGCGGGTGGATCGGCGAGGGCACGTCGCCGGAGAGCCGGATCCGCTCCCGGTCCTCGACCTCGTCGTCGAGCGTGACCTCGGGCACGGCCGACAGCAGCGCGTGCGTGTACGGGTGACGCGGCCGGTTGTAGATCGAGTCGCGGTCGCCGACCTCCACCACCTTGCCGAGGTACATCACCGCGAGGCGCTGCGAGAAGTGCCGGACGATCGCCAGGTCGTGGGCGATGAAGAGGAAGGCGATGCCCATCTCTTCCTGGACCTTCTGGAGCAGGTTGACGACCTGCGCCTGGATCGACACGTCCAGGGCCGACACCGGCTCGTCCGCCACGATCAGCTTCGGGTTCAGGGACAGCGCGCGGGCCACCCCGATGCGCTGGCGCTGCCCGCCGGAGAACTCGTGCGGGAAGCGGTTGTAGTGCTCGGGGTTGAGACCGACGAGTTCGAGCAGCTCGTGGACGCGCTTCTCGATGCCGCCCTTCGGGTTGATCCCGTTTACCTCCATCGGCGACTTGATGATCGTGCCGACGGTCTGCCGCGGGTTCAGCGAGGAGTACGGGTCCTGGAAGATCATCTGGATCTCGGACCGCACGGGCGCCATCTGCCGGCGCGAGGCGTGCGAGATGTCCTGGCCCGCGTAGGTGATCTTGCCGGCCGTCGGCTCCAGGAGCCGGGTGATGAGCCGCCCGGTCGTCGACTTGCCGCAGCCGGACTCGCCGACCAGGCCGACGCTCTCGCCGACGCCGACGGTCAGGTCGACCCCGTCGACCGCCTGTACGGCGCCGACCTTGCGCTTGATCGGGAAGCCGCCGTAGATCGGGAAGTGCTTCGTCAGGCCCTCGACGGAGAGCAGCGGCTCGGCGGCTCCGTCCACCGGGCCCTGCGGCTTCGGCAGGGTGAGTTTGTCGCTCATGTGTCGTTCTCCCTAGCCCAGCCGGGGCTTGATCTGCTCGAGGAAAAGGTTCGTCCGCTGCTCGTCGCCCAGGTGGCAGGCGGCGCCGCGGCCGTCCGGCAACGTCGGCCGCTCGTCGGCGCAGCGGGTGCCGCCGACCTCGGACGCGAAGCCGCACCGGGGGTGGAACGGGCAGCCCGACGGCGGGTTCAGCAGGCTGGGCGGTGTCCCCGGGATCGGGGTGAGCGCCTGCGCCGTGTCACCGCCCAGTCGCGGCATGGAACTCAGCAGGCCCCAGGTGTACGGGTGCTGGGGGGCGCGCAGTACCTCGCGGACGCTGCCGCGCTCCACGGCCCGGCCCGAGTACATCACCAGCAGGTCGTCGGCCATCTTGGAGATGACGCCGAGGTCGTGGGTGATGAAGATGATCGCCGAGCCGAACTCCTGCTGGAGATCCTTGAGCAGGTCCAGGATCTGGGCCTGCACGGTGACGTCCAGGGCGGTGGTCGGCTCGTCGGCGATCAGCAGGTCGGGGTTGCAGATCAGCGACATCGCGATCATCGCGCGCTGGCGCATACCGCCCGAGAACTGGTGCGGGTAGTCGTCGTAGCGCATCGCGGGCTGCGGGATGCCGACCTTGTCGAGCATCTCGACGGCCCGCGCCTTCGCCTCCTTCTTGGAGGCGCCGGTGTGCTTCATGAAGGGTTCCGCGATCTGCCGGCCCACCGTGTAGTACGGGGAGAGCGCGGTCAGCGGGTCCTGGAAGATCATCGCGACCTTGTTGCCGCGAAGCTTCTCCATCTCCTTCTCGGTCGCGGTGACCAGTTCCTTGCCGTCGAGGACGATCTCGCCCTCGACGGTGGCGGTCTTGGAGTTGTGCAGTCCGAGCACGGTCAGGTTGGTGACGGACTTGCCCGACCCCGACTCCCCCACGATGCCCAGGGTCTTGCCGCGCTCGACGTCGAAGGAGAGTCCGTCGACGGCCTTCACGATGCCGTCCTCGGTGGAGAACCGCACCCGCAGGTCGCGGACCGAGAGGAAGGCCTCCGGACCGCTGGGGGCCCTCTCGCCTTCGGTCTTGGTCAGTGTGGTCACGGTATTTCTCCTAGGCGAGGCGCACGCGCGGGTCGATGTAGGCGTAGGCGAGGTCCACGATGATGTTCAGGATCAGGATGAAGAAGGCCCCGAACAGCATGACGCCCATCGTCAGCGGCAGGTCCTTGGTCAGCGAACCGTTGACCGCGAGCCGTCCGATACCGGCGAGGTCGAAGGTGAACTCCGTGACCACCGCGCCCGACAGGAGCGCGCTGAGGTCCATGCCGATGATGGTGACGATCGGGATGAGCGAACCGCGCCAGGCGTAGCGGAAGAAGACGTACCGCTGCCGCATGCCCTTGGCGCGGGCGGTGCGGACGTGCTCCTCCTGCAACTGCTCGATCATCGTCGAGCGGGCCATACGCGTGTACTGGGCGGTGAAGATCGTGGCCATCACTGCCCAGGGGATCAGCATGCCGACGAACCACTTGCCCGGGTTGTCCGTGAAGGGCACGTACGTGGGACTGTCCAGCCAGCCCGTGCTGTAGACGAGCAGGCCGAGGACGATGGGACCCAGGAAGTAGATCTGGAACGAGCTGAGCACCATCGAGGCGCCACTGACGGCCTTGTCGAGGAAGGTACCGCGCTTCCAGGCGGCCAGCAGACCCGTGCCGAGGCCGAGCACCAGGAAGATCACCAGTCCGCCGACGGTCAGCGAGAGCGTCAGCGGGAAGCGGTCCATGATGGAGTCCCACACGAAGTCGCCACTGCTGAACGAGACACCGAGGCACGGTGCGTCGCAGTGTCCCTGCGGGAAGTCCCGGCCGGCCACGACGCCCGTCATGAAGTCCCAGAACTGGGTCGTGATGGGCTTGTCGAGGCCGAGGTTCTCGCGGATGACCGCGATGTTCTGGGGGGAGCAGTTCTTGCCGCAGGCCAGCTCGGCGAAGTCCTGCGGGATCGAGTAGAACAGGAAGAACGTGAAAGCGCCGATCAGGAACATGATCACGACGGCGCCGCTCAGCCTGCGGATGAGGAACTGAAGCATGGCGGGTGGGTGCTCTCTTCGAAACGCGGCGGCAGGAGGGGGTTACCGTCCGCGGGGGTGCGCTCCGCCTGGCGCACACCCCCGCGGATCAGCCGGGCTGACGGGTTACGGCTGCTTCAGGTACAGGTCGTTGATGTCGATGTAGCTCGACCTCGTGCTGAACCGGGCACCGCCGATGTTCGAACCGTAGAGCTGCATCTGCTTGGAGTAGTAGACCGGAACGGCCGGGTTGATCTCCTCCACGATGCGGTGGTGCGCCTCTTCCCAGGTCTTGGCGGCCTGCTCGGGCTGCTCCGTCAGGGCCTTCTGGATGAGGTCGTTGACCTGCTTGTCGTCGATGTGCGAGTAGTTCGACGAACCGTCGGCGACCTGCGTGCCGTCGTAGACGGGGGTGACGACCGTGGACGGCGACGGCCAGTCCTGGCCCCAGCCGGTCATGTACAGGTCGAACGGGTTGTCCAGCTTGCCGACCTGCTCGTAGAAGGTCGCGCGGTCGATCTCCTTGGCCTGGACGTCGAAGCCGATCTTGTTCAGCGCGTCCTTGATGAGCAGCATCTGCGCCTGGCCACGCGGGGTGTTGGAGTAGGCGTAGCTGAGCTTGGTGCCCTCCTTGAAGCCGGCCTCCTTGAGGAGCTCCTTGGCCTTCGCCGGGTCACCGTTGGGCTTCTTCAGCTTGCCGAACGGGTCGTACTTCGGGTCGAAGCCGGGCAGGGTCGGGGCCAGCAGACCACCCGCGACCTCACCGCCGTACCGGCCACCGTCGGCCTGCACCATGGACTGGTTCGGGATCGCGTAGGCGATCGCGTCACGGATCTTCTTGTCCTTCACCTTGGCGCTGTCCAGGTTGAAGGTGAGCTGCCAGACATAGACCTGGTAGCCCTGGATCGTGCGCTTCTTGGCGCCGGCGTCACGGATGACCGTCGACAGCTGGGCCGGGTCCACCGAGTCCGTGAACTGGATGGCGTTCTTGGCCTCGCCCTGGTCGGCGATCAGACGCTTGGTCTGGCTGGCCTGGTTGACGGTGTTGGTGAAGTTGTAGCCGTCGACGTACTGGTGGCGCACCGGGTCGGTCTTCTCGTCCCACTGGTCGTTCTTGACCAGCTTCAGGGACTTGCCGGCCTTGTACTCGGCGAGCTTGTACGGGCCGAGCGCCGCCGGGGCCTTGTCGTACTTCTCCTTCGTGTCCTGCTTCTCGGGCACGATGGCGTAGCCGGCCATGCTCAGGGCCTGCGGGAGGTCCGGCTGGGCGGCCTTGAAGTGGAAGACGACCGTCTTGGCGTCCGGGGTCTCCAGGACGGAGTCCGGCAGGTGCTTGCCCTTGTACGGGCCGTCGGGCAGCGCCTTGCGGTAGTCGGCACCGGACAGCCAGTTCTGCACGAACGTCGGACCGTCGAAGATGACCTTCGAGTACAGCCGCTCGATGCTGTGGCGGACGTCGGCGGACGTGATGACGTTGCCGTCCTCGTCCTTGATGCCGTCCTTCAGCGTGTACGTCCAGGTCTTGCCGCCGTCGGACGACTTGCCGGAGTCGGTGGCGATGTCACCGACGACCGTCAGGTTGCCCTTGGCGTCCTCCTGGTAGTTCGTCAGACCGCGGTGGATCAGGTTGGAGAACTGGCCGGCGTCGCTGACGTAGATCTGGCCCGGGTCCATGTGGGTCAGGTCCGACTGCTGGTACACGTTGATCGTGCCACCAGTTTTGGCCCCGGCCACCGGCTCGGCCGGACCGTTGGACGCCGCGGCGTCACCGTAGGCGACAGGCTTCGACTGCGCCTTGGCGTCCTCCTTGGACTTGGAGTCGTCCTTGGTGTTCTTGCCGCTGTCGTCGGAGCAGCCGGTCAGCGCCAACGACCCCGCCGCGACAGCGACGACTATGGCGCGCACGGAGCGCGTTCTGATGGCCTTCATGATGCCGATGCACCTACCTGTCAGTTGTAGTCCACGAGTGCTGCCTGACGGCCCGGTCTCCCGGAACGGGGGTGGCAGCCCCCCCACCCACCAATGGACGGTCAGCGTCCGGTCTTGGGGTCGAATGCGTCCCGGACGGAATCGCCGAGAAGGTTGAAAGCGAGTACGAAGATCACCATCGCGATGCCCGGGAAGAACATGAACGCGGGGTCCTGCTCATAGATCTCGGAGCCGATGGCGAACATCCGGCCCCAGTCCGGCGTCGGCTCCACGAAGCCCACACCCACGTAGCTGAGGAACGCGATCGAGAGGATCGCACTCGGCAGCATGTACGTGCCCTGCACCAGGATCGGCGTGACGATGTTCGGCAGGATCTCCTTGCGCACGATGCGCGCCGGAGAGGCCCCCGAGACCTTCGCCGCCTCCACGAACTCCCGCTCCCGCAGGGAGAGCACGGAGCTTCGCACCAGACGGGCCATGCCCATCCAGCCGAGGAACCACATCACCAGGATGATCGCCACCGCACGCAGATAGGTGGGGGTCTCGTCTTTCGGGGAGACGAACATCGCGGTGACCACCGGCATGAAGGCGATGAAGAACAACTGCTGCGGGAAGGCCAGGAAGAAGTCGGTGATCCGACCCAGCCAGTAGTCGACCTTGCCGCCGAAGTAGCCGCTGACCATACCGATGACAACGCCCGTCAGGACGCTGAACACCGTGACGAGCACGGCCATGAAGAGCGAGGTGCGCATGCCGTACAGCAGCATGGTGAACACGTCGCGGCCCAGCTTGGGCTCGACGCCGAACCAGAAGTCACCGGAAATTCCCCCGAGGGAGCCGGTGGGCATGGCGAAGTCGTCGAGCAGGAAGGGGTAGTCGGGCTCCTGTGCGTACAGCGTGTAGGGATCCTTGCCGTACAGCGCCGAGATGACCGGAGCGAGAGCGGCGATCGCGAAGAAAAAAATCACCACGATCGCGGAGACAACTCCGGTACGGTCTCGCTTGAAGCGATGCCACATCAGCTGCCCGGGGGAACGGCCTTCCAGCTTCTCGGCCTCGGCGGGCTCGGCGTTCGAGTCGAGCTCGGGGTCCAAGGCCGCCGACGGCCCGGAGCCCTCGGCCTTGGTTGGACTGGTCATCTTTGTTCTTCCCCCGGGGGATGGAGAGTTGAGCGCAGCACAGATACCGGCAGGTTCTGTGGTTTCAGGGAACTTTCACCAAGTGGGTCAACGCGCGTCAAGGGCGGAAGACATAGGGATCTCCCTACTGTCGAAATTTTGAACAAAAATTGCAGAGAACGACACCTGCACGCGCTTGACAGGCGAGATCAAGATCCGGCAAAAGAGACATCCACGAAGATAATTTCGTTTACGTGTCCGAAACTTGATTGGGCAATGCCCGATATGCGAACGCCGCCGTACCGTTTCCACCGCTGCCCGAACTGAGCCGGTTTCAGCCACGCCGGCACGCGGGCACGCCAAAGGCCCGGCTCTCCGCCGAGCGGAGGACCGGGCGCTTCGGTGGGCCTGCGTCAGGGCCCCTGGAGCGCGCTCCAGGGGCCCGACAGGGCAGGTCAGCCGTGCTTGGCGCGGCTCGCGGCGCGGCCGCGCTCACGGGCGTCCAGGTTGACCTTGCGGATGCGAACGGACTCCGGGGTCACCTCGACACACTCGTCGTCGCGGCAGAACTCCAGCGACTGCTCCAGGGAGAGCTTGCGCGGCGGGACGATCGCCTCGAACGAGTCGGCGGCGGCCGACCGCATGTTGGTGAGCTTCTTCTCCTTGGTGATGTTCACGTCCATGTCGTCGGCGCGCGAGTTCTCGCCGACGATCATGCCCTCGTACACCTCGGTGCCGGGGTCGGTGAACAGCACACCGCGCTCCTGGAGGTTCGTCATCGCGAACGCGGTGACGGCCCCGGCGCGGTCGGCGACCAGCGAGCCGTTGTTACGGGTCGACAGCGGACCGAACCACGGCTCGTGACCCTCGTGGATGGAGTGCGCGATGCCGGTGCCGCGCGTACCGGTGAGGAACTCCGTCCGGAATCCGATGAGACCGCGGGACGGCACGACGAACTCCAGCCGGACCCAGCCCGAGCCGTGGTTGGACATGTTGTCCATCCGGCCCTTGCGGACGCCCATGAGCTGCGTGACCGCGCCCATGTGCTCCTCGGGGACGTCGATCGTCATGCGCTCGACCGGCTCGTGGGTCTTGCCGTCGATCTGCTGGGTGACGACCTGCGGCTTGCCGATGGTCAGCTCGAAGCCCTCGCGGCGCATCTGCTCGACCAGGATGGCGAGCGCCAGCTCACCACGGCCCTGGACCTCCCAGGTGTCCGGGCGCTCGGTGTCGAGCACCCGCAGCGAGACGTTGCCGACCAGCTCGCGGTCCAGGCGGTCCTTGACCTGGCGGGCGGTGACCTTGCGGTCCTTGACCACCGCCTTGGCGTCCGCCCCCTTGCCGGTGGCACCCCGGCCGACCAGCGGCGAGTTGTTCGTTCCGATGGTCATCGAGATCGCCGGCTCGTCGACCGTGATGAGCGGCAGCGCGATGGGGTTCTCGGGGTCGGCGAGGGTCTCACCGATCATGATGTCCGGGATGCCGGCGACGGCACAGATGTCACCGGGGCCCGCCTTCTCGGCGGGCTTGCGGGTGAGTGCCTCGGTCATCAGCAGCTCGGTGATGCGCACGTTCGACATCGTGCCGTCGCGCTTGATCCAGGTGACGGTCTGGCCCTTGCGCAGCTCGCCCTGCTCGACGCGGAGCAGCGCGATACGGCCGAGGAAGTTGTCCGCGTCCAGGTTGGTGACGTGCGCCTGGAGCGGGGCGTCCTCGTCGTACGACGGGGCCGGGACGTGCGAGAGGATCGTGGAGAAGAACGGCTCCAGGCTGTCGCTGTCGGCCGGGACCGTGCCGTTCTCCGGCTTGGTCAGCGAGGCCACGCCGTCCCGCGCGCACGCGTAGACGATCGGGAACTCGATCTGCTCCTCGTCGGCGTCCAGGTCGAGGAAGAGGTCGTACGCCTCGTTCACGACCTCGTCGATGCGCGAGTCGGGACGGTCCGTCTTGTTGATGCACAGGATGACGGGCAGGCGGGCCTGCAGCGCCTTGCGCAGCACGAACCGGGTCTGCGGCAGCGGACCCTCGGACGCGTCGACCAGGAGGACGACCGCGTCCACCATCGACAGACCGCGCTCTACCTCGCCGCCGAAGTCGGCGTGGCCGGGGGTGTCGATGATGTTGATCGTGATGACGTCGCCGCCATCCTTCGGGTGGTACTTGACCGCCGTGTTCTTCGCCAGGATCGTGATGCCCTTCTCACGTTCCAGGTCGTTCGAGTCCATCATGCGGTCGTCGAGCGACTCGGCGGCGTGCGCGGCGAAGGCACCGGCCTGCTTGAGCATGGCGTCGACCAGTGTGGTCTTGCCGTGGTCGACGTGGGCGACGATGGCGACGTTGCGGATGTCGTGGCGCGTGGCCATATTGAGGCGCTTCTCCCGGAGTGAGTGGACGGCCATCCGCTGCGCGGGGCCCTGCCGGGCTGAAACGTGCCACGGCCTTACCCCATCGTACGGGCACGCTGCCGCTCGGGCTCGACGGGGATCCGGCCTCGACCCCCGGTGCGGGTCCGTGGGGGCCGAGCGCGTAGTTCCCCGCGCCCCCTACGGGGCGCTGCTTGCCTGCGGCTTCGTACCGTTCTTCAGGTAGCCCATGTTTTCGTACGACGGGGTCTGGAAGCCGAAGGATCCCGTGTTGGAGAGGTTCGGGCGGGCCGCCGTGAGCTGGGGGCGCTGGTAGAGGGGGATCGAGCCCGCGGTGGCCCAGATGCGGGCGTCCGCCTTGCGGACCAGGGCGCGGGCCTCGTCCGCGTCCAGTTCGGCGACGGCCTGGTCGAAGAGCTGGTCCACCTGGTCGGTGCCGACCCGGGTGAAGTTCTGCTCGACGTTCAGGGAGCCGTCGGCCGCCGGGACCGGCTTGGAGTAGATGGGCCGGGCGTCGGTCGCGGGGAACGCGGACGCGGGCCAGGAGTACAGCGCCAGGTCGTACTCCCCCGAGGCGATGTGGTCCTTGAAGTAGCTGTCGTCCTCGACCTTGGAGATCACCGTGCGGATGCCGACCCGGTCCAGCATCCGGGCGATGCGCTCCCCCACCTCCCGCAGCGACTGGGAACCCGGGCCCGAGGGGAGCACGAAGCGCAGGGACAGCGGCTTGCCGTTCTTCGCGAGCGGTGCCGCCGCGGCGCCCGGCGCGGCCGTGCCCATCGGCGCGTACGCGCCCGGGGCGCCGCCCGGCTTGACCTGCTGTTTTCCGTCCTGCACGAGGTGCTTGCGCACGGCGGAGCTGCCGCTGTCGCTGTCGGCCGGCTTGTCGTCCTGGCCGTCCGTCTGCCCCACGATGTACGTGCCGTCCGTGTCGTCCTTGGAGTCCTTGGAGTCCTTGGAGTCCTTGCTCGCCCTGGCCGCCTTGGAGGCCTCCGCGCCCGCCGCCTTCTTGGGCTTCTTCTCCTCCTTGACGGGGCCGCCCGCCACCCAGCCGGCGTCGGAGAGCAGGGCCTGGGCCTCCCGGGTGTCCTGGCCGCCGAGCGCGCCGCTGCTGTCGGCGTACGCGTGCTGGCCGGCGAGCGCGAGATGGCTGCCGACCGGCTCGGCGGGCAGCCCCAGGGGCTTCAGCACGGCCTGGGCGAGCTCCTCCCGGTCCAGGGCGCGGGCCACTGCCCTGCGGACGCGTTCGTCGGCGAGCGGGCCGCTGGAGCCGTTCAACGCGAGCTGGGTGAAGGCGGGTTCGAGGGACTTGCGGACCACGAAACCGCTCAGGGCGGACTGCTGGCGGTCGTACTTCGCGACGGCCTTGGCACGCTTCTCGCGGGCCGTGACCTCCTCGTCGGCCGCCTCCTCGTCGGAACCGTTCGCGATCGCCCAGGAACGCAGCGCCTTGCCCGGGGTGAGGGCCGCGCCGGGACCGTGGGCGGGCGGTGCGCCCTTGTCCCCGCCCCGCCCCGCGGAGGTGACGCGCTGCGCGTCGGCCGCGTCGATCTCGGCCAGGTCGAGCCGCCCGCCGGCCAGCGCGGCGACCCGTTCGTCCCGGGGCACCGCCCGCAGGACCAGCTGGGAGAGCTTGGCGGGGCTGCCCCACCAGCGGGGGTTGCGCTTCAGGGTGATGTCGCCGGCCTCGCGGTCGATCGAGTCGACGGCGAACGGCCCCGCGGTGATCTTCAGCTTGCGGCGGGCGCTGTCGTTGAAGGTGTCCGGGGTGCCCATGACGCTCTTCGGGTACAGCGGTGAGAAGAGCGACTGCCAGTCCGCGTACGGCTTCTTGAAGGTGACCCGCACCTCCAGGTCGTTCGCGCCCCGCTGGATCTTCTCGATGCGGTCGTAGCCGGCGTTGCGGGCGGTCCAGTACGCGGAGTCCTTGCCGGACAGGGCGCGCCACTGGGCGGCGAAGTCCGCGGCGCCGATCTCGCGGCCGTCGCTCCAGACGGCCTGCTGGTTGAGCTTGTAGAGCACGACCTGGTGGGGCTCGCGCTCGACGACCTTCGCCGACTCCAGGTAGTCGGGGTTGCGCTGCGGCCTGCCGTTCGCGTCGAGCCGGTACAGGGAGGGCAGCACGGCGCCGGCGACCCGGGAGGTGGCGGCGTCCGCGTCCGCCTGGAAGGTGTTGAGGGTCTCCGGGACGTCGTCCACGGCCCAGCGCACGGTGCCGCCGTCGGCGACCCGGTCGCGCTGCGCGGGCGCGATGTCCTGGCCGGCGGCGGGCCGCCCGGCCTCGTCCTGTTCGCTGCACCCGGCGAGGGCGGGCACCGCGAGGACCCCCGCCGTGAGGAACGCGACCGAGCGCGTCACCGCGCGCAGTCCGACGCCGTCGTGGGACATGACTGGTACCTCCGGGGGCCGCTCCACAGGTGAACACGGACGGTCTGATCAGATATGTGACTGTTCGGTGCTATTTGGAGTTGATCAGATCTACGCAGATCTCTGCGGCCACTGAAGGGGAAAGGGTCCGGCGACGGGCGGCGACACGGCGAAGGGCCGCCGAAGCCCACCCGTGCGGCGCAACACCCCGGCCGCACCCCCGGCCCCACACCCCCGGCCCCACACGCCGGGCCCGCGCGCCGGAGCGGTCATGCACCCGTACGCCCCCGCCAATCCATGCACATCCCTTCACACCAGCGGGTGTGACGCGCGACACTCGCAGGCGCATGAACGTTGCCGCCTCGGACCATGGGTCCACAAAAGTGAGGGCTAGCCATGTCCGTGCACGACGACCTGACGTCCGTCCAGCGCTGCCTCGACGATCTGGTGAGATCGGTGAAGCGTCTGGAACACCAGTTCGGTGGTGGCGGCCTGGAGATGCGCCGGGTGCGCACCGACGCCGATCACCTGCGCGAGAGCGTGGCGCTGCTGCGCGAGGCCACGCCGTCTCTCACCGAGCCCAAGCGCCCCGACCTCGTGTCCATCCCCGACACCCCGTACGACACCACCCTGTGGACGGACTCCGACGACGAGGGTCTCGGCGCCCGCGACCGTCGCGCCCCCTGATCCCCGACCGGAGCTCTCCTTGGCCACTGGTACGGAACCCCATCTGAAGAGCGGCGGCGTACGCAACGGTACGCGCGCCGCGATCACCGCCCCGCATCTGCGGACCGACCGCTGGTGGCTGGCGCCCGCCGTGACCGCGGCCGGGCTGCTGGCCTTCGTCGTCTACTCGACCTGGCGGGCGTTCTCGAACTCCGACTACTACGCCGCCCCGTACGTCTCGCCGTTCTACTCCCCGTGCCTGGCGGAGAACTGCGCGCCGATGAGGAGCGGGCCCAACTGGGAGCTGTTCGGCAGCTGGTGGGGTCTGTCCCCCGCGCTGCTCATTCTGATCTTCCCGCTCGGCTTCCGGCTGACCTGCTACTACTACCGCAAGGCCTACTATCGCGGCTTCTGGGCCTCGCCACCGGCCTGCGCGGTCGCCGAGCCCCACAAGAAGTACTCGGGTGAGACCCGCTTCCCGCTGGTCCTGCAGAACATCCACCGCTACTTCTTCTACGCGGCGGTGCCGGTCGCCGGGATCCTCACATACGACACGGTCCTCTCCTTCCGCAACGAGGAGTACGAGTGGGGCCACATGGGCCTCGGCACGCTCGTGTTCCTCGTCAACATCACGCTGATCTGGGCCTACACCCTCTCCTGCCACTCGTGCCGGCACATCGTCGGCGGCAAGCTCAAGCACTTCTCCAAGCACCCCGTGCGCTACCGGGCCTGGCAGCTGGTCGGCCGGCTGAACGAGCGGCACATGCTGCTCGCCTGGGCGTCGCTGGTGAGCGTGGCGCTCGCCGACTTCTACGTGTACCTGGTCGCGTCCGGTGCTTTCGACGATCCGACCCTCTTCTAACAGACAGACAAAAGGTGCTTCTGATGTCCGTGGTCGACCGGCAGGAGTGGGACGTCGTCGTGGTCGGTGCCGGGGGCGCCGGCCTGAGGGCCGCCATCGAGGCGCGGGAACGCGGCGCGCGTACGGCCGTGATCTGCAAGTCGCTGTTCGGCAAGGCCCATACGGTGATGGCCGAGGGCGGCATCGCGGCCGCCATGGGCAACGTCAACTCCGGCGACAACTGGCAGGTCCACTTCCGCGACACCCTGCGCGGCGGGAAGTTCCTCAACCAGTGGCGGATGGCCGAGCTGCACGCGCAGGAGGCCCCCGACCGCGTGTGGGAGCTGGAGACCTGGGGCGCGCTCTTCGACCGCACCGGCGACGGGCGCATCTCCCAGCGCAACTTCGGCGGGCACGAGTACCCGCGGCTCGCCCACGTCGGCGACCGTACGGGCCTGGAGCTGATCCGCACGCTCCAGCAGAAGATCGTGTCGCTCCAGCAGGAGGACTTCAAGGAGACCGGCGACTACGAGTCACGCCTGAAGGTCTACCAGGAGTGCACGGTCACCCGGATCCTGAAGGAGGGCCCCCGGGTCGCCGGGACCTTCTGCTACGAGCGGGAGTCCGGCCGGTTCTTCGTCCTGGAGGCGCCCTCGGTGGTGGTCGCCACCGGCGGCATCGGCAAGTCCTTCAAGGTGACGTCGAACTCGTGGGAGTACACGGGCGACGGGCACGCCCTCGCGCTGCTCGCGGGGGCGCCGCTGCTGAACATGGAGTTCGTGCAGTTCCATCCGACCGGCATGGTCTGGCCGCCGTCCGTGAAGGGGATCCTCGTCACGGAGTCGGTGCGCGGGGACGGCGGGGTGCTCAGGAACTCCGAGGGCAAGCGGTTCATGTTCGAGTACATCCCGGACGTGTTCAAGGAGAAGTACGCGCAGTCCGAGGAGGAGGGCGACCGGTGGTACGAGGATCCGGACCACAACCGGCGGCCACCCGAACTGCTTCCCCGGGACGAGGTCGCGCGGGCCATCAACTCGGAGGTGAAGGCGGGCCGCGGCTCGCCGCACGGCGGAGTGTTCCTGGACGTCTCCACCCGGATGCCCGCCGAGGTGATCAGGCGCCGGCTGCCGTCCATGTACCACCAGTTCAAGGAGCTCGCGGACGTCGACATCACCGCCGAGGCGATGGAGGTCGGGCCGACCTGTCACTACGTGATGGGCGGGATCGCGGTCGAGTCGGACACCGCGGCGGCCCGCGGGGTGCCGGGCCTGTTCGCGGCCGGTGAGGTCGCGGGCGGTATGCACGGCTCCAACCGGCTGGGCGGGAACTCCCTCTCCGACCTCCTGGTGTTCGGGCGGCGGGCCGGACTGCACGCCGCCCGGTACGCCACCGGCCTCACCGGGCCCGCCGGTGAACGCCCCCTGGTGGACGAGGTGCAGATCGACACGGCGGCCGCGGAGGCGCTGCGCCCCTTCTCGGCGGAGGGCCCCGAGCCGGCCGCCGAGGGCGAGGGGGCGGGCGAGGGCCCCCAGGACGCCCCCCGTGTCAGCCGCCCGCCCGAGAACCCGTACACCCTCCACCAGGAGCTCCAGCAGGCGATGAACGACCTCGTCGGCATCATCCGCCGGGAGGCCGAGATGGAGACGGCCCTGGAGAAACTCGCGGACCTGCGGGTACGGGCCCGGCGGGCCGGGGTCGAGGGGCACCGGCAGTTCAACCCGGGCTGGCACCTCGCGCTGGACCTGCGGAACATGCTGCTCGTCAGCGAATGCGTGGCACGGGCCGCGCTGGAGCGCACCGAGTCGCGCGGCGGCCACACCCGGGAGGACCATCCGGCGATGGACCGGGCCTGGCGGCGCGTCAACCTGCTGTGCCGGCTGACCGATCCCACGGGCGGCCTGGCCGCCACGGACCCGGTGCACGGCCAGATCGACCTCGCCCGGGAGACCACCGAGCCCATCCGCCCCGACCTGCTCGCCCTCTTCGAGAAGGAGGAGCTGGTCAAGTACCTCGCCGAAGAGGAGCTCTACGAGTGAGCAGCTACGAAGCCCGCTTCAAGGTGTGGCGCGGAGATGTCGGGGGCGGCGGCCTGGAGGACTTCGGGGTCGAGGTGAACGACGGCGAGGTGGTCCTCGACATCATCCACCGGCTCCAGGCGACCCAGGCCCCGGACCTCGCCGTGCGCTGGAACTGCAAGGCGGGCAAGTGCGGTTCGTGTTCGGCGGAGGTCAACGGCCGGCCGCGGCTGCTGTGCATGACCCGGATGTCGGTGTTCACGCGCGCGGAGACCATCACGGTGACTCCGCTGCGGGCCTTCCCCGTGATCCGCGACCTCGTCACCGACGTCGGCTTCAACTACACGAAGGCGCGGGAGGTGCCCGCGTTCGTGCCGCCGGACGGGGTCGGGCCCGGTGAGTACCGGATGATGCAGGAGGACGTGGACCGGTCGCAGGAGTTCCGCAAGTGCATCGAGTGCTTCCTGTGCCAGGACACCTGCCATGTGGTGCGCGACCACGAGGAGAACAAGACCGCCTTCGCCGGCCCGCGCTTCCTGATGCGGGTGGCCGAGCTGGACATGCACCCGCTGGACGCGGCCGACGCGAGCGGCCTGGACCGCAAGAGGACCGCGCAGGACGAGCACGGGCTCGGCTACTGCAACATCACCAAGTGCTGCACGGAGGTCTGCCCCGAGGGCATCAAGATCACGGACAACGCGCTGATCCCTCTGAAGGAACGGGCGGCCGACCGCAAGTACGACCCCCTGGTCTGGCTGGGTTCGAAGATCAGGAGGCGGTCCCCGGGAGACTGAGGCGGTGGGCCGGCGGCGGCGGGGGCGGGCGGGCCCGTACGGGCTTCAGAACAGGCTCAGGATGGCCTCCGCCGGGTCAGCGAGGGGCTTCCCTCCGTTGGGCAGGGGGAGTTCGAACCACACCGTCTTGCCGCGGGGGGTGCGGCGGGAGCCCCAGGCGGCGCTGAGGAGGCCCACCAGCTGGAGTCCGCGGCCGCCCTCGTCCGTGTCGCGGGCCCGGCGGCGGCGCGGCTGGACCAGGCCGGCGTCCCAGACCTCGCAGACCAGGGTGCGGTCGAGGAGGAGCCGCAGCCGGATCTCGCCCTCGCCGTAGCGCAGGGCGTTGGTGACGAGTTCACTGACCAGCAGCTCGGCCGTGTCGACGAGCGGTTCCAGGCCCCAGCCGACCAGTTGGTTCCGGGCCAGTTCGCGTGCGCGGCCCACACTGCGCGGTTCGCGCGGCAGCGTCCAGTCGCCGACCGAATCGGCCGGCAGCCCCTGGACACGTGCCATCAGCAGCGCGATGTCGTCCTCGCCGTGGTGCGTGTCGAGGGTGTTGAGGACGTGGTCGCAGACGTCCTCCAGCGGGTCGGAGGGGTCGGTGAGAGCGCCGACGAACGCCTGCAGGCCCTCGTCCAGGGGGTGGTCGCGGGACTCGACCAGACCGTCCGTGTAGAGCGCCAGGAGGGCGCCCTCGGGGAGTTCGACCTCCACCTCCTCGAAGGGCTCGCCGCCGACGCCGAGCGGCATCCCCGGCGGTACGTCGAGCATGAGCGCGCTCTCGCCCGGCTCGACCAGGACCGGCGGGAGATGGCCGGCGTTGGCGAACGTGATGCGGCGGGTGACCGAGTCGTAGACCGCGTACACGCAGGTGGCGAGGTACACCTCGGAGAGGTCGGCGTCCCGGGACTGCCGGGCACCGCGCGTAGATTGCTGGGTGCCGCCCGGTGCGCCCAGACCGCGGGCGATCTCGTCCAGCGCGGAGAGCACCTCGGCCGGTTCGAGGTCGAGCAGGGCCAGGGTGCGTACGGCCGTGCGCAGTTCGCCCATCGCGACGGCGGCCCGCAGACCGCGCCCCATGACGTCGCCGACGACCAGCGCCGTGCGGTGCCCCGGCAGTTCGATGACGTCGAACCAGTCGCCGCCGACCTCCGTGGCCGCGTTCCCCGGGAGGTAGCGGCAGGCGATGTCCAGGCCGGAGGCCTCCGGGTCGTCGGGAGGCAGCAGGGAGCGCTGGAGGATCAGGGCGCGTTCGTGCTCGCGGCGGTACAGGCGGGCGTTGTCGATACAGACGGCCGCGCGGGCCGCCAGCTCGACCGCCAGCAGCCGGTCGCGTTCCCCGAACGGCTCGCTGCCCTTGGTACGGGAGAACTGGACGAGCCCGACGACCGTGTCGTGGGCGACCATCGGCACCGCGAGCGTGGACTGGATCAGGCCACCCTCCTCGGCCGGGACGAACTGCGGCCGGGCGGTGCGCAGGGCGTCCGCACAGGTGGAGTTGAAGGCGAAGTGGTGGACCGCGCCGACGCTGACGGGCTTCGTGCCGCCGACGAAGGGCGCGTCGGCGACGGCGCTGGCGAAGGCGACCCGGCGCAGTTCGGCGCTGCCGTCGGGCAGGCCCGGCGGGGTCTCGTCACCGGCGAGCAGACCTTGGTAGAGGTCGACGGAGGCCAGGTCGCAGAAGCCGGGGACGGCCACGTCGAGGAGTTCGCGGGCGGTGGTCTCCAGGTCGAGCGAGTTCCCTATCCGGGTGCCCGCCTCGTTCAGCAGGGCGAGATTGCGCCGGGCCTGCGCGGCCTCGCGGGCGGCGGCGCGGCGCGCGGTGATGTCGGTGGCCAGCCATGCGATACCGATCGGCCGGCCCGAACCGCCGTGTACGCGGTAGAGGTTGATGGACCAGTGGCGGCGCTCGGTGGAGCCGGGCGTGGTGCCCGTGACCAGCATCTCGGTGACGGAGTCGCCCGTCTCCAGGACCCGGTGCAGTATCGCCGAGACCCGGTCGGCCTCGCCCGGCGGCAGATAGTCCCGCACGGTGCGGCCGCGGTGCTCGTCGACCGTGCCGCCGAAGGTCGAGGCGAACCGCTGGTTGGCGCGGCGGATCCGCAGGTCCGGGTCGATCAGGAGGAAGCCGAAGGGAGATTGACCGAAAATTGCCTGTGAGGCGGCGAGGTCCGTTTCGATGCTGCGCAGGGTGCGTACGTCCACGACGATGCACACGGCGGCCCGCTCGCCCTCCTCGGTCCGCGTCGGCATGACGTAGATCTCGGCGAGTCCCTCGGTGACCTCGCCGGTGCCCTCGGGGTCGGGCAGCCGGAAGGGGACCACGCCGGTCCACTCCCTGCCGTCGAGCACCTCGGCCATCTTCCGCTGCCCGAAGTCGCGTCGGTCCTCGGCGACGAAGGCCTCGATGGGGTCCATGCCCACGGCTCGGTCCGCGCGGATGCCGAAGAGCTGCTCGGCGCGCAGGCTCCACTGGTCGACGAGGCCGTCGGGGCCGATCGAGAACGAGGCGACCTTGATGTAGTCGTAGATCGAGCCGGGCGGGCTGCTCTGCCAGACGACGTCACCGGTCGCCTCGCCGTGCGTACCGCTCGGAGCGTCCGCGCCGTACGGCACTTGGCGCGGCGTCCTGTCCGACGTGCCGCCCACCGCGGGCGCGGCGCCATCGCCGGCCGTCGCATCAGCCATCGCATCAGCCATCGCGCCGCCCGACGGAATCTCGGACTCCGTGGCCTTCGCTGGTATCTCGCTCACGCGAACCGTCCCCTCCAGCTCACCGCGCCCGGCACCGGTCACCGACAGCGGCTGCCCGCAGTATCCAGCACTACGGTGCCGCACAACACGGTGTTCACGATCACAGCACGGTCCCGATGCTTTTAGGACCGGCTGCGACAAACACTCCCAGTCTTCTAACCACGTGGCGCCCCGTCGAACCACGTCTGGGCCGGTCCTCCGCGCACGGGGCCGGCTTGATCGCCCGCGGTTGCCTCCGGCGGGTCCGCGATCAGCCGGGGACGGCGAGTTCGAACCACACCGTCTTGCCCGTTTCGCCAGGTCTGGTGCCCCAGCGGCGCGAGGAGTTCGCCACCAGCTGGAGTCCTCTGCCGGTTTCGTCGTCGGGCTGGGCGGAACGCGCGCGGGGTGGGTCGGGCAGGGGGTCGGAGACCTCCACGAGCAGCACGCCGAGGGGGCCCTCGGTCCGTACGAGACGTACGCCGATGGGGCCCGTCGCATACCGCAGGGAGTTGGTCACCAGCTCGCTGACCAGCAGCACGGTGACATCGCTCAGGGCTTCGAGGCCCCAGAAGCCCAGTTGGCCCCGGACGACGGTGCGGGCGGTTCTGACGGCGCCCGGATCCGCGGGGAAGGTCCACTCGGCGATGTCGCCCTCGGTGTGGATCACGCAGATCACTCCCAGGCCCGCGGCGGACCGTGTCCGGTTTCATGGGGTTAATGGGCACATACCCGATATCCCGGGCGGAGTACCGTCCGCGAAGGTGCACTGTGGCGCGAACGGCGTACTCCGGACTCGCATCAGTCGTCCCATGCACCCCGGGAGGACGAGGGTCCCACGGACGGCCCGTGTGCCGGGTGCGGGGCGCACGGGGGCTGGCCGCGCAGTTCGAAGGCGGGGCTTCGCCCACGCCTCCCCCGGGCCCGTTCGTCGGGTGCGGGTTGTGTGTGGCTGGGCGCGCCGTTCCCCGCGCCCCTCGAAGGCGGGGCTTCGCCCACGCCCCCCGGGCCCGTTCGCCCTGTGCGGGTCGGGTGTGGCCGAGTGCGCCGTTCCCCGCGCCCCTCCGAGGCGGTGCGGGGCGTGTGTCATGCCACCGGTGTGCCGCTTCCCCAAGCGCCGCGGACCACTTCGAGTACCGCTCCCACGTCCTGGTCCAGCCAGTCGACGTCCCACACCTCGTCCGGTGTCAGCCAGCGCAGCTCGTCATGGTCCTGAAGAGCCACCGGATCGGGCGACCCCGGCACCAGCCGAGCGGTCCAGACGTGGAGCACGTACGGCGCCTTCAGGGAGAACTCCCCCGGCACCCGCTCCACCGGCTCCGCCTCGACCCCCAACTCCTCACGGAGCTCCCGTACCAGGGCCTGCTCGGAGCTCTCCCCGGGTTCGACCTTCCCCCCGGGTAACTCCCAGCGCCCGGCCAGCTCCGCGGGCGCACTGCGGCGAGCGGCAAGAAGGCGCCCGTCACTCAGTACAGCGGCCCCCACCACGACGATCTGTTCGGTCATGCGCGGAGCCTACGGGAGCGGTACGAACCCTCAGGCGCCGGTCACCTGGAGCCGTTCTGCGCGATCCGCTCGACCCAGTACAGCTGCTTGTGCCCACGCCCGTCGAGCCGGTCCACGACCTTCTGGGCCTCCGCCCGGGTCGCGTACCTGCCGACGCGGTAGCGATTGCCGTTGTCGTCCTGTCGTATGACGAGCCAGGGAAGTGTGATCGTGCCGTCGTTCATCGCGCCCCTCCGCTCCCCGCCCCCGGTTCGCGCCCAGCCCCGTCCCATAAGGAAACCGCAATCCGCATATGCCGGAGCCTACGCCTAACCTTCACGCAGCGAATACGGCTTTTCACAAAGAGGTACGCATGAGGTGTGCGCCGGGGTACGCAACCAGCCAGTACAGGCCGCCCCCAGGGAGGGCGCACTCTCCCGGACGCGCCCGCTGACCGGCACCGGCCCCACCACGACGGCGACCGGAGAACGGCCGAAGAACGGCCTACCCCACCCGCTACCTCACCGGCAGGTGGTACGCGATCCGGTACCGGTCCGCCGGTACCACCACGTCCGCCGTCTCCACCGCCCGCCCCGAGGCGTAGTACGTCCGCTGGATGACGACCACGACGTGCCCCGGCACACCCCCCAGCGCCGACAGCTCCTCGGCGAGACCGGGGCGCGCGCCCACCTCCTCCGTGACGTTGTCCACGACCACGTCGATGGCGGCCATGCGCTCGACGACCCCCATGCCGCCGAGGGGCCCCTCCTCGGGGAGCATCACCGGGGTGCGGCCCGTGACGGCGAGGGGCTCCCAGGAAGTGGAGAGCATCATCGCCTCGCCGGCGTCCCGGAAGACGTACTTCGTGCACATCACGCGCTCGCCGGCCTCGATGCCGAGCCGCTCGGCCACGGCACCGCTCGCCTCGGCCTGCGCGCTCTGCGACTCCCACGTACCCCGCACGGCCAGGTCGGCCTGCTCCTGCCGGAACGGTGTCGCGCCGCTCTGCGGCCGGTACCCGGAGCGGGCGATACGGCGGGGCACCGGGCGCTCGCGCACATACGTGCCGGACCCGGAGCGGCCCTCGACCAGCCCCTCGGCCATCAGCACCTTGCGGGCCTCCAGGGCGACCGTGTCCGAGACCCCGTACTCCTCGCGGATCCTGGCCTGCGACGGAAGCCGGGTGTGCGGTGGCAGCGATCCGTCGACGATCTTCTTGCGGAGATCGCCTGCGACGCGCAGATACGCCGGCTGCTCACCGAATGTCACTGACCACTCCCGTCGGGTTGTACAGACAGCAACAGGGTGGCAACCGTGGGTTGTGCCAGGCAAGTGATGGCCAGAGAATCACTCGATGTGATGACCTGCGGTTCTCAGGGCATTACGCAGGCGCTTCCTCCCCCAGGGAGCCGCCCGCCACACCTCGGCACGACGACCCGCACGACTGCCGCACCGAGCCGTCACACCGCGGCACCGCTGCCCCCCGAGCCGCTGCCGCCACCGCCCTCACCGGTGCCACCGCCGTCGTCGTCGCCGTCACCACCATCCTCGCCGTCGTAGACCGGCGGGACCGTCGCGAGCCCCAGAGCCTCGCGTGCCGCGACCGTCTTCGACCCGTCGGTGAGGCCGTACGCCTTGTCGTAGTGCACGTAGAAGGTGTCCGCGTCGGAGGACTTCGCCGCGGCGGCCCACTCCTCCGTCGCCGACTGAAGGTCCTCGACGATCGTGCCGACCGGCTTCCTCGCGTCGGCGGGCCACTCATGGCCGCGAAGCAGTCCCGCCTGCTCGGTGGTGGCGTCCGCGACCCTGCTCGCCCACGCCTTGTGGCCGGGCAGGTCGTCCTCGATGCGCTCCGCGTCGGGCACCGAGTCCATCGCCTCGTTGAGGACCCGCGCCGCCTTGAGATAGGCGAGCTGGTCGGCGTCGAGGTTCGTCGAGTCCTGGCGCAGCGAGCCGGTCAGGGTGCCCCGCTCGTCGACGTTGCCGAACAGGCAGCTGACCTCCCGGTCGCCGAGACCCCAGCTGTCACGCGTGGGCGTGAAGTAGTAGACGTCGACGTCCTCCGGGACGGCCCAGGAGTCCATCGCGTAGGCGTACTGGAGCGCGTAGCACCGGTCGTCGGCGGCCTCGGCGACGGCGTCGTCCCCGGGGTAACCGCCGCCCGGCAGCTGGAAGTTCGCGAAGACCTCGGCGTCGTGCTCACCCTCGCAGGGCACCGTGTCGACGCTCTCGGCCATGCCCTCCAGGGCGCCGCCCGGCGTGTCGAAGCACTCGCCCCGGTCCACGGAGAAGGAGGCGCCGCTCTCGTTCGTGTCGCGCGCGTTCTCCTTGAGGTCGTCCCAGAAGCCGGGCCCGCTGACGGCGAGCGTGAGCGCGAGGACCGCGGTGCCGAGCCCGGAGAGGACCATGCCGGTGACGGCCAGGCCCTTGCCGCGATGGCCCTTCTTCTTGATCTGCACCAGGGCGAAGATGCCGAAGATCAGGCCGACCAGCGGCAGGAAGCACTGGACGCCGAAGACCAGCGCGGTGATGGCGAGGCCGTTGACGGGCGGCGGGCTGTTGTACGGGGAGTAGCCGTGCCCCCAGGGCTGATACCCGTAAGGGACCGGCCCCTGCGGCCCGTACGGCCCCGGCCCCTGACCCTGGTACGGGTACGGCGCCCCCGGATACGGCGCGTACCCCTGTCCCTGCGGCTGTTGCGGGGGCTGGGGCTGCTGGGGGTCGCCGGGCGGGGGTATCTCCACTAGTACCGTGCTCCTCTTCCAAGTGGTGTGGTGGTGTCCGGTGATGCGGAACTGACGCACGGTAGGACATACGACAAGACGTACGACAGGACATACGACAAAGCGCATCGTAAACGCGGTGCCGAACTGTGTCCCCCACCCCGCGCAGCCGTCCTGTGCCACCCGTCTGTCATGACCGCCCGTCCCCGACAGGTGGACCTAACCTGCGGAGATGACTCCCTTGCCGGATTGTTTCTGCCCGGTGGACGGCACCCGCGTCCCCACGGACTCGCTCGCGTGGTGCTGCCCGGTCTGCCGCGGCCCGCTCGACCTGGACTTCGCCCCCACACCCGCGACGCTCAAGTCCCTGACGGGACGCGTTAATTCGCTCTGGCGGTACACGGAGTGCCTGCCGCTCTCGTCCCCCTCGGTGTCACTGGGCGAGGGGCGCACCCCGCTGGTCGCGCTGAAGGAGGGGGTCTCGGCCAAGCTGGACTTCCTGATGCCGACCCTCTCCTTCAAGGACCGCGGTGCCGTCCTGCTCGCCGAGCTGGCGCTGCGGCTGCGGCCCCGGCGGGTCGTCGCGGACAGCAGCGGCAACGCGGGCACGGCCGTCGCCGCGTACTGCGCACGGGCCCGCCTGTCGTGCACGGTGTACGTCCCCGAAGGCACGTCCGCGAAGAAGCTGGAGCAGATCGGGGCGCACGGGGCCCGCCTTGAAGTGGTCCCGGGCGACCGGGAGGCGGCGGCGTCCGCGGCCCGGGACGCGGCGGACGAGGAGGGCACGTTCTACGCCTCACACGTCTTCAACCCGTACTTCCTGCACGGCACGAAGACGTACGTCCACGAGGTGTGGGAGGAGCTCGGCGGACGGCTCCCCGAGGTGCTCGTGGTCCCGGTCGGGAACGGCACGCTCCTGCTCGGCGCGGCGCTCGCCGTCGCGGAACTGCACGCGGCGGGCCTGATCGACCGCAGACCCGCGCTGTACGCGGTCCAGTCCGCGGCCGTCGCCCCGCTGGCCCACGCCTGGCAGGAGGGCACCGACGACCTGGTCGGGGTCACCCCTGCGGCCCCCACCGCCGCGGAGGGCATCGCGATCCCCCGCCCGCCGAGGGCACGCCAGATCCTGCGGGCGGTACGCGAGTCCGGCGGCACGTTCCTCACCGTGACGGAGGACCAGCTCCGCCACGCCCAGACCGACCTGGCCTCCCAGGGCCTGTACGTGGAATCGACAGGCGTGGCGTGCTGGGCAGCGGTGCGAGAGGGCGCCCTGGCCACCCGCACAGCGGTGATCCCCCTATGCGGAGCGGGCCTGAAATCAGGTCTATCGACAACCCCACACCGGTGACACACCCACTCGCGCCTCTTGGGGGCACCTTCAGGGACACCGTCAGGGGCGCGGGGAACGGCGCAATCCGTCGCCTTTCAGGGGCGCGGGGAACTGCGCGACCAGCCACACCCCACCCGCACCCGACGACAAACCCCCCTCACTCCCCCCGCGGAGCGCCCGCCGCACCCCCCAGGAGGGCCAACCGCCGCTGTTCCTCCTCCACCACCCGCCGAGCGATCGACCCGTCCGACACGTCGACCGCGTCCGGCGTCGCCTCGGCGACATCACTACGCCGGGCGTACGCGTCGAAGAGCCGCGACTTGCTCTCCAGGATCCGCAACAGCCGGTCGTCCACGCTGTCGGTCGCGAGCAGCCGATGCACCTGCACCGACCGGACCTGCCCCATCCGATGCGCACGGGCGACAGCCTGATGCTCCAGCGTCGGCTTGACCTGCGGCTCGCACAGGATCACCACGGACGCCGCCTGGAGGTTGAGCCCGACCCCACCGGCCTCGATCTGGCAGAGCAGCACCGCGTGCCCCGCCGCGTCCGTGAACTCGTCGACGAGCTGCTGCCGCCGGACCGCCGGGACACCGCCCGCCAGCGGCCCCAGCGCCCCCTCCCCCACCGCCTCCTGGACGGCGGCGAGGACGTCACGGAAGTACGAGAAGACAACGACCTTCAACCCGTTCGCGGCGGCCTCCGCGACCAGCTCGCGCAGCCGCTGCAGCTTCGCCGACTTCTCCGGGTGCGCGTACGCGGCTCTGCGCATCGCCATGAAGTTCCCGGCGGCCACCGCCGCCCGGTAGGCGTCCTGGTCGGCGGCGCTGAACTCCTCCCACTCGTCGACCTGGACCAGCGCGGGCAGTTCGGTGAGCACGTCCTGCTGGTTGCGCCGCAGGTAGGCGGGGGCGACGGACCTGCGGAAGGTGTGCGGGCCCGCGACGGCGTCGCTGCCCTGGATCTTCGGCACCAGGTCGGGCTGGAGGTAGCGGACGAGCGTACGGAACTCCTCGACGCGGTTCTCCATCGGCGTACCCGTGAGGAACAGGACCCGCTCGCAGCGGTCCGTCCAGCGCGCGACGGCACGCGAGCGGCGGGCCTCGGGGTTCTTGACGTAGTGCGCCTCGTCGACGACGAGCGCGGCAGGCGCGTCCAGCGGGTGCTCGGCGGCCTTCCTCGGGTCCGGCAGGGTGTGCAGCACGTCGAAGGTGGTGACCGCGACACCACCGCGCTCGCGCCACTCGGCGTACGCGTCCAGCCGCTCGGGGCCGTGCACGGGCACCGCGCGCAGGGTGCTGCGGGAGCCGATCTCCCGCGTCCAGTTGATGAGTACGCTCGCCGGGCACACCACCAGGAAGTGGCGGTGCCCGTCGGCGGCCAGGTGCGCGAGTACCGCGATGGCCTGGACCGTCTTGCCGAGCCCCATCTCGTCACCGAGGACGACCCGCCGCTGGGCGAGCGCGAACCGCGCCCCGAAGGACTGGTAACCGCGCAGCGAGACACGGCAGTGGGTGTCGTCGAGCCCCTGCGCGTGGACGCGGTCGGCGACCTCCGCCGGCAGGAAGCCCTCGGCCGCCTCGACGTCGGGCGCGCTGCCGGCGATCTCGGCGAGCTGGCTGTAGTACTCCGCGGACCGCAGCTCGAAGTCCACCCACGCCTCGGCGTCGGACGCGGACTCCCTCAGCAGGTCGGTCGAGGCCTGGGTGAGCAGCATCGGTACGCCCTTGGAGACGGCGTCGGCCACCAGGGAGCGCAGCTCGCCCACGGCCGCCAGCGCGCGCTCGCGGCCGGCCCTGCCCGTGAGCGCCATCCGCAGGCGCCCGCCGGCCGGCCGTGCCGCCGGGAGCAGCGCCGCGATGTCCCGCTCCAGCGCGGCGGCGGCGTCCACGGCCCGGCGCAGGTCGGGGCCCGCCTCGACGATCCGCCGCAGCGCGATGACGAGGGCGGTGCTCCGCGGCTCCGGGTGATCGACGTCGATCCTCACCGACACGGTCTCCTCCAGCGCGCGGCCGATCTGCCGGGCGGCGGCGAGCGCCTGGTCGGCGGTCTGCGCCCCGACCCCCGGGATCTGCCGCAGCGCGTGGCGGCTTGCCTCGAACACCGGCCGTACGCTGCCGAATCCGGCGCTCTCCAGGGCTCCGAGCCGCAGCCGCCCCTCGGTGACGTCCTTCAGCCGGGAGACGGGGATGCCCTCCATCTCCTGGGCGACCAGTTCGGCGAGGAGCGGCGCGAGTGCGGTGCGCACCTGCTCGACCGCGCGTGCCCGGTCGGCGAGGACACCCCGGGCGAGCCCGGCCAGCCGCTCTCCCCTGGCGACGACCTCCCTGGCCCTGCGTCCCACCGTCACGGGGCCGCCGCCCGCCCTCGCGCCCTCCGCCATGTCGCCCTTCTCACCCCGCACACCCCGACCGAGCGGTCATCCTGCCACGGACCTCTGACACGGCCCGCGCTCAGCTCACTCGGTCCGCTCGGTCCGCTCGGTCCGCTCGGTCCGCTCGGTCCGCTCGGTCCGCTCGGCCCGCTCGGCCCCGGGGGGGCGTCCCCCGTCAGAGCTACGCGCAGGTGTCCACCCGGCGGTGACGATTCCCGGGCCTCGAATCCATAGCTTTTCCCCATAGCCCGCGGCGCTCAGGCCGCGGCTCTGACACAGGGGTTCTCATGAGGCTGGTCTGGCAATTCTTGGCTGTCGCCGCGGTCGCTCTGGTCGGCGGTCAGGCAACCATGGCGGCTGACGGCAAGCCGTGGATCCAGTTGGCCATCGGCCTCCCGACCGCCGTGCTCTCGGTGCTCGTCTACCGGTGGGTGGTGGGGCGGACCGAGCACCGCGCGGTCACCGAGCTGGACCTGGAGAAGGCCCCGGCCGCGCTGGGCCGCGGCACGCTGATCGGCGCCGCGCTGTTCACGGCCGTCATGGTGAACCTCTTCACCTCCGGGTACTACGACGTCGACGGGCTGGCCTCGGTGTCGGGCGCGATGGGGCTGCTCGGCTTCATGGCCGCCGCCGCCGTGACGGAGGAACTGCTGTTCCGCGGCGTCCTGTTCCGGATAATCGAGCGACGCCTCGGCACCTGGCTCGCGATGGCACTGACCAGCGCGCTGTTCGGCCTGATGCACCTGACCAACCCGAACGCGAGCCTGTGGGGCGCCGCCGCCATCACCATCGAGGCCGGCACCATGCTGACCGCCGCGTACGTGGCCACCCGCAAGCTGTGGGTGCCGATCGGTATGCACTTCGGGTGGAACTTCGCCGCGGGCGGCATCTTCAGCACCGAGGTCTCGGGCAACAACACCCCCCAGGGGCTGCTGGACTCCACGACGTCGGGCCCGAAGCTGCTCACCGGCGGTGACTTCGGCCCGGAAGGCAGCGTGTACTCCGTGCTGTTCGGTGTGCTGACGGCGATCGTGTTCATGTGGCTGGCCTACCGGCGCGGCCACGTGGTGCCCGCTCGCGGCAAGGGCGCGGGCCGCGTCGGCACCACCGTTACACTCCCCCGATGACGAGTCTTCGGCGGGCCGCGGCGTGGGCCACGCGGCGGTGGCAGCGGACCGACATACCGAAGCGGTGGCACCGGTCCCCCGTCGTGGTCCGGGATCTCCCGCTCGGGCTGGCGTTCCTCGTCGGAGGGTTCCTGACGAACTCTCACGGGACGAAGGTCGGCGACCTGCCCGACCGTCCCCTGGACGCCCTGGCCGTCCTGGCACTCGCTCTCGAATGCCTGCCCCTGTCGGTACGCCGACGGCTGCCGATCGTCTGTATCGCCCTGGTCTCGGCCGGCTTCGCCCTCGACCAGCTCCGCGGCTACCACACGATGGCGGGCACCACGCTGCCGATCGCGCTGCTGAGCGTGAGCGCCCATCAGGACCGCTTCCGGCGCACCACCGCGACCGTCCTCACCGTGGCGTTCGTACCGCTGGCCGTCGCGCTGTCCCGGCCCGGCAAGGGCGAACCGGCGAGCGAGTTCGTGATGCTCTACCTGTCGCTGGTGCTCGCCTGGGGCATCGGGGCGTGGCTGCGCTCCACCCGGATCGCGGACGCCGAACGCCGCCGCCGTATCGCCGAGGACACCCGCACCGCCGAACGCACCCGTATCGCAAGCGAGCTCCACGACGTCGTGACCCATCATGTGACGGCGATGGTCGTACAGGCCGAGTCGGCGCGCTATCTCACCGCGTCGCCCGAGCGTCTCGACCAGACCCTGACCGCCGTCACCGACACCGGCCGACGGGCCATCACCGACCTGCGGCATCTGCTCGACCTGCTCAACCCGGACCACGGCACCGAGTCCAGGACACCCCCGGCGGGCCGACTGCTCACGCTCGTGGAGCAGACCCGCCGGGCCGGGCAGCCGGTGGAGTTCACCGAGGAGGGCACCCCGGCGGAGTCGACGGGCAGCGCCGACCTCGTGGCCTACCGGGTCGTGCAGGAAGCCCTGACCAACGCCCTCAAATACGCTCACGGCAGCCGCACCTCGGTCCAGGTGCGGCACGCCAAGAAGGAGATCACCGTGCAGGTCAGTACGGACGGGTCCGGCTCGCGGGCCGGCTCCCCCGGCGGGAGCGGGCGGGGCCTGGCCGGTCTGCGCGAACGGGTCGACGTCCTGGGCGGCGACTTCAGCGCGGACCCGCAGCCGGCCGGCGGCTTCGTCGTACGCGCCCGGATACCCGCGGGGAGCTCTTCGTGACCTCACCGATCCGGGTCCTGGTCTGCGACGACCAGGTGCTGATCCGCACCGGCCTCGTGACGATCATCGACGCGCAGCCCGACCTGGAGGTGGCGGGCGAGTGCGGTGACGGGCGGGCCGCGGTCGACCTGGCCGCCCAGGTGCACCCGGACGTCGTGGTGATGGACGTACGCATGCCGGTGCTCGACGGCATCGGGGCCACCCGTCTGCTGGCCGGCGCCGGGGTGGCGAACCCGGTCAAGGTGCTGGTGGTGACCACGTTCAACCTGGACGAGTACGTCTACGAGGCGCTGCGGGCGGGGGCGAGCGGCTTCCTGCTCAAGGACGCCCCGCCGGCCCAACTGCTCCACGGGATCCGGACCGTGGGCACGGGCGCGGCCCTGCTGGACCCCGAGGTGACGCGCCGGCTCGTGGGCAAGTACGCCGCCCGCATCCGGCCGGCCGACAGCGCCCCGCAGGACATCCCGCTGACCCCGCGCGAGCTGGAGGTCCTGCGTCTCATCGCCAACGGCCTCTCCAACAGCGAGATCGCCGCGGCCCTCGTGATCAGCCCGGAGACGGTCAAGACCTTCGTCTCCCGCATCCTCGCCAAACTCAACCTCCGCGACCGCGTGCAGGCGGTCGTCTACGCCTACCGCCAGGGCCTGGTGACCTGACCACCTGACGGGCGGTGGCCGCCGCACTCGCCGCACTCGCGGATGTCAACCGGTCAACCAGTCAGCCGGTCAGTCGACGGGCCGTACCGTCGCCATCGCACGGTCGACGGCCTCCCGGTACGAGCCGTTCGCGCCTGCGGCGAGCCAGGAGTGCTGCGCGGCCACCAGGCAGCCGAAGGCGGCGGCGGTCACCGCGCGAGGCGTCGGATCTGCGACGGCGTAGGGCGCACCCGCCGCCTCGGCCCTGCCGCGCGCCTCGTCCACCACGGCGTCCTGCAGCCGCTGGAGCCTCTGCAGGTATCCGGCCCGTAGCGCGGGGCTCTCGAAGACCATCCGGTGGACCGGTTCCATCTGCGCCGCGCGCTCGGGCATCTCGGACATCAGGACCAGCACCTCGAACACCCCGCGCAGCGACGTCCAGAGGGGCTCGTCGGCCGGGCGGGCGCGGAACGCGGCGAGCATCTCCTCGACGGCGAACTCGAACTTGCCGAGGACGATGTCGTCCTTCGTCGCGAAGTAGCGGAACACACTCCGCTGGGACATTCCGACGGCCGCCGCGATGTCGTCGATGGTCGTGGCCTCGAAGCCACGCTCGACGAAGAGCGCGTTCGCGGCCTCGGCGATCTCTTTCCGCACCGCGCGGCGCGTGCGTTCCCGTAGCCCAGGCTGCCTGTCGCTCATGATGCGCCGAGTCTAGCGACCCGGCCTGACGCCCGGCCTGACGATCGACGCAACCTTGGCAGCGACTGACAGATTAGGCGTAGACTGTCAGCCATATCCGTCAGGCGGCCCACCACCCCGGGGAAGAGACCATGAACGAACCCAGAACCGTCGTCATCACGGGCGCCAGCGACGGCATCGGAGCGGCGGCGGCAAGCCGGCTCCACACGCTCGGGCACCACGTGGTGGTGGTCGGGCGCCCCCGCGGAAGACGCGTGCCGTCGCCCAGGAGATCGACGCGCCCCACCATGTCGCCGACTTCGCGCGCCTGGACGACGTCCGCGCCCTCGCCGGCGAACTGCTGGCCGCCCACCCGCGCATCGACGTGCTCGCGAACAACGCCGGCGGGGTCTTCGGCGACCCCGCCAAGACCGTCGACGGGTTCGAGATGACCTTCCAGGTCAACCACCTGGCGCCGTTCCTGCTCACGCGGTTGCTGATGGACAGACTCGTCGAGGGCGGGGCGTCGGTCGTCCAGACCTCCAGCGTCGGCGGACGCATGCCGGGCAAGCTCGACATCGACGACCTCGACCACGACCGGAGGTTCAGTCCGGTACGGGCCTACGGCGCGGCCAAACTCGAGAACATCCTGTTCACGAAGGAACTGCACCGCCGCTACCACGCGCAGGGCGTCTCCGCCGCCGCCTTCCACCCCGGGAACGTCGCGTCGAGCTTCGGTACCCAGTCCGACAGCCCGGTCCATCGCTTCATCACCACGAACCGCGTCACGCGCGCCGCCCTGCTGACCACCCCGGAGAAGGGTGCCGACCAATTGGTCTGGCTCGCCGAGGGCCGACCGGGCACCGACTGGGAGTCGGGTGGCTACTACGAGAAACGCAAGCCAGCCAAGACCAGCGCACAGGCCGCCGACCCCGACCTCGCCCGCCGCCTGTGGGACCGCTCCGAGAAGCTGCTGGCCTGAACGGCGGCGGCAACGACCCCTGGTACGAACTCGGTCCGGCGTGCCTCCCGGATGCCTCCGGTGGCTCTCACCTCGATCCGATGCGCCTCCGGACCGGTGCCGAAGCGGCGGCGATCCCGCCGGACGAGAACCCGTGTCGACCAGACCACGAGGACCACCGGGCCGGCCCCGACAACCGATACCGACACCATCGCGTTCCCCCGTCGTCCATGGGCCCGCCGAACGACCCGGTCGTCGACCGTTGTCGGCGCCATCGTGCCCTGCGCGCCGTCCGGAGCCCGGAAGGTCAGTTGCCCGCCCGCGTCGGCGACCAGTCGATTCCCGCCGCGGTCAGGACGCGTCCGTACTTCACGAGGCGGCGCCGCGCGAGGTACAGGCCGAGTGCCCACAGCGCCGCGAAGAACAGCCAGACGGCGGCGCAGACCAGCAGGGCCGTGGCGGTGAAACCGGCCTGGGAGAGCGGGATCAGCATGACGAGCGGGAGGAGCACCAGCGCGATCAGGCCGCGCCGCCGGTGGCCGCGGCTGTAGTCGACCATGATCCGCGCATGCAGCAGGTCGACGTCCCGGCGGACCTCGGGGAGCGGACGCAGCCGCCTGCCTCCTGGCCGCATACCGGGCAGCGGGCCGCCCCCGAGCGCCGTGGGGTGCAGCTCCGCGGTACGGGTGGCGCGCTCCACCGCGTCCGGCGCGCGGCGGAAGGCGAAGTACGGATTCGGGCTCCCCTTCGGGGAGAGCGGGGAGAGACCGTCGTACCGGTAGCCGTACTGCTCGGCGACATAGGCGAAGGCGGCGAACCTGCGCCAGGACCGCTGCAGATTACGGGCGTCGTGCCGCTGGGCCCCCTGCGAGCCGTCCCGCAACAGGGCCTTCAGTTGGGGCTGTAGGAACATCGCGCCTCCTGGGTCCGATTCTGCGGGCACGGTCAGCATGCCGTAGCGCTGTGGTCACGACGATGGCGGAACCGCTCGCACCACGGATAGCTTCCTATCACCTGAATGATCCGGATCCCCGCGCGTGGGAGGCCGGCGGCAGACGTAGGGGGAAGCACAGTGGGTTCGTCGAAGTACCCGAATCTGGGGTTCGATCCGGCACCGGGAGACCTGGAGACCGTACGGCAGATGGTCTCCGCGATCGGTCGGGTCGACCGGGACAGCGGCACCGCGCAGACCCAGCTCAGCAGGATCGGTACGTCCGACGGGATCTGGGTGGGCAGGTCGGCCGACACGTTCACGAAGTCCGTCGACAAGATTCCCCCGTATCTCAGGAAGGCTCTCGACTCGGTCGGTTCGGCCCATCGCGCGCTGTCGGCCTGGGAGACCAGCCTGGACGGCTTCCAGACGCGGGCCCGCGCTTTGGAGGAGCGAGCGGCCGCGGCGGCACGGAAGGTGAACACCGCGAGAGGCGGTCTGGACGGGCTGCCCAAGGACACGTCCGCTCTCTCCGACAAGGACAAGGACGAGCACGACAAGGACAAGAAGGACAAACAGAAGGCCTACGACACGGCCGACCGACGCGCGCGGATCGGTGGGCCGGTGACGGCTCCCCAGCGGTAACCGGCATACGAACCCCCGGGAACGCTGCCGGGATCCGGCAATGCGGGAGCCGATCACTCTTGGGCAGAATACCCACCAAGGGGAGCCACGGATGGCCCCGGTGCCGGGTATCGGCAGGGACGCCGATCCCGCACCGGGGCCGGCTTTCCCCTCGGGCCGGACGCGATGACGTGACACGTCGGGGGAGGTAGGCATGCGGGCGTTCTTCGAAGCGAGTATCGACCTTCCCGCCCTCCTGTTCCCCGACGAACCCGAGCCGCTCCCGGAAACCGGGGCCCTCGTGGGCGACCGCACCTCTGTGCCGTATCCGCGGGACCACGCTGTCTGAGTCGCGCCGCGGCTGAGCCCGTCCTGACTTCCCGGTTTCCCGCCTCACCCGCCTTCTTCTTCATGCCTCAGGGCCTCGGGCCTCGTCAGGCATCTCCTCGGCACGGCGAATCGCTTCGCCACGGCTCCATTCCGTACGCCTGCATTCCCGTACGCCTTCATTCCCGTACGCCTTCATTCCTTACGCCTCAAGGACGTATGCCATGGACTCCATCACTGTGGGCGTCGGCGTGCTCGTCGCCGTCGTCCTGCTCGCCACGCTCGCGCTGCTGTTCGTGTTCTCCCGGCTGTTCCGCAAGGTCGAGCAGGGCAAGGCCCTGATCGTGTCGAAGATGCGCAAGGTCGATGTGACCTTCACCGGGCAGGTCGTCCTGCCCGTGCTGCACAAGGCCGAGGTCATGGACATCTCGGTGAAGACCATCGAGATCATGCGGGCCGGGCGGGAAGGGCTGATCTGCCAGGACAACATCCGCGCGGACATCCGTATCTCGTTCTTCGTGCGGGTCAACAAGACCGTCGAGGACGTCGTCAAGGTCGCCCAGGCCATCGGGACCGCGCGGGCCAGTGACAAGGACACGCTGCAGGAGCTGTTCAACGCGAAGTTCTCCGAGGCGCTGAAGACCGTCGGCAAGCAGATGGACTTCACCGACCTCTACACCAAGCGCGAGGAACTGCGGTACCGGATCATCGAGATCATCGGCATCGACCTCAACGGCTACAGCCTGGAGGACGCGGCGATCGACTACCTGGAGCAGACGCCGCTGACCCAGCTCGACCCGGCCAACGTCCTGGACGCACAGGGCATCCGCAAGATCACCGAGCTGACCGCCATCGAGCACGTGCGGACCAACGAGTTCCAGCGCACCGAGGAGAAGGAGATCACCCGGCAGAACGTCGACGCCCGGGAGGCCATCCTCGAACTGGAGCGCCGGCAGGCCGACGCGGAGATCAAGCAGAAGCGGGAGGTCGACACCGTACGGGCCCGTGAGGAGGCCGAGACGGCGCGCGTGGTGGAGGAGGAGCGGCTGCGGGCGCAGGGCGCGTTCCTCAGGACCGAGGAACAGCTCGGCATCCAGCGGGAGAACCAGGCCCGTGAGGTCGCCGTCGCGCAGAAGAACCGCGAGCGGGTCATCGCCGTCGAGAACGAGCGCATCGAGAAGGACCGCCTCCTGGAGGTCATCGCCCGGGAACGGGAGACCGAACTGACCCGGATCTCCGCCGAGAAGGAGGTCGAGACCCAGAAGCGAGACATCGCCGAGGTCGTCCGGGAGCGGGTCGCGGTGGACCGTACGGTCGCCGAGCAGGAGGAGTCCATCAAGAAGCTGCGTGCCGTGGAGGAGGCCGAGCGCGACCGGCAGACGGTCGTCATCGCCGCCGAGGCCCAGGCGCAGGAGAGGCTCGTCAAGGACATCAAGGCGGCTGAGGCCGCCGAGCAGGCCGCCACCCACCGCGCCGCCGAGCAGCTCACGCTGTCGGAGGCCGCGCTGAAGTCCGCCGACCTGGACGCACGGGCCAAGCTGCGGCTCGCCGAGGGCATCCAGGCCGAGGCGGCGGCCGAAGGGCTCGCGGCGGTCCAGGTCCGCGACAAGGAGGCCGAGGTCATCGAGAAGGCCGGCCTCGCCGAGGCCCAGGCCACCCAGGCACGCCTCAAGGCGGAGGCCGAGGGCGCACGGGCGAAGGCACTCGCCGAGGCCGAGGCGATCAGCGGCAGGCTGAAGGCCGAGGCGGCCGGACTGACCGAGAAGGCCGCCGCGATGGCCGCCCTGGACGACGCGTCCCGCGGCCACGAGGAGTACCGGCTGCGCCTGGAGGCCGAGAAGGACGTCCGGCTCGCGGGCCTGGAGGTGCAGCGGCAGGTCGCCGAGGCACAGGCCACGGTGCTGGCGACCGGCCTGGAGAACGCCGACATCGACATCGTCGGCGGGGAGTCCGTCTTCTTCGACCGGCTCGTCTCCTCGATCGGCCTCGGCAAGAGCGTCGACGGGTTCATGCGGCACTCCGAGACCGCGCAGGCGCTCGCGGGGCCGTGGCTGGACGGCAGGTCGAGCTTCACCGACGACATCAGCCGGGTCCTCGGCTCGGTCTCCACGTCCGACATGCAGAACCTGACGGTCTCCGCGTTCCTGCTGAAGCTGATGAAGACGGGCGGCGCCCACGCCGGCCCGCTGGAACTCCTCATGGACCGGGCGGGCGAACTGGGCCTGGCCGACCTGCCGCTCACCGAGCTGAACGGCGGCGTCAAGGCCTGACCGCCCCGCCCCACGGGTCCGGAGCTCCGTACGGGGGTCGGAGCTTCGGACCCCTCTGTCGTGAACCGCGCACCACCGCGCGCAGCTGAAGGGAGGCTGGACCATGGAAACCGGCCTGGACACCGGTACGTACGACCTGCTGCGTGGCCGGCTCGCCGCGCAGGCCGGCGAACTCGGCCGCCGGGCCGAGGCGCTCAACGCCCGCCGCACCGAGGAGTTCGCCTCCACCCGGCTCGAACTCGCCGGCGCCGAACGCATCACCACCGAGCACGCCTGCGTCCCTCGCGACATCGCCGCCGTCGGCGACCACCTGCTGTTCGGCCACCACACCTCCCTCGCCCTCAGACCGGAGACGGCGGTGGGCGACGTCCTCGCGCTGTACGACCGCGACCTGAACCGGCTGCCCGACGACGCCGTCCCCGGCCTGCTCGACGACCCCGCCTTCGTACGGGAGTTCGGCGCCCTCCACCGCTACTACCGCCAGGCCCACCTCCTGCGGCTGCGCCGTGCGGAGGGCAAGGTGCTGGCCGTCTTCCAGACCGGGGAGAAGGCCGACGACATCCGCGTCCTGCGCTGGGCGCTGTCCGACGACGGCCGGGCGGCCTTCCTCGACGCGCGCGGCGAACGCGACCATGTCGTCCCGCCCTCCCACGACTTCGAGTGGACCGCGGCACGGCGCGAGGACCACGTGCTCGGCCGCCACCCGCACGTGTCGATCGGGGGCGAGGTCTTCGTCGGGACGACGGGCGGCACCCTCACCGTCAAGGTCGAGGACGACACCGGGACGGGCGAGGGGATCCACTCCGAGCCGGTCGACGAGCCGTTGCAGTCGCTCGCCGACGCGGACATCGCCCACGCGCGCGTGGGCACCCTCGTCCTGCTGCGCATCCGCCCCTACAAGGAGGACGCGTACCGCCACCTGGTGTTCAACACACTCACCAGGACCGTCGTACGCCTCGACGGCATCGGGGAGGCCTGCCGCCGGCTGCCCGAGGACCAGGGCGTCGTCTTCCCCGGCGGATACTGCCTGGCCGGCGGCGCGTACCGGACCTTCGACGGCGTCGACACCACCGGCCTGGAGTTCGAGCGCGTGGTCCGCTCGCCCAACGGTGAGGACGTGCTGTTCGCATTCCACGCGCGCGTGCGGGGGCACAGCCTGCTGCTGCCCTACAACATGATCCGCAAGGAGGTCGCCGCCCCGCTGGTCTGTGACGGCTGGGCGCTGTCCGACGACGGCACGCTCATGGTGCTGCGCACCGACCCCGCGGGGGCCGCCGCCGAGCCGGCCCGCGTCCATCCGCTGCAGCGGTGGCGCTCCCCGTTCGTGTCCGACACGTATGCCGCCGCCGCGCCCACCGGCTCGGGTCCGCTGGCCCGCGTCGGCAACGCCGACCTCGTCCGCGGCATCTCCGACTGCCTCTCCGTCGCCCACTGGGCCGCTGGGACGGCTCCGACGGCCGGGAACACCCCGACGGCCGAGATGTACGCGGCCCTGGTCGCCGCCTGTGTGCGCGCCGCCGACACCTTCCACTGGCTCGGCGACACCGAACTGGGCGACCTGCGCGCCCCGTTGGACGAGGTCCGGGACACGGCCGGGCAGGTGCTCACCGAGTTCGAGACCGTCCGGGCGCTGACCCGGCAGGCCGCCGACGCACTCGACGAGGCGGACCGGCGCCTCGCCTCGCTCGTCCGGCGCCTGCGCGGCGAGGCACCCCGGGACGCCGCCGCCTGGGTACGCGGTCTGACCGAACTGCGCCACGCCCAGGGCCACTTGCTGACGCTTCGGGAGACGCGGTACGCGGACACCGGGCGCGTCGACGCGCTGGCCGAGGACGGCGCGGCGGAGCTCGCCTCGTTCGGACAGCGAGCCGTGGCCTTCCTGTCCCGCGAGGACGCGTTCACCGGGCACCACCAGGACATCGACCGCCTCGTCGCGGACGCCGGGGCGATCGCCACCGCGGCCGAGGCCTCGCCCGTCGCCGCCCGCCTGGACGAACTGGCCGACGGACTGCGGACCGTCACCGAGGTCGTCGCCGGACTGGAGATCGGCGACGCCACGGTCCGTACGTCCATCCTGGAGCGGGTCGCCGAGGTCCTCGGCGGGGTCAACCGCGCCCGCGCCACCCTCACCGCCCGCCGCCGCGAACTCCTCGGCCACGAGGGGCGCGCCGAGTTCGCCGCCGAGTTCGCGCTGCTCGGCCAGTCCGCCGCCGGGGCCCTCACGGCGGTCGACAGCGTGGAGTCCTGCGACGAGCAGCTCACCCGGCTGCTGGTCCAGTTGGAGAACCTGGAAGCGCGGTTCGCCGACCTGACCGACGACTCCGGCGGCTCCGACGGCTCCGGCGGCTCCGACGGCCCTGCCCGTTCCGGCAGCTCCGGCAGCTCCGGCAGCTCCGGTGGCTCCGGCTTCCTCGACAGGCTGGCCGACAAGCGCGCCGAGATCCACGAGGCGTTCTCCGCCCGCAAGCAGACCCTCGCCGACGCGCGGGCCCGCCGGACCGAGCAGCTCGCCGTCTCGGCGTCCCGGGTCCTGGAGAGCGTGGCGCGGCGTGCGGCCGTACTCGCCGACACCGACGCGGTCAGCACCTACTTCGCCTCCGACCCGATGGTCGCCAGGGTCCGGCGGACCGCGGACGAGCTGCGGGGCCTCGGCGACCGGGTGCGCGCCGAGGAACTGGACGGCCGGCTCAAGGCCGCCCGTCAGCAGGCGGCCCGCGCGCTGCGCGACCGCGCCGACCTGTACACCGACTCCGGGCACACCGTCCGCCTCGGCCGCCACCGCTTCGCCGTGAACACCGAGCCCCTGGACCTCACCCTGGTCCCGCACGGCGACGGCCTCGCCTTCGCGCTCACCGGCACGGACTACCGCTCGCCGGTGACCGACCCGGGGTTCGCGGCGACCCGGCCGTACTGGGACCGGCCGCTGCCCTCCGAGTCCCCCGAGGTCTACCGCGCCGAGCACCTCGCCGCCCGGCTGCTCGACGACCACGGCCCGGCCACGCTCGCCGGGGCGGACGACCTGGCCGGCCTCGTACGCGGGGCCGCGCAGGCGTCGTACGACGAGGGCTACGAGCGGGGCGTGCACGACCACGACGCGACCCTGATCCTCACGGCGCTGCTGCGTCTGCACGAGCGGGCGGGCCCGCTGCGCCACCGCCCGGCCGCCCGCGCCGCCGCCCAGCTCTTCTGGGCCCACGGCACCACCGCCGAGGCCCGGGAGAGCTGGACCCGGCGGGCGAGGTCGCTGGCCCGTGCCCGCGACACGTTCGGCCTGACCTCGGCACAGATCGCGGGCTTCGAGGCGGAACTGGCGACCGCGATGGAAGGGGACGGCAGGGACCTTCAGGGCGGTCAGGACCGGCAGGACGGGCAGAACGGGCCGAGCGGTCAGGACGGTCGAGGCGCGGCCCGTGCCTCCGCCGCCGCGTACCTCTTCGAGGAGCTGACCACCGGGCCCGAGGGGTTCGTCATCAGCTCGGCCGCGCGGACGCTGCTCGACGCGTTCCGCCGCGCGACGGGCAGTTCGGTGTACGACGAGGACCTCGCCGCACTCGAAGGGCACGGCCCGCACCACCTCGCCGCCCGCCGCCAACTGGTCGAGGCCTGGCTCTCCTCGTACACCTCCGCCACCGGTCCGGACCTCGACCCCGGTGACCTCGCCGAGGCCGTGGCCGCCGAGCTCTGCCCCGACCTCGCGCGGTACGTGTCCGACGCGGCGCTGACCGAGACGGTCGACGGGCTGCTCGGCTCCCACCCCCGCCTGGCGGGCCGTACGCTCACCGTCCGCGTCGACGAACTCCTCGCCCGCACCCGCGCCTTCCGCACCGGGTCCGTGCCCGGTCACCGCGCCTACCAGCGGCAGCGCACCGCCCTGGTCGCGGCCGAGCGGTCGCGGCTCCGGCTGGCGGAGTTCCGCCCGAAGGTGATGACCACGTTCGTCCGCAACCGCCTCATCGACGAGGTGTACCTCCCGCTCATCGGCGACAGCCTCGCCAAGCAGCTCGGCACGACGGGCGACACCGGACGCACCGACACGGGCGGCCTGTTGCTGCTGGTCTCACCGCCCGGCTACGGCAAGACGACCCTCATGGAGTACGTCGCCGACCGCCTCGGCCTCGTGCTGGTCAAGGTCAACGGCCCCGCTCTCGGCCACGCGGTCACCTCCCTCGACCCGGCCGACGCCCCGAACGCCACGGCCCGCCGCGAGGTCGAGAAGATCAACTTCGCGCTGGAGGCGGGCAACAACACCCTCCTCCACCTCGACGACATCCAGCACGTCTCCCCCGAACTGCTGCAGAAGTTCATCCCGCTGTGCGACGCGACGCGGCGGATCGAGGGCGTGTGGGACGGCGAGCCCCGCACCTACGACCTGCGGGGCAAGCGCTTCGCGGTCTGCATGGCCGGCAACCCGTACACCGAGTCCGGCGGCCGTTTCCGTGTCCCGGACATGCTGGCCAACCGGGCCGACGTCTGGAACCTCGGCGACGTGGTGACCGGCAAGGAGGACACCTTCGCGGTCAGCTTCGTCGAGAACGCCCTCACCGCGAACCCGGTCCTGGCCCCGCTAGCCGACCGCGACCGCGCCGACCTCGATCTGCTGATCCGGCTGGCCGAGGGCGACTCCGCGGCACGCGCCGACCAGCTCGTCCACGCGTACGCAGCCGCCGAACTGGAGCAGATCCTCGCCGTCCTGCGCCATCTGCTGACCGCGCGCCGGACCGTCATCGCGGTGAACGAGGCCTACGTCGCCTCCGCCGCGCGGACCGACAGCACCCGCACGGAACCGCCGTTCCGGCTCCAGGGCTCCTACCGCAGCATGAACAAGATCGCGCAGCGCATCCAGCCCGTCATGAACGACGCCGAGCTGAGCGCCGTCCTCGACGACCACTACACGGCCGAGGCCCAGACGCTCACCACCGGAGCGGAGGCGAACCTGCTGAAGCTGACGGAGCTGCGCGGCGCCCTCGACGCCGGGCAGGCCGCGCGGTGGACGGAGCTGAAGGCCCTGTACGTCCGGGCGCGGGGTGCCCTCGGGGGCCCGGACGGCGCCCCTCACCCGGAGGACCCTCACCTCGCGGCGCTCACCAGGGCCGTCGCCGCCCTCGACCTGCTCGCCGAACGGGTGGCCGCGGTCGAATCGGCGATCACGGGGGCGGCTCTGGGCGCGGGGACGGATGCGGGCGCGGGCGCGAGCACCGATGCGAGCGTGGGTGCGGGCCGCGACTCCACAGCACCGGCACCGGCACCGGCATCAGTACTCGCCTCGGCACCGGTCTCGGCGGTGTCCGAAGGGGAGGTCATCCGAACGTGGCGACCAACCGTCCGATGACCTCGCCGCGCTCCAGCCGGCCCACCCCGTCGGCGATCTCCTCGAAGCCGATCTCGGTGATGCGCGAGGACAGCTTCCCTTCGGCGACGAGGTCCAGCACCGCCACGCAGTCCTCCTTCGAACCGGCCTGCGAGCCGACGAGTTCGATCTCGTTGAGAGTGAGGGCCTGCAGGTCGATCTCACCGCGCGCACGGCCGAGGCCGACCTGGACGATCCGGCCGCCGCGGCGCACGGAGTGGATCGCGCCGTCGGTGGTCGTCCCGAACCCGGCGAAGTCGATGACCACGTCGAGGCTCTCGCCTGCGAAGTCGGTGATGTCGCTCGCGACCCGCTCGGCACCGAGCGAGCGGGCGAACTCGTGCACCCGCTCGTTCTTCTCGGCCACGAACAGCTTCGCGCCGAGGGCCAGCGCGGTCTGCGCGCCGAGCGAGCCGAGTCCGCCGAGGCCGATGATCCCGACCCGGGAGCCCGCGGTGACCTTTCCCTGCACCGAGACCGCGTGGTACGAGGTGAGGCCCGCGTCGGTGGCGGCGGCCGCCTGGTCGAACGGCACCCCGTCGGGAGTCGCGACGACCAGTCGTTCAAGGACGACGACCTCGTCCGCGAACCCGCCGTTCTTCGACGTTCCCGGCCCTTCGATGGCCGCGGGGACGACGACGTTCTGACCCACGGTGAACCGGGTCACGCCGGATCCCACGGCGGATACGACGCCCGCGATCTCGTGGCCCAGCGTGATCGGCCGGAACGGGAGCAGAGGCGTCAGCGTGCCGTCGAGGAACCCGACGTCGCTGTGGCAGAGCCCGGCGGCGCGCACGTGGACGACGAGCTCGTCCGCGGCCGGTGCCGGCGTCGGCACCTCGCTCAGGGTGAGGGGTTTTCCGACTTCGGTGAACTGCCATGCGCGCATCGTCTGCTCCTTGGACGCTTGTCTCCCGGGACGTTCGTCACCCTGGGACGTCTGTCTCCCGGCGAGTGACCGACGCGGTGCGAGCGGCCACCCGGATCAATATTGGCACCTCGTACCAAAAGTACGTCACTAGGCTCGGACGATGACCACCTCACGCCCTCGCCGGGGGCGACCACGCGCCTCGACCCGCGAGGCCCTCGAAGAGATCGCCTTCGACCTGCTGCTCCGCGACGGCTACGAGGCGACGACCCTCCAGGCCATCATGACCGCCGGCGGTGTCGGGCGCTCGACGCTGTTCCGCTACTTCGGCTCGAAGGCGGGGATCGTGTGGGGCGAGTTCGACCGCGCCGTCGAGCGGCTGCGGTCGGCCCTGCGCGACGCCGACGACGTACCCGTCATGACGGCCGTACGAGCGGCGGTCGTCCAGTCGACGCGCCTGTCCCAGGAGGCGGCGCCGGACTCGTGGCTCGACCGTTTCCGCGTACTGGACCGGGACGCCGCGCTGGTCGCGGAGACCGCCGCGCACTGGCGCGTATGGGCCGAGACGGTGAGCCGGTACACGGCCGAGCGCACCGGACTCGACGCGGGCGCCCCCGTCCCGGCCGCGATCGGCGGCGCCGTACAGGCGGCCTATGTCGCGGTGCTCAGGCAGTGGGCCGCGACGGACAGAGCGACGGACAGAACGGCGGACGGGGAGCCGGGCGGAGAGTCGGACAGGGAGCCGGGCGGCGCAGCGCACGAGGCGGTCGAGGCGGTCGACATCGGCGAGCTGGACCGTGCGCTGCGCCCGGTCACCGACGCCTTCCAGGCGGTGCTGGACGGCACGCCACGAGGCTGACCGGGGGTTCGGAGGATCCGAGGTGTATTTTTGGAACCAGGTTCCGAAATTCGGATCTCCGTAAGGACGAAGGAGTCCTCTCATGGGCCGACTGGACGACAAGGTCGCGATCATCACCGGAGCGGGCCGCGGCATGGGCGCCTCGCACGCCCGCCGCTTCATCAAGGAGGGGGCGAAGGTCACCCTCACGGACGTCAACGAGGACGCCGTCCGTGAGCTCGCGGAAGAGCTCGGCGACAACGCGCGGTACACGGTCCAGGACGTCACGGAGTTCGACGGCTGGAAGCGCGTGGTGGAGGAGACGGAGGCGGCGTTCGGCGACGTCACCGTTCTCGTGAACAACGCGGGCGTCCTGGGGCCGATCGCCAAGACGGCGGACCTCGACGAGGACGAGTACCTCAGGGTGTGCGCCATCAACCAGCACTCCCAGTTCCTCGGCATGAAGGCGGTCATCCCGTCGATGCGGCGCGCGGGCATCGGATCGATCGTCAACATCTCGTCGCTCGCGGGCCTGCGCGCGAACTACGGATTCCCGAGCCTCGCCTACGTCGCCAGCAAGTTCGCCAGCCGGGGTATGACGAAGGCGGTCGCGCAGGAGTACGGGCTCGACAACATCCGCGCGAACTCCGTGCACCCGGGCTTCATCAACACACCGATGATGGTCGAGGCGACCGACGAGGGCGGCGGTGACGCACTGGCGCAGATCTTCCTCGGCCGGCTCGCGGAAGCGGACGAGGTGTCGTCACTGGTGCTGTTCCTGGCGTCCGACGAGTCGTCCTACATCACGGGTGCGGAGCACAAGATCGACGCGGGGATGTCGGCGGCCTGACGTCGGGTCGGGTGGTGGTTCCGCCAGGTCCAGCCCTGCCGAAGAGCGTCCACGGATGTCCGTGGACGCTCTTCGGCAGGCGGCCCAGTGGCCCAGTAACCCCGAGGCCCCGCGGCCCTGAGCCCCGCGGCCCCGGCGTCAGGAGGAGGCCGTCGTCCCCGTGCTCCTGAGCTGCCGGCGGGTGTGGATGCGGCCCCGGCGCTCGGCCGTGCGGAGGAACAGGACCGCGGGGACGAGGCAGACGAGGATGGCGAAGACGCTGGCCTCCGGGCCGAAGCCGCCTCCGGTGATCGCCTCGGGGCCCGACAGCACCCCGTGGAGCAGACCGTCGGGCATGTCCTCGTTGCCGGAGACCGTGACGCCGAAGATCCCGCTCAGGGCGAAGTTCCAGCCGAAGTGCAGCCCGATCGGCACCCACAGGGTGCGGGTGGCGGCGTAGGCGGCGCCGAGCATCAGGCCGGCCTCCACGGAGATGGCCAGCGCGCCCCACAGCGTGGCACCGGAGTTGACCAGGTGGAGACCTCCGAACAGCACGCCCGAGACGGCCAGCGCGCCCCGCGTACCGGCGAGTTCCTCGACGAGGCGGAAGACGACGCCGCGGAAGAGGAGTTCCTCGACGACCGCGACGCCCGCCATCATCCCGAGGACGGTCAGCGCGCCACCGACGGACACCCCGCCCTTCGTGCCGTATCCGCCGAACAGGGCGATCAGCGCGAGCGTCGCGCCGAAGAGTACGAGGCCGGTCAGGACGCCGACCCGCAGGCCGGACCCGGCCGCGCCGGTGTCCAGTTCGGACACGGGCCGCTGTTCGAGGATGCGTACCGCCGCCGCGTAGACCGTCAGGATGATCACCGCGGCCGCCGCCCCGAACAGCAGGGACAGCACCGGGTTCTCGCCCGCCAGCTCCCGCATCCCGGCGGCGAGTCCCGTCATCAGGAGGAACAGCACCACCAGCACCACCAGCCGTACCCCGGTCGGCCACACCCGGCGCGTCGCCTCGAACGGCGACTGCGAGAACTGCTGCCTGACCCACTCCACGGCCTGAGCATTCCTGAGCGACATGACTTGGCTTCTTCCCCATCGTCGACCGGCGGCCCGGCCGCCCCTTCGTTGACAGGAACGCTATGAGCGAGGGGCACCTCGGCACGTCCCCCCGAGGCTGACAACCGGTGTCGCTCACGTGGGGGACAAGGAGGCGACGGGAGAAGAGGGAAGGGGGCGAGGGGCCAAGGGGTTTGAGGGGACGAGGGGCGGGGCCTGGTGGGTCAGATCACCGGTACCGGGTGGCGGCGCATGAGGCCGAGGTCGCCGCCGAAGACGGTCGGCAGGGCGGCGGCGACCGTCTCGTGCGGGGTGCCGAGCGGGACGGCGCTGACCCGATCGAGGCGCTCGTACTGCTCGTCGGTCAGGGTGAGCTCCAACGCGGCGAGGTAGGCGTGCAGTTGGGTCGTGGTGCGCGGGCCGATGACGGGGATCAGGGCGGTCGCGCTGCGGGCGGCGCGGGCTCGCAGCCACGCCACGGAGACCTGCGCGGCGTCCGTACCGCACTCTTCGGCGACGGCGAGGACGGTGTCGAGGACGGCACGGGTGTGCTCGTCCTCCGGGCGTGCGGGCCGCCGGCTGCCGTGGTCGTCCTGGCGGTACTTGCCGGTCAGTACGGCGCCGGCCAGCGGCGAGTAGAGGGCGGCGCCCAGCCCGAACGCCTCCACCATCGGCAGCAGTTCGCGCTCCGCGGTGCGGTCGGCGAGGTTGTAGGCGACCTGGATGCCGACGACGGGGGACCGGTCGCGCAGCGCGGCCCGGGTGGCGGCGGCCGACACCCGCCAGGCGGGGAAGTTGGACAGGCCGCCGTGCAGGATCTTCCCGGCGCGCACGAGGTCGTCGAAGGTCGCGACGATCTCCTCGACGGGGGTGACGGCGTCCGGCAGGTGGGCCCAGTACACGTCGATGTAGTCGGTCCCGAGCCGCCGCAGGCTGGCCTCGACGGAGCGGGTCATGATCTTGCGGCTGTTGCCGTTCTCGCTGATCCCGTCCCTGTCGCTGCCCCGGGTGTACTTCGTGGACAGGACGAACCGGTCGCGGTCGGCGGCCAGCAGGTCGGCCAGCACGGTCTCGGACTGCCCGTTCTGGTAGCGGTCGGAGGTGTCGATGAACGTACCGCCCGCCTCGGCGAAGGCGTCGAAGATCGCGCGGGCCTCGGCGGGGCCGGCCGGGGCGTCGGGGCCGGTGGCGTAGTTGGCGGTGCCGAGGGCGAACTCGGACACGCGCAGGCCGGTACCGCGGCCGAAGGTGGTGTGGAGCATGGCTGTGCCTTCCAGGGTTCAGGGGGCGCTCGACAGCAAACCGGAATCCGATTCCGTTTCACCCTACCCGAACCGGAACCGGATTCCGGTAGAGTGGGGACCACGATCGCCCCAGACCCCCAGACCCCCAGACCCCCAGACCCCCTCGACCGGACGGAGGGACACACAGTGGTGGACGACGCCGGCGAACCCGCGCCCCGCACGCCGCCCCCCGGGGCGGGCAAGCCGCTGCGCGCCCACGCCCGGCGCAACCGCGACGCGCTGCTCATCGCCGCACGCGACGCCTTCACCGCCGGGGAGTCGGACATCCGGGTCGAGGAGATCGCCCGTCGCGCGGGAGTGGGCGTCGGCACCTTCTACCGGCACTTCGCCACTCGCGAGGCCGTCATCGAGGCCGTCTACGAGGAGCGGATAGAGGACCTGTGCCACCGGGGCGCGAGCCTCCTGGACACCGTGCCGCCCCAGGAGGCGATCCGGGCCTTCATGGAACAGCTCGTCGACCACGCGATGGAGAGCCGCAGCATGGCCGTCGCCCTCAAGACGGTGATGGACCTGGGGTCACCGGTGTTCACCCAGGGCCGCGAGGCCATGGCGGAGACGATCGGGCAGCTGATGGCCGCCGCGGTGGCGGACGGGACGATCCGCGCCGACATCACCCCGGACACCGTGTTCCGCGCGATGGGCGCCATCTGCGCCTCGCACGACCAGCCCGGCTGGGAGAAGGGCGCCCGAGAGGTGGTGCACCTCATCCACGACGGGCTGCGCTATCCGAGGTCGTCGTAGTCGTCGTCATCGTCATCGTTCTCATGCTCGTCGTCATCATCGTCATCGTCGTCGTCTTCCTCGTCGTCCTCCTCCCCCTCGTCGTCATCGTCATCGTCGTCAGGGGCGTCGGCGCTGGTCCCAGAGGCTGTCGGGAGATCCGTGGGAGAGGGATCGGCGGCCACGGGCGGTGCCGCGGGAGTGGCCGGCTCCTCGGGCCGGGTGTTCTGGTCCGAGGGGCTCACGACAGAGGTGTCTCCGCCCGCGGGCTCCGTCCTGTCCGAGGTGAACGTGATGCCGTCGGTGATCATCGACATGACGAGGAGAACGCCGAGCAGTACGAGCCCAGCGGCGGCCGCGGTGACGGCGGTGGCCTTGCGGTCGCCCAGCCGGTTCCACAGCCCGGTCCGGTCGTCGTCGGGGCGGCCGTCGTCGAGGCGGTCCGCGTCGGTCCGGTTGCCGCCAGAGCCCGTCGCCGTGGGCAAGGACGCGGTGTCGCCGGGCGGCGGCCCGGGAAGTCCGGTGATGACGAAGGCTTCGCCTTTGACGGTCGCGGAATTGTGCCGCTGCCCCGTCGCCACTCGGTCGCCCTGACCGCCTGAGTCACATCCGGAGCCGGAGCCGTAATCGGAGTCCGAGTCGTCGTAGTCGTAGTCGTAGCCGGATGACACGGTGCCCTTTCTCTCGGTCGGGGAAAAGCCGCTGTCCGGCGGTCCGTCGAAAGGGGAAGAGTTCGCCGCGGATGCCCGACCGGGTTCGTCCCACACACTAGGAGACCGACGGCGGATGCGGGACAGCGTTGTGCCAGCGGATCGTTAAGGAACGGCCAACGCCCTGCCGACGAGGCCGCCGACGGCGCCGTCCCGGACCGAACCGCACGCCTGCTGAACGCCGGGCGCCTCCCGTGCGTACTGACGGATGAGGCCTCACCAGAGGCCTCGGCGCCGCCGTGCTCCCGCGATCGGGGTGGATATCACCAGCGAATCCGAGCACGCCATTTCGGGCTGCCGTGAATTATTTCTCCTCGACCGCTTCCCGGTTTCCGGTATTCGTCACGCGGTACCCCTGAGCGCTGCTTTCTTGTACCGTGTCGGGCCAACGCGCGGAAAGGGAATTCACACCTGCGTGAAGCACGGAGAAACGGGATGTATGGGCGCACTGGTACCGGTACTGCTGAATGTACGAGCGCTGCTTGCCGTCTCGGTCCCGCCGTCCCGTTCCGCTCGTTCCACCGTCACTCCTCAGGACTTGTGAGTCTGCCGATATGCGTGTCTTGCTGATCGAGGACGACGATCGGGTGGCCGGTCCGCTGACCGAGGGACTGGGCCGCTTCGGCTTCACCGTCGACCGTGCCCGCACCGGGATGGAAGGCCTGGCCGCCGGAGAGTCCGACATGGTCCTGCTGGACCTCGGGCTGCCCGACATGGACGGCATCGAGGTGTGCCGGGCGCTCCGGCTCCGCTCCCAGGTGCCGATCATCATCATCACCGCGCGGAGCGACGAGGTCGACCGCGTCCTCGGCCTGGAGATCGGCGCCGACGACTACGTGTCCAAGCCGTTCGGCGTCAGAGAGCTGATCGCCAGGATCCGGGCCGTCAACCGCCGCGCCCAGGCCTCGTACACCGCGGCCGGTACGGGCCGGTCCGGGCCGGGGGCCGGTGGACCGGCCGAACCGGCCGACCCCCGCCAGCGGATCGGCCCGCTGACGATCGACCGCCGGACCCGCCAAGTTCACCTGGGCCAGGCCCCGATCGCGCTGTCACCGAAGGAGTTCGACCTGCTGGCCCGTCTTGCGGACGACCCCGGGGCCGTCTGCACCCGCCAGCACATCCTGGACACCGTGTGGCACCCGAACTACTTCGGCCCGACCAAGACGCTGGACGTGCACATCGCCGCGCTGCGCCGCAAACTCGGCGACTCCGCCTGGATCGACACCGTCCGCGGCGTGGGGTTCCGGCTCCGCCCGCCCGTCGCCCCGGGGGCGGCCGCGCCGGCCTGGCAGGCACCGGACCGGGGCGCCTGGTGACCCGCCGCCTCCTGCTCAGCTATCTGAGCCTCACGCTGCTCGTCCTGCTCGGCCTGGAACTGCCGCTCGGCTATTTCTACGCCCGCGGCGAGATCTCCCGGTTCACCGGGGACGGACGGCACTCGGCCGAGCTGCTGGCGCAGGTCCTGGAGGTCAGGGTCGAACAGCGGGCGGCGGCCGAAGTACCGGCGCTGGTCGCCGACTTCGTCCGCAAGAACGGCAGCCGGGTCGTCGTCGTGGACGACACCGGCAGGGTGCTCACCGATTCGCACGACGCCGTGGCCGACGGTACGGACCTGTCCGCCGAACCCGACATCACCGCCGCCCTGCGCGACCGGTCCATGACCACGACCCGCGAGGACCACGCCACCGACGGCGACGCGTTCACCGTCACCGTGCCGGGCTCCTCCGGGACCACCGTCCGCTGCGTGGTGCGCGTCTCCTACCCGGTCGCCCCCTTGACGTCGAGGGTCCACGGCACGTGGATGACCCTGGCCTTCATCGGCCTGGGCGTCCTGGTGGCCGTGGCGGCGATCGCCCTGGCGCTGGCCCGCTGGGTCACCCGTCCCGTACGGGCCCTGGAGCGCGCCACCGCCGAACTCGCCCACGGCAGCCTCAAGGACCTTCCCACCATCACGCAGGGTCCGCCCGAACTGCGCCGCCTCGCCTCCACGTTCTCGCGGACCGCGACCCGGCTGCAGCATCTGCTCCAGGCACAGCGGGCGTTCGCCTCCGAGGCGTCCCACCAGCTCAAGACCCCGTTGACCGCGCTGCGCCTGCGGTTGGAGAACTTCGAGCCCTACCTCGACCCGCGCGCCCAGGACAGTCTCGACGAGGCGGTGGGGGAAGTGGAGCGGCTCGGTCAGATGGTGCAGGGCCTGCTCGCCCTGGCCCGGCTGGAGAACTCCGGGAGCACTCCGGAGGCGACCGATCTGGACGCCGTCACCACCGACCGGGCGCTCACCTGGGCCGCCTTCGCCGCCGAGAACCACGTCGAGATCGCCGTGACCGGAGAGCGGGCCGGCGAGGTGTGGGCGCTGCCGGGCGCCCTGGAACAGGTCATCGACAACCTGCTCTCCAACGCGCTGCGGGTGTCACCGCCGGGCACCACCATCACGCTGGCCAAGTCGCTGACCGGAGGCCCGCGGGCCTCCGGTGTCGAGCTGCATGTGATCGACCAGGGCCCCGGTATGACCGAGGCCGAGCGTGAGCGCGCCTTCGACCGCTTCTGGCGGGCTGCCGACTCCTACCACGAGGGCACCGGGCTCGGCCTGCCGATCGTTCAGCAGCTCACCCGGGCCGGCGGCGGTGACGTGACCCTCGACGCCGCACCCGGAGGTGGTCTCGACGCCGTCGTCCGGTTGCGGCCCGCCTGGGAACACCGCGTGGGGCCGCACCGCGGTCCGCGCTCCGCGTCGCGCAGGGCGACGGTCTCGGCGTTCTGACGGACGTTCGGAGCAGCCGCCCCGAACCTTGGCCGTCCGCTAACCCTCTGCTGGCAGAGCGCTGGCCCGACGCCGCCCCTCATCGGCCTAGGGTCGTCGTCATCACTCGGCGTGCGTCCCTGCGTCCCGCGGCCTTCCACGGTGGAACACACGTCTGCTCCCTCAGCTTCAGCGTGCCGAGGAGAAAGCCGTGCCACCAGGACCCGACCGCTCGGCACCACCCGCCTCACCGGCCGACAAGCAGGAGGAAGAGAAGCCCGACCCGTCCGCCGTGCGACTGCTGCTCGTCGAGGACGACGACCGGATCGCCGGGCCGCTGTCCGAGGGGCTGTGCCGTCACGGGTTCACGGTGGACCGGGCCGCGACGGGCGCCGCCGCGCTGACGGCGGCCACGGCCGACCTCGTACTGCTGGACCTCGGACTGCCCGACATGGACGGCCTCGACGTCTGCCGGACCCTGCGGTCCCGCTCCGCCGCCCCGATCATCATGATCACCGCCCGGAGCGAGGAGACCGACCGCGCCGCCTGCCTGGCGGTGGGGGCGGACGACTACCTGGTCAAGCCCTTCGGCGTACGGGAGTTGGTGGCCCGCATCCGAGCCGTCAGCCGCCGCGCCCGCCCCCGGCACCGGGCCGCCCACGCCACGACGGATGTCCGGACGCCGGATGCCCTGACAACGGACGTTCGGACAACGGACCTTCGGACGGCGGACGTTCAGCGGGTCGGGCCGCTGACCATAGACCGGCGCACCCGTCAGGTCACCGTCGGCGAGGAACCGCTCGCGCTCTCTCCGAAGGAGTTCAGCCTCCTGGCCTGTCTGGCCGACGACCCCGGCGCGGTGTGGCACCGCCGGCAGATCATGGACGAGGTGTGGGGACCCCACTTCTTCGACCCCACCAAGACGCTGGACGTGCATGTGGCCGCGCTGCGCCGCAAGCTGGGCGGCCCGTCGTGGATCACCGCCGTCCCCAGGATCGGATTCCGCCTGGCCACGCCCTCGGGCAGCGGCGGCAGCAGCAGCAGCAGCAAAGGCAGCGGCAAAGGCAGCGGCAACGGCTGACCGGCCCGTCCAAAGGGATAAGGCACAGCCAGTAGGAAGTTAAGAGCGACAAGATTCCGCGAGCGCCTCCCCAACGTTCCGGTCCGCGCCCGGAATTCACCGCCGCCCGGCCCAATACTCGCTGTTGTCACATCCACCGAAGTGAAGGGATCAGCCATGCGGAAGAGGAACGCGATAGCGGCGATCGTCGTGAGCGGAATCATGGTCGGCGGTGCCGGAGTCGCCATGGGCGGCGAGGCGACGGAGAAGTCCTCGGTGAGCGAATCGTCCGTGCAGCTCCGGACGGACAAGGCTTCGGGGCTCGGCGCGCAGGACGCCTCGGGGCTCGCGGTGGGCACCGTGGCCGCGGCCACGGACGCGGTCATCCAGCAGGTGGGCGACGGCCGCATCACGGAGGTGCGGCTGGCCCAGGAGGGCGGTACCGCCGTCTGGAAAGTGACCATCGACCAGGGGAAAGGCCCGATCCGGGTCACGCTCGACGCCACCACCGGCGAGATCGTCGAGAGCGCCGCGGCCACCGCCTCCGACGACTGCGACACCACCCCCGGAACCGGCACGGGCGGCGCCGTCGACGACGACGACGACGATGACGACTCGGATGACGACGATGACGACGACGCGGATGACGATGACGACGACGGCGGCCCGGTCCGCGAAGGCGTGGACCCGAACAAGTAACCGCGCGTAGGACGGCGTCTTCGACCCCCGTCCCGAATTCGCCCCGAATCCGACCCGAATCCGAGAAAGGCCCGGAAACAACACCGTGAACCCGCCGGACCGCATTATCAGAATCCTGTACGTGGCAGGCGCGGGGCTTCTCGCGTCGGACGCGTACGGCCGTATTCACCTGCTCGACGAGGAACTGCGGCTCGTCGCGTCGTCGCCTTTCGTGCGGCAGGGCCGGCCGCTGTACGGGCTGGCCGTCGCCGACGGGTGGGTGATCGGCAAGGACCGGATGGGTGCGGTGTACCGGTGGTCGCTGGACACGCTGGACCTGGTCGACCGGCTGGACCCGGCGACGGTGTGCGATCCGTCCCTGCTGCTGCCGCGGGAGGAGCCCTCGCCGTGCAGCTCCCGCGGTATCGGCGTCTGGAAGGACCGTGTCTTCGTCACCAGTGGCTTCCACCGGCAGATGCTGGTGCTGGATCTGCACACGTTCGAGGTGCTGGAGATCCGGCCGAACATCTGCGGTGAGAGCCCCATGGAGTGGGCGTGCACCGAGCACCCCACCCGGCACGCCGTCTCGGACAAGCACGGGAATCTGCGGTTCGGTTCGTTCGAGGACGGCGTGTTCCCCGACCTGGTCAAGCTGGACGACGGCAACATCCACCGGGTCCGCCACGACGCCCGGCACGACCGGTTCTGGGCCACCCAGGACTTCGGCGAGGGCGACAACGCCGATGTCGCCAACGGGGTCGTGGTGGTGAGCGCCTCGGGAGAGAAGGAGGGCGAGCTGCTGTTCGCCCGCGACGACGTCGAGTTCGTCGCCTTCTCCCCCGACTTCACCCGGGCCTACGCCGGCGGCTTCGACGGCGAACTGCACATCTTCGACAACACCCGCCGGGAACTGCGCGTCGAACGCACCGTGACCGGATTCCCGCACCAGCTCAGCGACTTGACCGTGGGATCCGGGGGCGAGGTGTACGTCCTGTGCCAGGACGGCACGGTCGTCGAACTTGACGCCGCCGGTGAGTTCGTCCGCGACCAGGGCCACCGGCGGCAGGCCGTGTGGGACATCCAGCCGTCGCGGGAGGACGCGCGCACGCTGTACTGCGCCACCGATTCCGGGGTCGCCGTCGCCCGGGTGGAGGACTCCGCGGCAGGCCCGATGCTGCGGGTGGAGGCGCAGCACCCGACCGAGTGGGGATTCACCCGGCGGGTGGCGCCCGTCGCGGCGGGCTGGATCGGCGTCACCCGCGACGGTACGGTCTTCCGCTCCGACCTCTCCGACCTCTCCGACCGTTCCGACCGCTCATCCCGCTCCGACAGCGGTTCCGGCAGCGGCAGCGGCGGTGTCCGCTGGCATGTCCGGCTGCCGGAGCTGCCGCACACCGTCGCGGTCTCCCCGGACGGCGACCGGGCCCTGGTCGCGACCAACGCGGGTGCCGTGGAACTGGACACCGCCGACGGCCGACGGCTCGCCGCGTTCGACGTGGACGGCCTGCCCGTGTGGGCGACCGCGTATCTGCCGGACGGCGGCCGGGTCCTGATCACCAGGAACGGTGTCATCACCGTCCTGGACCCCACCGACCCCACCGATCCCACCGATCCCACCGACGTGAGTGTCCGCTGGCGTTTCGACCAGGGCGAGTACCCCAAGCGCGCCTGGGCGCAGGACGACCGGCTGTACGTCGTCGGGGACGGCGGCCTCAAGGAGGTCGAGGTCGGCGTCGGCGTCGCGGCCCGCTGGTCGAGGCTGCTGTCGAACACGGTCGAAAACGCCGTCCTCGTCGACGGACTGGTCTGCGCGTCCTCGTACGGCATGCAGCTGGCCGCCTACGACCGCGGCAGCACGAAGTTCGTCGGGCTGCTGGAGGACCTGGCCGACTACCCCAAGGCGCTCGCCGAGGTCCGGGACGCGGCCGACACCCCGTATCTGCTGGTGGGCTGCCGTACGGGCCTGCTGTCCCTCTACCGCCTGGACGCGGGCGCCGGCCGGCAGGTCTTCACCAAGCTGCGCGACCACTGGCTGCCCCGCGCACCGGTCCGCTACAGCCTGCGCCACGTAGGGCATCCGGCGTGACCCGTACGAACCGTACGAACCGAAGGACACGACCCTAAGGAGAGGACCTCTTGCGCACCATCGATCTGCGGCCCGGCCCGGCCGGTCACGCCGCACCCGTCACCGATGTGGCCTTCCGGCCGGACGGTTCGCAGCTGGCGACCTGTTCGTACGACGGGACCGTCCTGCTGTGGGATGTACGGAACCCGGCGCGACCGGAGCCGCTGGCCCGGCTGCACCACCGCCGTCTGGTCAACGCCGCCCGGTGGAACCCCGTCCGCACCGACCTGCTGGCCACCGCCTCGGCGGACAAGACCGTGGCCGTCTGGCGGATACCGGAGCGCCCGGACGTCCAGCGGCCCACCCTGCTCACGGTCCTGGCCCGGCACACCGACGACGTCAACGCGGTCGCCTGGATGCCCGACGGCCACCGGCTGATCTGCGTCTCCGAGGACGGCCGGGCCACCCTGTGGGACATCCGCACCGGTGCCTTCGCGGGCGAGGTGGGGTCCCACGCGGCGCACTGCATGATGGTGTCGGTCAGCCGTGACGGCCTGGTCGCCACCGTGGGCGAGGACGGCCTGGTCGCCGTCCGCGATCCCGACCGGCCCGGCAGCACCGTCGAACACCGCTGCGCGGCCTCCGTCGAGGGTTGCGCCTGGTCGCACTCCGGTACGTCGCTGGCGATCACCCGCGACGACGGTGTGGTCGAACTGCTCACGCCCCGCCTCGCGGTACGCCGGACGGTGACCGTCGCACGGACCGCGGCGCGCGCGGTGGCCTGGGCGCAGGACGACGCCTCGTTCGTCGTGGGCGCCTACGACGGTGCCCTGCACGTGTTCGACGCCGACGGGCGGCGGCTGCACCGGGTGCACGACGCCCGTATGTGGCCGCGGTCGGTCGCCGTCGCCGGGGGCCGGGTGGCGGTGGGCAGCTTCTGGAACGGCCCGCATCTCGTCGATCTCGCCACGGCGACACCGCTGGCCGAGCCGTCGGCGCCGAACCACGGCCCGAACGCGATGACCGTGCTCGGCGACGAACTCCTCGTGGGCTGCGACTCCGGGACGGTCATCGCCTTCGACCCGGACGCCTGCCCGGACACGTACCCGGGCCCCGACTTGGACCCGTCCGCGGACTCGGCCCCGTGCGCGGACCCGTACGAGGACATGGACCCGTACGCGGACGGCCGGGCGCCGGCCGTGCGGCTGCTGCCGGTCTCCGACAGTCCGGTGCTGTCGCTCGCCGCCGACGGCGAGTCGTTCTACACGGGGACCTACGCAGGACACGTGCACCGCTGCAACGCCGCAGGTGAACTGATCGCGGTCACTGACTCGTTGGGCGCGCCCGTCCCCTCCTTGTGTCGCGTCGCGGGCCTGTTGGTCGCCGGTACCTACGACGGCGCGCTGATCGGCCTGGACCCGGCCTCCCTGGCCGAGACGGACCGCGGCGAACCCCACGAGGGCTCGGTGAAGTCGCTCGTGCCGTTCGGCGACGGGTTCCTGTCCGCGTCGACCGACCGCAGCACGGCGGTCGGAGGGCTGCACGACCGCACCGGCCTGTGGGAGCACGGCAACCTGGTCAACGCGGTCGCCACCCTCGGCGGGCGAGTCGTGGCGACCGCCTCCCGCGACCACACGGTCAAGGTCGGGGTGCTGGAACGGTCCCCAGCGGACCGGGCGGGTGAAGCGGACGAGGCGTGGAAGGTGGTCCGCCGGCAGACGCTCCTGGGCCCGGACGAGTCGGTCAAATGCGTGGCCCTGCTGGGCGATCCGGACTCCCCGGTGGTGCTCGCGGGCTCGTACGACTTCGGGCTCCACCGGTGGAGGACCGACGGCGACGGCGGTCTCGACCTGCGGTCGGGCCGTGTGGTCGACGAGTTCCGGCAGGGAGTGTCCTGTATGTACCGCCTCGACGAGAGGCGGGTCGCGGTCGCCGGCTGGGACGGGCAGATCCTGATCGTGGGCCTGGACGCCGACGGCGAGGTACGCGTGCGACGGCGCTTCGACCTGGACACACTCGTCCGGCGGGCCAGGCAGAGCCTCTGGGCGGTGACGAGTTGACGGCGGAGGCGGCGGTCGGTCCGGGAACGGCCGTCGGGGTGGCGACGGTGCGGGCCCGCGTACCCGTCGTCCTGGGCCGCGCCGCGGGACGAACAGCCGAGCTGGTCACCTTCCGCGGTCTGCCCGACGACGGCGAGCACCTGGCCTGTCTGGTGCCCCCGTGGGACACCCGGGAGCCGCCCCTGGTCCGGCTGCACAGCGAGTGCCTGACCGGCGACGTGTTCGGCTCCACCCGCTGCGACTGCGGTCCGCAACTCGACGAGGCCCTGAACCTGCTCGCCGCGCACGGCGGCGTCCTGCTCCATCTGCGCCAGGAGGGCCGCGGCATCGGCCTCTACAACAAGCTGGACACCTACCTGCTGCAGGGCCAGGGCCAGGACCGGGGCGTCGACACCTTCGAGGCCAACCGGCTCATCGGACGCGGCGCCGACGAACGCGACTACCTGACCGCGGCCGTCATGCTGCACACCCTCGGTCTGCGCCGCGTCCGCCTGCTCACCAACAACCCCGACAAGGTGCGGCAGTTGCGCGGCCACGGCATCGAGATCGCCGAAACCGTGCCCACCGGGGTGCACCTGACACCCGAGAACGCCGCCTACCTGGCGGCGAAGGCCCGCAGCGGCCACCACCTCCCGGCCCCCGGTCTCGAAACAAAGGAAACAAAGGAAACGAAAAAGATGAAAGAGACAAAGGAGATGAAGGAAGCGAAGGAAGCGACATGAGACTGGAGGACGTCGCCGGCTCCCCCCACTTCCAGGAGCACGCGGAGCCGGCCGACCCGCGACGCCTCAGGCCGTCCGCCGAGGACACCGCCCGGCTCACCGGGGCCGGCCCCCGGGAACTGGCGTCGCTGGTCGAGGACGGCTCGGTACCCCTGCCCGTCCGACTGGCGGCGGGCGGCATCCTCGCGCTGCTCGGGGACCCGCGCCTCACCCCTCTCCCCGCGGCGGACGCCGTCCCTTCGGTGTGCGCCGTGCCGGGCGGCACCGTCGAGATCGGGCTGCCCGAGCGGGACGTGTCCGCGGTCGTCGGCCGGTGGGCGCACGTGGGCGTGGAGCGCGAGTGGATCGAGAAGGAGACCCCCGCCCACCGGGTGGACCTGGCCGACCACTGGATCGGCACCTATCCGGTCACCAACTCCGAGTACCACGCCTTCCTCCGCGACAGCGGCCACCCCGCCCGCCCCACCACCTGGTACCTGGGCGCCTACCCCTACGACCGCGCCAACCACCCCGTGGCCGGCGTCCGGCCCGCCGACGCCGACGCCTACGCCGCCTGGCTGGGCCGCCGCACCGGTCTGCCCTGGCGGCTGCCCACCGAGGCCGAATGGGAGTACGCGGCCAAGGGCCCGGACGGGCGCGCCCATCCCTGGGGCGACACCTTCGACGCGGACGCCGCCAACACCCGTGAGAGCGGCGTCCACACCACGACTCCGGTGGGCGCGTTCCCCGCGGGCCGCTCCCCGTTCGGCGTGCTCGACATGGGAGGGAACGTCGAGGAGTACGTCGCCGACTCCTACCGCCCCTATCCCGGCGGCCCGTTCGTCCCCGACCACCTCGTCCAGACCATGGGCGAGTACCGGATCGCCCGCGGCGGGAGCTTCTGCCGCTACGGCGACCTCACCCGCACCCGCCGCCGCCACGGCCCGTTCCCCGGGCCGCTCTACCCGGCCGGATTCCGCCTCGCCCTGAGCCACCCACCACACCCCCGGCAGTCCCGAAAATCCCAGCGATCCCAGCCCCAGCCCCAGCCCCACGATCCGACGGAGGCAGACGCATGACGAGCGACATACCCGACGACCTGTGGAAGAGGCTGACCAGCACCGTGGGTCTGGTCAGCGCCCACCGTGACGGCGTCACCAATGTGATGTCGGCCGAGTGGTCCTACTTCGTCAACAAGCAGCCCCTGTACGCGGCCGTGGTGCTCGGCCCGCGCGCCGCCACCCGTCGGCTCATCGAGGCCGCGGGCGAGTTCTCCGTGACCCTGTGCGCCGAGGACCAGGCCGAACTCGCCGATTTCGCCGGCAGCTTCTCCCTCACCGACATCGACAAGAGCGGCAGCGAACTCATCGGCTTCGGCACTCCGGAGGCGACCGGCACGCCGTGGGTCACCGGCGGCGTGCTGGCCGTCGAATGCCGGCTGCGGCAGATCGTCCCCCTCCCCGTGCACACCATGTACCTGGGCGAGGTGGTGGCCGCGCACGTCCCGGACCGCCCGCCCCTTTCCTCGTCCCCGTCCCTGTCCTTGCCCCGGCCCTTGGTGAAGCACGGCGCCATGCACACCCTGGGCGAACCCGTCCGGCGTACCGCCGTCGTCGCGGCCGCCGAGCTGCGGCCCGGCGATCTGCTGCGGGTGGCGGCCACCGGCCCGGCCCTCGACGGCCCGCAGGAGTGGCGGGTGGGCCTGCTGGACGCCGACGGCACCCCGACCCCGCTCGGCACCTTCCCCTCGAACCGGTACGACGACCTCCTGGTGGACGTCCCTCTCCCGCCGGGCCTGGCGACACACCGCCTGCCCGACCACCGCGTCGTCGTCGAACGGGAGGGCGCCAAGCCCGGCTTCACAGCGATCTCAGGAACCGCCCGATGACCGCGCCCGACGCCACCGGGCCCGACTCCAGCGTGCCCGACTCCAGCGCGCCCTCCGCCCTTTCGGCCTCCGCCCTCTCGCCCTTCACCGTCTCGCCCCTGGCCACAGCGCCCTTCGCCACCGCGCCCCTCGCCCACGAGGCGCTCCCCGGCCCCCTCCCTGAGACCTCTCTGCGGATCGCGGTCGTGCAGAACGCGGCCCGTCCCCTCAAGGTCGCCGACAACGCCCGCGCCGCCGCGGCCAGGGCCGCGCACGCCGCACGCGAGGGCGCCCGGCTCGTCGTCCTCCCCGAACTCCACCTGTGCTCCTACGACCTGCCCCGACTCGCCGAGGCCACCACCGACGCCACTGCCACTGCGGAGGCGCAGGCGGAGGCGGGTGCGGGTGCGGGTGCCGCTGTGGTGCACGCCGACCGCACCCGGCACATCACCGACCGGCGTCTGGACCCGCTCGTCGACATCGCGGTCCATCGCCGGATCACCGTGGTGATCGGCGCCGCCGTACGCCGGCACGACGGCCGGCTCACGAACTCGCTCCTGGCGGTGGAGCCCGGCGGCACCGTCACCGTCGTCTACGACAAACAACACCTCTGGCACGACGAGGAAGCGGACCTGTTCTCCCCCGGCACCCGGGGAGCGTTCCTGACCGTCGACGACTGGCGCCTCGGGCTCGGGATCTGTTACGACATGTCCTTCCCCGAACACGCCCGTGCCGCGGCCCTGGCGGGCGCCCACGCCCAGCTGTACCCGGCCGCCTTCGCCGCCGGGACCGAGCACCGCGCCGCCGTCTACCTCAAGGCCCGCGCCCTGGAGAACACGATCTACACCGTGTTCGCCAACCCGCTCGAAGGCCCCGCCCACCGCCCGTGCGACGGCCTCAGCGCGGTGTACGGCCCCGACGGCGGCACGGTCTCCCACGCCGGCCCCGGCCAGAACACCGTGCTCCTCGCCGACCTCGAACCGAAAGCCGTCACCGAGGCACGCGTGCACCTGCGCATGCTCGCGGAACAGCGCTCGCTCCGCCTCGCCTCTCCGGTCGATCCGCCCACCTGACCGAATGTCCCACCGGGAAAGATGTCCCAATGGGACATGAAGAGGTACTGTCGAAGGCATGGAGGCAACGCAGGCGACGGAGCCCGGCACCGCCACGGTCACCATGGACGTCATGGACGCCATGAACACCGCGAAGAGCACGGACGCCACGCACATCCCGGACGCCGCAGAAGACCGGCGGCAGCGCAAGGCCAGGCAGACCCGCAACGCCCTGGCGACCGCCGCCGTCGACCTGATCCTGGAGCGCGGACTCGCCGCCACCACGGTCGAGGCCATCGCGGAGCGCGCCGACGTCACCCGCCGCACCTTCAGCCGGTACTTCGTCGGCAAGGAGGACGCGGCCCTCGACTTCGTACGGGGCGACGGCGACCGCATCAACGCCCTGCTGCGGGAACGGCCCGCCGCCGAACCGCCGTTGCTCGCCTACCGCCGGGCCGTGCGCGACTGGCTCGCCGGCCGGAACGACCCGGCCTGGCACCTGCACCCCCGTATACGAAGCCTGCTGGCCCTCCTCGACCGCGAGCCGGCCCTGTTCGCCGCCTACGAACGCATCCGGGTCGACGCCCAGGACGACTCGATCCGGATCCTCGCCGACCGGCTCGGCATCGACGCCGCCGACCACCCCGTACGGGACATCCGCCCCGCCGTCGTGGTCGACGCCGCCGCCGGAGTGCTCACCGCCGCCCTGCGCATCTGGGCACGCGGCGCCGCCGACCAGGACCCGGCTGTCGCGGACCTCCCCGCCCTGGTGGAGCGGGCCTACGACGCCCTGACCCAGGAGGCCGCGTCCGCGGTCTCGCACACCAACCCCGAAATTCCCGGGATCACCACGATTCCCGAGATCCCCGAAGAGTGAGAGCACCATGAACACCACCGGCAACAACACCCCCGTCACCGACTACGCGACCGAGTTCGCCGGGAAGACCGTCCTGGTCACCGGCGCCGCCTCGGGCATCGGCCTGGCCACCGCCCTCCGCCTCGGCGCGGGCGGCGCCAACGTCGTGATCGCCGACTACAACGCCGAGGGCGCCGAGAAGGCCGCCGCCGACCTGCGGACGCAGGGCATCGAGGCCGCCGCGGTCGAGGTGGACGTGACCCGGCCCGACTCCGTCGCGGCGGCCGTCGCCTTCGCCGTCGACACCTACGGCGCGCTGCATCTGGCCGTGAACAACGCCGGCATCGGCGGCCCGAGCGCGCCGACCGGCGAGTACGACATCGAGGCGTACGACCGCGTGGTGCGCACCAACCTCGACGGTGTCTTCTACTCCCTGCGTCACGAGCTGCCCGCCGTCGAAGCGGCCGGGGGCGGTGCCATCGTGAACGTGGCCTCCATCCTCGGCACGGTCGGCTTCCCGGGCTCCTCCGCGTACGTGGCCGCCAAGCACGGTGTGGTGGGCCTGACCAAGACCGCCGCCGCCGAGTACGCGGCCAAGGGCATCCGCGTCAACGTGGTCGGCCCCGGCTTCATCGAGACCCCGCTGCTCCAGACCATGGACAAGGCGGCCTACGACGGTCTGGTCGGGCTGCACCCCGCCGGCCGGCTCGGCCGCCCCGACGAGGTCGCCGAACTGATCGCCTTCCTGCTTTCCGAGCGCTCCTCGTTCGTGACCGGCAGCTACCACCTGGCCGACGGCGCGTACACCGCCGTCTGAGCACGGAAGAGACACCTCAAGAGGCACTCACGAGGCATCTCACGAGACATCTCAAGAGACACCAGTAGCAGCACAGCGGGAAGCACAGGAAGAAGTCGGGTCATGAAGGCACTTCAGTACCGCACCATCGGCGCCGCCCCGGAGGTCGTGGTCGTCCCCGACCCCGAACCCGGCCCCGGACAGGTCCTGTTGAAAGTCACCGCGGCGGGCGCGTGCCACTCCGACATCGCCGTGATGAGCTGGCCCGCCGAGGGATTTCCGTACGAGCTGCCGCTCACCCTCGGCCACGAGGGCGTGGGCACGGTCGCCGCGCTCGGCGCGGGGGTCACCGGCGTCCGGGAGGGCGACGCGGTCGCCGTGTACGGCCCCTGGGGCTGCGGCACCTGCGCCAAGTGCGCGGAGGGCAAGGAGAACTACTGCCTGCGCGCCGACGAACTGGGCATCCGGCCGCCGGGACTCGGGGCGCCGGGCTCCATGGCGGAGTACCTGCTGGTGGACGACGCGCGGCATCTGGTGCCGTTGGACGGGCTCGACCCGGCCGCGGCGGTGGCGCTGACGGACGCGGGGCTGACGCCGTACCACGCGATCAAGCGCTCGCTGCCGAAGCTGGTGCCGGGGTCGACCGCCGTGGTCATCGGCACGGGCGGGCTCGGGCACGTCGCCATCCAGCTGCTGCGGGCCATGACCCCGGCCCGGGTGGTGGCCCTCGACGTGACCGAGGAGAAGCTGCGGCTGGCCCGGGAGGTCGGCGCCCACGAGACCGTGCTGTCCGACGCGCAGGCGGCTGCCGCGGTGCGTGAACTCACCGGCGGCGTCGGGGCGGAGGCGGTCTTCGACTTCGTCGGGGCTCAGCCCACCGTGACCACGGCGGGAGCCGCCGCGGCCGTCGAGGGCGACGTCACGATCGTCGGCATCGGCGGCGGGACCCTCCCCGTCGGCTTCGGGGAGCTGCCCTTCGAGGTGTCGGTCAGCGCCCCCTACTGGGGCAGCCGGAGCGAACTCGTCGAGGTCCTCGCACTGGCCAGGTCCGGCGCCGTGTCCGTGCACACGGAGACCTTCTCACTCGACGAGGCGCCGCTCGCGTACGAGCGCCTGCACGCGGGGACGATCAACGGGCGCGCGGTGATCCTCCCCCACGGGTGAGAGCCCCGCGGGCCGAAGACGTTCCGCGTTCCGCGGGCCGGAGATGATGTCCGTCACCCCTCCTGATGTCGGATGAAGCGTTTGAGAACACCGAGGCGGAACACTCGGTTCTCTGACGCATTCATGTCCTGACGCATTCTTTATACGACCAGGTAGGAGACACACATCATGGGCATCATCGCCTGGATACTCATCGGTCTGCTCGCGGGCCTCATCGCCAAGGCGATCATGCCCGGCAAGGACCCGGGCGGCATCATCATCACGATGCTCATCGGCGTCGCGGGCGGCCTCCTCGGCGGCTGGCTCGGCAAGGTCATCTTCGGTGTCGACTCCATCGACGGCTTCTTCGACATCTCCACCTGGATCGCCGCCATCGTCGGCTCGCTCATCCTCCTGGGCCTGTACCGGGTCGTCACCGGAAACCGCCGCCGCGCCTGATCGGCGCCTCCGTCACAGGCTCGGACTCAGGTCAGGTCCAGGTCCAGGTCCAGCAGCAGGTCCCGTACCACCTCGGGCCGGGACAGGAACGGGTGGTGGCCGGCGTCGACCTCGACGACGTCGCCGGCCCGGCGGGCGAACTCCCGCTGCGACCGCGGCGGGGTGCCCCGGTCCTGGGCGCAGACGACATACGTCGAGGGCACCTGCCGCCACGCGGCCGCCCCGACCGGCTGCCCGGTGACGTGCACGCTCTGCCGGGCCAGGTGGTCCGCCGCCTGCGCCCGGACCTCGGAGTCGCAGTCCTGCAGGAACGTGTCCACCAGCAGCTCGGGGCGGACCCCGAACGTGCCCGCCTCCGGGTCGACGTCCAGGAACGGGGCGGGGCCGCCGTCCCCGAACTCCGACAGGCTCTGCCCGACCTCGGGCAGATAGCTGGAGACCAGCACCAGGTGGCGCACCGACCCGATTCCGGCGGCGGCCTCCGCGGTGACGATGCCGCCGTAGCTGTGGGCGACCACGACGGTCGGCTCGTCACCGGTCCGCAGCACCCGCCGCACCGCGGCGACGTCCTCGGGCAGCCCCGGCCCCGCGACACCGCCGGGCGGGCCCGCCTCACCGCAGCTCGGCAGCGCGGGAGCCACGCTCGACACGCCTCGCGCCGCCAGCAGCCCGGCGGTGCGGTGCCACCACCACGACCCGTCCCGCACACAGGCCCCGTGCACGAACACCACTCTCATAGCCACCCCGCCACTTCGTCCGCCCGGCCAGCCCGGTCAGCCCGGTCCAAACTGTAGACGTAGTGGTTGTTACGTGAAAAAGTGCGGCCGTGGGCAGACGACCGCAACCGCACATCAAGGAGAGGCTGCTCGACGCCTGCGCCGATCACGCCCTCGCGCACGGCCTCCCCGACCGGCTCGAACCGCTGGCCTCCGCCACCGGCACCTCGGCCCGCATGCTGATCTACCACTTCGGCACCCGCGACGCCCTGCTCCGGGCCGTCCTCGGGCGGGCGCGGCAACGCCAGCTCGACACGTTCGGCGACCTTCTGCGGGTACGCCCCGACGAGCCGTACACGGCCACCCTGAGCCGTGCCTGGACCTCCATCACGGGCCCTGACGGGCAGCCGTACCTGAGGATGTTCGGCCGGCTGCGCGAGAGCGCGGAGCAACAGCTGTGGCCCGACTTCCGGCGCACCGCGACGACCGACTGGCTCGGTCCCCTGGAGGACGGCCTGCACGGCATCGGCCGCCCGGAACTCGCGACGCTCGTCCTCGCGGTGATCCGCGGCCTCCTCATGGACCTGGACGCGACCGGCGACCTCACTCGCACGACCCGGGCCTTCGAGGACTTCCTCAACGCGGTCGAACACCTGCCGGGGGAACGGAAAAGCCCCCGGTGACCGACGGACCTGGTGGTCCGCACCGGCCCCGGAGGCCTTGTCTCGCCGCTCTCGCCGCTCTCGCTGCTCTCTCTGTCTCCCGCCTCTCTCGTGGACCTCACTGCCGGACGCGGCTTGCGGCGCCGGTGAGGCGGCGGCCTTCGAGAAGGGTCGCGACGGCGTAGGCGCCGCCGCCGGCGAGGGTGAGGACCCAGTAGAGGCCGGTGCTGCCGGCGAGGAGCGCGGCGGTGGACGTGAGGGCGAGCCAGGTGCCGAGGCCGTAGTGCAGGAGGTTGCGGCGCTGGGCGCCCTCGGCGATGTAGAGGAGGCCGACGATGAGGCCGGATCCGGTCGGCCACAGCACGGTCTGCAGGTCGGGGTTGTCGAGGGTGGACGTCAGCCCGGTGATGGCGAGGAACAGGGCGGCGAAGGCGGTGACCCAGGCGGCGCCGAGGAGCTTGCCGGAGAGGACGTCGTCGGGGTGGGTGGCGGCGCGCTGGGCCCGCAGCGCGGCGACGGTGGCCTGCACGGTGCCGACGGCGAGCCCGGCCCCGAGAAGAGCCATGGGCAGCCAGCCGGGCAGATCGAGCACGGGTGCGTCGCCCTTGGAGACGGCCGCGGCACCGTGACCGAGCAGGTAGGCGAGCCCGAAGCTCAGGTAGGTCGCACGGTTGTCGACCTCGCCGGGGGCGTGGGCCTGCGTGACGGTGCTGGTGGCGGCGAGGGGGGCGGCGACGGACATGACGGGAACCTCCGGGGTGGCGGGCTGCTTCAACCTTACGTCCGTAACCTTAGCACTCTTACCTTACGACTGTAACTATAAATCGCCGAAGAATCCGACCGGGAGCGGATCGGCAGGTCGTCGACACACAGGGGCGGACACGGCGAAGGCGGTCGGCGAGCGGGAGCCGCTCAACTCGTCCTGGGGAGGCGGCAATTCCCGCCCCGAACCGGGCCACGCTCAGGGCGAGGCCGGTCGACCCCGGCGCCCGCGCGGGCAACCGCCCCCGGACGACTCCACATCACCGGCCGGTAGACGGAACCCCACACCGGCAACGCGATGACCACGAAGGCCGGTCGAGAAGACCGGCCGCGAGCAGGCCGCCGATCTCAACTCCGGCACCCCTGCCAACCGTCACCGACCGCCCCACACCAACAGCCCGGCGGACGAACCCCACACCGGGATCCGCGGGCGAACCCAACACCGGCAACCCGGCCAACAGACCCCACGCCGCCGGTCCCGCCGACAGGCGAAACGTCGGGAGCCCGGCCGCGGGCGCCATATCGGCGACCCTGCGGCCGGGCTCGACACCGGCCGTCCAGCCGGCGGACGCCGCAACGGCGGCGGTTCCCGCGTCACACCCCGGGAACGATGACGACCTTGCCGGCGACGGTACGGGACTCGGCCAGCGTCAGCGCCGACGCGGCGTCCGCCAGTGGGATCCGGGCGGCGATCTGCGGGACGACGGTGCCGTCGGCCACCAGCCGCAGTACCTGGGTGAGGTCCTCGCTCATCCGGCGCTGCCAGGACGCGCGGCAGCGGCGCTTGCCGGCCCACAGGTTGTAGAAGTGCGCGCTCTTGCCGTTGGGCAGGTTGTTCCACGCCGCGAGCTGCCCGAACAGCTTCAGCACCGGCAGCTGCGAGTTGCCCTCGTCACCCTTCGACGCCGCGGAGCCGTAGGAGACCAGCGTGCCGCCCTTGCGCAGCAGCCGCCACGACTCCTCCACCCCGGCCCCGCCGACGTGGTCGAAGACCGCGTCCACACCGTCGGGCGCGAGCTCCCGGATACGGGCGTACATGTCCGGGTCGCGGTAGTCGACCGGCGTCGCGCCCAGCTCACGTACCGCCGCGTGGTGGCGCTCCGAGGCCGTACCGATCACCGTCAGGCCGGCGTGCCGGGCCAGCTGCACGAGCGTGGAGCCGACACCGCCGTTCGCGCCCAGCACCACGATCGTCCCGCCGGCCCGGACCTTGGCCGTCCGGTGCAGCATCTGCCAGGCGGTGACTCCGTTGACGACCACGGTCTCCGCGTCCGCCGCGTCCACGCCGTCGGGCACCGGCATCAGGTCCACGGCGTCGATCAGCAGATGGCTGGCCCACGCGCCGACCTTGGTGACCGCAGCGAACCGGCGGCCGACCAACTCGGCGTCCACGCCGGGTCCGACCTCGGTGACCGTGCCGACCAGGTCGTAGCCGGGCACGAAGGGGAACGGCGGCTGGTCGAAGTACGTACCCAGGCGCATCTGCTGCTCGGCGAACGAGACCCCCGTCGCGTCCATCCGCAGGACGACCTGCCCCTTCGCCGGCTCAGCCAGCTCACGGGTCCGGGTCTCCAGGCCCTCCGGCTCGACCTTTCCGGGCAGCACGATCTCGGTGGCGGTGACGGCGACGTTGGCGGTGCTGTTCATGGCGTTCCCCTTGAGGTGAGGTCTCGTTCGTTTGCTTACGGTCGTAAGACTACATACGTAAGCTCAGCTCGGCAAGAGATCTCCGCCAATAACCTTCACCGCGTAAGTTGACAGCCTGGAACACACCGGAACGGCGGTGATTCGTCGGACCAGGACCAGGACCAGGACTCGGACTCGGACTCGGGCCAAGACAAGGACAAGGACCCACGACCAACCGCCGAGAACTCGCGGCGCCCCCACCGTGGTTGTGGCGTGTCGGCCAGGGCGAGCAGCTCGTTACGATCACGGCCTCGCTTCACCGACCAGGGGGCCTCGTGACGACGAAAGGCCCCACGCGGCATCATGGCTCACCCCTCCTCGTACGACCGTGTCCCGTCCCAGTTCGGCGGCGCGTCCTGCCCGGCCCCGGCGCCACCGGCGGCGCATACGAAGGTGCTGCGGGACGAACTCGTATCGGCGGCCGAGTGGGCCGCCCGGTACCTGAGTGAACTGCCCCGGGGCCCGGTGGGCCGCCCCCTGCCCCCACAGGTGCGATCCCTATTACGGGAGGGCCAACTCCCCGAACACGGTGGCGAGTTGGGCGAGGTGCTGGACTTCGTGCGCCACGCGATCGCGCCGTACCCGACCGGTAACGGACACCCCGCGTTCTTCGCCTGGGTCAACTCACCGCCCGCACCCGCCGGGATCATCGGTGAACTGCTCGCCTGCGCCGTCAACGCGACCTGCGGGATGGGCGAGCACGCCCTCATGGACCTCGAACGCGGCACCGTACGCATGCTCGCCGGCCTCGCGGGCCTGCCCGACAGCGCCGGCGGGGTGCTGACCAGCGGTGGCTCCATGGCCAACCTGCTCGCCCTGGCCACGGCCCGCACCTGGTTCCTGACCCGGCGCGGCTCCGGCGACGGCCCCGCCTTCGACCGCGACCACGCCCGGCTCACCCTCTACTACAGCGCCCAGGCACATATGTCCGTCGTCAGGGCGGCCGCCTGCGTCGGCCTGCCCGCCCACCGGCTGCGTCCCGTCGCCACCGACGCGCACGACCGGCTTGACCCCGCCGCGCTGCGCGCCGCGGTCACCGCCGACCTGGACGCGGGCCTGCTGCCCTTCTGCACCGTCACCACCGTGGGCACCACCGCCACGGGCGCCGTCGATCCGCTCGAACCGGTCACGGACCTGTGCCGGAGCGTGGGGATGTGGCACCACGCGGACGGGGCCTGGGGCGGACTCGGCGCCGCCGTACCGGCCCTGGCACCCCGTTACGCGGGCATCGGCGGCGTCGACTCACTGACGGTGGACCCGCACAAGACCCTCAGCGTGCCGGTGGGCTGCGGGGCGTTGCTCGTCCCGGACCCGGAACACCTGCACACGGCCTTCGCCCACCAGGCCTCCTACCTCACCGCCGGCGAACCGGACGCCCTGCCGTGGCTGTCCCACGCCACGATCGAGCTGACCCGTCCGGGTACCCGGGCCCTCGGCCTGTGGGCCACCCTGCACCACCTGGGCCGCGACGGCGTCACCGCCCTGATCGAGCACTACCTGGCCCTCGCCGGCCGGCTGCGCGAACAGATCACCGCGCACCCCCGGCTCCACCTGCTGGCAGGCGGTCCGTGGCCGGTCGCCTGCTTCCGGATCACCGACCCGGCCGGGGACGACCCGGATGCCCTGCACGCCCGTATCGCCCACCGGGTCCAGGCCGGCGGGCGCGCCTACCTCGCCACGGTCACCGTCCACGGCCGCACCGTCCTGCGCGCCGCGCTGTGCAACTACCGCACCACCACGGACGACCTGGACCTGCTGATCCAGGAAGTCCTCCACGCCGCGGACGCGGAGCACGGAACTCCCGCCGGCGCGTGAAGAAGACGGTGCCCGTCCCGCACCCGAGGTCGCCGACGCCGTACAACAGCAGTGAGCAGTCAGCGGACGTCACTCGCACCTGCTCGATGACGGGCCGAAGTGCCAACAGGCCGTCAGATCAGGTACGCCGCCGACGTACGCGACTGCTCCTGGTGCGCGACCGCTTCAGGCGGCGGTTTCCCCTCACCGCCCACCGCGCGGTCGCACGCGGAATCAGTTGTGGTTCTCGTCGATGGTGACGGCGACACCGTCCTTGATGTCGACGACGACGATGAGGTCGCCCTTCTTGGCGGCCGCCTCGAGCTCGTCCTCGCTGCAGGGCTTCGTGGCCTGGCCCTCTTCACCGCAGATGATTCCGGCGCCGTTGATGGTGGTGTCGTCGGCGGTGAAGAACGAACGGTCGGGGCCCTCGAACGTGTTCGTCAGCAGGTACTTGCCCGGCGCCATGAACCCGAGCGTCCCGGTGACGAGCCCGGCCGTCTCGCCGCTGTCCGAGTCGTCATCGGTCCCGCCGCCGCTGTCGGTGTGGTCCTCGACGATGCTCACCGCCACACCGTCTTCGAGCTTGACCGTCGCCCCGAAGCCCTTCTTGGACGCGGTCTCGAGCTCGTCCTCGCTGCAAGGCGTCGCCGCCTGGCCCTCCGCGTCACCGCAGATCGTGCCCGCGCCCTGGATGTCGGTGTCGTCCGAGGTGAAGAACGCCTGCCCGGCCTCCCCCTTGCGGGTCACCATGTACTTGCCCGGCGCCAGGTAGGAGACCGCACCGGCCCAGCTTCCCGTCGCCTTGCCGCCCGAGGCCTTGCCCGAGTCCGCCCCGGCGCTGTCAGCGCCGTCCTTGCCGCCGGACCCGCCCTTGGCAGCCGACTCCGACGCCGCGGAACCGTTCGACGTACCGGAGTTTGCCGAGTCCTCGCCCTCACAAGCCGTGAGAAGCAGCGCCGTGGCCATCAGGGCAGTGGCGGTGAGCGCGGTCCTGCGGCGGTGGCTGCGAAGCATGATGAGGTTCCCTCAGCTGGTAGCGACGATGCAGGCGCCCGATCGTCACGGCCCGCCTGTCGAACTGACCACCACCTTGCCCGACGCCCCGACCAGGGGAGAAGCGCAGTTACGAGGCCATGACAACACCGCTACGATCATGACGCCCCCGGTTCCGCCCCGGGAAAAACCAGGGGCCCGACTCGAAAGAGTCGGACCCCTGCGGACTTGCACGCCTGCCGGATCGGGTCCAGGGCCTCGCTGAGGCGCCGGCCGGTACCCACCTGAAGGTAGACCGCGAGCCGATACTGCGGGGCGATGCGTTCCGCGATCAGCTCGACCTCGCCACATGTGGACCCAGCCTCGTCGGCACGTGATCCGCACATCCACACCGAAGGCCATACCGCGCTATGGTTGATGTATGGCTACCAAGAAGGTGACTATCACTCTCGACGAAGCCCTGGTCGAAGCCCTGGCCGGAGCCGCCGAGGAAGAAGGCATCCCGCTCTCCCGCCTCGTCGCCGGAGCAGCCGAACGGGAGCTGCGCCTGCGCGCCGGCCGAGCCGTCATCCAGGAGTGGCAGGCCGAACACGGCGCCTTCACCCCGGAAGAGGTCGCCGCCGCCCGCGCGGACCTGGCCGCCGCCGACGCCGAGTACCTCAGCAGCTCGGGAGCCTCGGCCGCGTGAACATCCCCTACCTGTACGACGCCGGGGTACTCATCGCCATCGACAACGACGACCGACGCATGTGGGCCCGCCACAGTTTGGCCCTCGAAGACGGCCGCGACATCCACGTCCCGTCCGTCGTCGTCAGCCAGGCATGGCGGGACTCCCGCCGCCAGGTCCGACTCGGCAAGTTCCTCGCCGGGTGCCACGTCGTACCAGTCGGCCTCGAAACCGCCAAAACCGCAGGCATCCTCTGCGGCAAGGCCGGAACCTCCGACATCGTCGACGCCACCGTCGTGACCATGGCAGCCGGCCTCGGCGCCATCATCTGGACCTCGGACCCGGGGGACATCCGCTCCCTCATCGACGCCCAGGACATCAAACCCGCCCCTGTCGTCCGCACGATCTGACCACCGTCGATCTCCGACGCCCAGCCTGTGCAGGCCCAGATACCGCAGGGATAGAGGGGCAGCGTCAGGATTTGACGGAGTGGTGGCCCAGCCAGCGCGGAGCCTCCTAAGCAGAACTGACCTCGCTCAGGTAGGTGAACTCGTCCGGCGATGCCGTTCGGAGCTGACCGTAATGACGCATGGAAAGAAGGGCCATCAACTGTTCGTGGTTGGTGTCATAACACGAAGCTGCGAGGTCAGTTTCCACCGACGTGAGCCGCCCCATTTTCCACGTCATCAAGATGAACGATGACGTCCGCAATGGACAGTGAGTGCATCAAGGCCTGCGTAGGCACCTGGATACTACTCCCCATACGCGTGGTCAGGTCAGAAGGGGCCCCTCAAAGGCAGGCCCCTTCTGACCTGTACTTTCCGATACCCGAGAAAGTGATTTGAATTTTAATTAAACGTTGAAGCGGAACTCCACCACGTCCCCGTCCTGCATCACATAGTCCTTGCCCTCCATGCGGGCCTTGCCCTTGGCTCGGGATTCGGCCACCGAGCCCATTTCGACGAGGTCCTCGAAGGAGATGACCTCCGCCTTGATGAAGCCCTTCTGGAAGTCGGTGTGGATGACTCCGGCGGCCTCGGGGGCGGTGGCGCCCTTCTTGATGGTCCAGGCGCGGGATTCCTTCGGGCCTGCCGTGAGGTACGTCTGCAGGCCGAGGGTGGTGAAGCCGACGTGGGCGAGCGTGGCCAGGCCGGGCTCCTCGACTCCTACCGACTGGAGGAGTTCCAGGGCCTCCTCGTCGTCCAGCTCCGCGAGGTCCGACTCCAGCTTGGCGTTGAGGAAGATCGCCTCGGCGGGGGCGACCAGGGCGCTCTGCTCGGCCTTGAACGTCTCGTCGACCAGTTCGTCCTCGTCGACGTTGAAGACGTACAGGAACGGCTTGACCGTGAGCAGGTGCAGGTCGTGGAGGAGGGCCTCCTGGTCCGAGTTCTGCCGGATGCCCGCGGCGAACAGCGTCTGCCCCGCGTCCAGGATCTCCTTCGCCGCCTCGATCGCCGCCACCTTCGCCACGACGTCCTTCTTGATCCGCGACTCCCTCTGGAGGCGCGGCAGGACCTTCTCGATGGTCTGCAGGTCCGCGAGGATCAGCTCGGTGTTGATCGTCTCGATGTCGTCCTTGGGCGAGACCTTGCCGTCCACGTGTACGACGTTCTCGTCCTTGAAGGCACGGATGACCTGGCAGATCGCGTCCGACTCACGGATGTTCGCGAGGAACTTGTTGCCGAGGCCCTCGCCCTCGCTCGCGCCGCGCACGATGCCCGCGATGTCGACGAAGTCCACGGTGGCGGGCAGGATCTTCTGCGAGCCGAAGATCTCCGCGAGCTTGGTCAGCCGGGGGTCGGGGACACCGACCACGCCCACGTTCGGCTCGATCGTGGCGAACGGGTAGTTGGCCGCCAGCACGTCGTTCTTGGTCAGGGCGTTGAAAAGGGTCGACTTGCCGACATTCGGCAGACCGACGATTCCGATCGTGAGCGACACGTTGCGACTTCCCGTACGTGAGGTGGTGGGGCGGGGCGATCCACCAGTCTACGGCGTGCCACACCTCGCACCGGCGACGTATCGAACGCTTGGCCAAGGTCGGCCAAAGCGCGTGTTAGGGACCCATTCCGCACATAAACCGACCTAAGTTGAACCAGTGGAGCAACACAGGACGCGTCCTCCCCAGTCACAGCCGTCGCAATCGTCTCAGCCATCGCAGCCGTCGCGGTCGCCACGAGGCGGCCCGCCCCTTCCCCCGCAGGCCGGACGCGGCGGTGCCCGGACGAACCGGCAGGCCGGAGCCGGTGTCCCGCGGACCTCGGCACCCGTCTCGCCCCTCGTGCGGGCGGTACGCCGGTTCCCCAACCCCCGGCTCACCGGTCTGGGCAGCGGTCTGTTCTGCACCGCGTCCATGGTCGCGGTGGCCTGTCTGGACCAGCTGCTGTTCGGGGCGTCCCTCGTCGTCTACGGGGTGCTGTTCCTGCCGGTCTGCGTGCTGACCGCGGTGTGGGTGCGGCGGGCCGACCTCGTCACCGCGGTCGTCGCCGTGCCGATCTCCTTCGCCGTCGGCCTGCTCCCGATCGCCGACAGCACCGGAGGCATCGGCGGCCGGCTGATGGGGCTCGTCACCGCGCTCGCGATGCACGCGGGCTGGCTGTACGGGGGGACGCTGCTGGCCGGGGCCATCGTGACCGTACGCAAGGCGCGGATGATGAGCCGCAAGGCCGCACAGCGGCGTCGTACCGCCTGAGGCCGTACGACGTCGGCGGCCGACTGCCGACCGCGGACCCTGCCCGCCGGCCCGGTATGGGCCTAGTCCTTCTGCGCCGCCCGCATCGCCGCGCCCACGATGCCCGCGTTGTTCTGCAGCTGGGCCGGCACGATCTCCGCCTTGATGCCCTTGATCAGCGGCAGGAACTTCTGCGACTTGCGGCTGACGCCGCCTCCGATGATGAAGAGCTCGGGCGAGAAGAGCATCTCCACGTGGGCGAGGTACTTCTGGACGCGGTGGGCCCAGTGCTCCCAGGAGAGGTCGTGGTCCTCCTTGGCCTTCGTGGAGGCGTGCTTCTCCGCGTCGTGGCCGTTCAGCTCCAGGTGGCCCAGCTCCGTGTTCGGAACGAGGACGCCGTCCACGAAGAGGGCGCTGCCGATCCCCGTACCGAACGTGAGCAGGAAGACCGTGCCCCGGCGGTCCTTGCCCGCGCCGAACTGCATCTCGGCGACGCCCGCCGCGTCCGCGTCGTTCAGCACGGTCACCGGCAGGCCGCCGAGACGGCCGCTGAGCAGGGCGCGGGCGTCCGTGTCGACCCAGTCCTTGTCCACGTTGGCCGCCGTGCGGATCGTGGAGCCGCCGGTGACCACGCCCGGGAAGGTGATCCCGACGGGACCCGTCCAGCCGAAGTGGTCGACGACCTCCTTCACACCGTCCGCCACCGCGTCGGGTGTCGCCGGGTGCGGCGTGAGCACCTTGTAGCGCTCCTCCGCCAGGTCGCCCCGGTCCAGGTCCACGGGAGCGCCCTTGATCCCTGATCCGCCGATGTCCACGCCGAAGATCTGCATGGCTCTACGTTACGTCGTACGACGGACAGTCACTCGCCCGAGGGGGTCGTTCCGGTGCGGTCCGCGACCAGGGCCGCCGCCTCCGCGCGCAGGTCACGGCGGAGTTCCTTCGGCAGCGAGAAGGTGATCGACTCCTCGGCCGTCTTCACCGTCTCCACGTCCCCGTAGCCACGCGCGGCCAGCCACTCCAGCACGCCGTCCACCAGCACGTCCGGGACCGAGGCGCCGGAGGTCAGGCCGACCGTGGTGACGCCCTCCAGCCAGGCCTCGTCGATCTCGGAGGCGAAGTCCACCAGGTGCGCGGCGGAGGCGCCCGCGTCCAGGGCGACCTCGACCATCCTGATCGAGTTCGAGGAGTTCTTCGAACCCACCACGATCACCAGCTCAGCGTCCTCGGCAAGCTTCTTCACCGCGATCTGACGGTTCTGCGTGGCGTAGCAGATGTCGTCGCTCGGCGGGGAGATGAGCTGCGGGAACTTCTCCTTGAGCGCGTCCACAGTCTCCATGGTCTCGTCGACCGACAGGGTGGTCTGGGAGAGCCAGACGACCTTGGACGGGTCGCGGACCTCGACCTTGGCCACGTCGTCGGGGCCGTCGACCAGCGTGATGTGCTCGGGCGCCTCGCCGGACGTGCCGATGACCTCCTCGTGGCCCTCGTGGCCGATGAGGAGGATGTCGAAGTCGTCGTTCGCGAACCGGACGGCTTCCTTGTGGACCTTCGTGACCAGCGGGCAGGTCGCGTCGATGGTGGCGAGCTTGCCGGCCGCGGCCTCGTCGTGGACGACCGGGGCGACGCCGTGCGCCGAGAACATGACGATGGACCCCTCGGGGACCTCCGCGGTCCGCTCGACGAAGATCGCGCCCTTCTTCTCCAGGGTGCGCACGACGTACTTGTTGTGGACGATCTCGTGGCGGACATAGATCGGGGCCCCGTACTGCTCAAGGGCTTTCTCGACGGCGATCACGGCACGGTCGACACCCGCGCAGTAGCCACGGGGGGCGGCGAGCAGGACACGGCGGCCAGTCGAAGCAGTCATGCACCCCATCGTAAGGCCGCGCCCGACAGGTCAAAGATCACCTCTTTGGAGAGACTGTTCAGAAGCTGGGGAGGGCGAAGCACCGGAGACCACGGGAGCGCCGGAGAGGGCTGGGAGGGGCCGGCACGGCACGATCTCGGGAGGCATGGATGTCCCACACGGAAACACCGGGCCGTACGGCCGACGACGGGCAGGGCGGCGCCGGGCCGGGGCTGCGGCGCAGTCTCGGCTTCCGTGACCTGGTGGTCTACGGGCTGCTGTTCATCGCGCCCATGGCGCCGGTCGGTGTCTACGGGACCCTCGACGCCAAGTCGCACGGGGCGGTCGCGCTGGTCTACGTCGTCGCCACGGTGGCGATGGCGTTCACCGCGTTCAGTTACGCGCAGATGGTGCGGGTGGCGCCGCGGGCCGGGTCGGTGTTCGCCTACGCGCGCGTGGGGCTCGGCAAGGAGGCGGGGTTCATCGCCGGGTGGATGGCGATGCTGGACTACCTCCTCATCCCGGCGGTGGCGTACCTGTTCTCCGGGATCGCGATGAACTCCCTGGTCCCCGACGTCTCGCGGTGGGTGTGGACGGCGCTCGCGGTCGTCGTCACGACGCTGCTGAACCTGTGGGGCGTACGGGCCGCCGCCCGCGTCGGTTTCCTGGTGCTCGCGATGGAGATCGTGGTCCTTCTTGTCTTCGTCGTCTCGGCGATCGTGGTCCTCGCGCGCGACGGGGCGCAGCGGGACTGGCTGTCGCCGCTGTCCGGTGACGGTTCCCAGGGGGCGTTCGCGCTGTCCGCGGTCCTGGGCGCGGTGTCGGTCGCGGTGCTGTCGTACCTCGGCTTCGACGCGATCGCCTCCTTCGCGGAGGAGGTCACCGGCGGTTCGGGGAAGGTCGCCAGGGCGGTGCTGTTCTGTCTCGCCCTCGCCGGTGTGCTGTTCGTCGCGCAGTCGTACCTCGTCGCCCTGCTGGAACCGCTGTCGTCGGCGCAGCTCGCCGACGATCCGGTCAAGCAGGGATCGGCCTTCTACGACGCCGTGGACGCCTCGGTCGGGACGTGGCTGCACGATCTGGTGGCCGTGAGCAAGGCGATCGGGGCGGCGTTCGCGGCGCTGGCCGGGCAGGCGGCGGCGGGGCGGCTGCTGTTCGGGATGTCCCGGGAGCGGCGGCTGCCGCGGGTCCTGTCGAAGACGGACTCCGGGGTGCCGCGGGTCGCTCTGCTGTGCGCGGCCGTCATCACGCTGGTCGCCGCGGTGTGGGCCGCGCGGCGGGGCGACGGGATGGACCACCTGGTGTCGGTGGTCAACGTCGGGGCGTTGACCGCCTTCACGCTGCTGCACGCGAGCGTGGTCGGCTGGTTCGCCGTGCGGCGCGGGGGCGGGGCTGTCGTGTGGTGGCGGCATGTGCTGATTCCGGTCGTGGGGGCGGCGGTCACGATCCTGGTGATCTTCGAGGCGTCGGGGGCGGCGCAGGTGGTGGGGGCGGTG